>CAZRBW010000001.1:0-98622 GCA_964598395.1 uncultured Roseivirgaceae bacterium
CATATTTTTAAGCTTAAGTCATCCTGATGATTTGACCAGATCTGACGAGGCAGGTATGAAAGTAGCCTCCATTAGCACTCATGTGCCTGATCCACAAAATAATATTGTAGATGGCAAATTAGCAGAAGAAGCAGTAATCAATATTTTGGAGGAAAAGGGATTTCTGCGTAGAAACGATATTGTCTATCAACACAGCTCCTCTCCAAAAAGCTGGGAAAAATGGACTGGTAGGGCTTTTGGATTTGTAGGCGGCTATCCTCAATACTTTTCTATCAAGCCGTGGCAAATGATAGAAGCACGAGTAGATGGGCAAGGAATGTATCAATGTGGTGATACAAGCTATCCAGGGCAAGGCATTCCAGGAACTACGCTTAGTGGCATTATTGCCGTGGAAAAAATGATAAAGGATAAACGCTTAAAATTTAATTAAAAATCCTGGTTAATAGGAAATCCAATCGAATGTCCATTTCCGTAAATGATTGTCCAAAAGCGAACATTTAATAGGCCACTTTTGAAATAATATATTCGATTTTATTAAAGTTGGGCTGTTTTCATTTCTGGCATAATGCTTGGCAATACAAAAAACGTAATACAACGACCATGGATACAATAAGCAATCGTAAAAGAGGTGTTATATCAGGCTTGATCCTTTTTATAGGTGTTCTAGTGGGCATTACTGTTTTAGCTTATGCATTTGGACTTACACCATGGGCGTCTAAAGCAAGTATAGTTTATACTCAAAAATCCAATGAGTTAGTTGTTTCAGATTATTCTAACTTCAATCCAATCAACTTCATCGAGCGCTTAAAAGAAGAGAGATCTAAAGAGAGAGCATAAATTAAGCTTAGTTGAAAAAATCCAAGTGATTTATTAAGCCTTAAGTCTATAAACGAAAAACCCTGCTAGATATGAATTCTGTCAGGGTTTCATTTTTGATTATATTCTAATAGACTTCTTCAATTGTGTAAGTACGACTATTAAAGGTAATTTGCTCTCCAGACTTTTTATCGAGAAGGGCAGAAGCTAGCGGAGAAATTGCTGAAATAAGCATTAACTTTTCTCCCTGAAAATCAACCATTCCTAGGCTTGCAGATATAAAAAAAGTATTCAAATTCGTCTTCACAATGCTCCCAGCTTCTATCTTTTCTGAAGATTTACTAAGATTTAGAGTGTCGATCAATCTATAGATTTTATTGAGTTCTTCAATTTGGCGAGTGAATTTATCAGCTTCTTGCTGCATCATTTCTCTACCTGTTTCGAATTTATCTCCTGCACTGCTTTTAGTTTCTTCGAAAGACGCCTCTTTTGTCAAGTTCATTTCTTCCTTAGTGCTCTTCAACTTTTCTGCAACTATATTAAGGCAATGCTGCTGCAACGCTATTTTGTTAATCATAAATAAAGTTTCTTAATTTTTAACGATCCTTTTTACCTCTTTAAAGCCCTGACCTTCAATTTGCAAGATATACATTCCCATCGGAATTGTTGTTAAATCCAATGTATAGGTCTGGTTAAGAGTATTTGGGTAAAATTGCTCAAAATATGGAATTCCTGAAAGATCAAATAAGGTCATTTTAATTGACTCTCTTTCATCGCGAACAAATACAATATTGAGTAGGCTCTGTGTTGGGTTTGGATAGATATAAAAGCTATTATCTGGGATTCGCGTTGGCTGAGCAATATCTTGGATAAATAGCTCTAGATTATCAATATATAAATTGTTGCTATTATCTGCTGAGGTAACCTTAACAGCTAAACGGTAATTTCCACCACCCACTATTTCATTTAACGATACATACACATTCTCCCAATCGTCTCGTGAGTTAGGTATCCATGCCTCATTATCTTCAGATTCTTCCTCTAACTCTTCCCATTCTTTTTCCCAAATCAACAAACCATCCTCTTCAGAACATTCTTTAAATGCATAGACTTGAATATCATTTTCATAGCTTGTATTGAGTGCATAGGAGAGTCTGAAATGGAAAGAGGCCTCATCTAAATTGGAGAGATTAAAAGCCGGAGAAACCAACCAATAATTGTTTGTAGGTTCATTTTCTGCAAAAATATCAAGCTTCAACGCCTCATTTTCAGGTGTTTGATCAGGTGCTATACTTAATTCCCATTGGGTTTCTGATTGGGTTGAAAATGATAACCAACCATCAGGGAAGTTACCTGTAATTTTATCTCGATATGGTGTCAATCCAGTGCTGTTGCTAATGCCGAATTTACTCGTAATTAGATTATTGCTAAAATCAATATCGCTGCCTTCCAAAGGACTTACAGATATGCTCAAATCGTGAATTCCATTTTGATTGATATTGGCAGAGATTGTATGAGTATAAACGCCGGATGCGCCAATTTCTAACTGATTCAGATTTTCACTAAAGCTTTGATTACCAACTTGATAATTAATTACAATTCCCTTTACTTCAAAAGGGCTAAGGTTCGAAATTATCAAATCAAAATTTATTTGTCCAGGACAGTAAATTGGTTTGAATTCACTACTAGCAGTTAAGCTCAAATCGATCTGAGGATTCTGATTTGGCAAAATGGCAATGTCATCCAAATAGAAATTATTACCTCGCCCATTGATTCCAATAAATGCAATTTGAATATCTGACATTCCTTTAAGTAAACTAAGGTCAATTGTTCTTACTCCCCAATCTTGCGCTCCAGCAGGTACAAATTGGTTGTTGCGGGAGGATGCCGTTGCCAATTGACTTCCCTTCAAATGCAGCAAAGTATTACTATCTGGAAAGGTTTTTCCACAATCTGTAGAATAAATTATCTTAAACTCATCTTCATAAAAAGCACCATTTTTCAATGCGTATGCGTATCGAAAAAATAATTCTGGAGCTTCTGCGGTACTGAAATCTAATAATGGAGTTAGTAAATAATCAGTCGCACCAATTACTACTTCACCATGAATATAAAATTGCATGGCTATCGCTTTGTTGGTGGGCGAAATAGAAGGTGCATTTGCCAACTGCCAAGTAAAAAGTCTATCAGGATTATAAGTGCTCCAATTGGCGGGAAAATTATTAAAAATTTCAAAAACGGGAAGATTTGCCCTGAATGGAACATTGATCTCGTGAAGTAATTTATTGTTCTCAAGTTGATCATCACCATCCTCACCATTGACAGTTTCAATTGAAAATTCTAAAGACTGAATACCTCTTTCAGTTATAAAAACAGGGCTGTATGAAATTACTCTTTGAGCACCAGGATTGAGTACCTGAGTAAGTTGATGTGTCTCAACTAATAAATTACTGTTGTATAAACTTATAGTGGCACTTGTGATTGGTTCTGTTCCAATATTTCTGATTCGAATTGCTACTTCAAATCCATTTTCACAAGTAGCAATATCAGGACTTATCAGACTTGTAATACTCAAATCAGTGAAAGGTTCGCTAGCGTCAATCAAACCGGGCGAATTCAACAAACTTTGGCGTCTTGGGCTATTTTCCACCACTGTGAGCATTCTGCCTTTTTGATCTAGCGTGAACAAATTCATGCAAGCATCACTTGAATAATCCATGTAGTTTTGAACCATCGTGATTTCTCCACAACTTTCTCTTTGTGGATTACAACCAGTAGATGGACTATCCATGTTTGGTGTATCCAAGCAAAAGTCATCTACGTTACAACCGCCATCGCCCCAAGTATGTCTCAATCCAAAAAAATGACCCACTTCATGAGTAGCTGTTCTGCCTAAAGATGTTGTTCTTGCATTTCCTCCCGCTCCAAAAAGTTCATAATCTACCACGACACCATCAGTGGTTCTACCAAATACCTGATCTAATCCAGGTAAATCAGACTCAGGAAATTGCGCCCAACCAATTATACCAAAAGACAAATCAGCAACCCATATATTTAAGTAATCTTCTGAAGGCCAAAAACTATTATTGCTCATTTCTTGACTGAAATTCTGAGCCCAAATATTTCGAGTGCCTTGCTTTCGTATAATTCCATTTGTTGGATTTCCATCTGGATCTGTACCAGCCAATACAAACTCAATTCCTACATCTGCAGCTACTGGTAAAAATCGCTGCGGAGTGTTGACTGCATCTTCATTTTGCCTTCTGAAATCCTGATTTAAAATTTCAATCTGAGCTAAAATCTGTTCATCAGGTATATTAGCACCTTGACCGTAGGGTTCTCCCTTATGTAGGATATGGATAACTACAGGTATTTTATAAATTTTTTCTTGGTACGCAAAAAGCTGAATTTGGCCGAAATTCTCTAAGCGTTCATTCTGCTTGTGATCCATCCATTGCTCGAATTCCATAATAAGGTTTCGACCTGGAAAGCGCTTTTGACGCAACTCTTCAAAGTAACCAACGCCACATTCTTTATCAAATTCACTCTGCGCTTGGCTTTGAAATTGACTCAAGATTAAAATAAAAAAACTGCTTGTAATTAGCAGAGCTTTACAAACAGTGAGATTTAAAAAATTCATATTATCGGGAGGGAGGAAATCAGAATTCAGGCTGTGTTAAATTTACCGCAGTTACTGCTTTAATTTCAGGCACTGCCTTTTTCACAGCCTCTTCAACTCCAGCTTTTAGCGTCATAGTGGACATTGGGCAGGTACCGCAGTTGCCCAATAATTCTAATGATAAAATCATATCATCTGAAAGATCTATAATTCTTACATTGCCTCCATCTGTTTGCAAATAAGGCCTGATACCATCAAGTGCGCCTTCTAATCTCTCTAGCAATGCGGGATCTATGTTTGTTGTTGTATTCATTTTTAAGCTTTTAGTTCAACTATTTTGGTTTTCTCGCCTGTTGCATTTCTAATTGCTACTTGACGAGCCACTTCCTCTGCCAAACTGAGGAATGATTGAGAAATTACATCATTCTTAAGCACAATTGGATAACCTAAATCACCACTTTCTCTAATGCTTTGAACGATAGGTATTTCACCAAGATAAGGGATGTCATTGTCAGAAGCCAATTTTTTACCTCCACCTGATCCAAAAATATAATATTTATTATTAGGAAGTTCCTCTGGCGTAAAATAAGCCATGTTTTCTACTACTCCCAAAACGGGCACATTAATCTGAGGTTGCTTAAACATTGCTAAACCTTTACGAGCATCTGCCAAAGCGACTTTTTGTGGTGTGGTTACTATTACCACGCCCGTTACAGGTACGGATTGTACCATCGTTAAGTGAATATCGCTAGTACCTGGCGGCAGATCAATTAAAAGGTAATCTAATTCACCCCAATCAGTATCGTTAAAAAACTGTCTTAAGGCCGAACTTGCCATAGGTCCTCTCCAAACTACCGCATTTTCCGCAGGAGCCAAAAAGCCGATTGAAATTAATTTAACACCGTATTGCTGTATCGGTACAATTAGGTTTTTGCCATCCACTTGCTTCAATGTAGGCTGCTCTGCTTCACAATTAAACATCGTAGGAATACTCGGACCAGAAATATCAGCGTCTATCAAACCTACCTTTGCGCCTTGTCTTGCCAATGATACCGCCAAGTTGGTTGTTACAGTAGATTTCCCAACGCCACCTTTACCAGATGCTACGGCAATAATATTTTTTACATTTGGCAGAAAATTAGCTCCACTTCGAATACTTGTTACTTCTGCGGTTACGTCAATATCTATTTCAACTTCAGTTCCTGCCACCATTTCAATGGCCGATATACAGTCATTTTTAATGATTTCCTTCATCGGGCAGGCTGGTGTAGTGAGCACCAACTGAAAGGAAATTTTTTGGTCAGTTACAATTAGATCTCTGATCATATTTAAGGTCACCAAATCTTTTTTAAGATCTGGATCCTGTACGGTACTTAATGCTTTGGTTATTGTTTCTTTAGTAATTCCCATTCTGATAGTCAATTCTCTAAATCTGAGTGCAAATTAAGTTTATTAATATTAAATGGTTAACCAAAATTGCTGCTAAATGATTTATTGTTTTGCTTTTCAGCTCAAATTCTTCTTCATTGAGGAAGAATTGAATACTATTATGCAAGCCCTGCAAATAGATTCTCAGTAAATCCTCCCGCTTTCATGTTTTTAGGTATTTTTGCAGAATGAGCCTGAGTAAAGAAACGATCGATCAAATAAAAGAAAGAATGGACATCACAGAAGTGGTGTCTGATTTCGTTTCGCTCAAAAAGAAAGGCCAAAATCTCTGGGCTTGTTGTCCTTTTCACAATGAAAAATCTCCTTCATTTTCAGTTTCTCCTAACAAGCAATTTTTCAAATGCTTCGGTTGTGGCAAAGCTGGTGATGCAATAACTTTTATTGAGGAAATCGAAGGCTTATCATATATCGACTCCTTAAAATTTCTGGCTGGGAAATATGGCATTGAGATAGAAGAAAGGGAAAGCACACCTGAGGATCAATTAAGACAAAACGAGCGAGAAAGTCTCTTTATCGTACTCAATTTTGCCAATGATGTTTTCAAGAATTTACTTTGGGAAAGTGAGGATGGAAAGGCAATTGGGCTGAGCTATTTTAAAGAAAGAGCATTTAGCGAAAGTACTATTCGCAAATTTGAACTCGGCTATACAGTTGATCAATGGGATTACTTGATGAAGCTTGCAATTCAGAATTCTTACAGTGAAGATATTCTCGAAAAGGCTGGTTTGATCTTAGTAAATGAGGCCAAAAAATACGATCGATTTAGAGGCAGAGTAATGTTCCCAATCCACAATACCTCTGGAAAAGTGGTAGGGTTTGGTGCAAGGACATTATCTAAAGACAAAAAGCAGCCAAAGTATATTAACTCGCCTGAGTCTGTTGTTTATCACAAAAGCAAAATTCTATACGGCTTATTTCAAGCAAAATCTGCTATAAGAAATGCTGATAATTGCTACTTGGTAGAAGGCTATACGGATGTAATATCAATGCATCAGTCTGGTGTGGAGAATGTGGTTTCATCTTCTGGAACTTCATTGACAGAAGAGCAGATAAAGCTGATTTCGAGGTTTACTAAGAATATTACCGTGCTATTCGATGGAGATGAAGCTGGGATTAAGGCTTCGCTTCGTGGTATTGATATGATCCTAGAGCAGGATATGAATGTGCGGGTGGTAATGTTCCCGACTGGAGAAGATCCAGATTCATATTCTAGAAAGGTTGGCAGCACTACATTTACAGAATATTTAGAAAAAGAGTCTCAAGATTTTATTTCTTTCAAAACCAAGCTCTTTGTAAATGAAGCTGGAAATGATCCTGTAAAAAAGGCGGGCACCATTCGCAACATAGTCGAAAGTATTGCCAAAGTTCCAGATCCGATCAAAAGGACTGTATATCTCAAGGAATGCAGCAAACTTCTTGAAATTGGCGAAGATATTCTTATTGCCGAGATTAATAAGATTACGATTCAGCAGAGGAGAGCTAAAAATAGAGAGGAGATGGAATTTCCGTTGCCTCCGGAAGCTATTCCAGACCATAGTGATAATCAAAGAAAATCCAGCCAGAGTTTAGAAGAGGTTATTAAGCTTCAAGAAAAGGAAAGTGTTCGATTGCTTATCAATTATGGCTTCAATGAATTAGAAGATGAAGGTAGTTTGGCAGATTTTATATTAGCAAGTTTAGCCGATGTGGAATTCACTACTCCACATTATGCTGAGTTGATTAATCTCTATAAAATAGAACTTGCAAAGGGAAAAATTCCTGATGTTCAATATTTTATCGACAATACAAAGGAAGAATTAAAAGAAGTAGTGATTGACTTGGTGAGTACGCGCTACGAAATAAGTGAAAGGTGGGAGCATGAGCACGAAATTTTGATTCCTCACGAATCTGAAATTTTGGATAAAATGGTGGTAACTAATATTCTCCGTCTGAAATTCAGAATTGTCCAAATGCTAATACGGGAAAACATGCTTGAATTAAAGAATTCCAGCTCGGATGATGATATGATAATATTGATGAATCGACACAAAAACTTCAAAGTCACAGAAATGGAATTGGCCAAACAATTAGGTGTAGTGGTCGCCAGATAATTTTCAGAACCACAGGAGCCATAATGATGTTAAGTGAGCATTGGTAATTATTCCAAAAAATAAAAAAGTAAATTTGCCCTCTGGAAAGAAATAGACATGACTAAAGAGACGAAATTAAACACAATAGATGAGGCCTTAGAAGCTATTCGTAACGGTGAAGTGATCATTGTAGTTGACGACGAGGACAGAGAAAATGAGGGTGATTTCTTAACTGCTGCCAGAAATGTAACTCCAGAAATCATAAATTTCATGGCTACACATGGTCGTGGTTTGATCTGCGCTCCATTGATAGAAGATAGATGTGATGAACTGCAATTAGATTTAATGGTCAGTCATAACACCGTACTGCATGAAACACCATTTACAGTATCCGTCGATTTGCGTGGGCATGGTTGTACCACTGGTATTTCAGCCTCGGACAGAGCCAAAACGGTGCAGGCATTAATCAATCCTGAAACCAAACCAGAAGAACTCGGAAAGCCAGGTCATATTTTCCCATTGCGTGCAAAGCGTGGAGGAGTGTTACGCCGTGCTGGGCACACAGAAGCCACAATTGATATTGCTAGGTTGGCTGGATTCGAGCCCGCAGGTGTTTTGGTAGAAATAATGAATGAAGACGGCACGATGGCAAGATTGCCAGAATTGCTGAAAGTGGCTGAACGTTTCAATCTTAAAATTATCAGCATCAAAGACCTTATCGAATATAGGTTACAAAAGGAAAGCTTAATTGAGCGCCTTATCGATGTGAAATTGCCTACAGATTTTGGCGACTTTGATTTAGTTGCTTACAAGCAAGTAAGTACAGGAGAAAATCATCTGGCATTAATAAAAGGAGAATGGAAAAAAGATGAGCCCGTTTTAGTGAGAGTCCACTCATCTTGTGTAACTGGAGATATTTTTGGTTCATGTCGTTGCGATTGTGGTCCTCAATTACATGCAGCTATGGATATGGTGGAGAAAGCAGGGAAAGGAGTAGTATTATATATGAACCAAGAGGGTAGAGGAATTGGTTTAATTAATAAGTTGAAGGCATATAAGCTCCAAGAAGAAGGAATGGATACAGTGCAGGCGAATGAAGCTTTGGGTTTTAATATGGATCATAGAGATTATGGCGTTGGCGCTCAAATACTTCGCGACTTAGGTATAACCAAATTGTCACTAATTACGAATAATCCTAAGAAGCGTGTTGGGTTGATGGGCTATGGCTTAGAAATAGTAGATAATGTACCTATTGAAATATCGCCCAACCCTCACAACGAGAAGTATTTGCAAACAAAACGTGATAAAATGGGTCACGATATTCTTAGTCAGATTAAATAGTATGTCTAAAAGTGTATTAATCATCTCTGTTTTTATCTTTTGCTATTCATTAGGAGCAAAGGCGCAAACCTTTCCTTCAGATTTATGGCATGCGGGTAGGGTGGTCTTAATGGAAGGCGATTCAATTACTGGAAAGGTTAAATATGATTTGGATAACAATGCTGTACAAGTGACCAATGGTCGTGGAATAGAAACCTTTTCCGCTCTTCAAGTAAAATTCTTCGAAATATTTGATGAAATATTTGGTGATTTTAGATATTTCTACTCTCTTCCATTTATGACAGCCGATGGGTATGAAAGACCAATCTTCTTCGAGGTTTTGTATGAAGGAAATCTAACTCTTTTAGCAAGAGAATACATTATTACAGATAATACAATGCAAAATTCGTGGTTCAATAGAGGGCCATTTTGGTGGCCTTATCATAGATTAGATTTCAAATACTTTTTCGTGGACGCAAGGTCAGGCCAAATCCAAGAATTCAATCGAAAAAGAAATACCCTTCTGAACATAATGGATAAGCACTCATCGAATGTTCGTGACTACATTAAAGGTAATAAGCTAAAAATGGATCAGCGTTCAGATTTGGTTAAAATTACCTCCTATTACAATGGATTGAATTTCTAATTTTCTCATTTCCTTTTAAACAGAAAACACCTATTCATCTATACATAGATTTGAGAGTAGTGGTTTTTTTTACTTCTGATCCTCCTTCCTATTTACTTAGCTATACCGCCAAATAGAGCAATCTTTTGTATTGATAAATACCCTTTTATAAACTTGAATATCCTTTAACTGAAATTTATTTAAAATTAAATTTCGCTCAGTGATATAATTAGACTGATTATATCAATGGATAAAGAATTATGAAAGAGTTTTTTCGAAAGTACTCAATCGTTTTTGCAATATTTATTCTTATTGTCTCTAGAATTGTTGGTCTAGGTGTCGTTTATATAATAAAGTACTTTCAGCCAGACATTAATCCCATAAAGGACCTTGGATGGTTGATCCAAATTCTATTCGCAACTACTGCAGTTCTACTTGTTTTTTGGTCTGGAGATACCAAGGAAGTTGGTCTTACAAAACCGAGGTCCAGAAAAGAGTGGTTATTATGGATCCCTCCACTAATAATTCCCATTTACATTCTTGTTACGCTAGGATTCAATGTCAAAGAATTTTCTACGGGCTTTATTTTAATTCTTACAGCTCTTTGTGTCGCAATTAATGAAGAGCTTATATTCAGAGGTGTAATAATAAAGGGACTCCTTCGATATGGAATCGTCATAACATTAATTGCTCCATCTCTGCTGTTTGGACTTATCCATTTAGGTAATATCCTAGGTGGTGGAGATGTGAAATTCGCTATTTTTCAAGCTGTTTGGGCCATAGCCGCTGGTATTGGGTTAACCGCCCTAAGGTTAAGAAATGGTAGCTTGTACCCTGCAATTATCTTTCATTTTCTTATTGATTCTGCTGAGTACTTGGGAACTGGCGAAAATGGAATACACGATATGGAATTTTTGACAGTAGACCTGTCTATTTTATTAGGTTTACTCTTACTATTTATGATATATGGTTTGGTTATGTTTAAGAAAAAACCTTTAACTAGTTAAATTTAGGCCTATTTCAGTCTGTCAAGTTCATTTATCCTAATTTCGATAATTTGATTTTATCTATTATATTAGTCCTATTATATATTTCAATTTAGCTCTAATCATATTTCGTAATTAATTAATTTACAGTCTTATATTTAGAGAAATTAGATATCATAAGTAATTATAAAGACCAAATTTCAAATCTATGAATATGCTAAACCTGCTCATTCGTCTTGTAATATCGGCTATTGCAATTGTTATTGCTGCATTTCTATTATCTGGAGTAGTGGTTGAAGATTATTTGGCTGCATTGATAGTAGCAGCTTTTCTTGCAATATTAAACTCTACTGTCCGACCTATATTAATAATCTTGACCATCCCAGTGACCATTTTCACACTCGGACTTTTCTTGCTCGTAATTAATGCACTGATGGTAATGATTGCAGCTTATTTCATAGACAGCTTTATTGTAGTGAATTTCTGGTGGGCTTTAGCTTTTAGCTTGATTTTATCTATTCTGAATGGATTATTTTCAGGCATGGCAAAAAAAGAGGAAAATAAAACCTACAGATAGTTAGCCGATTTTCAACTCGGCTTTATTCTTCTCGAGCACATCAATTATAAAGGCAATATGCTCATCTTCATTTACTTGAAGCATTTCTATTCCCTTACTTATTTCTTCTCGATCCACGCTTGCAGCGAAGGATTTTTGCTTTAGTTTTTTCTTTACACTTTTTACGGCCATTTGGTTGATTCCTTCCGGCCTTACCTGAGCACATGCAATTACGAATCCTGTAAGTTCATCGCAAGCAACCAATGCTTTATCCAATTTATTTGTGTATTCTTTGCCCCATTTGGTATAGTGTGCAGATATTGCATGTGCTAATTTATCCTCCCGCAATTCTCTCAATTTGGCAACAATTACATTTGGATGTTGATCTGGAAAAGCTTCATAATCTGCATCATGTAGCATTCCAGCAATTGCCCATTCTTCAGCATCTTCATCAAGTTTATCAGCATAGGCTTCCATTACTAATTCTACACTTCTGGCATGGCGTAGTAGGCTTTCACCTTTGGTCATTTCAACCAATATTGTCTTTGCTTCTTCTCTGTTGAGTTTTCCCATTTTTCAATTTTTTATACATTTCTTGAATCATACCATCCTTTAAACCTAAATCAGGAACAAGGATATTAGTTGCTTTCGCAGCTTTCATGGCAAACATATAAATCTCTGATGCAGGTAAGATTACATCAGCTCTATCTGGATTCAATTGTAATTTATTGATTCTTTCATCAAGTGTGAAGCTTGCTAAATATTCCCTCACAGCCTCAATTTTTTTGCTAGTGATCGTTTTACCTGGTTTTTTCTTCGCGAGATCCGCCAGCTTATTAATGTTTCCTCCCGTGCCTATGGCGATAATTCTACCGTATTCTTTTTTTATATTTTGCTTAATCCAATCTTCCATTCTTTTCCAAACAAGTGGAGATTGATGAAAAGATAAACGACGAACCGAGCCAATTTTAAATGAATTAGCGGCAATTTTTTGCTTGTTCACATAGATATTCAATTCCGTACTACCACCACCAACATCTATGTGTAAATAGGCTTTATCTTCGAGATAGGAAGTAAGCGAATTATTAATTAGCTCGGCTTCTTTATCGCCATTGATGATGTCGATTTTAAGTCCAATTTCATTAAATACTCTAGCGGCGATTAAAGCTCCATTTTTCGCCTCCCGCATGGCTGAGGTAGCACATGCTCGGTAAATATCTACTTCAAACAAATCAATTAAAATTTTGAACGAACGCATCAACTTCACAAATTTCTCCTCTGTTTCAGCCTTGATTATTTTCTCACTGAAAACATCTTGACCAAGTCTAAGTGGAAACCGAACGTACTCTATTTTTTTGAAAGTAATACTCTCCTCATATTCTAATACACTCGTTATTTGAAGTCGAATAGCGTTGGAACCGATGTCAATAGCAGCAATTTTCAAAGTAGAAATATTTAATCTAACCAAATGTAATCAATGCATCTAAATTACTTCTTCCATCGGAGGTAATAAAACCAATTAAAAAGTATTTCTTGAAAAAGTGTAAAAGCTTTGTAAAGCGAATCTTTTGTGCTTCTTTTGTAATCTTATCAAGAAAGACCGAGGGAAGGGCCCTTTGACGTCTTGGCAACCTTGTTCGACTTGGTGCCAAATCCCTACCAACAAATAGTTGGTATAGATAAGTTGAGCCTACCTTAACTGTCTTTCTTGTATTTGAGAATATAGAAAGACAACTATGCAAATCAAAAACATTTTAAAGGAGAGAGTTTTGGTGCTGGATGGTGCTATGGGCACAATGATCCAACGCTACAAACTGAGTGAAGAGGATTATAGAGGCGAAAGATTTAAAGATTATCCTTCGCCACTGAAGGGAAATAATGACCTACTTTCCCTTACTCAGCCCGATATTATTTATCAAATCCATAAGGATTATTTAGAAGCTGGTGCGGATATACTGGAAACAAATACGTTTAATTCCACCCGCGTTTCTATGGCCGATTACGATATGCAAGAGCTTGTATATGAGCTCAATGTAGAATCGGCAAAACTTGCAAAAAAAGCAGCACTAGAATTCACAAAATTAAATCCAAGTAAACCAAGATTTGTAGCTGGCTCTATTGGGCCAACTAATAAAACTACTTCATTATCTCCAGATGTAAACGCACCTGGATATAGAGCAATTCTGTTCGACGATTTGGTAACTGATTACAAAGAACAAGCAAGAGCTTTAATTGAAGGTGGAGTAGATATCCTATTGATAGAGACTGTTTTTGATACATTAAATTGTAAGGCAGCACTCTATGCAATAATGGATCTGTTCGAGGAAATCGGACTGGAATTGCCGATTATGGTTTCCGGAACCATTACAGATGCAAGCGGGAGGACACTGTCAGGGCAAACTACAGAGGCATTTCTCAATTCAATTAGTCATGCACCTTTACTTTCAGTTGGACTTAATTGTGCATTGGGAGCTAGACAACTTAAGCCATATCTTCAAGAGCTTTCTCGTAAAGCACCGTTTTTCGTAAGTGCGCATCCAAATGCTGGCCTGCCCAATGAATTTGGAGAGTACGATCAAAGTGCCAGCGAAATGGCAAGCATCGTAGAGGAGTTTCTTAAGGAAGGGTTGATAAATATAATTGGTGGCTGTTGTGGAACTACGCCAGTTCATATTAGAGCATTAGCTGCTATTGCAGATAAATACAGTCCAAGAGCAATTCCTAAAATCAAGCCATTGATGAGGTTGAGTGGATTGGAAGCTTTCAATATCACTCCTGAAATCAATTTTGTAAATGCCGGTGAGCGTACGAATGTAACGGGCTCCAAAAAATTTGCAAGACTCATTCGTGAAGATCGCTACGATGAAGCACTCACAGTAGCCCTTAGCCAAGTAGAAGGTGGCGCCCAAATAATCGATGTGAATATGGATGAAGGCATGCTCGACTCAGAAGCTGCCATGACTTTATTCCTCAATCTGATTGCCTCAGAACCAGATATTTCCAAACTGCCAATCATGGTAGATTCCTCTAAATGGACAGTAATTGAAGCTGGGCTTAAGTGTATACAAGGCAAGGGAATTGTAAATTCTATAAGCCTAAAAGAAGGTGAGGAGAAATTTATAGAACTAGCCAACAAAGCTAGAAAATACGGTGCTGCAATTATCGTAATGGCTTTTGATGAAAATGGCCAAGCCGATAATTATGAGCGTAGGATTGAGATTTGTAAAAGGTGCTATGATATTCTTACTCAAAAAGTAGGTTTCCCAGCCTACGATATCATTTTCGATCCTAACATCCTGACTGTAGCCACAGGTATAGAGGAACATAATAATTACGCAGTGGACTTTATTAATGCTACTAGATGGATAAAGGAAAACCTTCCTTATGCCAAAGTAAGTGGCGGTGTATCCAATATTTCATTTTCGTTCCGTGGCAATGATGTATTGCGGGAGGCCATGCACTCTGCATTCCTCTATCATGCAATCAAAGCGGGCATGGATATGGGAATTGTGAATGCGGGGATGATAGAAGTATATGAAGAAATCCCAAAGGAGCTACTAGAACGAATTGAAGACGTTCTTCTTAACCGTCGGCCAGATGCTACGGAGAGATTGCTTGAACAAGCCGAGAAAATTACCTCCAAAGGTAAAGTGCAGGTACGTGACGAAAGCTGGAGATTAGAGCCTGTAGAAAAGCGCCTTAGCCACTCATTAGTGAAAGGAATAGTTGAATATATAGATGAGGATACTGAGGAAGCTAGAAAGCTATTTGACAAGCCACTAAGTGTGATCGAAGGGCCACTAATGGCTGGAATGAACATTGTTGGCGATTTGTTTGGCGAAGGTAAAATGTTCCTTCCGCAAGTGGTAAAAAGTGCGCGGGTAATGAAAAAAGCCGTGGCGTACTTATTCCCATTTTTGGAAGCCGAAAAGCAAGAAGGAGCTTCTAGTAATGCAGGTAAAATATTGATGGCCACCGTAAAAGGTGATGTCCATGATATTGGCAAAAATATAGTAGGAGTGGTGCTGGCATGTAATAACTTCGAAGTGATTGATATCGGTGTAATGGTGCCATTGGAGAAAATTTTGGCCGAAGCTGAGAAACACCAAGTTGATATAATCGGACTTAGTGGATTAATTACTCCATCGCTTGATGAAATGGTGTATGTAGCCCAAGAAATGGAAGCACGAGGTATGAAAACACCACTGCTTATAGGAGGCGCTACAACCTCCCGCATTCATACTGCAGTGAAAATTGCTCCAGTATATTCTGGTCCTGTGGTGCATGTGAATGATGCTTCGCGAAGTGTTCCAGTTGCTGCAAACTTATTATCCGAAAATAAGGAAGCATTCTTCAAATCCATCAAAGAGGAATATATTAAGCTTAGCAGCGACCACAAAAACAGAAATAAAGACAAGAGATTTATCGATATCGAAAGTGCAAGAGCTAATAAGTTCAAAATAGATTGGGACCTACCTTCTGCACCACAGCCAAGTTTTTTGGGCAACAAAACATTAATTGATTATCCGCTAGAAAACCTAGTTCCATATATCGATTGGACGCCGTTTTTCCAGACTTGGGAAATGAAAGGTCGATATCCAAAGATTTTGAATGATCCAAACTATGGTGTAGAAGCCCAAAAGCTATTTGATGATGCACAAGAAATGTTGCGAAAAATAGTGAGTGAAAAATGGATTCAGGCAAATGCGGTGTTTGGTTTTTATCCTGCAAATGTAAAAGATGATGACACTATTTTAGTGTACGAAAATGATGATAGGAATGAAGTAATCACGCAGTTTCATACACTAAGGCAACAAGGCGAAAAGGCGGGAGGAATTCCAAATATCTCATTTGCAGACTTTGTAGCACCAGTTGAAACTAATTTGCCGGATTATATTGGTGGATTTGCGGTAACTGCTGGATTGGGAATAGAAAAGTGGCTAGAAAAATTCAAAGCTGAACATGACGATTACAACTCTATAATGCTAAAAGCCTTGGCAGATCGACTGGCAGAAGCTTTTGCTGAACACTTGCATGAGCGGGTTAGAAAGGAATATTGGGGCTATGCTTCGGATGAAAATCTGCCAAATGATGAGCTGATAAAAGAAGAATATAGAGGTATTCGACCAGCACCAGGCTATCCAGGTTGCCCAGATCATACTGAGAAAATCACGCTGTTCAATTTGCTTGAAGTAGAGAAAAATGCTTCAATTGATCTTACTGATAGTTTGGCAATGTATCCAGCTTCATCGGTGAGTGGGCTGTATTATGCGCATCCACAAGCAAAATATTTTGGCTTAGGGAAAATTGGTAGAGACCAAGTAATAGACATTGCGAAACGCAAGAATATGCCATTGAAGGATTTGGAAAGATGGCTGTCTCCAAACCTCAATTACGAACCAAGTGATTTTGTGGCTGTAGAGGCTTAAAAATTATAAACCATTGATTTAAACAAGAGGTCTAAGGATTCTGATCTCAATTCAAAATACCTAATGAAAGTAACTGAACATTTCAAAAAAGCTGGCGACAAAACGCTCTTCTCGTTTGAGGTTTTGCCACCATTAAAAGGCGAGAGCATCAAAAAGCTTTTCGACCATATCGATCCGATGTTGGAGTTTAAACCTCCTTTTATTGACGTGACATATCACAGAGAAGAGTATGTTTATAAGAACCGTGGAAATGGTTTGCTTGAGAAAAAATCCGTGCGAAAAAGGCCTGGAACTGTTGGAATATGTGCGGCTATTAAGAATCGCTATGATGTAGATACCGTTCCACATATTATTTGTGGTGGCTTTACAAAAGAAGAAACTGAAAATGCATTAATCGATCTTAATTTCTTGGGAATAGATAATGTACTTGTCCTTAGAGGTGATCCTATTAAATCAGAACCAGTTTTTATATCAGAGCCTGATGGTCATAAATTTGCGACCGACCTGCTGAAACAGGTAAAGGATATGAATGAGGGAAGGTATTTAGAAGATGATTTGCAAAATCACTTTCCATCCGATTTTTGTATTGGCGTGGCCGGATATCCTGAAAAGCATTTCGAAGCTCCAAACCTAAAGTCAGATCTTAAATATCTGAAAATGAAGGTGGATATGGGCGCTGATTATATCGTTACTCAAATGTTTTTTGATAATCAGAAGTTCTTCGATTTTGTAGAAAAGTGCCGAGCAAATGGAATAAATGTGCCGATAATTCCTGGCTTAAAGCCTCTAACTACGCAAAAGCAAATTACCACCCTCCCGCGTATTTTCCATATCGATATACCTGAGGAATTTGCCGATGCGCTGGAAAGCTGTAAATCAAATGAGGAAGTAAAACAGATTGGTATTGAATGGTCTATCAAACAATCCAAAGAATTGATGAAGTATGGCGTTCCATGTTTGCATTATTATTCAATGGGAAAATCAGATTCTATCGTACAAATTGCCAAAGAACTATTTTAGATCTAAAGGCCTTCTAAATTCAGACAATTTATAGCTGATTGAATTTTACACCATGAAAATTATCGAATGCCCAAGAGATGCCATGCAAGGCATTGTAGAATTTATAGATACCGATCAAAAAGCTGCTTATATCAATCAATTGCTCAAAGTTGGTTTTGATACCATTGATTTTGGCAGCTTCGTTTCGCCAAAAGCAATTCCTCAAATGAGAGATACTGCTGATGTATTAGCCAAATTGGATCTGAGTACAACTAAATCAAAACTGCTTGCAATCATTGCTAATGTTCGCGGAGCGGCAGATGCAGCACAATTTGAAGAAATCGATTATTTGGGCTTTCCATTTTCTATTTCGGAGACCTTTCAATTAAGAAATACAAATAAAACTATTGCTCAAGCATTGGAGGAATTAGCGAAAATTCAAGAAGTAGCCCTGCAGAATAATAAAGCCGTAGTAGCCTATATTTCAATGGGATTTGGGAATCCATACAACGATGTGTACAATGTGGAATTGGTAGAGAAATATACCCAGAAGCTTGCTGATTTGGGAGTAAGAATCATTTCCGTATCTGATACCATTGGCAATGCAAAACCACAACAGATTGAAGATATTTTCCCAGCATTGATGAAGGCATTCCCTGAAGTAGAATTTGGAGCACATCTACATAGTACGCCAGACACTTCTATGGTGAAAATTGAAGCCATGATTAAAGCAAATGTTCAACGAATCGACTCGGCAATGAGAGGCTTTGGCGGTTGCCCAATGGCAAAAGATGACTTAACTGGAAATTTAGCTACTGAGCAGTTAATAGCTGTATTAGAGGCAAATAAGATAGAATTGGGATTGGACAAATCTGAATTTAAAAAGTCACTTACAATGGCGGGGGAAGTATTCCCTAATTAAAAGTAATTCCACAAAGACTCAGTTTTCAGTGGTTTGAAATTATGCTCGAAGTAATCGAGTATTGGCAGCATAATCGTGAGGATGCTAATCCAAGTAAGTATTGTCACCACTGGTGAGGCTGAAAAATCGATAAACAATCCTGCAATACCAAATAAGAATAGCTGTAAAATATAGAATAGGAGCGGAGAGCTACCAAAAACAATGAGGGCATCTCTCACCAATGTTCTCTTTTTGATGAAATGAAAACTTAAATAGAAAATTCCCAATCCAAAGGATATGGATAAAAGAAAATAACTGAGTGATGGTGGCAGCTTACTGAAATTGAAAAAGCCTAACAAACCATCATCTCTCATTAAAAAATCATCGTAAAGATTTTTCCATCGAATAACAACGAAAGCTAGAAGTAAAATCAAAGCAAGAATAGCAGTGAATTTCAAGGTTTGTAATGGCTGCTTTCGGTAATATCTGGCTAGTACCATTCCCAACCCAGGTAAACCCAACCAAGGCAACAAGGCAAAACCAACTTTGATAGGAATAGTAAATCCAGGAATTGCCAAAAACCTAAGATATATTGCTTCATTAGGGTTTGAAAGTCCTTTCAAATTTATAATTGCCCAGCCAAGCCCCATCAGGATAACTGAAATAGCTATTAATTGCTTGCTTCTTACTTTGGTAAGGACACTCCAAAAGATTAGGCAAAATCCCAAAGAGGAGAGGACCCCAAAGTATAATAGATTTGAAGAGTAAAACTCAAAACCAGTATCAATTTGCTGTATTGAAAAGCCTTGAAATCTGAAATTGGCTAATAACCGAAGCGGGTTTTCGATTAAAAATTGTAGAGTAATTAAGAAAATACCTCGAGTAGCAATAGTTCTAGCAATTTTTGGTGTATTCCAGCTTACCCATTTTTTGTTTTTGGAATACAGAATAATAGATACTCCCAGTAAAATAAACATACTTGGAATTGCTAAGCTTGCTACAAATGTTGTCCAAAATTGAAAAGGCGGGAGGTTGGCAAATTGTTTATTAGTCCAATGCTCGGCTCCTATATGATTGCCTATATAATACCAGAGAGGTAGGAAGGATATAAGTACCAAAAGTACTCCTCGCCAAAGATCAATAAGAGCTAGTCTTGTCTGACTAGGTTTTGTTTTCATGAAAAAGATGTATTGCGAGGTTGAATTTACAGTAATTGCTATAAAATCAATAATCTAAATCAAGAAAGTCCGAATCTTTTACCTGGCAATGATTTTACAACACCTTTAAATTCAAGACTCAATAGTATTCCGGCTAGTCGGCTTACGTTTTTTTGGGTTCGCCAACTTAATTCATCTAGCAAAACAGGATTTTTTGCTTCAACTAATTGACACAATATTTGCCATTCTTCTTCAGTGAAATCTGCTTGATTGTAATTTCCATTTTGGTTTTTGGGCGCTGATAAATCTGTATCATCCCAGCCCATTTCAGTTAAGCATTGTTTGATACTTGTAAATATTCTAGCCTTGTTTTGGCTTATTAAATTATTACACCCTTCTGAGAATGTGTTACCCAAATTACCTGGAACTGCAAAGACTTCTCTGTTGTAGCCATTGGCAAGTTCGGCAGTAATCAGTGCACCACCTTTTTTAGCTGCTTCTACTACAATCACTGCATCGGCCATACCAGCTACTATTCTATTTCGGGCAGGAAAATTATGTGCATCTGGAATAGAACCTAATGGAAGCTCAGTCATTATACCTCCCGCCTCTTGCATTTGCCTAGCTATATCTTTGTGAGCTGATGGGTATATTTTGTCCATACCATTACCCATCACCGCAATGGTAGGTAATCCATACTTCAAGGCCATACGGTGAGCTTGTATATCAATTCCATATGCAAGTCCACTTACAATCATGATATCCTTGCCAGCAATGTTTTTTATAAGTTCTTCTGTAACTGATCTACCGTATTCAGAGGCATTTCTTGATCCTACAATTGCCAAATTGAAAGAGCTTTGCAGGGATGCCTTATTTCCTTTGAAATACAAAACGGCAGGGCCATCTGGAATATGCTTGAGCTTAGTAGGGTAGTGGGAATCTGTGAAGAATAGTAAGTCAATACCAGCCTTATCAATTTTCTCAAGTTCTTCTTTTGCTTTATCAAAAGTCGATTTAGTCTTTATTACATCTGTGGTTTTTTTTCCAACACCCGGAATTTTCAAAAGCTTGCCTTCAGGCAATTCGAAAGCTTTTTGAGCGCTGCCACAATAACTTATGAGTTGCCGAATATTGAAATCACCAATGGAAGGAGTGAGGTACAGCGCAAGTTGATATAGCCTATCGTCCGCTGCCATTGGTTAAGGAAGGCTTTCCTGTAGCTCCACAAGGAAGCTTCTTATATTACTTAGTGACTTGATCATCGCCGCATTGTCAGTAATTGTGCCTTCTTCCTGTGAATTTTTGATAAATTCTCTTGCACCTTGCAATGTGTAGCCTTTTTCTTTTACCAGATGGTACACAAGCTTGACGCTTTCTACATCTTTCTTTGTAAATACTCTATTACCTTTTTTATTCTTACCTGGCTTTATTATTTCAAACTCACTTTCCCAAAAACGAATCATTGAGGTTGCAACTTTAAACATAGCAGCTACTTCCCCAATGGTGTAATACTTTTTCTCTATTTCTTTTTCCTTGTAAGGCATCTCGTTATGGTATTCGGGTCTTAAATATAATGCATTCTAATTAAGAAAGTGATTGATTCTCTATAGAAGCAAGCTCAAGCAATTTCTCGTATTCTTCAGGAGAGAGGTCTTGGAAGAAGTAATTTACAGGATTTACAAATTTACCATCTTTCAAAATTTCATAATGCAAGTGAGGTGAAGTTGATTGACCACTTGAGCCAACATAGCCAATTTTTTCGCCGCGCTTTACCTTTTGGCCCTTTCGTACTTCAAAAGCGCTCATGTGGGCATATCTTGTCAAATAACCGAAACCATGATCTACTTCGATATATTTGCCATAGCCACCGAAAAGTGTCTTCACTTCAACAACTACACCATCTCCAGTTGCATAAATTGGCGTACCACGAGGCGCAGAAAAATCAACACCTGCATGAAATTTCTTCACTTTGAGAATTGGGTGCGTGCGCATTCCAAAACCGGAAGCAAGCTTGTTTAATTCCTTGTTATTGATTGGCTGGATAGATGGAATAGCAGCCCAAAGCTCCTCTTTATTCATAGCAAGCTCCATCAGTTCGTCATGACTTCTAGTTTGAACATACATTTTCCTTTTTAGTATGTCAACTTCCTTCATCAAATCGACAATTAACTCTTCCCGCTGCAATCCACTCTCTTTAAATGATTTGTACCTATCTACACCACCTATACCTCCTCTACGAATACTTGCTGGTATGGGCTCAGCCTCAAATATTACACGATATATGTTTTCATCACGTTCCTCCAATGATGAAATCAAGCCGTTCATTTTATTTAGTTCCTGCTTGAAAAACTCGTAATAAATTACAAGCTCTTCATTTTCCTTTTTAAGCTGAGCTTCTTTTGGGGACTCGAAGTATTGACTATAGATAAAAAGTATGCTGATGGCAAGGATAAATGATACTGAGAAGAAACCCAAAAAATTGAGAAATACATCCCATTTGCTTACTCGTACGCGTTCGTACTTGCAGGTTTCGGTATCGTAGTAATATTTTATTCTTGCCATGTGGTAGGGTTAAATATTATCTTAATTTTGTGCTTCGGTGTAAAATATTAAATCAAGACACCCAAATAACGGTAATTTTACTGTCGCAAATATACGATTATAGTTTTTTATAGTTCAAGTCTTACGAAAAAGTCCAAGATCCGAATGGAATCGAAAATAATACGTCAAAAATACATCGAGTTTTTCAAAAGCAAAGAGCATAGTTATGTGCCTTCATCGCCTCTAGTAGTACAAAATGACCCAACCTTAATGTTTACCAATGCTGGTATGAATCAGTTTAAGGATTATTTCCTTGGTAATAAGGTTGCTCCATGGCCACGTGTTGCCAATAGTCAAAAGTGCCTTCGGGTTTCGGGCAAGCATAATGACTTAGAAGATGTTGGGATGGATACCTATCATCATACCATGTTTGAGATGCTTGGTAATTGGTCCTTTGGCAATTATTTCAAGAAGGAAGCGATCCAATGGGCTTGGGAATTGTTGACAGAAGTATATCAGCTGCCGAAAGATAGAATGTATGCCTCTGTTTTCGAAGGTGATAAGGGTGATAGTTTAGCTTTTGATCAAGAAGCATTCGACTTATGGTCTGAAATTATTCCGAAAGAAAGGATTATCTACGGCTCCAAAAAGGATAATTTCTGGGAGATGGGCGATACAGGTCCTTGTGGGCCATGTTCGGAAATACACATAGATCTTAGGCCTCAATCAGATGTAGACAAAGTCCCAGGTCGCGATTTGGTCAATAATGACCACCCGCAAGTTGTGGAGATTTGGAACCTGGTATTTATGCAATTCAATCGCATGGCCGATGGCAGTTTGAAACCTCTGCCTGCACAGCATGTGGATACCGGAATGGGCTTCGAAAGGCTCTGTATGGCCATTCAGCAAAAGACATCAAATTACGATACAGACGTATTCACTCCTTTGATCGAAGCAATTTCCGCTGAAGCTGGAGTGAAATATGGCGCCGATACCAAAACGGATATTGCCATCCGTGTAATTGTGGATCATATCAGAGCCATCTCATTCACAATCGCGGACGGTCAATTGCCGAGTAATAATAAGGCAGGATATGTAATTCGCCGTATTCTTCGTCGCGCGGTTCGTTATGGCTATACATTCTTGAATTTCCGCGATCCATTTTTATTCAGACTGCTTCCGATTTTGGCCGATCAGTTCGATGGTGTATTTCCGGAACTTAAAAGCCAGCAAGATTTCATCGCTCGTGTAATTATGGAAGAGGAAATTTCCTTCCTTCGCACACTTGAAAATGGTCTTAAAAGTTTCCAGCAGATCAAGGAGAACTTAAAATCTGATACCATTCCTGGTGGTCAGATTTTCGAACTATATGATACTTTCGGTTTTCCGTATGACCTCACAGCTTTGCTGGCAAGAGAAAATAATCTCAAACTTGATGAAGCGGGTTTCAAAAAAGAATTAGAATCTCAGAAATCAAGATCACGTAAAGCGGCCGAACAAGAAAAATCTGATTGGATGATCGTTTCGGATGAAACTGATGTGGAATTCGTTGGATATGATAATACTGAAGCATCGGCCAAATTGCTTCGCTATAGAGAAATAAAAGAAAAAGGAGGCACATATTATCAATTGGTATTGGACAAAACACCATTTTATGCCGAAAGCGGTGGCCAAGTAGGAGATAGCGGGAGGTTGATTTGTGGTGATGAAATAATCGAGGTTTTCGATACCAAAAAGGAAAATGACTTGATCATCCAATTCACGAAAAAGCTACCGAGCAATCTGGAAGCTGACTTATTCTGCCAAATAGATGTAGAGAAGCGAAATAGAACACGCAATAATCACAGCGCAACGCATTTGCTTCATGCAGCTTTACGAGAAGTTTTGGGCAATCATGTGCAGCAAAAAGGCTCTTTGGTAAATTCTGAAATATTAAGATTTGATTTCTCGCATTTCAGCAAAGTGGAAGAAAGCGAAATCATCCGCATTGAAGACATCGTAAACCGCAAAATCAGAGAGAATATCTCCTTAGACGAAAAGCGAAATGTGCCAATAGAAGATGCGAAAGCATTGGGTGCAACAGCGCTATTCGGGGAGAAATACGGTGAATTTGTACGTGTGATTACATTTGGTAAGGATTTCAGCGTTGAGTTATGTGGTGGTACACATACACCAGCAACAGGTAATATTGGCTATTTCAAAATTGTAAGTGAGAGTTCCGTCGCTGCCGGTGTTAGACGAATCGAAGCACTTACCTCCGAAGGAGCCGAACTATATATGCGCGAGAAAGAAGCAATTCTTAATGAAGTGCAACAAATTTTGAAAGCACCAAAAGATGTTACCAAAGCGCTTCAGCAATTATTGGACGATCGAAGTAATCTGCAAAAAGAATTAGAAAAACTGCATCTCGACAAAGCTTCAGGAATAAAGGATGAATTGAAACAAAAACTTCATTCTCATTCTGGCATGAATGTGATCGTAGAGCAAGTGAATTTACCAAATGCTGATACGCTGAAAAAGATTGCATACGAATTAAAAAATGAGGTTGAAAACTTGATGCTTATCTTAGCTGCAGAGATCGACCAAAAGCCAATGGTTGCTGTGATGATTGCAGATAATTTGGTAACAGAAAAAGGCTTGGATGCTGGTAAAATGGTAAGAGAACTCGCTAAGAATATTCAAGGTGGAGGGGGAGGTCAGCCATTTTTTGCAACAGCGGGAGGTAAAAATCTTGCCGGCTTGCCAAATGTTATCGAGGCTGCACAATCAATGATTAAAGAGATATTGTAAACAATTTGAAATGTTAACTACCACAATAAGAGATAAATACCGTGTTGTAATTGGACTAGAAGTTCACGCTCAATTATTGACACAAAGCAAAATGTACGTTTCGGATTCTACGGAATACGGTAATATGCCCAATATGCATATTAGCCCAATTACTTTAGGACATCCAGGTACTTTGCCCAAAGTCAATAAAACGGCTGTGGAGTATGCCATCAAAATGGGTATTGCCTGTAATAGTGAAATAACTAGATATCAAATCTTCGATCGCAAAAATTACTTCTATCCGGATCTACCAAAAGGCTATCAAGTAACGCAAGATCGCACACCGATTTGTGTTGGTGGCGGCGTGAAAATAAAAGTGGGAGAGAAGGAGAAAACAGTTACGCTCACTCGCATTCACATGGAAGAAGATGCCGGTAAATCTATCCACATGGCAGAAGAAACCGATACTTTGATTGACTTGAATAGAGCGGGTGTTCCACTGATCGAAATTGTAACCAATCCTGATATTGACAATTCCGACGAAGCTTATGCATTCTTAACAGAAATCAAAAAGCTGGTTCGTTACCTTGAAGTTTGTGATGGTAATATGGAAGAAGGCTCGCTTCGTTGCGATGCCAACGTTTCTGTAATGCTAAAAGACGCTAAGGAATTTGGCAAAAAAGTGGAAGTGAAAAATATGAACTCTTTCAAAAATGTTCAAAGAGCGATTGAGCATGAAATTGAACGCCAAATATTAATGGTAGAAAAGGGTGAAAATATCCCATCTGAAACCAGAACTTTCGATGCTGTCACGGGTAAAACAAGTAGTATGCGGACGAAGGAAGATTTGAACGATTATCGTTATTTTCCAGAGCCAGATTTGAGCCCATTAGTAGTTTCAGAAGAATGGCTAAATAATGTGAAAAACAATATGCCGCCGCTTCCTTGGGTATTGTTCGATCGTTTTATGAAGGATTATAATTTGCCTGAATACGATGCTCAAGTGTTAACAGACAGCAAGGAGATTGCTTTGTTCTTCGAAGATTTGTGTAAGCATACTAAGAATTACAAAGCCGCATCCAATTGGATGATGGGGCCTGTAAAATCTTATTTGAATGAACTTACCCTTCATATCGAGGACTTCCCAATTACTACCAAGCAATTGTCTTTATTGATCGATTTGGTAGATAGCGGAAAAGTGAACTTTTCGTCTGCTTCTCAAAAAATCTATCCAGAGCTCTTAAAGAATCCAAGTGAAAATCCTTTGCAAATTGCAGAGCGATTAAACTTGGTACAGGATAGCAGTGAAGATTCCTTAATGCCTATTATCGAAGAGGTGATAGCTGCATTTCCTGAGAAAGCGCAAGAATATAGAGATGGCAAAAAAGGCCTTTTGGGAATGTTTATGGGAGAAGTAATGAAAAAGAGTAAAGGTAAAGCTGATCCTAAAGTAGCAAGCGGTTTGGTGAGGGAAGTTCTAGAAAGGAACTAATCCCTATAACTCGAAGTTTTAGCACTGATCAAAATTTAACTAATGAAAAATTTGGCACTAAGTATTTTAAGTTTCTTGTTATTTCTCTCTTGTCAATCTCAAGAAGCTGAACAAGCGCAACGTAGTTTTCCATTGGAAATCACATTAAGTGGTGAAATTAAAAACCCTAAAGAGGGCTTAATCCTGCTGCAAGTTTTAGAAGCAAATGAGCTGAAGACAATTGATACTATTAGTCTCAGCAATAAAAATACCTTTGAAACTAAGATATCACTAGATCAACCAAACTTATTTTTATTAAGAATTTTTGATTTAACACCAATCACTTTAGTTCTTAACGATCAAGACGTTAAGATTACATTAGATGCCGCAGAATCAAGTTCAAAAGCATCGATAGTAGGTTCAAGGGATACAGATTTATTTGCTAAAATGCAGGAAATAATTCTTGAATATCAAGAAAAAGAAAGGACCTTAAATGATCAATTTGTTGCTGCAAGTCAAAAAGGAGACGGCGATCAAATGAATTTAATTAGAGAAGAATACTTTAAAGTTGAAGGGCAGAAGAAGAATGCATTGAAGGATTTGATCAACAGCAATAGTCCCTCAATTGCAGCATTGTTAGCACTAAATTTCTTCAATGTTGATTCAGATTTTCAATTTATGGATTCACTCGCCTACAACTTGCGGTCGGCTTTCCCAAGCTCAGAAATGGCTGCTGACTTAGGCAAAATGGTAGATGAAGCTCGATCATTAGCCGTAGGAGCAGTAGCTCCAGATATATCATTGCCCAATCCAGAAGGTGATATAATTTCACTTTCGGATTTGAGAGGAGAGTATGTGCTAATAGATTTCTGGGCTGGCTGGTGTCGTCCATGTAGAGAAGAAAATCCAAATGTGGTAAGATTATATAACACATACCATGAAAAAGGTTTCAATGTATTCGGCGTATCATTCGATAGAACGCGGGAGGATTGGGTAAATGCCATCGAAGCAGATGGACTTCCTTGGCCACAAGTATCCGATATTAAGTATTTCAATTCAGCAGCAGCTGCACTTTACAAAGTAGATGCAATTCCATTTACAGTGTTGGTAGACCCTGATGGAGTAATTATAGCAAAGAACTTAAGAGGACCAACCTTAGAAGCCAAACTGATTGAGTTGTTTGGTGAATAATCACAATTGATTACAAAAGATTAAAAGGGAGTGAAAAAGCTCCCTTTCTTTTTTTAGAGTTTATTATTTAACATAATATAAATTATATAACATTCGTCTTAATATTTAAAGAAAACAATAAAGTGATACTACGATTATCAGAATGGTGGAAACATACTATACGGAGAAGTTTAAGTTGATCTCTAATATAATATTCCTTAATTATCTTATAGTATGGTTAATGCTTAGGAGAATGACATTCATTTCAAATATTTTTTTATCTTTCGCCGTATTATGGAAGAAACGATCAAAGAAAAATCAGAAGAAACAAAAAAGTCTGGCAGGGAAAGAGAAACTGTATTCCGCACTACTTATAGAATTCAAAGTAATCTTATCCAAATAGCAGATAATAAAGCCAATCTAATTATAGGC
The DNA here is from genome assembly GCA_964598395.1 of uncultured Roseivirgaceae bacterium. Taxonomy (GTDB): domain Bacteria; phylum Bacteroidota; class Bacteroidia; order Cytophagales; family Cyclobacteriaceae; genus CAXBDP01. The sequence continues at coordinate 28,310 of CAZRBW010000001.1, forward strand.
ATTAACACCATGATTATCTCGTCAATGATTGCAATTACCGGATATGGTGCAATTGCTGATAAGCTCGATATGTATGGATCCAATATTATTATTCCTTTGGTTGTAATTATACTCACTTGTTTGATCTCAGCAATCCTTGCTATCCAAGCTGCTCGCCCCAAACTGATTCAATCTCACCAAAAGAATATAAATTCAGAAAAAACCAGTTTACTCTTTTTTGGAGTAATTGCACAATATTCTCAAACGGAATACCTCAACGAACTTAAAAAATTACTTGAATCCCGTGAAGACATTTACGAACACATGTCCATAGACTTGTATAATCAGGGGATAATACTAAAGCGGAAATATAATCTCCTCAGCTATGCTTATAAAGTTTTTATGTTTGGCTTTGCCTTCAGCGTAATTGTTTTCTTGTTATTTATTGCCTTCCGATAATAAAATCCTGACATAAAGCTTTGGTGCTCTGATCACAAATAATAGTACTGCTTAGGAATTTTGATTACATATCCTTATTTTTAATTCATGGAGAATTCCAAGCTATTCTCAGAATATTTTTTCTGCAGCTTGACGATTTGATTCGTACACTGAAATCAAGAACTAGCTTAAATATTCAACATATTTCCTCTGAGTATATTTTGATTAAGAAAAAAGAAGGTTACAATTAAACTGTATTACTTATGACTATCAAAAAAGAATTACTCCTGCTATCGGTAGTTTGTTGCCTGTTAAGTATTCCAGGATTTTCACAGAAATCAGATGTTACTCAACTTTTTCAAAATACTAGCCCTATTGAAGTAAAACTGAGCTTTGCCATAAAGGAAGTAAAAAAAATCACCGCAGATTCTATTTACACAGGTACCATGCTGAGCTATAAAAATGATCAGGGTACTTGGGATTCCTTGAAAGTTGATTTAAGAGCACGAGGAAACTTCAGAAGAAGTAATTGCTTCTTCCCTCCCATCCGATTAAAAATGAAGAAAAAAGATACTGAGGGATCACTTTTCAGCGGTAATAAGGATTTGAAGCTTGTTGTGCCATGCCAATCAGCAAAGACCTCCAATGATCTGATATTAAAAGAATACATTGCCTATAAACTATATGAAATCGTAACGCCCTATGTGTTTAATACCCGTTTGGTAAATCTGACCCTTATTGACCAAAGCGGAAAGCAACCAAAATCTTATGAAGTCAAGGGTTTCTTTATCGAAGATGATGGACTAGTGGCCAAACGTTTCGAAGCTAAAATGGTCAAAGATGTTCAACTGCACCCCATGCGTTTACAGGATACCGTTTCTACAATTCATGATTTTTTTGCTTTTATGATTTCTAATACCGACTGGTCATCGACGGCACAGCACAATATCAAAGTGATGCAATTAAATAATAAAGATTACATCCCATTGGCCTATGATTTTGATATGTCAGGACTTGTGAATGCACCGTATTCACAAGTAAGCGAAATTCTTGAAATCTCCAGTGTTCAGGAACGTATATATAGAGGGTTTTGCAGAACAGAAAGTTTATTTGAATATGTCCGCAATAAATACCTGAACCATGAAACTGAAATAATGAATGTATTTAATTCAGAAGAAGTAGCAGATATGAACCCTAAGGATCTAGACAAAGCCAAAAAATATATTGGAGAATTTTTTACTATTCTTAAAAACGATAAGAGTTTCAACGATAATATACTCTCCAAGTGTCGTACGAACAATTAATCTTTCAGTCTGTTTCGTATGCGCTGACTTATCAGGATCAGGCCTAATTAATAGTTGTTGTTAATGATGTTAAAAGAAATTCGGTGTATTTGATTCAATACTTATGTCTAGATTAGCCTTATTTATTCTTTTGGTTTTTGTGTTGCCATCGGCCCTTGCGCAAAACATCCTTGTTCCACCTTACATTCAGCCTGGCAATGTGTCAACTTTGGCCAAGGAAGAAAAAGTAATAATCTGGCAAACGGATAGTATTCCGGGCACCTTCAAAGTTGAATTCGCTCTCGGCTCTTCACTTGCTTCTGTAAAAAAGCCATCAACCACAAAAGTCTCTTCGGTAAAACTAAGCCTGCTAAACAAAACAACCTTCTTATACCGGGCTACATTACCTAAATTACAATTTGATCAAACTTATGTATACAAGGTTTCTCTGAATAATAGGACAATTGCTGAGAACACATTCGAAACCCGCACTAAGAAACCTCAAACTAAATTTGCTGTTTTTGGTGATTGCGGTATCGGTTCTCCTGAGCAAGCAAAAATTGCATACCAAGTGTATCAGCACAAGCCACAGTTTGCCTTGATTACTGGCGATATGGTTTATTCTTATGGACGGGAAGAGGAATACCGAGCTCGTTTCTTTCCCTATTATCTTACTCCTGCACCAACACCCAACAGAGGCGCTCCTCTAATGCAATCAATACCCTTTTACATGATGCTGGGAAATCACGATATTTATAGTGCAGATTTCGACAAACATCCTGATGGGTTGGCCTTTTTCTATTATAATGATTTACCATTGAATGCTCCCACAACTGCCTTAACTGTAAAGGCAGAGGGAACGAACACTGCTTTAATTAAAGCCTTTGAGAAAAATACAGCCCCTCGCTATCCTAAAATTGCCAATTATTCATTCGATTATGGCAATGTTCATGTTGCTGTACTAGATGCCAATTACTATATCAACCCACTTGACCCGGAATTAGTAGAATGGCTAAAAAGAGATATGAAAAATAGTAAAGCAGATTGGAAAATGGTTGCCTATCATCACCCTGCATTTAATTCCAGTCCAACCCACTATGAATATCAAATTATGCGATTGTTGGCTCCAATTTGTGAGGAATTGGGAGTTGACATGGTGTTAACTGGCCATGTTCACAACTACCAACGAACTGTTCCATTAAAATTTGACCCTGCCATCGATTCTACTAATAATCGCTATGTTGTATCGGAAGCAGGCAGTGTTGACGGAAAGTTTACTCTTGATACCAAATTTGATGGCATCAATACCACCCGTGCGGACGGAATCATATACATTGTAAGTGGTGCCGGAGGAGCAACATTATATGATAACCAGATCAGCGACAATCCTGAATTATGGAAAAAAGGAACACCCGAAAATTGGGCGCCCTATACTACAAAATTGATATCTGATGTGCATTCTTTCACCATGATTGAAACAGACGGCAAGAAACTAATCCTGAAGCAGATAGATGCGGACGGAAAAACAATAGATACGATTACAGTTACAAAATAAATTCTGAAAGGAATTCTGTAAATCCTTCTTGGTGAAAAGAATTGGAAATACCCATAAATATTTTTCACATCTCACAAGTATGCTGACAGCAAAAAACTTGATATTAGATGGCTCATATAGCTTTTTAATAGCAAGAGAGATAAAATTTGGATTGAAGTAAATGGAAAATCAATACCCATATTCAGGTGCTACAAGCTGTTGTAGTGTAAGCCCATTGCAAGTGTTTAGCACTTCATTTTAACATTACTCATAAGCATTATGGAACTTATTGACTCATAATGTTTATTCAGAGGTTGGTTTGAAACAAAAAACCCTAACAAGCCACAAAGCCTATTAGGGTTCAAAAAGTTTAATTATAAAAAAGACTAATTCTGCGGATACCAGTTTTTCAGTTTCACTTGGATACCCAATTCATCTTCTTTTACTAGTTCTTTAAAGGCTGCCAAATCGGCAAAGCCGCCAGAACCACGATAATGGTAAGGATAGATTATCTTAGGCTTAAATTCATTTACGGCACTCGAAGCCTGGTTGATATCCATAGTGAAGGGTAAATTCATACAAACAAAAGCAATATCGATATTGCTAAGGGCACGCATTTCTGGAATGTCTTCTGTGTCGCCAGAGATGTAAATTGTCTTACCACCTATGCTCAAAACATAGCCATTGCCCCTACCCTTCGGATGTCTAGTTTCCGCATCTGCTGGCAAGTTATACATTGGAATAGCTGCAATATTGATATTCATCATATCAGTAGCCTCTCCATTGGCAATCACTGTTGCTTGCGCTTTAAGGTTGTCTGGAAGCATATCCATTACAGCTTGCGGCACAATGAGTTTTGCCTTACTCAAATCAAGCTCAGCCAAGGTATTTTTGTCTAAGTGATCCCCATGGATATCCGTAATCAAAACCAAATCAGGCGCATTCAGATTTGCAAATCCAGCTTTACCACCATAAGGATCCACGTAAATGGTCATGCCATTCCACTCCATGGCCAAGGTGCCATGCGTAATAGGATGAACAATCAAGTTGCCATTATTGGTAGCGTATTGGTCGGGAGAATCTCTATTTTGACTGCTAGCAAATAGGCTCACTGTCAAAACTAGTAATACGGTAAATAGTGTGTTTTTCATAGTACTGTTAAACCTCTAAAAAAAATCTTTGTTTGATGAATTCCCCAAGCTCCAAAAAAATGGGCAAAAAAAAACCACCTAAGAAGGTGGTTTTTAATAATTTAAGCAAAATTGATACTATATATAATATTAGTCAATTACTTCTACGTTAACGGCATTCATGCCTTTACGGCCTCTTTCCACGTCGAATTTAACGTTATCGTTTTCACGAATTTCGTCAATAAGACCTGAAGAATGTACGAAGATATCTTCGCTTGAATCTGATGGTTTAATGAAACCGAAACCTTTGGTTTCATTAAAGAATTTTACTGTTCCTTGCATTGTATTTGTTAATTAATAAAAAAAATTCTGTTGTTGAAAGGTCTGTTACAACCTTGGTCTTGCGATAAAATTCTCTTGGTATTAAATTCCTACCGGAAACGAGGTTTTATTAAATTAAGGTAGGTGGGAAACAATGTACTCTGAGGAGGTATTGGAAAACACTTATTCTTAAACGCTCACAAATGTAACTATATAAAAGTTACCATCCAAATCCTGCTCAATAATATTTTAAAGACCACTAAGCAAAAGTGGGAAATAAAAAAGCGGGAGGTGAATACAGCATTGTAGCCATCTTCCCTCCCGCTGTTTTTTATGCAGCCTTTTTAATATTCTGCATTTCAATATTTTTAGCTTTCGGCAACTCAATGATTCCTACTTTATCTAGCAACTTTATTACTACATAAGTTGGATCAATCTCATGCCATCTGAAACCACCAAAATTAGCTCTATTACCATGTTTATGGTGATTATTATGGTAGCTCTCTCCCATCATTAATACATCTACAGGAAGGAAGTTTCTACTTGTATCACCTACTTCGAAGTTTCTGTATCCATACTTATGCGCAAACCAGTTGATGATAGCGCCATGGATTGGGCTCAATGCAAATTGGATTGGAAGCAATAACCACAACCACCATACATCGGCAAATATAAAATATACACCTACATAGATTGCACCCCAAATAACTCTGGATTGCCATGAACGAGCCATTTTATCAAACCATGTCCACTCTGGTACACCATCAGTAAATCTCTTATCTACTTGTACAGTTTTGTTGGTTATATCAGAATATATGGTTTTGGTTTTCCACATCATCTTCCAAATAGTTTCGTCATATTTTGGTGAGTGTGGATCGTTGGGGGTATCTGCATAAGCATGATGCATTCTGTGCATCACGCCATATCCGTAAGGACTTAGATAATTACTTCCCTGGAATATCCAAGTAAGTACAAAGAATACCTTTTCCATAGCTGGGCTCATGGTAAAGGCTTTGTGCGAGGCATATCTGTGAAGAAAAAATGTCTGGAAAAAGAGAGACAGATACCAATGTGCAATAAAGAAAGCTAATATTACTTCCAATTTTCTAGTTTTTAGGTTGAGATTAAATAATTAAGGGATGAATACAATGTTCCCTTTCACCTACAATGACTGAGGTACTATGCTTTTGTGACAGGATTAGAAAAAATAATTTTTATTTTTTGAAAGGAGATGCAATTTCAAGTTTCAATTGTGCGATCATGTCATTGAAACTGCCTAAATCACAGGCTTTTACCACGCTATTGATGAATTCAGGTTTTTTAATCACTGGAAAAGAAAAGTTTTCTTTATCCATTGCCAATTTCTTCTTGGCTCGGGAAACTAGTTGGCGCAAATGATCTTTGCGTTTTTCTAAAGTCTCTTGAATAGTTTCATAGTCGAAATTGAAGACTTCTTTCATTAGAAAAACGGCTCTTTCTAATGGCTCCAATTTCATTTGCAAAATGAATATAGCAGCTGCTAATTCATCTTCAATATCAATTTTGGGAAACTCTGTTTCTTTGTACCAAGTGTCCAATTTATCAATAATATCAAAGTCCAAATTAAGCTCTTCTTTCTTGTTTTTAAGACTTTGTAAGTGACTGAGGGAATTATTTTTTACAGATCGGATCAGATATGCTTTTGTATTTTCAATTTTAGTGTGATCTACACTTAGCCACTTCAAGAAAGTATCTTGTACCACATCTTTAGCATCTTCAGTAGATCTGAGAATATTACTTGCAATATTTTGCAATAGTGGTTGATATTGAGCTATGATTTCTTCTTGCTTCACGTTATTGATGTCTATACAAAGAAACTGTAAAATTAGATCCAAATTTTACTTAATGTATAATAATCTGTCCGTTGATGGAAAAGGTTAAAAAAAAAGTGGTCTTTTTAGGACCACTTTAGATTCTTAATAATTTGAAGCAGATTTCCTTTTTCGAAAGTTACCTCCACCTCCGCCTTCGTTACCACCGCGTCTGCCGCTACCACCACCACTTCTGTTGGATCTGCCGCCGCCGCCATAGTTCGAAGAAGAGCTTTCTCTGCGTTCGCCTCTATTGGAATTGCCATAGCTCGAGCCTCCACTACTTCTGCCAGAACCGCCATCGCGTCTAGGCTTGCTGTAGCCACCTTCAGCGCGATCGAAGAAACTTACAGTCTCTTTTGCTTCGCCTTGTTGTCTAGGAGCACTTGATTGATTGTTGTTACGATCGCCGAAGCCAACATTCCTGTTATCAGAATTTCTGTTATCAGATCTTCTGTTGTCTGAGCCACCTCTGTTGCGGTCGCCTCTGTTGCGATCTCCACCTCTGTTTTCAGATCTTTCTCTGAATTGACTTCTGGTTCTGAAACCATCGTCGCTTCTTCTAGATGATCTGCCTTCTCTTGGCTTAGCTGCTTCTTCATAAGCATCGCCAATTTCTAGTGCTGATTCACTAAAATTAATTTTCAACTTGCGTTGTAATGAATCAATTTTGTGGAAATCAGAACGTGAAGCTAATACTAACGAAACACCTTTTTTACCTGCACGGGCAGTTCTACCTGCGCGGTGTGTGTAAAAATCCATGTCGTCAGGAAGTTGGAAGTGAATAACATGTGACAGGTTGTCTACATCAATACCTCTTGCAGCTACATCAGTAGCGATAAGATATTGCAATTGACCTGACTTAAATTTACGCATTACCTTGTCTCTTTGACCTTGGCTCAAATCGCCATGCAAAGCATCAACAGGGTAATTCATTCTGCTCAATTGATGAGCTAAATCACGAGTGTCATTTTTTGTACGACAAAAAACGACTGCGCGCATTTCCGGATCTGAATCAACTAGCGTCTGGAAAGCCTCTTTCTTCATGCTTGATTTCACACGTATAAATTGGTGATCGATGTCAACATTTACCTTTACGGAACTGTTAACGGCAACCTCTTGAGGATTGCTCATGTAATCACCAACAATCTGACGTATTTCGGCAGGCATTGTGGCTGAGAATAACCAAATGTTCTTTTCTTTCGGGGTGTAAGTAAGGATCTCATTGATCGCATCCTTGAATCCCATGTTCAACATTTCATCAGCTTCATCAAGTACTACATTGCGTATAGACTTGAGAGATATAGCCTTACGTTGAATTAGATCGATAAGACGACCTGGCGTGGCTACAATGATTTGCGGCTTGCGCTGCAAATTTTTAATTTGTTGAAAGATGGGTTTTCCACCATAAACTACCTCAACCTTTACTCCTGGTTGGTAGCGAGCGAATGCAGCTAATTGCTGGGCCACTTGTTGACCTAGCTCTCTTGTAGGGGTTACTACTAAAGCCTGAACGGCTTTGAAAGATGGGTCGATGTTTTGTACAAGGGGAAGTCCAAATGCAGCTGTTTTACCGGTTCCTGTCTGTGCCAAACCGATAAAATCTGTGTTGTTTTGGATCAGAATAGGAATTGCTTGTCGTTGAATCTCAGTAGGTTCGTGAATATTTAATTCAGGAAGTACTTTAAGGATAGGCTCGTTCAAGCCCAATTCATGAAAATTTTTCAAATAACATTTTTTAAGTGAACCGCAAAGGTACGATTAATAATTAAATAAATAAGCAAGTAATGCAATTAAATATAGTAATCTACCTTTGTTAAGCATTCATTTTAAGTGCTTTAAGGCATTCTCCGAATAGCCCTCAAAGTATTAAATGTTGGTTTTATTCTAAATGACAAAATATCATATCATATAACTTTAAAATAACGAAATCTAATTGAGCATTAAGGAATTAGACAATGATCATCATAGCTAATTGAAAATTCAATTTTATTATACTTAAAGTCAACCTCCCGCTTTTATTGCCCCATCTACTTTTTTAATCACCACAAGTAATATATTATTTTTACATTTTGTTGATTTGATTGCTTTTAACATTCTTAACCTTCCTTTTTTCGTATATAAGCAATACGTCATCAATTTTGATTTAAATTAATAATATATCTCTGTGAACAAATTTAGTATCTTTTTTTCAGCAATTATTTTCCTTTTTTTAATTAGTCAAGCAAATTATTTTGCTCATTCTCAATCCATTTCAGCTTCAGTTATAAAGGATCGATTAGAAAATGTGGAGCAAGGGCAACATATTAAAATAATGGGAGAGCGATTATTTTCATCAGTTCTTGTCCCCTCCTTTTACGAAAAGCGAAATTTTGAACCGGCTTGGATTTCTGGACCTGCTGATATAGATAAAGCAAGTTTATTTGTTGCCGAAATTGAAGGAATGAAGTGGCATGGTTTACAATCTGCAGATTATCATTTTAGAACTATTGGAAGAGCATTTGCTAGGCTTTCATCTGACATGCGGGAGGGTACAGAAAGTCCATTGCAAATAGCTGAACTCGATATTCTATTCACCGACGCATTTTTTATGATGACCTCTCATCTATACCAAGGAAAAGTTAATCCTGAAAAGATAAATGCTGAGTGGAAAATTCAACGACGAAGACCAGATTTGAATAAAGACGAACAATTAGAGGCAATGATTGCCCAAGGACTGAGTCCAAATGAAATGCTTAGGAAATTCTATCCTCAAAATAATCTTTATCCTGCAATGATGGCTTCCTTAAAGCATTATAGGTTAAAGGAAAGGTTACCTAAAACTGAAGAAATTAAAGTAAAGGAAACTATACGACCAGATGAGATATCGGAGGTAATCCCAGCTATTCGGCAGCGATTGGTTTTAATGGATATGCTTAAACCATATGTTTATAATGAGCAATTGCTATACGACAAAGAGATGCAGGAAGGAATAAAAAAACTTCAAAAGCAACATGGCTTAAATCAAGACGCAATTATTGGTAGGGCAACTTTAGCATTACTCAACGTGCAAAATGAAGACCTCGTAAAATCTTTAGAAATCAATCTCGAAAGAATGCGTTGGTTGCCATGGGATTTTGGTCAGAAATTCATTGTATGCAATATTGCTGACCAATCGGTATTTATGATTCAGGACGAGGACACTGTATTTTCTACACGTGCAATTGTAGGCAGAGAATACCGCAGTACGCCAGTATTTGAGGCTAAAATGGATCATTTAGTATTCAGCCCAACGTGGACAATACCTCCAACTATCTTAGCAAATGATATTATTCCTGCTGTGAAAAAGGATGTAAATTATTTGAGTTCAAAAAACATGCAAGTGATCGACAGAAACGGTAAAGTCATCGCTACAAACTCTATTGATTGGTCTAAAATGAGCGGGAGGAATTTTCCCTACATGATCCGGCAAGCTCCAGGGCCTGCAAATGCACTTGGCTTAGTAAAATTTATGTTTCCTAACTCCTATAATGTGTATATCCATGATACTCCTAGCCGAGAGTTATTCAGCAGAGATGACCGAGCCCTGAGCTCCGGCTGTATTCGTATCCAAAATCCAACTGAACTGGCGGAAATCCTCCTGAAAGATTTGAATTGGGACCGAGCTAAGATAAGAGCAGCCATGGAACTTGGCCGAGAACAAACCGTCAGATTACCTGAGCCAATACCTGTTTTCATAGGCTATCTTACTGCCTGGACAGACCAAAAAGGACAAACCCATTTTAGAAATGATCTTTACAATCGCGACAAAAAGCTGTATAATGCGATCCTAAGTAAACCTAATTGATGACATAATGCTCAAAAAATTAAGTACACCATTTCACACTCTAATTCTATTTTCATTTATCACAATATCTTGTAGTAGTTCAGAAAATCCTGAAGCCGTTGGTTTTAATGGCTGGTTAAGTGGAACAACCAATGAAAAGCTAAATACAGTAAGTAATCATCTGCGAGGCTTCGATATGGCAATGGCTGAAACTGGCTATCGCTATGTTAAGTTATATTGGGCTGGTGTCGATGAAAATTGGGAGTATGCAGAATACCAAGTAGATAAAATTAAGCTGGCGATAAGTAATGGATTTGAAAGAAGGCCTCTTAGAAAGGAGTCTGGCGAACATTTTATGAATAATGTGCTTCCCGAAATGAAATCTGCTATTAGCAAAAAAGATAGTTCGGTTTTTTTTTCAGGACATTTGAAATTATTACAACAAACTGCAACGCTTGCCATGCATTGGAAAATGTGTCGTATTTTAATATTCAAATTCCCGAAACTCGTCAATCGCCAGTGAAAAAGTAGAATGGAAATTATCATCATCGGACTAGTCGCTTTTGCAGCTTCCCTCCTTACCTTTTTTTCGGGCTTTGGATTGGGCACATTATTACTTCCTGCCTTTGCTCTTTTCTTCCCGATTGATGTTTCAATAGGTCTCACTGCGATAGTTCATTTACTGAACAACCTTTTCAAACTTGGCCTAATTGGTAAGTTTATTCATTGGAAAACTGCCTTGCTATTTGGTATTCCAGGCATTATAGGAGCCTACTTTGGCGCTCGCTTGCTTATGGGGATCTCTATTTCAGAATCGATTGGAGAAATCATGCTTTTTGGTCAAATCTTCACTATTGAGCTTTTGAATTTAATCATAGGCTCATTACTAATCATTTTTGCTTTATTCGATTTATTTCCAAAAATTTTAGTATTTCCTTCCAATAAAAAAGTATTGCTAATCGGTGGATTATTCTCTGGCTTTTTTGGTGGCTTAAGTGGGCATCAAGGAGCTTTAAGAAGTGCATTTCTAATTAAGCTCAATCTCGCGAAAGAAGCATTCATCGCAACAGGCGTACTCATCGCATGCTTTATAGATTTCAGTCGACTTGCAGTATATTTTAGCTCTAGTAAGTCCTTAGACTTCTCCGATCAATTAGCTACACTAATAATAGCTATTCTATCAGCTTTTCTTGGTGCATATATTGGCCGTATTTATCTAAAGAAACTAACCATAAAAACCCTACAGCTGATTATAGGAATACTCTTGATGGTTTTAGGAATCCTAATGATTTTAGGAATCATTTAAGTCCAGCGAGTATAACCATCAGCTTAATACAAATCGCTTTTTATCAGGCCAAATCTGACGATAAAACTTTAGAATTCGCTTAATCTCTGTATCTTCTTTTTGAGGAATCAAATGAAGCTGGAGCAGTGCTAATTCTAATTGAAAATTGTCTGATTCGATGTATCCAAAACCAGCATAAACACCATTACGAAATAAAACAAAACTCACCTCATTTTCAGTTTTTCCTTTGTCGATAAAAACTTCATTTTCAGCTGTATAGAATTTAGAAGCAATAAATTCATTTAAACGTTGATTATGCTCAACTGTATCTTCATTTTCAAGGCAAATTTTTGGGCAATTTCCTTGATGCATAGCGCATAGTCCTTCCTTCACTTCCATGCCACAAAGCCTTGGACAAAGCTGTAATTCTAGGCTCGCTTTTCCAATTAACGACCGCATTTCGGTGAATGAAGTGAAGCTGGCCACTGGCTTCATATTTTTAACAACTTTAGATAAACTTAGCCTTTCAAATCCTTGCTGATCTACCCATTTATAAATCCCGAATTTAGGATCAGGAAATTTTTGAGCTTTGTTGAATTCAGGAAAAAACTTCTTGATTTGAGCAGCTTCATGCAGCGATGCTATTAATTCGCTGCCGGTAATTTCATAGCTGATATTGGCAATTTTCCTGCGTAAATCCTGCTTCTTTTGCCCGTCTTTTCCAGTGAAATGACTTCGAACTCTGGAGCGAATAGATTTGGCTTTTCCTACATAAATGATTTTCCCTTTTTCATCATGAAAAAAGTAAATGCCAGTAGCTTCAGGCAAGGATTGAATCTTCTCTTGGTCGATTAATGGCGGGAGGTACATGCCATTGTTGGCTTTGCTCATTTGCTGCCAATGCCCAGTTTGATCTTGGTCGTAAAGCATTTCCAGTAATTTGGCAGTTGCCATAGCATCGCCCATTGCTCGGTGTCTATTCTCAATGCTAATTTCTAGCTCGCTACAAAGTCTGCCCAAACTATACGATTTGAGTCCAGGAATTACTTTCCTTGCCCACTTTACGGTGCATAGTTTCTTCGGGCTGAATGGATAACCCAACTCCTCAAAATTTTGCTTCAAGAAGGAATGGTCAAAATTCACATTATGAGCCACAAATATTCGATTATTTAGCAAACGATTAAGGTGATCGGCAATTTCCTCGAATAATGGCGCTTGCTTCACCATTTCATTATCAATACCAGTAAGACCAGTAATAAATGATGGGATATTTTGTCGAGGGTTTATTAGTGTTTCGTAGGTTTCAATTATTTGTTTGCCATCATGCAGAATGATCGCAATTTCTGTAATCCCACCATCTTGTGGCCTCCCTCCTGTCGTTTCAATATCTACAATGGCAAACATGCCCGAAAGGTAATAAAATTAGTATTCAAATCATTTACTAAAATTATTAGTTTTCAATTTGCATTTTTTTTCTCCACAGAAAATATAAAATCAAACCAAAAAAGGAGCTGGTAAGGGATATTAATCCTAGAATCCACTTATCAGCAATTGGTAAATTAGATTTAATAGTTCGTGTAATGATGAAGATAAAAATGAGAAAATGAATGACTATTGCTATCGATAAAGAAGGGAATTCTGTTACAAATTGGCGTAGCATATTTTAAAGCATTGAATTGAGCTCCAAAATAGCAAAAGCAAACTAATTTATAAAATGATTTTAAGAAGCCATTTTAGGTGGCTTTCTGTAAGCGTAATAAAACATCACTTCTTCCAACGCTCTTACAATCGCTCTGTTGATAGGCATTCTTTCTCTGCCCATCGCTTCGTCGATTGCATACAATTGGTAATAATAATCACTCATCATCGGGATTTTCATTCCTCCCGCTATACCCTGCTTGATATCAGCAATTAATTCTGCCTTTTCGGTTTTTAGTGGTTTGCATACTATAAAGCTTTTTTCTCCATATTTATCTCGAATAGCCGAAAAAACAAATAATCTACAAATCAACCCTCTATACGCATAGCTTGAACAAAAGCCTTTGTCCTCGGCATTTTTCAAACTTCTAAAAATGGAGCAAGTGGGATTATCGATATCAGCTTTCATTCTTTCGTACCATGCCATTGCTTCGCCCTTTTTGTAAAGGGCAAAGGCTAATGGTAGAAATTCGAGTGCTGACGCTTCAATATCGGCTTTGGTACAACAAAAGCCACAATTGGCTACGCATGATAGACCAGATTCACCTTGAAACGATTCGATTTCTTTTTGAAGACTAGAAAAAACCTTTTCTACTGCCCTCACTTTATGGTGTAATTGCATATATGGGCAACTATTTTACCCTGCATTTTTGTTTAGTGATTATGCCGCAAATGTACCGCCTTATAATTACATTCTTCACGCGCTGCTTACAAATATTTTGCATTGCTGTTTTCTCACAATCAATATCTTCGGCGCAAGGTCTCCTCAATAATAATTATCCAAGTCCTACAGAAGAACAATTAGAAATTGCGAGAAACCTTTACAATAATCAAGAAATTGAAGAAGCCTATCAAGCATATAATATTATGCTAAGAAAATTTCCAGACAATGGTGAAGTATTGTTTGGATTGGCGCTTACCACTGAGGCTCTTGGAGAATCAGATCAAGCACTTATTTATTATAATATGCTAGTTCACTTTGATTTTGAGCTACCAGAAATCTATATGAACAGAGGTAAAATCAGGTACAATAGGAAGCAATTTGAAGCTGCCTTGATTGATTTCATCAAAGGTGAACAAATCCCTGTGAGGGAAACTAGGATGGTGCAATTCAAAGGCTGGACTCCATCCGAAAGTAGTGCCACTCAATTGCAGGAAATCAATACATCGACGAGTTGGGCAAACGAATTTAAGGAATGGAAGGCTAAAACACTTTTGAACTTGAAAAGATATGAGGAGTCTTTGCTTTACTATCATGAGTTAATCTTATCAGAGCCTAAAAATTCTCATTTTTTGGTTGGTCGATCCGACGTTTACTTAGCCAAAGGTGATGTTAATTCTGCAATCAATGATTTAAAAACAGCGCTAATTATAAACCCAATCGATGAGCAGGCGAAGTTTAATTTACTGCAAATGAACTCCGAGAATGTTACTGAAGATGATCTTTTACAATTGTATGAAGAGATATTGATTACTTCTCCAGATATAGCGGAAGTATTTATAAATAAGGGAATTTTGCATTACAAAAAAGGTGATTATTTAGATGCCCTAGAGAATATAAATAGGGCTATTGAATTGGATGATGATAAAGGTATTTACTACTTTAATCGCTCCTTAGTCCTTGGCAAGATGAAACGCTTAAATGAAGCTAATGAAAATTTGCGGGAGGCAATTAATCTACTGCCTGATCACGCTCCAGCTTGGGCAGCATTGGGCAATAATCACATAGAATTAGAAAACTATTCAAAAGCAATTGAAGCATTCCAATTGGCTTTATTTTATGATTCGACCAATCCTGTTTACCATTTTAATAGAGCAGTTGCTTTTCAGAAATCCGGCAAAGTAGCCGAAGCTTGTAGCGACTTTCGAATCGCTGCAAATATGGGCTTGCGTGAAGCGCAGGAAATGACCGTGAAACTGTGTGGAGTTAAGAACTAACCTGCCTTAATTTTCTTATTTTATTCCAAAGTCTAATTAAAATGACAAGCGTAAGCAGGCCAATTAGGGCTAAAACTCCAGCTTGAGTATAATTGCCATAAATAAATGACCCTGTGGTAAATAAAAATGAATAAACCATCACACATCCTGTGAGCATTGCAGCAATTTCATAAGGTACACTCCATGCTTTCTTAGGTTTCGGATTCGTCATTCTCATTTTCTGAATATGCCTCCAACCTGGTCCACCAGGATTAATTTTATCGCAAAATTCAATTAGAACTAAAGGATTCACAGCCTTAGTAGCATAGGTTGCAACCAGCCATGCAACAGTAGTAATCGCTACTCCATAGATCAATTGCATATGATCTGGTATAGCCTCAAAACCCAATTTGGTGTGAATAAATTGGAAATAAAACGCTAATACAAAAGATACAATCATTGCCCATATTTCGCTAAAAGCATTGATTCGCCACCAAAACCATCTAAGGATAAATATTAAGCCCGTACCAGCACCAATTTGAAGCAACAAATTGAAGGCTTGCTTTGCACTCTCTAGGAATAAGGCCAAAACACCCGCGCAAACCATCAATAGAATAGTGAACAATTTACCAAGCATTACCAGCTTCTTTTCTGATGCTTCAGGGTCAAGCATTCTTTTGTAGAAGTCTATTACTAGATAAGATGAGCCCCAATTGAGGTGAGTAGAAACAGTGGACATAAATGCCGAAATCAACGATGCTGCCACCAACCCTAACAAACCAGCTGGCAAAAAGCCCAACATAGCTGGGTAAGCCAAATCATCTTTGATCACTGAATCGGGCAAATCAGGAAAAGCTGATTTAAGCGAAGCAATGTCTGGGAACACTACCAAAGAACATAAAGCGACTATAATCCAAGGCCAAGGTCTTAAAGCGTAATGCGCCACATTGAAAAGCAAGGTTGCTTTCACTGCATGATCTTCATTTTTGGCGGAGAGCATGCGTTGGGCAATGTAGCCACCACCGCCTGGCTCTGCTCCAGGATACCAAACACTCCACCATTGCACCGCGAGTGGAATGATCATCAATGGAATGTACACTTCAGGATTATTGAAATCTGGCAACATGGACAATTTATCCACCACATTCACATTGCTAAGCACCGCATCAATCCCTCCTACTTCGGGCAAATTCACTACATAAAAAGCGGCCCAAACTGCACCTACCATTGCGATGGTGAATTGCACAAAGTCCGTCAAAATCACACTTCTAAGGCCACCCAACATACTGTAGGCAACTGTAATCACTGAGGCTATTACCACAGTGGTAATCGGATCGGTATTGAGCAATGCTCCTGCAATTTTGATCATTGCCAAAGTCACCGTAGCGATGATGAAGATATTAAAGAAAAAGCCTAAATAAAGCGCTCGAAAGCCACGCAAAAAAGAGGCTGCTTTTCCAGAATAGCGAAGTTCATAAAACTCCAAATCGGTACTAATTCCTGACCTACGCCAAAGTCTCGCATATACGAAAACCGTGAGCATACCTGTAAGTAAAAATGCCCACCAAGTCCAGTTGCCTGATACACCATCATTTCGAACTATGTCTGTCACCAAATTTGGTGTATCCGAACTGAAAGTGGTAGCAACCATAGAAATACCCAAAAGCCACCAAGGCATATTTCGGCCTGATAAGAAAAACTCATTTAGATTTTTGCCAGCAGTGCGAGAAGTATAAAAGCCAATCGCCAAATAAATCAATAAAATAATGGCAATGATAGACCAGTCAAGAATGTTAAGGCTCATTTTAATTTAAAGGTTTGCTAGGCAAAATTAATCAAGGGCTAATCGCAAATTTAGTGTCCAATTGAGTCATTGATTAAAGGTAGACTTAACTCAATCCAGCGAAATATAGGTAATTTCTTTCTACAGCTAAAAATTTATAGTTTTCCGCCATGAATGAAAGGCCTCAAATCACTTTAGTAATATTAGCCGCAGGCATGTCCTCCCGCTTTGGACGTTTGAAACAATTGGAACCAGTTGGCCCAAACGATGAGACACTTTTGGAATTCAACATTTATGATGCAATAAAAGCTGGGATTCAAAAAGTAATACTTGTTATCCGTAAGGAGATTGAAGAACCGATGAAAAGTTATTATTCTTCTCCAAAACTAAGACATTTAGGAATTGAATATGTTATTCAAAACCAAGTTGAAAATAGAGCTAAACCTTACGGAACGGGTCATGCAATTCTTTCAGCTAAGAAATTCGTGAGCGGAAATTTCGTAGTTATTAATGCAGATGACTATTACGGGCTTTCAGCTTTTTTATCAGCCACTAAATATTTTATAGAAACCAATAATTCAACTAATTATGGCATGGTACCATATGTACTTCATGAAACATTATCAGAAAATGGAAGTGTAAATAGAGGTATTTGTAAGGTTGATAATAAAAGCACTTTGTTGGCAATTGAAGAACATACAAATATCCAAAATGATGAAATTGGCCCGTTTACTTTACACTCAACGCTTGGAAAAAAGCGGGAGGATAAAAACGCTTTAGTTTCAATGAATTTGTGGGCTTTAAACTCATCTATATTTCCAAAATTGGAAGTAAGTTTTGAAGATTTCCTATCAAATTCAAATGGCAACTATTCAAATGAATTTCAATTCCCAACTGTAATCAATCAGCTAATTGAAAAAAAAGAAATAGAAGTAAAAGTCTTACCTGAAGGGAAGGATTGGTTTGGATTTACATATCCAGAAGATAAACAAATTGTGCAATTGAAGCTAAAAGCAAAAGCGGAACTAGGTGAATACCCAATTCCGCTTTTCAAATCTTAATTCCAATTAATCTTTCTTATTTCAACTTATCTTTATCGAAAAGAGAAGCATCTAATTGAGTATTGAAAGTCAATTTGGTAATTACATCTTTCCCTCCACGCGAGGCCATGTTTGTGATCATATTTGCCATACCACCACCACCTCCGGCGCCTCTTCCACCTGGTCCACCACCAAACTGGCCTCCACCACCTCCGCCGAATTGACCATCACCACCTCTTCTAGCAGTTGCACCACCTTCAACAGTTGCATTTCTGCTGTGAGCGATCAGCATTCCATTTACCATTTTGTAGTCAGAATAATCGGTACGAGTTATTGTTTTTTCACCCTCCCATTCTCTAGTAATATCTTTTCTTAAAAGAACAAATGATTCAGACTCAACAAAGAAATCTGTAAGTGGATAAGTTGGAGTATCGTACCTTAATTGATATACAGTAAGTCCATCCATATTTTGCGTACCCACTAAAGTAAGATTTTCTAAATCTACAATTTTTAGCAAATCAAGACCAAAATCAACCCTTCCTTGTAATGCTTGCACTGCTGCGAAAGGCAGTTCCACAATCTCACTACCTCTAGGATCATTCATCCAGCCTTTAGAACCATCAGTAATTTGAACTAATGACATAGGACCCATTGTGATTTCATTGCGAAGGTTATTGCCATAAATAGTCGTTTTATAAGGCACTTCAAAATTACCTGCCATGGTTTTTCCTTCAAGTACAATGGTTTGCACCATTGCCCAATTTTCAAAGCCCATGACTTCACGATGGTTTTTAAGAATTTCCTCAACATTTTGAGCGGAAGCATTTAGCCCAAACCCAACTATTAGGGATAATAGAAATATTGATTTCAAACTTTTCATTTTATGATACATGATTGATTTTGTTATTTTTTTTCAAAAAAACTATTGCAAAATGCCCTCCAAATAATTTTGAGCTGGGTGTAAATTACATGTTATAACTAACTGCATTTTACTTCGAGGGTTATGACTGATAAAAGTCGACAAAGTTTAAGCTCATAGTAAAAATATTTCATTTCCTTTCCTCCCCGTATAAGGCTGTTAGATTACCATTTTAACCATATAAATAACAATCTTTGATTTGGGTTCATGATAACCTTAGATTGTAAGTTGTTATTCAATATAAACCACAAATATGAAGATGAGACTAAAACTGTTAACTAAGGCAATTCTCGCCGTGGGATTGTTATTTAGTTTTCCGGTTTTACTGCATGCACAAAGCGATAGCGATGGCAAATCGCCAGCGACTCGTACATATGCAGTTAAAAATGCCACGATTATTCAGGCACCGGGAAAAGTAATTGAAGGCGGCACCGTTTTAATCAAAGACGGCTTGATTACGGCTGTTGGCAAAAATGTAACGGTACCCGCCGGCACATTTGAAATCGATGGAAGTGAAATGTTTGTTTACCCAGGCTTTATCGATGGACTTACCCATAATGGGGTGAAAAATTACGAAAATCCTGAAAGACCTAGGGACTTAAAACCAAATAATCCTCCGAACAATATTGCAGGTATCACACCTGAAAATTCTGTTTTGGACGAGATTGACTTGGGAGCTAAATCAATGGATGACATGCGCAAAGCAGGATTCACAGTGGCTCAAGTTGCCCCTCAAGGCAGAATGCTTCCTGGGGCAAATGCGGTGATATTGTATACCGATAAACCTACCTCAGACCAATTGGTGTTGAAAAATAACTCTTCAATGTTTGCTCAGTTTCAAGGTGGCCAAGGAGTGTATCCAGGTACCGTGATTGCCGTAATGGCAAAATGGAGAGAGCTTTACACCAATGCTCAAAACCAAATCCAAAATGAAAGAGTATACGCGTCGAATTCAACAGGATTAAACAGACCAACTAAAAATCGTACTCTTGAAGCATTTTATCCAGTAATTCAAAAGCAGTATCCAATTACATTTCATGCAGCCGAACAGCTTGATGTGCGTCGTGCATTGTCTTTAAAGAAAGAATTTGGCTTTGACTTAGTAATTGCCAACATGAAAGATGGATGGGGCTTGGTAAATGAAATAAAGTCCAGCAATGCTAAGGTACTTTTATCCATGGATTTACCAGAAGAGAAAACAGCTGCGAAAGATTCGAATGAAGAAGCCAAAGCACGGGAAGAAAGAAGGACTGAATTTTACAATAACTATATATCCCAAGCTGCTCAATATGAAAAAGCTGGAATCAAGTTTGGATTCTCAAGTCTTTCAGGCAATACATCAAACTTGAAAAAGAACCTGCGTATAATGACTGAGAATGGCCTTTCAGAAACTGCGGCTTTAGCAGCCCTTACTACTACTCCAGCAGAAATGCTTGGCTTATCCAACAGAATTGGCTCTATTGACCAAGGTAAAATTGCCAACCTCGTAATCTCTACAGGAAACTATTTTAGCAAGGACTCTGATGTAAGGTATGTTTTTGTCGATGGCACTATGTACGAGTACGAAGCACGCGCAACAAAAACAAATGGTGCAAATGGTGGCCCAGCTGCTGAAATTAATGGAAAATGGAATTACAAAACTGAAACGCCTATGGGTTCTTCAGAGGGTGTACTAAATTTTACTAACAGCAACGGTTCATACGAAGGAACCATGACCTTGCCAATGGCAGGCCCTGATCCAATTCCATTATCAAATATTGAAGTGGATGGTTCAAATCTATCATTCGATATCTCTATGAATATGGGAGGTCAAACAATTGGATTGACTATCAGCGGAACAGTAACTGGAAGTGAGTTCAAGGGCACAATGGACACTGGGCAATTTGGCTCATTTGGCTTAACTGCTGTAAAGAATCCAGGCAACTAACCTTAAAATGAAAAGCAACATGAAGAAAATATTATCATATAGCTTCGCCTTTTTGCTAGCACTTGGAACTGTAACAGGCCAAGTTCCAAAAGGCGATGTGCTTATAAAAAATGGAACCGTACTCACCATCACTAATGGTGTGAAAGAAAATACGGATGTATTGGTTAGAGGAGGGAAAATTACCCAAATCGGCCAAAATATTAGCGCCCCTTCAGGGGTGAAGGTAATTGATGCAACAGGACAATTTGTGATGCCAGGCATTATTGATGCACACTCCCATATTGCTCTTGATGCAATCAATGAAGCCACTAGCCCAATTACTGCAGAAGTATACACGGGCGACGCAATCAACCCAATGGATATTTCAATTTATCGCGCATTGGCTGGAGGAGTTACCTCTTCGCATGCTATGCATGGTTCTGCAAATGCAATAGGCGGACAAAACCAAACGATTAAGCATCGCTATGGTCTATTGAATCCTGAAGATATCAAATTTGAGGGTTCGGCTCGTACGATTAAGTTTGCTTTAGGTGAAAACCCAACTAGAGTTCATGGTCGTGGCAATGGAATACAACCAAGAAGTAGAATGGGTGTAGAAACTGTAATCCGTAATGGCTTTTCTGAAGCCTTGGAATACAAGGCAGCTTGGGACAAATACAACCAACAAAAGGCCGCAAATAACGCTAGAGCAATGGCTCCTGAGTACAATTTGAGATTAGAAACTTTGAAGGAAATCCTTGAAGGAAAAATCATTGTGCATTGCCATAGTTACAGAGCTGACGAGATTTTGATGTTGATGGAAGTATTTAAAGATTTTGGTATCAAAAATCTTGTATACCAACACACAAATGAAGGCTTTAAGGTCGCTCCTGAAATAGCTAATTTCGGCGCAATGGCTTCTGTATTTGCTGATTGGTGGGCATATAAGTTCGAGGTATATTACTCGACAGCTTATAATGCTGCTATCCTTACACGTAATGGTGTAATTACTTCTATCAACAGTGATTCTGGAGATTATATCCGTCACCTGTACCACCAAGCTGGTAAAACTCAGAAATACGGCATGCTAACAGATGAAGAGGCATTAGCTCTTATTACTATCAACCCAGCTAAACAGCTTGGTATTGATAATAAAGTAGGTTCAATCGAAGTGGGCAAAGATGCGGATATCGCAATTTTCAATAATCATCCACTTTCAATTTATGCAGTACCACAATATACTTTAGTAGATGGTACGGTTTACTTTGATTTGAAAAATGACCCTGCTGATATGCGATTAGCAATAAATCCTGAAGAAACAATCGAAGCACTTCATGTTCATGAAGAAGGTGTGCATAATTGTATGCTGGGAACCGAAGAATATCTTCAGTTTGGTTTAAGCTTATTTACTAACCAACGCTAAGAAAGAGGAATATTATGAAAACAAGAATAATTCAACTAGTTATAATTGCCATTTCTTTCCTCCCGCTTTCTTTGTTGGGGCAAGATATTGACGATGGCTCATTGAAACCTTATAAAGGTTTATTTGCGCTCACAAATGCAACAATTCACACAGTAACCAATGGAGTGATCCAAAACGGTACAGTCATCATTAACGATGGTGTCATTCAAAATTTAGGAGCAAACATTACTGTTCCTGCTGGCGCAGAAGTGATTGATTGTACTGGAAAATTAATTTACCCAGGGATGATCGACGGTGGCACTCGCCTTGGGATCATTGAAGTAAATTCAGTACCTGAAACTCAAGATCATCAAGAAATAGGTAATGTAAAGCCTCATGTAAAAGCATTGACGGCGGTGAACCCAAACTCAGTAGCTATTCCTGTAACAAGAGTATCTGGTGTAACTACGGTATTAACTATGCCTGCGGGTGGCCTTATTCCTGGAACAGCAGCGTTGATTAATCTAGTGGGCTATACACCAAATCAGATGTACACAGGTTTTAGTGGTGTTTTGATGAACTTCCCCTCAGCATCTCGTCGTGGATTCCGCGATAGAAGAAGTGATGCTGACGTGAAAAAAGACGCTGAAAAAGCTCAAAAAGAGATAAATGAAATGCTTGAAAGAGCTGCTCTTTACAGAGTAAATGAAGAAGCTGGTACTGCTAGATTCTATCCTGAAATGAAAGCATTAGCTGAAGTAGTTGCAGGTGAAGTAGCCTTAATTATCGAGGTAAATGGTGCTGCGGATATTGAAGCAGCCATCGAATGGGTAAAAGAGCAAAAAATCGCTAAGCCGATACTTTCTGGCGTTTCTGAAGGTTGGAGAGTTGCTGATAAAATTGCTGCGTCTGGAATACCTGTAATTACTGGACCAGTAATAGGCATGCCTTCTCGCCAATCTGATCGATACGACAGAGCATACGCAAATGCTGGTGTTATGTCCAACGCTGGTGTAAAAGTTGCCATTCGCACTATGGATACTGAAAATGCAAGAAACTTACCTTTTAATGCTGGTTTTGCAGTGGCTTATGGCATGACAAAAGAAGACGCGCTAAAAGCAGTAACTATCAATCCAGCTGAGATTTTTGGTGTAAGTGATAAACTTGGCTCAATTGAAACAGGTAAATCTGCCACGTTATTTATCATTGATGGTGATCCTTTTGAGACAAATTCTCATATATCTCATGTGTTTATCGATGGGTACAACATTCCGATGATAAGCCGTCATACTCGTCTTTATAACGAGTTTTTGGAAAGAAACCCTGGTGTTCAGAAATAGTACCAATTTACGATCATTTAAAAAGCCGATGCAAACGCATCGGCTTTTTTTTATTCCTATGAATTTAGCCATTATATATTTCGACACCTATTCTCCATTAATAGGTAATGGATATGTATATTGAATTTCAATTTACATAAACAATGGACTTACCAAATATTCAGACTGAGGAGGAGCTAATAAGCCTCTTGAAAGCAAAACCTACAATGCTAGACCAAATTGGCAACAATGGTGAAAGCTTACTAATGCAGTTGCTGTATCAAAAAAAATTTGATTTAAGTAAAATTGTAATCTCACAAAAGAAAAAATGGACTCTGTTTGAAGCCGCTGCTGGTGGACAATTAAAACCATTAATCTCAATTCTTGATAAACAGCCTGATATACTTAATACTTTAGCATTAGATGGCTTCAGTGCGTTAAGTTTAGCTTGTTTTTTTGGGCATTTAGAAGTGGTCAAGGAATTATTAGAAAGAGGAGCGGATGTGAATTTAGCTGCTAATAATGAAAGTAAAATATACCCAATCCATGCAGCCACTGCATCGACCAACTTAGATATTATTCGTCTGCTCCTTTCAAATGGAGCAGATGTTAATGCTGCCCAACATGGTGGATTTAGATCTATTCATAGTGCTGCAATGCATGGTAATTTGGCTATGTTAAAGCTCCTTCTACATTATAATGCAGAGATTAATGTGAAAACAGATGCTGGAATTACGCCTCTACGATTTGCAATGGATAATGAACATAATGAATGCTCCTTGATACTTAGACTTTATGGAGCATACATCTAAGGAATTACTTGTTATATTATCTGGTGCAGGAATAAGCGCCGAAAGCGGCATTCCAACCTTTCGAGATGCAGGTGGATTATGGGAAGGCCATTCCATCTATGAGGTGGCCACTCCAGAAGCATTTCACAAAGACCCCGCGAAGGTTTTAGATTTTTATAATTGGCGTAGAAAAAAGGCATTCGAAGTATTGCCTAATCTAGGGCACTTCACTATTGCTGCACTGGAAGAAGATTTTGAAGTGGTGGTAATCACCCAAAATGTTGACAATCTACACGAGAAAGCTGGATCAAGCAATGTGATCCACTTGCATGGCAATCTTTTCGAAGCCAAAAGCAGCGTGGACGAATCCTTAGTTTACCCAATTGATGGTTGGCAGCTAAATATGGGAGAAACCTGCGAAAAGGGTTCTCAACTGAGGCCTAATATTGTGTGGTTTGGCGAAATGGTTCCAATGATTGAGCCTGCAGCAGAATGGGTTTCCAAGGCTGATATTTTTGTGGTGGTGGGTACTTCATTGCAAGTGTATCCTGCAGCTGGTTTATTGGATTTCGCTAGACCAGAAATTCCTAAATATCTGGTGGATCCAAATGCACATGAAATATCTAGGAGCAATTTTGAGATAATTGCCGAATTGGCTGGAATTGGAATGCCCATATTAAAGCAAAAACTAAAAGCGGGAGGATAATCTACCCTCCCGCCTATCAATATTCCCTAGTTGGAAATAATATTATTCTTCTGCTTCTTTAATACGAGGTATCAATTCAACTTTATCTTCCGAAATTCCTTTCTTCCTCCTCATTCTCATATTTATAAGCTCTATACCTAAGGAGAAAAATACAGCAAAATAGATGTATCCTTTTGGCACTTCCACATGGAATCCTTCAACCAAAAGCATAAAACCAATTAGAATAAGAAAAGAAAGAGCAAGTACTTGTAAGGTGGGATGCTTATTGATAAATCTGCTAATTTTTCCTGCAAATACCATCATAATAATAAGGGCAATAACTACAGCAATAATCATTATTATCACTTCTTGTACCAAGCCTACTGCGGTAAGAATACTATCAAACGAGAATATCATATCAAGTAGGATAATTTGAAAAATAACAGATCCCATACTCTTAGCAGTATTAGCTTTTACTTCTTCGGCAACACCTTCCATTTTGTGGTGTATTTCAATTGTGGATTTGAAAAGCAAGAACAAACCACCACCCGCAAGAATCAAATCCTTGCCACTAAGGTCAAACTCATAAATGGAGACAATAGGCTCGGTGAATTTGATAATCCATGAAATTGCAAGAAGTAAGGCAATTCGGAAAACCATTGCGAAAAGTAAGCCCAAGTTTCGCGCTTTGGCTTGCTGATGAAGAGGTAATTTATTAGAAATTATGGAGATAAAAATAATGTTATCCACTCCTAAAATCACCTCCAAAAAGGTGAGTGTTAATAAAGCAATCCAAGTTTCTGGTAATAGAAATAATTCCACGCTATTTTAAATTAGGCAGCAATATTAAACTAGTTTTCAGTAATTTAAATACGCAATCTTAAAAATATTTTTGATCATATTTTATTACTTTTCGTAAAACTTCACTTGATGCAATCTTAGAAATTCTTTGATTGTTTCGGCGTGTACACATTCTCCCAAATGAATGAATGAATAGTCGCTTACTTTCTTCAATTGACCATTCGAAACGATGGATTTATTTTCAATATCAAAGCCTAGATGAAGATGTTTTGTTTGGCTTTGCATACCATATACCAGGCCTTCTTTGTCAAATAAAGGCCCACCACTTTGTCCACGCAAACCTGGAGTGCTCAACTCTATTCCATTTTTATTGCCTTGCTTATCCACCAAAAATCGAGTGATCATTCCTTCTAATGGGAATCGAGGCGATGTGGGATTCCCAGATTGATTCCACTCTATATCATCTCTGGTTTGATTGTATTCAAAATTGCTAAACTCTGGAAATGGATAGCCCAATCGACATAGGAAATTTCCAGGCTTAATGCTTTCAGTATCTTTTGGGAATACTGCAAAATGATCATACCCCAGTGTTTCAAAGCCATTGAAGATGATAATGGCCAAATCATATTCAGGATGTAGATGCCATGTAAAACCTGACATCTTATCTATACAACCCACGAAATTAACTTTCATTTGAGCTGTTTTCTTTGGATCATACCCGTATTTTATTTCCAACGCCCTTAGTTGCTTTTTGAACTTGCCATCTTTGGGTATCAGTTCTAGCTCCTTTTTGAATCCTTCGTAGTGATTATTGATTTGATTTGCTTGAATTAGCATTTCAGCTACATGCTTACAGGTAACTGCATAGCCTAATTCATTTACAAAGAATAAGGTACCTGCTCCGGGTGTAATTTGTGGACTTTGATAATTGCGTGAGATGGTATGAATAGCTCGAGTAAAACTCGAGACCTGCTCAATAGCTTCAGAAAACATAGATAATGGTATTTACTTTAATTAGAGCCAATATAGTCAATAATTAAAGCCAATGAAGGCGAGAATGATTTTCTCTAAAGTTTAAATGGCAATTCCCAAGCATTATGTGATCCATACTTCATATATGGACCTTCTAGATACAATGGAGAAGAAATGTTATTATTATATAATTGCCCAGTGCCTAAGCCTTGAGGGAGTGAAGGCTCTAAAGTAGCAACAAATTGGGCAATTGCATTGAGACCAATATTGGACTCAAGCATAGACGTTAGCCACCATTTAATATTATTACTTTCGGCAATTTCTACCCACTCTTTTGTGGAGTTCAATCCACCCAGTAGTGTAGGTTTCAATATCAAATATTCTGGTTTTACCTTTTCGATTAAGTATTGTTTTTCTTCTATACTTGATTGTCCGATTAACTCTTCGTCTAGTGCAATGGGAATTGGTGATTCAGCGCAGATATGCGCCATCTCATTTATTTGACCCTGCCTTATTGGTTGTTCAATAGAATGAATATCGAATTGAGAAAGTGCATACAACCTTTCCAATGCTACATCAGCCTCAAATGCACCGTTTGCATCCAACCTTAATTCATATTCGCTTGAAGGATATTTTCGTCTGAATTGTTCTATAAACTTCAGCTCTGAATCAAAGTCCTTTGCACCAATTTTCATTTTGATGCTTTTAAATCCCATTTCAACAAGCTTTATTATTTGAGACCACATAAATTCCTGATCACCCATCCAAACTAGACCATTTATATTGATAGGTGCATTATGTTCAGTAAAAGCACTTGGGAAAAGAACTCGTTTCCCTCCCGCTCTTAAATCTAAAAGTGCTGTTTCGATGGCGAATTTGATTGCTGGGAATTGCGATGGAATCTTAGAAATATGCTCTTTAATACTTTCAAGGGTTAAATCATCTATTCCAGTTCCATATTGCAAGAGTAATTTTTCTATATCCTGGCCATATTCAGGGCTCAATCCAGGTAAAGGGCCACATTCGCCAATGCCTATGTGTTGCGGATTCTCTCTATCTGATATCAGGATAAACCAAGATTGCTTCTGCTTTAGCACTCCTCGGGAAGTCCCTGCCTCGAATTTGAAATCCAATACAATTTGCTCTAATCTGTTGGTAAATTTCATTTTTTCACGGCTTGTTTGCTGCTCTTTTTCGAGCTATTTCCATCTTATTTTTCTTGATTTTCCTTGGTCCAAACCACAGATAAAAACCAGTGATCACTAGAATTGTTAATCCTAATCCGAAAAGGGTCATGGAAATCAATTTAAAATTTTCAGAAATTATGGAGCCATCATGTACTTTTTCTATCCAGTCTGCATGGCGACGCTCCAAGGATAGCACCTCAGCAGTCACAGGATTCACTTGAGCTTCCCAATAGCCATTTTCAAAGAGCAATTTTATAATACCCTTATCTACACGTACATCTATACGCTTTACTTCATTTGGCTCATTCGGAAATTTCTCAAGCCAATATTGGTCGGCAGCTTTCTTAAGTTCAGGTAATGGTAAAAAATCATTGAAATTTCCTTGCCCATGCGTAAGCTCAGCCGGTTGTAATAAGTCTACATTCTTTTTCCAGGCCAACAATATTCCAGTGGCCGAAATAATTACAAGAAAAAGTGATAGAAATAAACCTATCCATTTATGATATTTTCTAAAAAATCGTATCAGTTGTGAGGTAATCTTCATTTATTGTCTTTCAATCTTCGTCAACTGCGAATATCCCTTTGAAAGGGCACAAAAGATAATGCAATTATATAATCGGGCTTTTAAACTGAATAACTATTAATTTTGCTGTTGCAATTAGAACTGAAATATTGAAAAATAACCTAGAAGACTTTAACTATTTACTTCCAGAGGAGAAAATAGCCAAATTTCCAGCAGAACCCAGAGATTCATCAAAGCTTATTTGCTACACGCAAGGCAGCATTTCCCATCATCAGTTTACAGATTTGACTTCCCTTCTGCCAAAGGATTCCTTGTTGGTATTCAACGATACGAAAGTAATACCTGCTAGATTGATTTTCCATAGAGCATCTGGAGGTCGTGTAGAAGTATTTATGGTAGAGCCCAATAAGCCCACTAATATAGTACAGGATGCCATGCAAGTGAAAGGCGAATGCGTATGGAAATGTGTAGTTGGAAACCTCAAAAGATGGCGAGACGGAGAAGTATTGTGGAAGCAATTTAAGGTAAATGGAGAAACGATAAACTTAAAATTACAACTTGAAAATCGTGAAGATAAAACGGTTCGATTTAAATGGACCCCAGAACATATACCTACAGCATCGTGGATTGAAGCTTTGGGCCAAGTGCCACTTCCGCCCTACTTGATGCGGGAGGTTGTAAGCAAGGATAAGCAGGACTATCAGACTATTTATGCGCAACATCAAGGCGCTGTGGCTGCTCCTACAGCTGGTTTACATTTTACCGAAAATACTTGGGCTGCATTGGATAAAGCGGGAATTCAAAGATCCTTTCTAACGCTTCATGTTGGCGCAGGCACATTTTTGCCAGTATTCGAAGAGGACATTAAAAACCATCCAATGCATGTGGAACAGCTATTTCTTAATAAGTCCAAGATCGAAGAAATATTGAATCATAAAGGTTCGATTATTCCAGTTGGTACTACTTCGCTTCGCTGCTTGGAGAGTTTGTATTGGTTTGGAGTTCAATTAATTAATGAACCAAACACCTCCCGATTTCTAATTGAGCAGGATTTGCCATATAGAAGTGTTAAATATTTGCCTAGTAAGATTGAAAGTTTGCAAGCCGTATTGAATTTCATGATTTCCAATAAAATTGAAAACATTCATGGTGAAACGGGCATTTTTATATATCCAGGATACCAATTCCAAATGTGTGATGCTTTGATCACCAACTTTCATCGGCCAATGTCCACACTTGTAATGCTAATTGCCGCATTTATGGGAGACGACTGGAGAAAGTTATATGATAAGGCTTTGGAGAGTGGCTATAGGTTTTTAAGCTATGGCGATTCATCTATTATTTTCCCAACCAAGCTGTAATTATTGATTTATAAATACATAGCGTATATTTAATTTCAGCTCAAAATCTGATAAAATGGAATTGACAAGTTTTGATAACGTATTCAGTGAAATAGGTGCCTTTTTTACTGAACCACTTTTCACCTTTTCTGGCACCGATTACACCGTTTTATCTTTGCTAGGTGTAGTGTTCTCTATTTTTTTGGTATTTTTCATTTCTGGTAAAATTCGGAACCTATTAGAAAATCGAATTCTGCCAAAATATTCCCAAGAGACTAATTTTAACTCAACCGTTGCTACACTCACGCGCTATGTAATGGTAGTGGTCGGTTTAATGATCGTATTCCAATCTGCTGGCATCAACTTATCTTCCCTTAACGTACTTGCTGGTGCAGTTGGTGTAGGTATTGGTTTTGGTCTGCAGAATATCGCCAACAACTTTATAAGTGGTTTAATTATTCTTTTCGAAAGGCCTATAAAGGTGGGTGATAGAATAGAAGTTGGAGAATTGGTGGGTAATGTTGAGGCTATTTCTGCAAGAGCGACCATCATTAACACCAATGATAATATTTCGGTGATTGTGCCTAATTCTCAATTTACGGACAACCAAGTAATCAATTGGAGCTACCATAACTCAGTAGTAAGGTTTAGATTTTCTGTTGGAGTTTCTTATAATGAAGATCCTGAGGTGATAAAAACCCTCCTGCTAGAAGTTGCCAATGATAATAAGGGAATCCTTAAAGATCCTCCTCCTGATGTCTTGTTCGACGAATTTGGTGATTCATCTCTTAATTTCAGTTTAGCTGTATGGACAAAAGATTACATTAATAGGCCAGTAGTTTTAAAAAGTGAATTGTATTATGCCATTTTTGCCAAGTTCAAAGAGCATGGTATTGAAATTCCATTCCCTCAAAGAGATTTACATTTGAAAAGTGGATTTGAGCAGATAAGTGAAGCAAGCAAAATCAGTTAGCCAAGATTAATCGATTAATGTTCAAAGTAGGATTGGATATTTCACTAAATTGCACCGCCAAAAGGTGTCAGAATTTATGAGGATAGTAATTGCTGGAGTAGGTAATGTAGGTTTTCACTTGGCCAAGATGCTAAGTTTTGAAGACCACGCTATTACGATAATTGATACAAGTGCAGAAAAGTTAAGGCATGCTTCCAATTATTTGGATGTAGCAACAATCAAGGGGAGTTCTACCTCCTTCTCTGTATTGGACGATGCGGGTGTTGCAAAAGCTGATTTACTAATTGCTGTTACATCATCCGAAGAGATAAATATCTTCACATCGATTCTGGCCAAAAATATGGGCGCTTCGAAAGTTGTAGCCCGAATAAGCAATACAGAATACCTATGGAAACGCGATAGATTCGACCTCAGGAAACTTGGAATTGACGAAATTATTTCTCCTGAATCCCTTGCTGCCAAAGAAATAAAACGTCTTTTGAAAGAAACTGCTGTAACTGACGCTTTTGAATTCGATAAGGGTGTCTTGAATATGATCGGTGTCACCATCGAGAATCACAGTATTCTGCACAATCGACCAATGATGGATTTGCCTGAATTAAATCCTGATCAGAATTTCGTAACCGTAGGCTTACTTCGAAATAATGAAACGATCATCCCGGGTGGTAAAACGAGATTTATGGCTGGCGATCATGCATATTTCGTAACTCAAGCAGATGGCGTAAATAGAATATTAAAGTTAGCGGGAAAAGAGCGAGTAGCCATCCGAGATATAATGATTATGGGAGGCAGCAAAGTTGGGATAAATGCTGCTAAATCGTTAAGTCATACATACAATGTAAAGTTGATTGAAATAGATCCAGCCAAATGCGAGGAGCTTGCTGATATGCTTCCAGACGTGATGATCATCAATGGAGATGCTCGAAATGTAGACTTGATTATGGAAGAAGGTTTGGAGAATATGGACGCATTTATTGGCGTAACTGGTAACTCCGAAACCAATATAATTGCCTGCTTGCTAGCAAAGAAAAAGGGGGTTAAAAAAACGATTGCACTGGTAGAAAACATTGAATACATTCATATATCGCAGAGTATTGGTGTTGATACCTTGATCAACAAAAAGCTAATTGCAGCAAGTTTTATTTTCAGATATGTAAGACGTGGAGAAATCGTGTCCCTCACAAGTATTCACGGTGTTGATGCAGAAGTATTGGAATTTGAAGTGAAGCCTAATTCATTGATTACTAAGAGAAAATTACGTGATTTGGATTTCCCTCCATCAGCAAAAGTAGGCGGAGTAATGCGGGAGGGTCGCGGCTACACCACTTTGGGTGATTTTGAATTTATGGCTGGCGATAGAGTAGTTGTTCTCTCAAGGCCAGAATGCATTCATAAGGTAGAGTCCTTTTTCAAATAGTATGAGAGTAAACTTACCTGTAATTGGCAAAACGCTAGGTATCCTTTTGACCATCAATGGTGCCTTCCTATTATTGCCATTGCCATTTTCTTTTCACTTCGATGAAGGTGATTATAGCTCATTTATTTATTCTAGTCTTATAAACTTATTTGTTGGTGGCTTACTGATTCTTTTAACGCGAAAGCAAAGTTCGAAGGATCTCAAAAGAAAGGATGGCTTTATCATCGTGACCCTCGGATGGATCACCCTCACCCTTTTCGGCTCACTGCCTTATGTGTTTTCAGGAACGATTAGCGACTTTTCTAATATCTTTTTCGAGACAATGTCTGGCTACACTACCACAGGTGCAACCATACTTACAGACATTGAAGCCTTACCAAAAGGAATTTTATTTTGGCGAAACCTAACCCAATGGATTGGAGGCATGGGTATTATTGTTTTAGTGGTTGCTATCCTTCCATTTTTGGGCATTGGTGGTATGCAATTATTTGTTGCAGAAGCTCCAGGCTTGACACCAGAAAAATTACAACCTAGAATCCGTGAAACTGCGAGGCGATTGTGGTATATCTATTTTGGACTTACGATCTCATTGATTCTACTTCTTGTACTTGGCGGAATGCCTTTTTATGATGCTACATGTAATGCATTGAGTACCGTTTCTTCAGGTGGATTTTCGCCAATGAATGCAAGCATCGGGCACTATAATTCAGCTTATATTGAATATGTGGTGACATTCTTTATGTTTCTAGCTGGAGTAAATTTCACTATGATTTACTTTGGCTTAAAAGGTAACTTCTCCAGATTCTGGGCGAATGAAGAATTTAGAGTTTATCTCTTTTTCACGATAATAGTTGCCTTAATTGTAACTGCTTTTTTGATTATTCAAGAAGGTTTCGCCTTCGAACTAGGATTTAGAATTGCGCTTTTTCAAGTTGTCTCGATTATCACTACTACAGGATTTGCTACCTCAGATTATACATTGTGGTCCCACTTCCTCACGATGATTTTTTTCTTTTTACTTTTTGTAGGTGGTTCTGCGGGATCTACTGCTGGGGGAATCAAAATTGTAAGACATTTACTTCTAGGTAAAAACACAATATTGGAATTCAAAAGACAGCTTCACCCATCTGCGATTATTCCAGTACGCTTGAATGGAAAATCTGTACCTAGAGAAGTAATTCAGAATATCTTGGCATTTATCATCATCTATTTTTCGGCTTTGGGTATTGGTACGATTTTACTTTCTTTTGATAATATAGAAATCGGAACAGCAATTTCAGCAATAGCTACTGCTTTAGGTAATGTTGGGCCAGGTGTAGATGAATTAGGTCCTTCTGGTAATTTTTCTAAACTCCTACCCTTCTCCAAATGGGTGCTTAGCTTTTGTATGCTAATCGGTCGATTGGAGCTAATTACTGTACTGATTATCTTCACTCCCTATTTCTGGAAAAGGAGCTAATAAAAAAACCACCTAAATTCGGCTTGGAAATGACCGTTTTCAGGTGGTTAGATTTAATGGGTAAGAAATTTTTAAAGGTATTTATTTACTTTTGCATCTTCCTCTTTCAATATCCTACGTAATATTTTACCTACGTTAGATTTAGGTAGTTCCTTCGTAAACTCAATGTAACGCGGCACCTTATAATTTGTCATGTTTTCCTTACAATAAGCTTTCAACTCATCCTCCGTCAAGCTTTGATCCTTTTTCACTACAAATACCTTTACCACCTCAGTAGACTTAGCATCAGGCACTCCAATAGCACCTACTTCCAATACTTTGGGATGCGATGCAACCGTATTTTCCACATCATTTGGATATACATTGAATCCAGAAACTAAGATCATCTCTTTTTTACGATCTACAATTCTAAAGAAACCATCTTCATCTACAATTCCAATATCACCAGTCTTAAACCAGTCTTTATTAAATATTACTTTTTCCGTTTCATCGGGGCGATTCCAATAGCCCGGCATTACTTGTGGGCCTCTGGCGCATATTTCACCAGGCTTGCCTAATTCAACTTCATTGCCATCATCATCTAATATAAGCATTTCTGTAGATGGCAAAGGAATGCCAATAGTACCTATTCGCTCTGTGCCATCAATTGCATTACAGGAAAGCACTGGGGAAGTTTCTGTTAAACCATAACCTTCTGCCAATGGCACGCCAGTTACACTTTCCCATTCTTCAGCTACTGCTTTTTGCACTGCCATACCACCACCTACAGCGATTTTGAGTTTACCAAAGTCAAGTTTTCTGAATTCTTCATTATTGAGCATCCCGTTGAAAAGTGTATTCACACCAGTAATAACCGTAAATGGATGCTTGCTCATATCTTTGACAAATGCTGGCATATCACGCGGATTGGCAATTAGGATATTCTTAGCACCAATTTTAAGCATTGCTAGGCAATTCACTGTAAGAGCAAATATGTGGTAAAGCGGCAAAGCAGTAATTACTATTTCCTCCCGCGGTTTTAGCTTCGGCTTCATCCAGCCAGAAATCTGCTCCATATTGGCAATGATATTACGATGCGTTAGCATTGCTCCTTTTGAAACTCCAGTGGTACCTCCAGTATATTGCAAATAAGCCAAATCCTCAGATTTCATTTCAGGCTTTTTAAAAGAATGATTTCTACCAGTCTTTAAAGCATCTCCCCAACTAACTGCTGATGGCAAACTATAGGCAGGAACCATCTTTTTCACCTTCTTCACCACAAAGTTTACAATCATCTTTTTCAAGCCACCAAGCTGATCGCCAATGTTGGACACGATCACGTGCTTGATGTCGGTATTTGCTAGGATCTTTTCTAAGTTGAAAGCGAAGTTTGATAATATTACCACCGCGGTGGCTCCAGAATCCTTGAATTGATGCTCCATTTCCCTTGCAGTGTAAAGCGGATTGGTATTTACCACCACCATACCTGCGCGTAATGCGCCAAACATTGCAATCGGATATTGCATCACATTTGGCATTTGAAGTGCAATTCGATCACCTTTTTTCATGCCTATGCTCTGCAAATAACAGGCAAATTCCATCGAAAGCTGATCCAACTCATTATAGCTAATAACTTTATCCATACTAGAGTATGCAGGCAAATTGCCAAACTCTTTGAAGGACTCTTCCAATACATCAACCAATGAATTGTAGCGATCTGGATTAATTACTTGCGGAACACCTTCCGGGTAAAATTTAAACCAAGGAAAATTTTGCATATTTTTATTTTTAAATCGTCTTAATGGGTAAATATTTTTTCTGCCAAACAAATAAGCAAATTCATTTCAATTTAGAAAGGATAATTTTTTAGACCTGAAAAATAAGAAACAAAATTTAAAAATTATAAGATGAAAAGTGGCGAAATATTGATTCTAAACAAATTTGATTCCTTGCAGTATGAGAGAATAATGCGGGAGGTTATTAGTTCTTCCCTCCTATCATTTCCATTCACTTATCAGCAGGTGGAACTTCGCCAAATTAAGATTAAAATAGAAAAGCTCATTAAGGGCAAATTTGCCGAAGCTTTGTTTAAATACTTTTGTGAAGCTAATGAATTGCCAACCAATTTCGATGCATGCGAAACTGGCTATAATAAACCCAAAAAGAGAGATTTCATTTTTGAAAATATCGAGTTTGACCTGATCAATAATTACCTGTATCATCCAAATCAGTTGCTGAGCTCAAGTAATTATCTAGAATTGCCAGCACTGATTCCAAATAAAAATGAATATGATTTCTGGTCGCAACGGAATCATTGCAAACTAGCCAAATCCAAACATGCTGGCTTTGTATTTACCTTGCTCAAAAATGCAGATGGCTTTGGGCCAAAAAAGCAGTTTTTTGAATTTGATATTTCTATTGCTCAAATCAAATTTCTGCAAGAACTTAGACAATCGTATGGCAATACTAAAGTACCAAATAAGCCATTCGAAGAAGCATTCTTTTGGGATGAATTTCTAAATCGTGGTGGCCCTTTTGAATTCAGCTTTAACAACAAACCAATATTGATAATCGGACCAGTAGCTTCTGCCAATCAATGGCATTTATTCCAAGACTTGGGCAAACAGCCTCGTACTTTTGGACAGCAGGTATTAAGAACTGTTATATCAAACATGGGGTGTAAGTGGAGTGAACTTCCATCCTTCTATTCCATCCTCCCGCCATTACAAGGGGAGTTTGAGATAGGCTCCTTATTCACAGATTAATTAGTACTAAGTTTTGCTTTATAATAAGTCAGAAAATCTTCCTCTTCTTCTTCATTTGGAGCTTTACTTAACCAAACGTATCCATCATTTTTTCCAATAAATACTTCTGGAGAAAAACTTTTGGGCATTACAAAATCACCTTCAAACTCACCATCTTTTGTGAAAATCTGTACCCTATAATCTATTTTCTTTTGTTCAGCTCTATACAATTCCAATGCTTTATCGCGATCAGTTGCCCAAAGCGGCTCAATTTCATCATTGATTTCCTGCTTCATACCTTGGTAATACACTAAGGCTACTTTATCACCAACTATTTGTATTCCCTTCACCCCTCCAATACCAGAATCCATCGATATTGATCTTGGCTCAGCTGCTTGCGGTGAAATACCTTCAGGGTATACCAGTCCATTTAAGGTCAATGGAGTATCCATCACCTTAGCATAAGGTTCACCCAACTCATACACAAGCAATCTTGGATCGCCAGCATGCACCACCCAAAGCTGATCGTCCACTACTTTGAAATAGGTAAAAACATGCGACATCTCATATACTTTGCCATCGAAAAAGCGACTGTCAGGCTCTAAATTGATAATGCCACCAATCTTTCCCGAATCTAAATCAATCATGCTTATGGACTTTCTTGTTTTATAGTAGCCTTGCTCCATTTTGGTAAATTCGTTTGGTGTAAGCGAAGGCCCAAGCAGATAATCTATCCCATCGAATTGTACATTTTGAAAATGAAAACCCGATGCAGAATAAAATATATTGACCTCTGGAATAGTTGCGTAATTTACCTTTTTAATCATTTCACCATCCAGGGAGTAGAAAAATATTCCTTTTTGACCTCCCGCTAATATTGTTTCATTATCCCAAAAAGATGCTGACATTAATAACCATCCGTGACTATCAAGTACATCACCCTTTTTACTAAAAGAATGAACAATATCACCATCCATATTTATCACCAAAAACTCCTCCCTTTGCCAATCTCTCAAGAGTAATTTATTGCCATCTGGAGATACATCCCAAAGCTCTGCTTCTCCTAAATGCTCAATCATTACCGAATCGACAATTTCAATTCCAGTGTAATTGTTTGATGCATTCAGCATTTGGCCTTCATCAGAAGTTTCGGTACAAGCCAAAACCATAATTGATAAAAATGAAATTAGAATAATTTGTCTCATATCAATTTGCAGTATTTAAACTATATAGTAAGATTTTACAATTTATATCATTGTCCTAAAAGTCTGAAATTTAAATGTATTTGATAACATAAACTAAACATTCGTATCTTAAAAGGATTCATAAGAAGGCAGTCCTAAAAAAAGAAAAATACTAGATGAAAATATTACTCACAGGAGCAACAGGATATATAGGAAAGCGATTATTACCAATTCTTCTCAAAGAGGGACATACCGTCTATTGCGCTGTTCGAGATAAAAATAGATTTACCATACCTGAAGTAAACTCTGAAAATGTAAAGGTTCTAGAACTTGACTTTTTGGATGCAAAAACGCTTAGGGATCTACCTGAAGATTTGGATGTAGCCTATTATCTTATTCATTCCCTATCTGCAGGGCAAGGTGATTTTCATGAAATGGAAGCGAGAACAGCTCAAAACTTTGTAGATGCTACTTCGAAGATTAAGCTTAAGCAAGTTATTTTCTTGAGCGGAATTGTAAACGCAGATGAGCTTTCCAAGCATCTGGGTTCGAGAAAAAATGTAGAGGATATTTTGGCGGGAGGTAATTATGGTTTTACCACTTTTCGGGCTGGGATAATCGTAGGATCTGGTAGTGCTTCCTTCGAAATCATACGTGATTTGGTGGAAAAGCTTCCAGTTATGATTGCACCCAAATGGTTACTCACTAAAAGTCATCCCATTGGCATTCGAGATGTGTTGCAATTTTTGACCAAGGCAAAATTGCGGGAGGATTTGTATAATCAATCCTATGATATTGCAGGCCCTGATGTGCTCAATTACAGAGAGATGCTTTTAAGTTTTGCCAAAATCCGCGGATTGAAACGTTGGATTGGTACGGTACCTGTGATGACTCCCAAGCTTTCCTCCTATTGGCTATATTTCGTTACCTCAACCTCATTCACCCTTGCTCAAAATTTAGTGGATAGCATGAAAGTAGAAGTAATAGCTAAACCTAGTAATATTAATCAATTGCTCGAAATTACTCCAATGACCTACGAGAAAGCAATTGAAAACGCATTTCAGCGAATAGAGCAAAACCAAATAATTTCCAGTTGGAAGGATTCCATGATTAGCGGAATATTCAATGAAAAGCTTTCAACCTATATCCAAGTACCCAAATTTGGATGCTTTGTAGATCAACGAAAAATGAAGATTGAAAATAAGGAGGAAGTCCTTAATAATATATGGTCGCTTGGTGGCGAAAATGGATGGTATGCCAAATCGTTATGGAAAATGAGAGGTTATCTAGATAAATTGGCAGGAGGTGTAGGTTTGCGAAGAGGAAGAACCAGTCCAACTACATTATATGCAGGCGATAGCTTGGACTTTTGGCGTGTATTGCTGGCTGATAGAAAGGAAGGAAGGTTATTGCTATTTGCCGAGATGAAATTGCCAGGTGAAGCTTGGCTGGAATTTAAAGTCGATAAGAATAATTACCTTTGGCAAACTGCAACATTCAGACCCAAAGGGCTCCTAGGCAGAATATATTGGTATGCAGTGCTGCCATTTCATGGGATAGTATTTTCAGGAATGATCCGCTCTTTGGCAAAACCAAAGATCAATGATTGAATTTCAACATCACTTTTTTAGTAAAAGCAGACAAAAACAAAACTCAATACTCTTTACAATAATAATCCTTTTGGTATTGTGTATCTCCGTAGTGGGCTTACTGATTTACTTCTTAAGTGCGCCGATATTATTTATTTTCATTCCCATACTGTTTTTAGTTTTTGCTCCATTTATCGATGTTCCACAAGGAGTAAAGACTGGGCAATTAATTTATCTTTCTCCATTTCTCTTACACACCAAGGAAAAAAACAATAAAATAGAGCTACATGGCGGTACCTTGTTCGACTATTATTTTATGCTTGACCCAAGTCATAATGCACTGGAACGCAAACAATTAATTCTCAAAAATTATGTAATTGGATTATTAAATTTGATAGATAAGTTTAGGGAAAGAAAAGAACCCTTGGAGATAGAAGCAACCACTTATTTTATTGGTGAAAATACAGCAAAGAAATTTGGATTTCAAAATAAGCGAATAAATCTCCTCCAGAAAATTATCCTCATTTTCAACTACATACCTCTGCTTATCTCAAATTCCATAGCAAACAAGGGCTTTACATTACCAAAATTAAGTAAGGCTAGAACGATCCGTAGCAACACAAATGAGTTGATAGATAAGGAGGAATTGATTTTGAAATATTATGAGAGGGTTTTTGGCGAATGAATTATTAGTATTTCTAGTGGTCTTTGAATGAGTTTATTAGCTTATACGGATGTTTCTACAGGAGGTGGAAACCTAGCAACTAAACATTATTCAGAGATCGATTATATTTACAAAAATCATAATTAATTATACTAATCAAGTAACTATACATACAAGTGATGCGTAAATAGTATAAAATTTCATACTATGGCTAAGCTTCTACTGTCCCTCCTACTATCCCTTATTACAGTCATTTCAGCAAATGCCCAATGGCAAATTGGCTTTCATTTTTCACCTTCCTTTTCAATGGATGAATTCAAACAGGAATCAAATTCTATTGATTTTTACGGGTTCAACTTTGAAGCAGCCTACAGATTGAAAGATAGTCCAATTTATTTAGGTGCAGCGTTTAACTATAGCATATACGGAAGTAAATTAGACAAATCCTCCTATGTGGATAATTCCGGCCAGACAATGCGGGTACGTACGAATAACAACCTTATTAGTAATAGACTTTTTATCCGATTACAACCTGATTTACCATTTTTTGTCCAACCATATTTAGAAGCCGCGGGAGGATATAATTTCTTCTACACAAGAGAAAAAATCCGCCCAAGAATATTCTCAGAAGTATTTGATGCAGAGACTTTACATCACTCAGGAGCATTTATTTATGGCTTTGGTGGTGGCTTAGCTTTTCCTATACCAGAGACAATTGTAAGCATCGACATAAGGGCAAATTACTTCACTGGGCAAAGAGCGAATTACTTGACCAAATATGACACAAACTGGAATGCTGATACCGAAATGTTGGAAATCAACCCACGAAGTTCAACTACTGATATGCTGATGTTTCAAATTGGCATTAGAATAGACATTGACTAAAAATCAATCTAAATACATTTCAGCACACACTAGAGATAATATGTAAGCTTAATTGGAATCGATGAAATTTCCATTTAAGCTTATTTTTATTTAAATATAATCCGCTTATGTACGATTCTTATCGCTCTTAACCTTTTTCAGAAATGGTTTGGGAAAATATTGGTTTATTTAATACGAATAAACTTATAAATCATAAAAACCTTAAATTATGAGTAACAATTACCCCTTTCTAGCTAGGATAATCCGAGCTGGAGTATTTACAGCATTGTTCATGGCTCTTTGCGCTGTTCCTTCCTTTGCGCAAAAGGTGGATATGGATATGTTTAAAGCCATGAAAACTAGAGCCATTGGGCCTGCTGGTATGAGTGGCCGTATTACAGCGATAGATGCTGTACATGATAATCCAAATATAATCTATGCAGGCTCTGCATCTGGAGGTATTTGGAAATCTACGAGCGGTGGCATTACTTGGAAACCAATTTTCGATAAAGAAAAGGTACATTCCATTGGTGCTTTAAATATTTATCAAAAGAACCCAAGCATCATATGGGTTGGCACTGGAGAAGGAAATCCAAGAAATTCACTAAACGGTGGCTATGGAGTTTATAGAAGTTTAGATGCTGGTGAAACATGGCAACTAATGGGCCTAGAGGCTACCAGAAATATCCACAGAATAATTGTTCATCCAGATAATCCTGATGTTGTTTATGTGGGCGCAATTGGCTCTCCTTGGGGTACGCAAGAAGAACGCGGAGTTTACAAAACAGTAGATGGAGGTAAAACTTGGAAAAAAATCCTTTACGTAGATAACAAAACTGGAGTGGGTGAAATGATAATGGATCCCAATAATCCAAATAAGATCTTCGTAAATATGTGGGAGCATCTTAGAACGCCTGATTTCTTCAAATCTGGTGGTCCAAGCTCAGGTTTATATGTAACTCACGACGGTGGTGACAATTGGAAGAAATTAAATGCTGAAGATAATGGGTTACCTAAAGGTGACTTAGGTCGTATGGGTTTAGCTATTTCAGCAGCAAATAGCAATAAAGTTTACGCCCTAATTGAGTCTTCAAAAAATGCTCTTTACGTATCTGAAGATGGTGGCAACAGGTTCGCTATGGTAAATGATAAAGGTGAAATTGGTGATAGACCATTCTATTACTTTGAAATTCACGCAAATCCTAAAAATGAGAATCAGATTTATACACTTTACTCTAGAGTGGGCGTGAGTATAGATGGAGGAAGATCATTCCAACAATTACTGCCTTATTCTGGCGTTCACCCTGATCACCATGCTTGGTATATCAATCCAAATGATCCAAATCTAATGTATGATGGGAACGATGGTGGATTTAATATTACCAGAGACGGTGGTAAGACGTGGTATTTTGCCGAAGGAATTCCAGTTGGACAATGGTACCATGTAAACGTAGATAATCAAATGCCATATAATATCTATGGTGGTTTGCAAGATAACGGCTCTTGGGTAGGCCCGGCTTACGTGTGGAAAAGAGGCGGTATCCGCAACACATACTGGCAAGAAGTAATGTTTGGCGATGGCTTCGATGCTATGGTTGATCAAACAAACCCGAGATATGGTTATGCGATGTCCCAAGGTGGTAATGTTGCCAGATTCGATATCGAAACAGGCCACACACGTACGATCCGTCCTACTCATCCTGATAAAGATGTATTCTTGAGATTCAACTGGAATGCAGCAATGGCGCAAAATCCTCACAAGCCTGCTGGAATTTACTACGGTAGCCAATTCCTACACAAGAGTTTGGATAGAGGTGATACTTGGGAAATTATTTCTCCAGACCTGACCACCAACAATCCAGAACTACAAAGACAAAGTGAAACTGGTGGCCTAACTTATGATATAACTGGTGCGGAAAATAACACAACAATACTAGCAATTGCTCCAAGCCCTGTTGATGAAAATGTGATTTGGGTAGGTACAGACGATGGAAATGTACAAGTAACTCGCGATGGTGGTAAAACGTGGACGAATACTGCATCAAGAATGCCAGGATTACCTGCAGGTAGCTGGATTCCACAAATCCAAGCCTCCCGCCATAGCGCTGGTGAAGTTTGGGTTGTAGCTAATAACTACAGAAGAAATGATTACCAAGCTTATGCTTACAGAAGTAAAGATTATGGTCAAACTTGGGAGCGTATTGCTGATGATAGTAAAGTATGGGGTTTCACCCTTTCTATTTTACAAGATCCAACAGAACCAAACTTGGTTTTCTTAGGAACTGAATATGGCCTTTATGTTAGCTTTGATAATGCCAAAAATTGGAACAAATGGACACATGGTTATCCAGAGGCAGTATCGACATACGATATGGTGATTCAAGAAAGAGAAGCTGACTTGGTAATTGGCACTTTCGGTAGATCAATCTATGTGTTGGACGATATAAGACCATTGCGAGAATATGCAAAACAAGGTGCTACCTTGAAAAACGCTGCCATTGTTGCTGTAAAATCTCCTGATGCATACCAAATCGAATTTATTCAACCTCATGGAGAGCGTTTTGGTGCGGATGCATTATACGAAGGAGTAAACAGAGAAAGCTTCAATGGATGGTTGTCATTCTTTGCTAATCCTCCTGCGCAACCTAAGGATGGAGTTAAGTTCGATTCGGTTACAGTTGCTATTTTCAACGCTTCAGGAGAGCAAATCAGAACCTTGAAATCCAAGCCAGAGTCAGGACTTAACAGAATGTTCTGGGGACTTGATCGCAAAAGTACTTCTACTGTCCAAGGTGGATTTGGTAGAGGCGGCGGTGGCGGATTCGGTGGTGGTGGTGCAGCTGCTGCTAGAAGATTCTTTGAGCCAAGCGGTGGACCTGCTTTACCTGGTGAATACAAAATTGTATATACCTATGGTGATCAAAGTTCTGAAACTTCAATTAAAATTGGAACAGATCCTCGCATCCCTGTGAATATGAATGACCTTATTGCTAAAGATAATTTCTCCAGAGAAGTAGAAGCTGTCGGAGAAACTGCAACATTGGCGATGCAAGAATTAGGTAAAGCTAGAGCCACTATTGAAAAAGTATTGGCCTATGCAAGAGGTAACGAAAGTAGCGAGGCAAGAGAACTTTTAAAAGCTTCTAATGATATTCAGAAAAAGCTTGATGAAGTGAATGAAGCATTCAGTGGACCTCGTAGAGAAGGACAAGGTATTGTAAGAAACCTATTCCCTACCACTATGAGTAGATTATTTACGCCTAGAAGCTACGCAAACTCTAGCTATAGTGCTCCAGGCCCTACAGAACAAAGATTGTTAGCACAAGCTAAAGAAGCTCTTGGAGAAGCTTTAGAAGTAGCTAACGCATTCTTTGCTAATGACTGGAAAGCTTACAGAGAAAAAGTAGAGGGTATTAATATTAGCTTATTCTCAGATGTACCAACATTTAAGATCGACTAATTAAATTTCAATCCCTAATTTAAAAATGGCCTCGAGGTAATTCTCGAGGCCATTTTTTATGCTTAAGATTAATCTCCCATTTTACTTAAATAATATATTTCACTAGATTAATATGAAATCTCCAGCGCTTATATTTCAGATAATAGTTTATATTTAGATTTAAAAATCTTGATAACAACAATAGTATGAAGCCACTAAAGAAGGAAGATGTAAAACAGGAAGTTTTTGATTTGTATGATGCATACGCTCATAGTAAAATTAATAGAAGAGAATTTATGGAGAAGCTTTCGCTCTACACGGCGGGAGGTATTACTGCTACAGCTTTGATGAGCTTCATGTTGCCTGATTACGTGAAAACAAAGCGTTTTGATAACAAGGATGAGCGTTTGCGAGCAGAATATATTACCTACTCCTCTCCCAAAGGTGCTGGTGAAATGAAAGCATTATTTACCAGACCTGCAGAAGCTAGTGGTAAGCTACCTGGTATATTGGTAGTACA
This sequence comes from uncultured Roseivirgaceae bacterium, assembly GCA_964598395.1. Lineage (GTDB taxonomy): Bacteria > Bacteroidota > Bacteroidia > Cytophagales > Cyclobacteriaceae > CAXBDP01. The sequence goes on from CAZRBW010000001.1 coordinate 73,050, forward strand.
TGAAAATAGAGGCTTGAATCCTTACATTGAAGATGTGGCTCACCAATGTGCTATGGATGGTTTTGTAGCCTTAGCACCTGATGCCCTCACTCCTTTTGGTGGCTATCCTGGGACTGATGATGAAGGACGTACAATGCAGGCCAAACGAAGTAGAGATGAGATGTTGGAAGATTTCATTGCAGGATATGAGGCTTTAAAAAACCATCCAGAATGTAATGGGAATGTGGGTGTTGTAGGTTTTTGCTTTGGCGGTTGGATTTCCAATATGATGGCAGTCCGTGTTCCAGGCTTAAAGGCAGCTGTTCCCTATTACGGCAGCCAAGTATCCGCAGAGGATGTCTCTTCAATTAATGCTCCACTACAATTGCACTATGCATCGTTAGATACACGGGTAAATGAAGGATGGGAAGAATATAAGAAGGCATTAGATGCTAATGGAAAATCCTATGAAGTCTATTTCTATGAAGAATTGAATCATGGCTTTCATAATCATAGCACACCACGATATGATGAGGCAGGTGCTAAATTGGCTTGGTCGCGCACGGTTGAGTTTTTTAGGAAGAATTTGGGTTGAGGGAAGTCTGATTGCGAAGAGAGTTGCTAGATAATTAACTATTTGTATTCAATGCCCTGATAGAGAAAGCTGTCAGGGCTTTTTTATAAAAATTAACAAATGTCCTTAATAATGATGATTGATAAAAACTGTTAAGTAAAGTGGATAATTGTTGACACCTACAATAAGATCAATTAAAGAAGAAAAAATAAGGAAAAAAAAAGGCAGCTACGATTTAACGTAACTGCCTTATTATCAAGAGCCTCCTGTCGGGATCGAACCAACGACCTACTGATTACAAGTCAGTTGCTCTACCAGCTGAGCTAAGGAGGCCTTCTACTGAATCAGGAAATTTAAGCTTTTTGACTGCCTTGTTTCCCGTTTAGCGAGTGCAAATGTAGGAAAGCTGTTTTTTGTTGCAAAGGATTTTTTAACTTTTTTTTAAAGTTCTTTTAAAACCTCTAGTTGACGCTTCAATTCTTCGGCTTCTTCTTGAGCTTTCTCAATTTTTACTTCAAAATCCTTTTTAAGCTTATCTGCTTGCAGTGAATTGGCAAAGAACTCAAGATTGTTTTTCCAAATGGAAATATCGTTCTCAATGGCTTGAATTCGTTTTCTGATGCCTCCCTCCTTCTGGTTAATCTTGCGATTAGCATCAGGCTCAGTTTTTAGCTTATATAGCTTCACCTTCACTTTAAGCTGAGCAACATCATCCTGATCCAAACCTTTCAATGAGCCCGCATACGCTTCGATGGCACTATTGAATCTATTCTGAATCTTACGGATGTTTTCTTTAGGTACAAAGCCGATGGTTGACCATCTATGTAGGTAAGTTTCTATTAAGTCTGAATCTGCCTTGCCTTCTTTGGCTGCTGTTTCTAACTCCTCGCAGAGAGCTTCTTTTTGCTTCAGATTCTCTACGTATTCCTGCTCACCTATTTTGGCTTGTTCTCTACGCTTTGAGAAAAATGTGTCACAAGCTTTTTTGAATTTCTTATACACACTATCCTTTACCTTTTCTGGTACTGGACCGATTTCTCTCCAATCAGCTTGAAGTTTTTTAAGCGCTTGAGCGGTTTTATTAAAATCGTCATTCTGCGATAACTCAAGAGCTTTTTCGACCAAAGCATTTTTTAATGCAAGGTTTTCTTCTCTTTTCGCTTCTAAGTTTTTGAAAAATTGATTCTTATTTTGGAAGAAGCCTTTAAATGAAGACCAAAACTGCTTATTGACTTCTTTGGCTTTCTCTTTTGGCATTCCGCCGATTGCCTCCCACTTCTTTTGAAGCTCAAGCAATTCTTTGGTTTTCGTATTCCATTCATTGATTCTTTCTGAATCAAAACTTAAAAATGCTTCAACCTCTTTTACTAATTCTACTTTTTTGTCAAGGTTTGCGAAAAGCTCTTTCTTAACTACTTCGTTAAAATGCTTACGCTTGGCGTATATTTTATCAGATGCATTTTTAAAGCGATCCCATAGGGCTTGCTGCTCTTCTTGAGGTACTGGGCCAATATGCTTAAACTCTTCGTGTAAATCGTTTAACTCACGAATTGCTACACGAATATCTTTTTCACCATCTAGCTTTTCTGCTTTCTCACAGATTTCAGCTTTAGCTTCTAAATTCTTCTTTCTATCAAGCTCCTTAAGCTCAAAGTATATCGTACGCTGATCGTAGAAACGATCCATCAAGGCATTGTAACTCGCCCAAAGAGGTTTTAATTGAGCCGCTGGTATTTGGCCTATTTTTTTCCACTCATTCTGGATTTCTTTAATCGCCTTAATACTGGTAACTGTTTCTTCACCATCAACTAGTTCTCTCAATTTCTCAAGAACCGTATTTTTGGCTTTAAGATTATCAGTTCGCTCTTTTTCTATTTGATGAAAATGCTGGCTTTTCTTCTCTCTCAAGGACTTAAGGCTTGCCTCAATTCGCTGGATTTCTTCATCCCAATGCATTTCGAAGTCATCTTCTGCACCACCTTCAGCTACGAATTTTTCGAGGGCTTCTTTTTGTTTTATATCCTTCTGCTCGTAAAAAACTGGTTGAACGGCTTTGCTAACTTCATTTACCTTTTTGAAATCACTACTAGATAATAATCCCTCGAGAAGTTCTGCTAACTGGGCATTTGACATCTCATGATAATCTACCTCTGCGTCACTATTTTGACTGGTAGAATCATCGTCAGAAGAATCCTCTTCTTCATGATTTTGCTCTGTCTCAGCTTTCGATTCTGATTTAGTTTCAACAACAACTTCCGCAGGTGTTTCTACTTTCGGTTCCAGTTCAGCTTCTACTACAGGTTCAGAAGGTATTTCTGATTTATCATCAGCTTCTTCACTTATAGTCTCCTCAATTTTAGATGTTTGATCATCTTTAACCTCAGGGAAACTTTCAGTGTTTTCTACACTTACCTGCTCTTCTTGATTACCATCCATAGCCTTTTCAGCTGATGTGTTTTCCGGTTGGTTTACCGTTCCGTTCTTATCCAATTCTTCGTTATTTTCTTTTTCCGTCGTCATGTCTATTCCAAATTCCTTGACAAATTAAGCATCAAAATTATAAAAAGCATTTAATTTAGTCGTGGATCAATAGGGTAATTTGCAATTACTTTAAATTCGCCTCCCATACTTCGTAAAACCTCCCGCCATTGTTGCTCCGATTCCAGATCGAAAAGTAAGCTTGGATTAGGCTTTTTCTGCACTATCCAAGATCCTTCTTCCATCTCATTATCCAATTGGCCATCAGACCAGCCCGAATATCCCACAAAAAAGCGGATGTCTTGGCTCGGGATAACTTTATTTTCTAATTTAGAAAGCAAATGATCAAAATTGCCACCCCAAAATATATTATCAGCTATTTCTACTGAGCCTTCAATACCTTTGTTTCCTCTTAAGATGAAATGTAATGTATTTTGTTCTACTGGCCCGCCAACAAATACTTTTTCATTACAAAACTCTGCAATATCGAGAATATCACAGACTTTCACCTCAGTTGGTCTATTAATTATAAATCCAAAAGAGCCCTCTTCGTTGTGCTCACATAAATAAACCACTGTACGTCCAAAATTTGGATCGTTCATAAATGGTTCGGAAATCAAGAAATCACCTCTTTTCGGATTATGAATATTACTTGGTTTCATGAGCATAAATTATTTTTAGTCTCTTTTGGCGAAACTTAGGATATTCTCATTGAAAATCAAAAAGGAAAGTTTATCCGAATTTTATTGAGTTAGATTTAAAGGAATGTTTCAAAACAAAATGATTAATAAGTAATTTAATAGATACCCCTTATTTACTTTTGTAAGGAATAAAAAAATAAAATCAGCTAGGTCATGAATAAAAACATAGCAGCAATAAGACAAGAATATACATTAAAAAGCTTGGATGAGCGGGAGGTTAGTAAGAATCCAATAGAGCAATTTAACAATTGGTTGGCCGAAGCACTAGATTCCATGCTATACGAACCTACTGCAATGCATATTGCCACAGTTGATGAAAATGGAAGACCATCAGGCAGAATTGTTTTACTAAAGGGCGTAGAGAATAATGGCTTGGTATTTTATACTAATTATGATAGTCGCAAAGGCTTGCAACTTATAAAGCATCCTCAAGCCTGCATTACTTTCTTTTGGCCCGAATTGGAAAGACAAATCCGGATTGAAGGCTTGGTTGAAAAAGTTTCTTCTGAAATGTCAGATGAATACTTCAATTCAAGACCAGTTTCTAGTCGACTTGGCGCTATTGCCTCTCCACAAAGCAAGAAAATTGAATCTAGAGACATCTTAGAAGCAGAGTTTTCCAAGGTTATTGATTCATATAAGAATATTGAAATTATTAGGCCCGACCATTGGGGCGGGTTTATCCTAAAGCCAGATTACTTCGAATTTTGGCAAGGACGATCAAGCAGACTGCATGACAGAATTGTGTACGAACAAATTCAAAAATCAAATGATTGGACTATTAGTAGGCTTGCTCCTTAAGTTAGGTCAAATAGATTTTTAACTCCAATTTTTCTTGCCACAGTAAAACCTTCTCCATATTTGCTATTGATAGCATGACCAAATTCTTTCGCTCTAGCTTCTAGAAAACTCATAAATTCTGGGCTTGAAATAAAAGACTGTGGTTCATTACTATTAGGATCATAAAATTGAGATTTGAAGGCCTTTATAGACGCTAGCTTTCCATCCCAATTATCCGAAATGTCAACAATTACATCAGGATTTATATAGTTGTTTTGGATATAGTGGTACACCACTTTTGGTCTCCATGGTTCTTGCAATTTTCCATCAAGTTCTGTTGCCACCATTCTAAGCCCACTAACAAATATAGCATCGCGTACAACATCTGCTCCTTTACCATGGTCTGGATGTCGATCAGTCACTGCATTGGCTAAAATGATTTCAGGCTTGTATTTGCGAATCATTTTCACAATTTCAATCTGGTGATCCTTATCGTTTACAAAAAAGCCATCTTTAAACCCAAGATTTTCACGAGCATGAATACCCATTATTTTAGAAGCGGCTTCGGACTCTTTTAAGCGAATTTCTGGAGTTCCTCTTGTTCCCAATTCACCTCTGGTTAAATCAACAATCCCAACCTTGTAACCTTGCTTTACATGGGAGATGATTGTTCCGCTACAAGATAATTCTATATCATCTGGATGGCTTGCAAATGCTAGTATGTCTAATTTCATAGGTAAAAAGTTTACACTAATATATTAAGAGTCCTTAATTAACCCTTAAATTTTGGCCAATCCTCAATGTGCTGTTTTTGGAAATTCCATTCAGAGAAGTCAGTTTCGCAATGGATACACCATATCTCTTACTAATATGACTTAGCGTTTCACCACTTTTCACTCTGTGCCATACAATCTTACGCGCCTCTTTAATATAATCGAAAAGCCCTGCATGGATTTGTAAATCCTTGACTAATAAATCCCCTTTCTCAAAATCAAAAATTGATTTGGGGTCAATAGCATTACCGAGATATCTAAGTTCAAAATGGAGATGTGGGCCTGTACTACGTCCCGTATTTCCTCCCAAACCAATCAAATCTCCAGCTTTCACTTCATCTCCAACTTTTACAAGAAATTTAGATAAATGCCCGTATAATGATTCAAGTCCATTTGCATGGCGGACCACTAAGTAATTACCATAACCATTTCTTTCAAACTGCCGGACTCGCACAATTCCATCGAATGCTGCTAAAACACTATCTCCAACATTCAAAGATAGATCCTGTCCAAAGTGCCATCTTAGACGACGAAAGCCAAAGTCTGAGGTAATTCTATTTACTTTTATTGGCATTGCCCAATTTCTCCCATTGAGCGTATCGAACAAAGCTAGAATAAGCGTATCAGTCAATTTTGTAACATCTACATCGTAAGGGTTTAGTTTGTAGGAATCCCAAACTGAAAAATATTCATAAGAACTTACCCAAACACAATCAATTTTGAGCTCTTCGGTAATCGAAACGTACTTTGGTATATTATCTACCCAAGTATTAGTACTATCCTCTGCTAATAAGCTTCGTTCTTTTTTCAAGAAATTTTCAAATTCCAATAAGCTCTCCCTTAATTTTGAATCAATATCTATTTGATCTAATTCATAATAAAAAGGATCTTCAACAACTGGAATTGGCTCTACATTTAATCGAATAACATCGGTTGAAGTTTTCTTTCTCTGTTTCTTTTGGGCTATGACAGCACTTGAATCAAAAAGAATGAGAAGACAAATCACAATAAAAGGTGTCCATCTTCTCATAATATTTTGCTTCATTAACATCAATTATTCCATGTGTTTCTCTGCCAAAAATCTCTCTGCATCTAGGGCAGCCATACAGCCGGTACCAGCGGCAGTAACTGCTTGGCGGTATATTTTATCTTGCGCATCACCGCTAGCAAATACTCCACCAATATTTGTGTGAGTACTGCCTGGTTTAGTAATTAAATAACCTTGCTCATCCATGTCCAAAATCTGTTTGAAGATACCGGTATTTGGTTCATGTCCAATCGCGATAAAAAATCCCTTGGCTTTTATTTCTCTTTTCTCACCAGTCCGGTTATTTAAAACCCTTACAGCCTCAACCTCATCTTCTCCCAATATTTCATCAGTTTCCGTATTCCATAGCACTTCAATATTTGACTTGCTCAATACTCTCTTTTGCATAATTTGAGAAGCTCTCATCTCATCTCGTCGCACAAGCATATATACCTTACTACAAATATTGGAAAGATAACTAGCTTCTTCACAAGCTGTATCTCCAGCGCCAACTACCACTACGTCATTTCCTCTAAAAAAGAAGCCATCACAAACAGCGCAGGCAGAAACACCTTTACCATTTAGTCTTTCTTCTGAAGGTAATCCAAGCCATTTGGCAGATGCTCCTGTAGCTATAATTACGGCTTCAGCTTCAAGTTCCTTTTCATCATCAACTATAACTTTATGTGGATAGCCAGAAAAATCAACTTTAGTAACCATTCCATAACGCACATCAGTCCCAAATCTTTCTGCTTGTTTTTGAAATTCCATCATCATTTCTGGGCCTTGGATTCCATTTGGATATCCAGGATAGTTCTCAACATCTGTAGTTATGGTAAGTTGTCCACCAGGCTGACTGCCCATATACATCACCGGTTTTAGTCCTGCTCTTGCAGCATAAATTGCCGCAGTGTATCCTGCAGGTCCTGATCCTATAATCAATACTGTAACTTTTTCTGCACTCATTTATTGTTGGGTTTAAAAAACAATAAGATAATTTTTTAATATTCTCTGTTAAAAAGAAAAAGGTCGCCATGAATGGAGACCTTTATGTTTTACAATATTTAAAACATTAACCTAAATAAGGTTTTAAAGCCTTACTTCTGCTAGTGTGTCTTAATCTTCTGATTGCCTTCTCTTTAATTTGTCTAACACGCTCTCTAGTCAAATTAAATTTCTCTCCAATTTCCTCTAAAGTCATACTGTGCTCTCCATTCAAACCGAAGTATAAAGTAATCACATCTGCCTCCCGTTGAGTGAGGGTTGATAAAGCTCTCTGCACTTCCTTACGTAGCGAGTCATTCATTAACTCAGAGTCTGGAGTGACTTCCATATCATTCTCCAACACATCTAACAGGGAATTTTCTTCACCTTGAACAAACGGGGCATCCATTGATACGTGACGACCAGAAATTTTCATGGTATCCACAACCTCTGATGTGGAAACTTCCAATACCTCTGCAAGCTCTTCTGGACTTGGTTCTCTTTCGAAACGTTGCTCAAGTTCAGAGAAAGTTTTCGAGATTTTATTGAGAGAGCCTACTCTATTAAGCGGCAATCTAACGATACGAGACTGCTCAGCTAGAGCTTGAAGAATTGATTGTCTAATCCACCATACTGCATATGAGATAAACTTGAAGCCTCTAGTTTCATCGAATCTTTGTGCAGCCTTGATCAAACCTAAGTTTCCCTCATTGATCAAATCACCTAGCGACAAGCCTTGATTTTGGTATTGTTTTGCAACAGAAACCACGAATCTAAGATTGGCCTTAGTAAGTTTTTCAAGAGCTAATTGGTCGCCAGCACGAATTCTTTTCGCTAAATCTACCTCCTCATCTGGAGTTAAAAGGTCTACTTTACCAATCTCTTGTAAATACTTATCTAGGGATTGACTCTCCCTATTCGTAATCTGTTTACTAATTTTTAATTGTCTCATTCACTAGGGGTTTTTCGTATCGAACAACGTTGACTTGAGTAATTATAGTTCCTATTGTCACTGTTTGTTAAAATTTAAGACTGACTTTTTTCTGGCTTAGGTAAAAGCACCTTACGTGATAACTTAAATTTACCAGTTTTCTTATCAATGTCTAATAGTTTTACTTTGATATTTTCACCTACTTCAAGTACCCCTTCCAAGGTGTCTAATCTCTCCCATTTAACTTCAGAAATATGCAAAAGACCATCTTTTCCTGGCATTATTTCTACAAAAGCACCGTAAGGTTGGATTGATTTCACTTTCCCATCGTACACTTCACCAATTTCTGGAACAGCTACTATAGCTTTTACTCTTCTCAAAGCATTTTCCATTGCTTCTTTACTAACCGAGAATATACTAACAACACCACCTTTATCAATCTCTTCGATCAATACGGTAGCACCAGTTTCTTTTTGGATTTCTTGGACAACTTTACCTCCTGGCCCAATTACCGCACCGATCATTTCTCGTTCGATATGCAATACTGCAAATCTTGGCGCAGTCTCTTTGTAGTCAGTTTTTGGTTCAGAAATGGTTTTGTTCATTTCATTTAATATATGAGCTCTACCCTCTTTTGCTTGGTAAAGCGCTTCTTTCAAAACATCGAAAGACAAACCTTCAATTTTCATGTCCATTTGGCAAGCAGTAATACCTTTGCTTGTACCGGTTACTTTAAAATCCATATCGCCTAAGTGATCTTCATCTCCAAGGATATCGGATAATACGGTGTATTTACCAGTTTTGCTGTCGGTAATCATACCCATTGCAATACCAGATACGGCAGCTTTAATTGGAATACCAGCATCCATCATTGCCAATGACCCCGCGCAAACAGTTGCCATGGACGAAGAACCATTAGATTCAAGAATATCAGATACAATTCTGATTGTGTAAGGATTTTCGGAAGATGGCGGGAGGACTTTTTTCAAAGCTCTCAAAGCTAAATTCCCATGACCTACTTCTCTTCTGCCAACACCTCTATTAGGCTTTACTTCACCTGTAGAAAATCCTGGGAAATTATAATGAAGCATAAACTTGTTATAGCCAGAAGACATTGCCTGATCTACCATTTGGTCATCAAGCTTAGTACCTAATGTCACGGTAGTCAAAGATTGAGTTTCACCTCTTGTAAATACCGCAGAACCATGTGCAGATGGTAAGTAATCGATTTCTGACCAAATCGGTCTTATCTCGTTTGGCTTTCTACCATCTAATCTCTTTTTCTCATTCAAAACCAAATTACGACAAGCTTCTTTCTCTACGTCGTGGAAATATCTTGAGATTAAACCGGAATTATATTCGTGGTCTTCTGGAAGAGACTCAATAAATGAATTCTTCACATTTTTAAAACCAGCGCTACGTTCTTGTTTATTAGGGTTTCCAGCAGCTGCTACAGCATATACTGCATCATAGCAGTCAGCATGAATTTTTTCTTTCAACTCTAAATCATGAGTCTCATGGGAGTATTCTCTGATCGTTTTACCCACAGCTTTGCGAAGCTCCTCTTGAAAAGCGCACATTTGCTTTATTACAGAATGCGCCTTTTCTAAGGCTTCTACCATTAATTCTTCTGAAATTTCATTTGCTTCACCCTCAACCATCCCAATATCTTTGGCTGTACCGGCTACAATAAAATTCAATTCAGACTCATCAATAACTTCTTGATTTGGGTTTATCTTAAATTCACCGTTGTGATATACTACTCTTACTTCAGCTGTTGGGCCATTAAATGGAATATCCGAAACCATAAGTGCAGCTGATGCTGCTAAGCCTGCCAATGCATCTGGCAGCACATTTTTATCAGCAGAAATTAATTGAATTCCTAATTGAGTATCTGCATGATAATCATCTGGAAATAAAGGTCTTATTGCCCTATCTACAATACGGCAAATTAATACTTCGTGATCTGATAATCTACCTTCTCTTTTCAAAAATCCTCCTGGGATCTTACCAGCTGAGGCAAATTTTTCTTGATAATCAACTGATAGTGGTAGAAAATCTACACCTTCCATTGCTTCTTTTTTGGCTACTACAGTTGCTAAAAGCATTGTATTACCCATCCTTAACACTACTGCCCCGTCGGCTTGTTTCGCTAATTTTCCTGTTTCAATTGTAATTTCCCTGCCATCTTCAAGTCTTAGGGATTTCGTGATAACGTTTAACATATTTTAATTTTAATACGATTTAATGATTTTAGCACCTTAGTGAAGGTATTGGTGAAAAAACAAAAAGAGGGATTCCAGTTAAGGAATCCCCGCTTTATGTTATTTACGAAGTTTCTGATCTTCTAGTACTGCTCTGTATCTTTCGATATCATTCTTATACAAGAAATTTAAAAAGCTTCTTCTTTTACCTACCATTTTCAAAAGGCCCAAACGAGTTGAGTGGTCCTTTTTGTTTTTCTTAAGATGCTCGGTAAGGTGGTTTATCCTGAAGGTAAACAGGGCAATCTGAGACTCTGGAGAACCAGTATCAGTCTTAGATTTTAACCGACCATGATTTGCGAACAGATCTTGTTTCTTCTCTTTCGTTAAATACATGACTAGTCTAAAATTTATGATAAAATAAAAACAACTGCAAAGGTACTGATTATTATGTCAGTTTCAAATAATTATGAGAGACAAAAATTAACTCAAAATTAGATTTAAACCAACTGAAAAACTTTATTATCTGCTTTCCAAAAGGTTTTCTAAATCATCCAATGATTCAATTTCTGGAGCTTCTTCCACAGGTTTTTTCTTGAAGCCATTTTTAAATTTATCTACCAATATTGCGTAGAAATCACTCTCAAATAATCGAGCATCGATCCTTGCTTGCCTTAAGAAAAATAAGCCTACTGGAAGCAAAATAAAATTGGACAACCATGATGCCATGAAAGGGCTTAGGATACCTTCCTTTCCATATTTCTCAGCAACAATTGAAACTGTGTAGTAGAAAATAAAGAAACCAACGGATACCAATATTGGCATTCCTAAGCCTCCACGCTTTATGATCGTGCCAAGTGGCGCGCCAATTAAAAACATCACAATGCAAGTAAAGGCTCTTGCCCATTTTCCATGCTTCTCCAAGTCGTATTTATTTGCTTCTCGCTCAATATTTTTGATAGATTCAGCAAAACTTTCAACTTGTGATTTGACTAATCTAGCTTGAGTTAAGGCTTGGCCCATCGCTCTTGCTTGAGCAAATTCAGACTTAAGTTCCTCTTCGAAGAAAAACATATCTTCTCTTCTAAATTCAGGAAGAGTATCTAGACTTAGAGGCTTTGGCGGGTTGATAAAGGAACCAAAAAATATCTCTGGTTGTGTTTCCGTCGCCGCTATACCTGTAAGCCTTTCTCGCTCCTCCCGCTCTCTCCTAGCTCTTGCTGTAGCAATTAAAATCTGATTATCATTGGTAGTTGTTGAAACAGAATCTACATTTTCAGCAACAATAGAGCTATTTAAAAGTGTATCTATCAAAAGCGAGTCTTGTGGCAATAAACTAACTGAGGCTTGGCGTTCCAATGCCAACTGCTTCCTTTCTGCTATATAGGCAGGTTCGAGCAAAGTGAATTTTCCATTCAAATAATAGTTGAAGGAACTGCCCACATTGCTAAAAAGCCTAACACGCTCATAATATTTTTCAACATTTACTGAGTCTACGGCAAGCTGAAGCTCTTTTACATTCTTCATTAGTCGACTACCATAGAACAATTCCTCCCTCGTCCTTGAAAGCTCGAATGATTCCAAACTAAAAACCAAGCGGGAGGAATCGAATTGAGATCTAAATAGCTCCCCAACATCCATTCTATTCACATAGGTGGTTTGTCTTGGTCCAGCGGTAGGATCTTCTGAATAACTATACCCATCATACAGCTCCAACATCAAATACTGATCGTAATGGAAAGTGTACATCCGGCCTGAATCAGCAACAATAATATCTGTATTACCATTGTTTCCTGTATGGTCATAAATCAGAATTTTGCTCATGTATCCATCAGGGTATTTTTTCTCTGCTTTAATACTGAAATTGGGAATATCATAGTAAAAGACTCCTTCCTTCAAACTCAAGGAAGGTTTCTTTTGCTTCAAATCCCACAACAAACTGAATGCTTTAAGGTTGGCCTTTGGCACAACTTGATCGTTATTGTAGAACGCAAAAGCGGTAATTACGAGGATGACAAAGAAAACGGGTCTGAGGATTCGAACTAAAGAAATGCCTGCTCCTTTGATTGCTGTAATCTCAGAGTGTTCGCCTAAATTTCCAAAGGCAATTAACGAAGCAATTAATATAGCAAGAGGTATCGCTTCCTGAGTGGATTTGATACTGAAATAACCGAATAGTTCAAGGATGATAGCAATGCCTAAATCCTTGCCGACCAGTTCTGCTCCATACCTAATAAGTATGGGCGTAAGTAGTATGAAAACGACAATAAAAAGGGTGAGAAAAAATGGCCCTGCGAATGCGCCAAGAACCAATTTATCTATTTTTTTCATAATCCAGCCGGGCTTAATCTAAAGGAGCAACAAAAGTAGTTCTTTTGTTTTGCTTTTTAGCCTCCCACAATCTCTTTCAAAGAGTGTACCAAGCCCTCCCAAACATCCAATAATTCTTCTTCGTCGTCAATATCCGTATAATCAGTTATGCGCAAATATACAGATTCAGTTAGCTCACTAAGCTCTAGCTTCAATTCGAAGTAGCTTGGATCTTCTTCGTCCACAGGATTCCCATTTGGCAAAAATTCAAATTTCACATGATGGTTAGATCTTGCAGAAACTTGCTTTGCAAAATGGTCTTCATTGTCCCAAATGAAATTGAAGACTTTATCCTCATCTATATTGACGTCGTCGGCAAACCATTGAGAAAGTCCTCCTGCTGTGCTTATGTATGGATAGAGCATCTTTTTGGAGGCGTTAACCGGAAATTCTGCTATAAATTTAAACTTACTCATATAAATACGTTGTGGAACAATTTAGACTTTTACTTCGACATGCACAACATAAATTTACTTCAATTTACATTGGGAAAAATAAAAGTGCTTTTCTACCTTTGCAGCTCTTAAAAACGGAAGGAAATAATTTGAAAATTTTCTTTTTGAATTTGGCGAGGTAGCTCAGTTGGTTAGAGCGCAGGATTCATAACCCTGAGGTCGGGAGTTCAAATCTCCCTCTCGCTACATCTAAAAGCTCTACAATCTGTAGGGCTTTTTTTTATGTCCCTATTCCATCAATCAGATGGCTTCTTATTGTCTTCTACAGTTACGAAAAAGAAAAAGCCTTGAATTAATTAAAACTCAAGGCTTATCCCTCTAAATTAAAGTTATATCTACTTCAATTTATCCACAATCGCTTTGAAAGCGTCTGGGTGATTCATTGCTAAATCAGCCAATACTTTACGATTCAAATCAATGTTAGCTTTTTTCAAGCTACCGATAAATTGAGAATATGACATTCCGTGTTGTCTGGCTCCAGCGTTGATACGCTGAATCCAAAGCGCTCTAAAGTCACGCTTTTTGGCTTTTCTATCGCGATATGCGTAAGCTAAACCTTTTTGAACTTTGTTTTTGGCAACGGTTAGTACGTTTTTGCCACGGCCGAAAAATCCTTTTGCGGCCTTTAATACTCGTTTTCTACGAGCTCGCGATGCGACGTGGTTTACTGATCTTGGCATTTTTTTGTCTTTTTGAACACTGGTGGCATTAATTGCACTTATTGAACCAGGGATCTGGTGAAACGATTGAACCTAAATAATTGATTTTTAAAGCATTTCTCTGATACGAGCGTCGTCAGTTGAATGCACATTCGTCATCTTTGTAAGATTACGCTTTCTCTTAGTCGACTTCTTTGTTAAGATGTGACTCTTGTAAGCATGCTTCCTTCTGATTTTACCAGTACCTGATAGCTTAAACCTTTTTTTAGCTCCAGACTTGGTTTTCATCTTTGGCATTTGTCGTTGGTTTATAAATGAATAAAAATTAATTCTACTTTTTAGTTGTTGGCTTAGGCGCTAAGAACAAAAACATTCTTTTACCTTCCATTTTTGGCAACTGTTCCACTTTCGCGTAATCTTCAAGCGCTTGAGCAAACCTTAATAATAAGTGCTCACCTCTATCCTTGAAAACGATTGATCTACCTACAAAGTGAACATATGCTTTCACCTTTGCCCCACTTTTAAGGAAATTGATGGCGTACTTCACTTTGAAATCAAAATCGTGATCATCCGTATTCGGACCAAAACGCACTTCTTTCAGTACAGTCTTGGCCGCATTGGCTTTGATCTCTTTTTGCTTTTTCTTTTGTTCGTACTTGAATTTCGAATAATCGGTGACCTTACAAACTGGCGGAACTGCCTTGCCTGAGATTTCTACCAGATCAAGATTTTGTTCTTGAGCCATTTTTAATGCCTCGCGGATTGGATATACTCCAACCTCTACATTTTCACCAACTAAACGGACTTCTCTCGCCGTTATTTTTTCGTTGACTCTGTAAGGTTCTTCAGCCCTTACTCTCGGAGTGTACTTTTTTCTTCCTTTAATAGTGATTCAAATTTTGATTAAGGCTGCAAATATCCGAAATATTTTTCCTAAAAAAAACATTTCGAAGATGTTAGCCACAAATTATAAATATTCAGCTGCAATTTTTGTCTCATTTGAGAAGATTTCTAGGAATTCAGCTACCTCCATACTTCCCAAATCTCCCTCGCCATGACGTCTTACGGAGATTTTGCCTTCATTCATCTCCTTCTCTCCTACTATTACCATAAATGGTATTTTCGAAACTTCTGCATCTCTGATTTTTCTTCCAATCTTCTCATCTCTATTATCAAGATAGCCTCTTACATCTCCCATTTGCAATTCCTTTTCAATTTGTTCTGCATATGGAAGGAATTTCTCAGAAATAGGAAGAATGGCCACCTGCTCAGGCGAAAGCCAAAGCGGGAGGTTTCCAGCGCAATGCTCAAGCAATACCGCCACAAATCTCTCGAGCGAACCAAATGGCGCTCTGTGAATCATTACAGGCCGATGTTTCTGATTATCGGCTCCAATATATTCTAATTGAAAACGCTCAGGTAATTGATAATCGACCTGGATAGTCCCCAATTGCCAGCTTCTTCCTAAAGCATCACGAACCATAAAGTCTAATTTAGGCCCATAAAATGCCGCCTCTCCAAGTTCTGTTTTGGTTTCTAAGCCTTTTTCAGCTGCTGCTTCTATTATGGCAGTTTCAGCTTTTTCCCAAGCTTCATCTCCACCAATATATTTTGTTTTATTTTCAGGGTCTCTCAGCGAGATCTGAGCTGTATAATTTTCAAAACCTAAGGCTTTGAACACATACAATACAAGATCAATTACTTTGATAAACTCCGTTTTCACCTGATCTGGACGACAGAAAATATGCGCATCATCTTGCGTAAATCCTCTTACTCTGGTCAAACCATGCAACTCACCGCTTTGCTCGTAGCGATACACTGTGCCAAACTCAGCTAAGCGAACTGGCAATTCTTTGTAAGACCTCGGCTTGTATTTATAAATTTCACAGTGATGAGGGCAGTTCATTGGCTTCAGCATAAATTCCTCTCCTTCATTTGGAGTTTTTATAGACTGAAAAGAATCAGCACCATATTTCTCATAATGTCCACTGGTGATGTATAATTCCTTACTTCCAATATGTGGAGTAACTACCGGCTGGTATCCAGCTTTCATTTGTGCTTTGCGCATAAAGTTCTCCAAGCGCTCTCTCAAGAGTGCTCCTTTTGGCAACCAAAGTGGTAAACCCTGCCCTACCTTTTCGGAGAAAGTGAATAGCTCAAGTTCTTTTCCAAGCTTACGATGATCGCGTTTTTTCGCTTCTTCTATATGTTTTATATAATCCGCAAGTTCTTGTTGCTTAGGAAAAGTAACACCATATATACGAGTGAGCATTTTGTTTTTCTCATCCCCTCTCCAATATGCTCCTGCAATATTGGTAAGCTTCACAGCTTTGATAAGGCCTGTATTTGGAATATGGCCACCTCTACACAAATCAGTAAAATTACCTTGAGTACAAAAAGTAATTTTTCCGTCTTCTAAACCATCTATCAATTCTAATTTATATGGATCACCTTTTTCTTGGTAATAGGCTAATGCATCCTTTTTAGAGATTTTTCTCAAGACAAATTCATTCTTCTGTCTTGCCAGCTCAATCATTTTCTCTTCGATTTTAGGCAGATCTTCCGCTGAAATCACTTTATCACCAAAATCGATATCATAATAAAAACCTGTTTCGATTGCTGGGCCAATACCAAGCTTAATGCCTGGATATAATGCTTCCAAAGCTTCTGCTAGCAAGTGGGCAGATGAGTGCCAAAATGCAGATTTCCCTTCTTGATCGTTCCAAGTAAGTATTCTCACTTCTGCATCCTCTTCGATTGGGCGCGTGAGTTCAAAGGTATTTCCATTCACCAATACGGCTAATGAATTTCTATATAAACCTTCGCTGATCCCTTTGGCAATATCGCCTCCAGTTACACCGCTATCGAATACTTTTACACTACCATCGGGCAGTTTTATATTTACTTGCTCACTCATGTTTCGTCAGAAATCTTAATTAAAATGCAAATATGCAATAATAGGCCGAAAATGGAGAATTATAATGCTCCTAATCTGAGATTTTAATTCATTAGAATTTAGGAAGTGAACCTATTCAATTTCCAAAACTGGATAGCCTAATTTGAATCTAATTACATTGTAAAATGCTTTAACCCTGGCCAAAACCTCCCGCGCATGCACCTTCATGCTTCTACTGAAAGGTGGAGATTTTGCTTCGAATAGTTTCACATTTAAGCCCAATTGACGAGCGACAAAAGAAGTGCGGTAGGCATGAAATCGCTGAGTAATTACTATAAATTGAGATTGATTTGTTTGAATATAAGCCCGCTCTAATGATAAAATGGTGCTAAGGCCTTCTGGATCTAGAATCAGGACAGAATCAGGAATTGCTAGATCATTCAAAGCCTTTTTCATATCTCCAGGCTCGTCATAATACTTTTCACGATTATCTCCTGATAGTATAAGTTTTTTTACTTTACCAGCTTTGTAAAGGCGGGAGGCTGCATTTATTCGCTCAAAAAAGAATGGATTAGGATCACCGCCTACAATTTTGCTGCTGGTACCTAAAATGATTCCATATTCGACCGCTTCAAGCTGACTGATTTCCGACTCAATCTCATTGTATTCACTGGCAACTACATATATATTAATAATGACCACCGCTATCACGACGATCATTATTGACCAAAATACGAGTCTTACGAGTTGATTAAATTTCAAGTTGGTTGAGTTGCTTTAGCATATATGCGAAGTGAATTTCAGGCTTATTTATGACTTTCCAATACCAATCTAATTTTATGGCCAATTCTTCTTTCTCTTTCAAACGCCAATCTATTTCAGATTCGTGCAATCGGCTCACTAAATTATGTAAACAAATAGCTACACTTACTGAAATATTGAGGCTTTCGGTAAATCCATACATCGGCACTTTGACTAATGCATCCGCTTGCTCTTTTGCCATTTGGCTAATGCCATCCTTCTCCGTTCCAAACATCAAAGCAATCGGTTTGCTAATATCTACATCGCTGATTAGGGTTGATCCTTCTTCTGGTGATGTCATCAAAAGTTGATATCCTTTTTGCTTTAGTTGATTGAGGCAGGCTTGTGTATTTTGAGCTTCATTATCATTGTATCGATTTACATTTATCCACTTGTACGAGCCCTTTGCTATTCCTCTTCGCACATCGAACAATCCACCACGCTCAATTACATGTACATCCTGAATACCAAAACACTCGCAGCTACGGACAACGGCATTTGCATTATGGTATTTTTTTATATCCTCTACTACTACGGTAATATGCTTAGTTCTATTTTTAAGGACCTTATCAATTGATTCGCGCCTATTATCAGTTACAAATCCACCAAAGTGATTAATAATCTGTCTTTGCTTTTCAATTTCTAATTCTCCAAAAAGCTGCGCAAGTTCTTCCATTTTTAAAACAATCCAAGTTGGTCATCCTTTTCTGGCGAAAGAGTTATCTGAGAACCAATCTCAAACTTCTGTGGTGTTTTTTCCTCTGCTTTACCAGCATCTTCTTGGTCATTTTCCTTTTTGGAGGAAAGTAATTTAATCTTTTTGATTTTATCGTATTGCAGTCTATTTCCAATTGCCTTCCAGCCTTTCACATCGATGAGCAAATCCAAATCAATTATTTTGACTTCGTTTTTACCATTTTCAATGTAATTAATTTCAATTTGTGCGTCAGGTTCGATGGTAGCTAATGACAAATAAGAAGCTCGATGATCGCTTATGAAATTAAATTTCTTATCAGTCGTGCTAGTTTCTATTTGGAATCGCTTAACATAATAAGCTTTGGAAGCTCCATCAAAATAAACAGCTCCAATGGTTGATTTTGGATTAAATTTATGAATGAAAATAACCTCCTCGGCTTCATAGCGGTTGGTCAATTCAAAATTGGTCAATTCGTAATTTCCTTTTTTGTCCACCACCAAGATTAGATCGTCACCTTGGTAATTACCAATATGCTTTCCTCGATTGTCTTTATTTAATCGTCCAGTTACATCATCGTACCAAATATCCAAGCCACCTAGTGTAGATGCTCCTTCATGCTTTAATGCGATTTTACGTACTGGATATCTCGTAAGGATATTTCCTCCTGCTCCTCTTCCTTTTATTTCGAGGCTTGCAAAATCAAATTCAAATACTTTAACTCTAGCTTTGGCTCCAGCAGTAAGATTTACCGTAATCACTTCTGCTTCGCCATTTGCATTAGCAGTGAAATAAGTGGTTTTAGAGTTCTTGGTTCCTTTGGTCAAATCATATTCCTTGTCGCGAGTAATGCCTAGCACTTGAAATCTCTTCACCATAGTGCGTCCGCTTTCGCCGTCCAAGTAGGTCATATTGTAGACCATCCGATCGTCTGTCTTATTAAACACACCAGCCCAAATTATATCCTTGCCAACGAATACTTTCTCTTGAATGCGGGAAACTTGAAATTTACCATCTCTACGGAATACGATGATATCATCCATATCCGAACAGTCGCAGATGAATTCATCCTTTTTCAATCCATAGCCAATAAATCCCTCAGCCCTATTGATATATAACTTGGCATTGTTGGCAGCAACAATATTTGCAGCAATCGTATCAAATTCACGGATTTCTGTTTTGCGCTCTTTGCCTTTTCCATATTTGGTCAATATGTTTTGATAGTAGGCAATAGAATAATCAATGAGGTTATTTAGGTGGTGCTCGACCTCTTTTAGCTCCTCTTCCAATTTGCGCATCAATTCGTCAGCTTTGAAAGCATCGAATTTAGAAATACGCTTAATCTTGATTTCTGTTAGTCTTACAATGTCTTCAGTAACGATTTCTCTGTAGAACTCAGCTTTGTATGGTTCTAGACCAGCATCTATGGTTTTAATTACCGCATCCCAGGTTTCGCATTCTTCTATGTCGCGGTAAATTCTATTTTCGATGAAGATTTTTTCGAGAGATGAGAAAAGTAGCTTCTCAAGCAATTCGGCTTTGCGGATTTCTAGCTCGCGCTTCAGCAAATCTACTGTTTGATAAGTGTTGATTCTCAGAATCTCATTCACACTCATAAACATTGGCTTGTCATCCACAATTACACAAGCATTTGGTGAAATGCTTACTTCACAGTCGGTAAAAGCATACAACGCATCTATTGTGATATCAGGAGAAACTCCTGGAGCTAATGACACCAAAATTTCGACATCCTTTGCAGTATTATCGACTACCTTCTTGATTTTAATTTTACCTTTATCATTGGCTTTTATAATAGATTCAATCAAACCAGTGGTAGTTGTTCCGAAAGGTATATCTTTAATAATAAGCGTTTTCTTATCAAATTCTTCAATCTTAGCTCGAACTCTTACCCTCCCGCCTCTGCGGCCTTCATTGTAGTCAGAAAAGTCGGCTAACCCACCGGTTTGGAAATCTGGAAAAATATTAATTTTCTTATTTTTCAGAATATCAATAGAAGCCTGACAAAGCTCTATAAAGTTATGTGGTAAAAGGCGGGTGGATAAACCAACCGCTATGCCTTCAACACCTAATGCCAGTAATAATGGGAACTTTACGGGTAAGGTAACAGGCTCTCTTTTTCTACCATCATAAGACAATTGCCAATTAGTAGTTTGCTGATTAAATACAACCTCCAGAGCAAATTTGGAAAGTCTAGACTCAATATATCTTGGTGCGGCAGCTCGATCTCCAGTTCTTATATCACCCCAGTTACCTTGCGTGTCCAGTAGCAAATCCTTTTGACCAATATTCACCATTGCATCGCCAATGGAAGCATCACCGTGTGGGTGATATTGCATCGTTTGGCCAATGATGTTGGCTACCTTATTGAATCTGCCATCGTCCATTTCCTTCATTGCGTGAAGGATTCTACGCTGTACAGGTTTTAATCCATCTTCAATTGCTGGAACAGCCCGTTCAAGAATTACATAGGAAGCGTAATCCAAAAACCAGTTTTCATACATTCCACTTATGGCAATCGGGTTTTTGATACCATCTTCTTCCTTGTGAGCTCCCCCGCTAAGATTATCTGTATTTTCTATTTCGCTCATGCTACAGCTTCTTCTTCTTTTTCTTTTTCTTCTTCAATTTTTCCTTCAACCAAATCCTTCTCAATACGCAGATTGTCAATGATAAACTCCTGCCTTGTAGGTGAATTTTTACCCATATAGAAATCCAATAAACTTTGAATTTTGGTTTCCTTCTTGATTATCACAGGCTCCAATCTGATGTCTTCACCAATAAAAGTCCCAAATTCCTCAGGAGAGATTTCACCCAATCCTTTGAATCGAGTAATCTCTGGCTTCACTCCTAATTTCTGGATAGCGCGCTGTCGTTCCTCATCTGTGTAGCAATAGATCGTTTCCTTTTTGTTACGTACTCTGAAAAGTGGTGTATCAAGAATATATAAATGGCCATTTCGCACCAAGTCTGGAAAGAATTGCAAGAAAAAAGTCATCAATAAAAGTCGAATGTGCATTCCATCCACATCCGCATCAGTTGCGACTACTATCTTTCTATATCTCAATCCCTCAAGGCCGTCTTCAATATTTAGCGCATGTTGAAGTAAATTGAATTCCTCATTTTCATACACTATTTTCTTGGTGAGTCCGTAGCAGTTAAGCGGCTTTCCACGCAAGCTGAAAACAGCTTGAGTTTGTACATCTCTTGATTTGGTAATTGATCCAGACGCAGAATCACCCTCAGTAATGAATAACATGGTGTTTTCTGACTCATCTTTTGGGTCACCGTAATGCACTCTACAATCTCTCAATTTCTTGTTGTGCAAGTTTGCCTTCTTGGCTCTTTCGTTGGCAAGTTTTTTGATACCTGCTATTTCCTTTCGCTCACGTTCAGACTGAAGAATTCGCTTCAACAAAGCATCCGCAACATCCTGATGTTTATGAAGATAATCATCTAACTCCTTTTTGATAAAGTCATTGATGAAAGTTCTTACTGTAGGCCCATCGGGACCCATATTTTGAGAACCAAGCTTTGTTTTAGTTTGCGATTCGAATACAGGATCTTGCACTCTTACTGAGATAGATGCTACAATGGAACCTCGCACATCAGATGCGTCGAAATCTTTTTTGTAATAGTCGCGAACTACCTTTACAACACTCTCTCTGAAGGCCGCAAGGTGGGTGCCACCTTGCGTGGTAAACTGACCATTTACAAATGAATAATACTCCTCTCCATATTGGTTGCTATGGGTAATTGCAAGCTCAATATCCTCACCTTTCAGATGGATAATTGGATAGCGTAAATTCTCCTCATCCGTTTTTCTTGAGAGTAAATCTAGGAGACCATTTTCAGAATGATATTTTTTTCCATTGAAAATAATGGTGAGACCTGCATTTAAGTAGGCATAATTCCAAAGCTGATTCTCAAGGAATTCCGGTATGTATTTATAATTTTTGAAAATGGTGCCGTCAGGTTCAAATGCTATCAGCGTTCCATTTCTTTCTTTACTTTCAGTTTCAGAGAAATCATTGACAAGTTCTCCTTTATTAAACTCAGCAAGCTTTGTTTTTCCTTCTCTAAATGATTGAACTTTGAAATAAGTACTCAGCGCATTTACCGCCTTGGTTCCCACTCCATTTAGTCCTACCGATTTCTGAAATGCTTTAGAGTCGTATTTACCACCTGTATTGATTTTGGATACACAGTCGATCACTTTTCCCAAAGGTATCCCACGGCCAAAATCTCTAACTTCCACTCGATGATCTGTAACTTTGATTTCAATGGTTTTACCATTTCCCATCACGTGCTCATCTATTGAGTTATCGATGATTTCCTTTACCAATACATAAATTCCATCATCGTAAGCAGAGCCATCGCCCAGCTTACCTATATACATTCCAGGACGTAATCTTATATGTTCTTTCC
The DNA here is from genome assembly GCA_964598395.1 of uncultured Roseivirgaceae bacterium. Taxonomy (GTDB): domain Bacteria; phylum Bacteroidota; class Bacteroidia; order Cytophagales; family Cyclobacteriaceae; genus CAXBDP01. Next base: position 95,802 of record CAZRBW010000001.1, read on the forward strand.
AGTCCAAAGACCGAATACTATCTTCATCGTAAGTACTTACAGTTTCTTTATTAATTGCCATATTTAAAAATCCTCAAAAAGCTAAAATAGTAAGTAAAATTGATTTTGGCCTAAGTACATTCTAGCCAAATGTTAACCTTTTGAACAACCTGAAAAATCAATTGGTCTTTTTACTCATTAACAAAACAGGTAAATAAAAGAACCACAATAAAATAAGCAAGGGCCCAACAAAAATCATTAGATCAAAATTATCTGATTTCATTTCCTCTGCACTATTCGTAAAACCTACATAAAAAACGATAAGGATGAAAAAGGTATTCAACCAACCAGCCAACCCGTGGAGCCAAGCTGGAATAATTCGTAAATTGATAGGTGAGCCAGTTGTTAATCTTAGCTTCTTATCGTAGTTTTTAATCAGCCCAATAAATATCAAATTGATCAAAATACAAGTGATTAGTGCTGAAAAAAAGAAGGTACTTTTGGACATAACTGCCGGTACTAATCCAAAAAAAGCTCCTTCTCCCCAAACAACATCTCCTGGAATGGCCGCATAAGAATAAATAAGGGAAACGAGAAAAATAATTAAGGTTATAATGCGAAAGGAATTTGCAAATCGAAGCATTCGTTTAATTAAAATTAATAATGTGGCAATTTAGAAAAATGAAGTGCAAAACTCCTCATTTATAAAACAACAAATCCATTATTTATGAGTTTGGATGTTGAAGAAAACAATAAAAACTCGAGCAATTAGCTGGCAACAATTCCTTTATCAAGGATTGTTAGTAAATTTGGAAACAGATTTAAATTATGCAAAAAATTTTATACCTAGTCTCTTTCCTATTAATGTTGAGCGCTTGCTCCTCTACACCCAAAATAGAAGGCTTTGATTCTGAAAATTGGAAGAATGATCCAAACGCTTGCGAAAATCAGCGGGAGGAATATTATGAGCTACTACTTGCTCAAAAATCCACCCTCCTTTCACTCGACTATGATGCAGTAATAAAGCTTTTTGGAAAACCGGACGAAAGAGATTTATATGAGCGTGGACAATGGTTTTATTACTATTACTTCAATCCAGGGCCAGCATGCAATGCGAGCCTTTCCAGAGACGAAGTTCCCAGAATGATCTTACGCTTTTCTGCCCAAGGAGAAGTGACTGAAGCAACTTTCAGAAAGTAAACCCTCCCGCCTTTACCATATTTCAAATTGGCTGAATAATCTATTGAAGATAAATATTTTGAATTATCAAAAATAATACATACATTATTCTGTATTTCAAATATTTATCAAAATTAATCTATCATGAAAATTCATCCTAATGAAATGGTGCTTTTGTATCATGCAGAAACACCAACTGGAAAGCAAACAAGAGCCATGGCACAAACTCTTTCCTCAAATGTAAATGAGTTTCATTATGATAAAGTGCGATTTACAACTACAATTTGGCGATCGCTTTTGGACAAGCTCGATTTAAGGCCGAAGGATTTATTGAATAGAGCTCATCCAGATTATCAATCTAAGATTAAGGGAAAGAACCTTGATGATGAAGGATGGTTAAATGTAATAATGCAACATCCTTACCTTATCAAAGCCCCAATTGCTATAACTTGTAAAAAGGCTATTTTATGTATAAAGCCCAACGATATTTTGAAAATAGGCTAAATCATTTTTAAAAAATGCTCAAAATAGCCATCCATTAATGGGTGGCTATTTTTTTACGTAAAAAGTCTGTTTTCTTAAATCTAATTATCACCATTCAAAATCATTCACTTGCCCACCAAACTAAAGGGTTTACTTTTGTATTATATCTTTGTATAAATCAAATTGAAACTCTCAAAAAAAGTATAATGAAGAATATCGTTGTAATTGGTTCTGGCACAATGGGTAATGGAATTGCTCATGTATTTGCTCAAAATGGCCATAAAGTGGCATTAGTAGATATATCAGCGGATGCCCTAGGCAAGGCTATGAAAATCATTGAGAAGAACCTAGACAGGCAAGTAAGCAAGGGCAGTATTGCAGAAGAAGTAAAAACTACTACTTTAGCCAATATTACCACATTCACGAGTCTGAAAGATGGCGTTCAAAATGCTGATTTGGTTGTTGAAGCGGCAACTGAACAAATTGAAATTAAGCTGAACATATTCAAGGAGTTGGATAAATTGTGTCCTGAGAAAACGATTTTAGCTTCAAATACCTCATCGATATCAATTACTAAAATTGCTGCTGTAACCTCCCGCCCTTCAAAGGTTATTGGAATGCACTTTATGAACCCAGTGCCAATTATGAAATTGGTAGAAATAATCAATGGTTATTCTACTGATCCTTTGGTGACTAAAGAGATTATGGAAATTTCTAAAGGCTTAGGAAAAATCCCAACTGAAGTAAATGATTATCCTGGCTTCGTAGCCAATAGAATTTTGATGCCGATGATCAACGAAGCGATTATTTCGCTTTTCGAAGGTGTAGCTGGCGTTGAAGAAATCGATACTGTGATGAAACTTGGTATGGCTCACCCGATGGGTCCATTGCAATTGGCCGATTTTATTGGCTTAGATGTTTGCCTAAGTATATTGAGAGTATTACACGAAGGTTTGGGCAATCCAAAATATGCTCCATGCCCGCTACTTGTGAATATGGTTGAAGCTGGCCATAAAGGCGTGAAATCTGGAAGTGGTTTCTATTCGTGGGATCATGGCACCAAGGATTTGATTGTAGCACCTAGATTTAGAAAATCTTAAGAAAATTAGACATACATTATAAAGAGATAGCCGGATAATTTATTCGGCTATTTGTTTTTCTGATTACTAGCAATTGCTCG
>CAZRBW010000001.1:98722-105596 GCA_964598395.1 uncultured Roseivirgaceae bacterium
ATCACGTTTACTTAGGTCGTTATATGCTTTCTCTGAAATTCCTATCTCACCTACAAGCACTTCCCAAAGTCTGGACGGAATATCGAATAATGGATAATTACCAACTTTACGTTTCGGATTTTTAAGTTTGTATTCAGCTATATGATCTCTCGTGGTTTCCTCTGTATAGCTGGCATTCCATTGCACCAAAATGGTAAATTGATAATTCATTTCACCCAATTGCCTCGCTCCCCAAGCCGATAATCGTAATACTGCTGGGCCACTCAATCCCCAATGTGTAATCAATAAAGGTCCTGATTCTTCAAGCTTTATCCCTTCTACTTTCACCTTAGCATTGAGCAAAGCAACTCCACTCAATGGCTTGAAAATACTCTTCGGGATATTGAATGTAAATAGTGACGGAATGGGCGGAGAAATAGTGTGGCCTAAATCCTTTAGCCAATTGAAACCCTCCAGTTTGGGACTACCGCCAGTGGTTACTACTACATATTTTGCAGATAATTGAGATTCGTCAAGATCAAGAATAAATCCGCTTTCAATTGGCTTTAATTGCTTTACAGGGCATTGCAGCCAAATCTTGATGCCAAGACTATCAACACGATCCATTAAGCAATTTACTATGGAACTTGAACTGTTGGAAATTGGGAAAACTCGGCCGTCGTCTTCGACTTTTAGTGCTACTCCACAGCCCTCAAACCAATTCCATGTGTCTTCAGCTGAAAACTGAGGCAGTAATTTTTTCATCAATTTGGCACCACGAGGATAGCGGGCAGAAAAAGCAGAAATACCTAAGGCTGGATTATGGGTAACATTGCACCTCCCTCCTCCAGATACAGTTACTTTACTGAGGAGTTTGCTGCTTTTTTCTAATAAGAGAACCGAGAGCTTTGGCTGTAATTCTTTAATGCGGATAGCTGAGAAGAAACCTGCGGCTCCCCCTCCAATTACTACTACATCAAATGATTCTGGATTTGAAGCCAAATTAAGCCTGATTTGTTTAATGATCTTATAATAAAACTCTTATTATCAATTACAATAGCGTGCAATTAAGTTTTTTGCTTCAGGTTCACCTAAATTATCTGCTGTACGAAAATCCTGACAGGCTGTCCGAGTTTGCTTAGTTGCTATTCGGGCAGTACCTCTATAAAGATATGCTTCCGCTAAATTTTTATTGATAGCAATTGCCGACGTATAAGATTCTATTGCATCTTTAGTTTTGCCCTGTTGCTGCAATGCTTGACCTAAAAAGAAATGACCTTGAGCATTATTTTGATTAATCTCAATTACTTTTTCGAAATAGAATTGACCCGAACTCCAATCATCCTTTCTACTGTAATACTGGCCCACACTCAATAATGCATTTATATTTTTGGGATCCAACTTCATTACAGTTTCAAAGTCATCGAGTGCTTTCTCAAATTCGCCCAATGCCTCATAAGCTCTCCCTCTATTATATATAGTTTTAAGATTATTTGGCTTTAAGGCAAGATAATCATTATAAGAAGCTAAAGCTCCCTCAAAATCACCATCCGCGTAGAGTTTGTCGCCATCATGAGAACGTTCATCTTGGCACGCAAAAAGCGAAAGAGAAATAAGGAAAACGATTGAAAATAATTTCATTGGAAAACATTTGTATATCAGAAACAAAGAAACTCAGGTCGAAAAAAGATGGGTTTTGATAAATTTCTAAAAACCACCAAAAGATTCAACCTGAGTTAAAATAACAAGTATTATGCCCTTTTAATTAAACTGAAACATTGTTTTCTCTCAATGCTTCATTCAAAGAAGTTTTTTTGTCAGTGCTTTCTTTACGCTTTCCAATAATTAAAGCACATGGAACATTATATGTACCAGCGGCAAATTGTTTAGGAATTGAACCAGGAATCACTACAGATCTATCTGGAACATATCCCTTATATTCCTTTGGTTCAGAGCCAGATACATCAATAATCCTTGAGCTACCAGTTAATACTACATTTGCGCCAAGTACGGCTTCTTTTCCTATCCGTACGCCTTCTACCACTATACATCTCGATCCAATAAACGCATTATCCTCAATAATTACTGGAGAGGCTTGAACAGGCTCTAGAACGCCTCCAATACCCACTCCACCACTTAGATGGACATTCTTACCAATTTGTGCGCATGATCCCACAGTAGCCCAAGTATCTACCATAGTGCCTGAGTCTACATAAGCACCGATATTAACATAAGATGGCATCATCACAACCCCAGTGTTCAGAAAAGCGCCATATCTAGCCACAGCATTTGGAACCACTCTTACACCCAACTTATCGTAGCCAGACTTTAGACGTATTTTGTCATGGTATTCGAAAGGACCACACTCGATGATTTGCATTTTCTGCAATGGAAAATAAAGAATTACAGCCTTTTTCACCCATTCATTCACTTTCCATTCATTATTTTCGATGGGCTCAGCCACGCGCAATCTACCTAAATCCAATTCTTCAATAATTGTCTTTACGGCAATTTGCACTTCCTTATCATGAAGCTTATCTCGGTCATCCCAAGCTGCTTCTATTATGTCTCTTAAATCTCTATTTTCTTTGTTCATCTATTTGTGTTTACTTTAAAATCGTAAATTTATTTGATCAAAAAATCCGCTATTGAAGCATTGCATTGTAATTGGAGCTACACTTAAACCCTTAAATGACGTCCGGCATTTTCATAAAATTGCTCTTTCGCTCGGCCAAACAAATAAATATGAGCTTAATATCATAGGCCGGGACACAAAAAATATTCAACCCGCAAATAACATTACATTCCACCCTATTATTGGACTTGCAGCAAGCAATTTCACTAGGATTTTAGCGCCTCTAAAATACCTGCGCAAAACTTGGCAGATAAAACCAGATTTACAAATTATTTGTAGTTGGGAATTACTCCCAGTTGCAGCAATATACAAACTGCTGAAAGGTGGGAAACTGATTTATGATATTCAAGAAAATTATACCCATAACATCCGCTATTTAGGTAAAGAAACTTGGCTAGTAAAAAATATCAAAATACTGGTAATCAACTGTTTTCAGAAAATGGTCTGGAAATCTATTGACTTATTTCTACTAGCTGAGCAATCATATGAAACAGAATTCAAGCTTAAAAGCAGGAACTATAAAATACTGGAAAACAAATCCTTAGAAATACTCAAACTAAGTAAAAGTTCAGATATACTAAATTTCATATTTAGCGGTACCATTGGAGAATCTCAAGGAATTTGGGATGTAATTGATTGGACTGAGAAAGCATATCAGATTGATCGAAACATTCAATTGACTATTATAGGTCATTGCCCTTCACTAGCTACATACAAAGCTCTTAAAAAGAAAGCGGGAGGTATTAAATTCATATCACTTCAAATTGAAACAGAACCTGTCACATACAATACTATCCTAGATGCCATCGCTCAGGCTGACTGTGGGATAATTGCCTACCCTCCAAACCGAGCTAATGAAGACAAATTTCCTAGCAAACTTTACGAGTATTTAGCCGCCCAATTACCCATATTTCTCCTTCATCCAAATAGAAAATGGAAGGCAATTATTAAACAATATGATGCTGGGATTTCTAGTCAAACTCACTCAAGTATTTCCAGTCAAATTCAGACGTTTAAGAGTCGCAAATTCTACCAAAAATCAGCAGATTATTCTGAACTATTGTGGGTATCAAATGAAGCGAAATTGCTTGATTCTGTAGCTAAGATTTTGAAGTTATAAGCCACATTCCTCCCGCTGTTTTCTACTCATTTCAGCCGCAAATATGAGCAGAATTTCAATCTTCAACTTGATCGAATGTGATCATCTATTGAATTCCTTTTTCCTCTAAATTTAAACCTAAATTTATTTTTAAACTTATCTAAACCATTGAAATTTGAGCTTAAAAAAGCTTTTTTATTAGTTTTAGGTTTGTTTAAAAATTATTTTTAGATTTGTCTAACAATCAGTAAAAATGAAAGAAATTTTCACCCTTTCCGAAGAAAATTACCTTAAGGCTATCTATCACCTATCCAAAGAGGAGGATGAATCTGTGAGTACCAATGCGCTTGCGGAGCGACTTGAAACTACCGCAGCCAGCGTAAGTGATATGCTAAAAAAACTTGCAAAAAAAGAGCTGATCGAATACAAGAAATATCAGGGAGTGAACATTTCTGAAAAGGGCAAAAGAGTCGCCCTGCAGATCATAAGAAAGCACAGACTTTGGGAAGTTTTTTTGGTGGAGAAGTTGAGCTTTAATTGGGACGAAGTGCATGAGATTGCCGAGCAACTGGAGCACATCGACTCCCCTACTTTAGTGAAAAGATTGGATGAGTTTTTAGGCTATCCAAAGTTCGACCCGCATGGCGATCCAATCCCTGATGAGAGTGGAGAATTTCAATCGATGCCTCAAATGGCCTTATCTGAAATGGAGGCAAATCAGAGTGGATTGTTAGTTGGGGTGAAAGACACTAATTCGCTTTTCCTTCGACACCTTGATAAAATTGGCGCCTACATAGGAGCCAAAGTAAAAGTGCTGGAAAAGGTTGAATTTGATGGCTCCGTTGAAATCCTTCTCGAAGACAAAAAGACACTATTTATTTCAAAAGAGGTTGCCACAAACTTGTTAATCACTAAACGATGAAGCTAAATTTCAAAGTATCCATTTTGCTTTTATTGCTTCCTTTTATTGTGGTTCTAAGCTCATGCAACAGCGAAAAATCGAACGAAACTAAAGACGGAAAGCCTTTAATTGTTTGCACCACTGGAATGCTTGGAGATGCACTACAAAATCTACTTGGCGACCAAGCCACCGTTGTATCGCTAATGGGACCTGGGGTAGATCCACACTTATATAAAGCCACTCAAGGTGATTTGGCCAAACTTCAAAATGCAGATTTGATTATCTACAATGGCTTATATCTCGAAGGAAAAATGGCTGAAGTAATGCAAAAACTTTCACGCCAAAAAACCATTATTGCAGCTGCAGAATTACTTCCAAATGACAAAATCAGATATACTGTTGATAATGTTACCGATCCACATATTTGGTTCGATGTGTCATTATGGGCTGATATGTTGCAATTGCTAATTCCAGCGCTTGAAGACACAAACTTATTCGACGCTGAAGCCTTGCAGCAAAACGGAGATCGATTTATTCAAGAGTTAAGATATCTTGATAAATGGACAGCTACGGAAATCAATAAAATACCTAGCGACAAAAGGGTATTGGTAACTGCGCATGATGCATTCCAGTATTTTGGATTGGCTTATGATATCGAAGTATATGGTTTACAAGGATTGTCTACTCTTTCTGAATTCGGTTTGCGAGATGTTTCAGACTTAGTTTCTTTCCTTGTTGAAAGACAAATTTCGTCTATTTATGTAGAAAGCTCAGTTTCGGATAAAGCCATAAATGCCGTGGTAGAAGGTTGCCGATCCGAAGGCCATGATGTGAAAATTGGAGGCAGCTTATTCTCCGACGCTATGGGCGAAGCTGGGACTGAAAAAGGAACCTATATTGGAATGGTAAAGCATAATGTAAGCATAATCGTAGCTGGACTTGGAGGGCAAAATGACCAATAAGGAACCTGCTTTAGTTGTAAGAGATTTAACTGCCGGCTATCAAAAGAAGCCTGTACTTTGGAGCATTTATTTGGAAGTTCCGCAAGGAGCTTTGGCCTGTATTGTTGGCCCAAATGGCGCTGGAAAATCCACCTTTATCAAAACGGTGATGGATTTGATTCCGGCTACAGCAGGAGATGTGAAGATATTTGGAAAATCATTGACAGAGGTTCGAAATAGAATTAGCTATGTACCACAGCGCGAAAGTGTAGATTGGGATTTTCCTGCTTCAGCCTATGATGTGGTGCTTATGGGCAGGTATGGGAAATTGGGACTTTTCAAAAGAGCTGGAAAAGAAGATAAGCGAATTGCCATGCAGGCTTTGGAAAAAGTAGGGATGGAAAGTTTTGCCTCCCGCCAAATTAGTCAGCTTTCTGGCGGTCAACAGCAAAGGGTATTTTTAGCTCGAGCCTTAGCGCAAGAAGCTGATTTATATTTTCTCGACGAACCATTTGCGGGCGTAGATGCATCTACCGAAAAGGCAATAATAGATTTACTTAGAGATATGTCGCGGGAGGGCAAAACCATTATAGCAGTGCACCACGATTTGCAATCTGCTCCCTCCTATTTTGATTACTCTATTTTACTCAATTTACGTCTAATTGCCGCTGGCCCAACTGAAACAGTTTTTACAGACAAAAATCTGCAAGATACCTATGGAGGCAAATTGACGCTTTTGACTGAAGTAGGTGATTTGATGAAGAATAAGCGATTCCCTGAGCGAGAGAAATAATGGAAACATTCTGGGACTTTTTCAGCTTTAGCAATGCCAATGTGAGGTACGTAACTTTTGGTGCCATTTTGGTGACATCCTCGGCTGCAATTGTTGGTTGCTTTACATTTCTGCGCAAAAAAGCCCTCGTTGGTGATGCTGTAGCCCATGCTGTTTTACCCGGTGTTTGTTTGGGATTTATCCTCTCTGGTGTCAAAGATCCATTATGGATTATCATTGGCGCATTTATTACTGGCTGGCTTTCTCTTTTGCTGATGGTTCAGATTATTTCCAAAAGTAGAATCAAGGAAGATTCGGCAATTGCATTTATCCTATCTACCTTTTTCGGCTTAGGCATACTATTACTTACTTGGATTCAAAAATCTGGAAATGCCGCTCAATCTGGCCTTGATCAATTCTTATTCGGAAAAGCAGCTGCATTAGTCGGAAACGATCTGATTGTATTTTCATTTGTAGCAATTGCGCTTATTGTTTTGGTAGTTTTATTCTTCAAGGAATTTCAATTGCTCGCTTTTAATAAGGATTT
>CAZRBW010000001.1:105696-128115 GCA_964598395.1 uncultured Roseivirgaceae bacterium
ATGCCTACAGGCCCTTGGATTGTGGTAGTGGTAAGTTTCATTGCGTTCTTCTCTTTCTTTTTTGCACCAGAAAAAGGAATTATTCCTTTGGCTAAATTACAAAAGCGAAATCAGCAGAAAATCACCGATGAAAATATTCTAAAAGGTTTGTACCATTTGCGGGAGGATGAAAAGCATTTAAAGCAAACGTTCACCTTCAGCGAATTACTGGAGAAGCGACCTATGCAAGAAGATCGCTTTCAGAAAAGCATTAGAAGGCTTGCCAAGAAAGGATTGATTAAGCTTGATAATCGCTCGCTTGATTTAACTGAAAACGGGCTAATCCTTGCAAAGCGTGTTGTGAAACTCCACAGGCTTTGGGAATTATACCTATCTGAATTCCTAAACAAATCGCCTGATCAAGTGCATGATGAAGCAGAAACGATTGAGCATTTGATTACGCCTGAACTAGAAAAGCAGCTTGAGGAGAGATTGAATTTCCCTAACAAAGATCCTCATGATGAGGATATTCCATATTAGCGGGAAATAGTTTTTCCCATTTTCAACGCAATCTGTTCAGCAACTCTTTCGCCATCCATCGCAGCAGACACGATTCCTCCCGCATATCCTGCGCCTTCCCCACAAGGAAATAAGCCAGCGATTTGCTGATGCTCCAGTGTAATCGGATCTCTAGGAATTCTTACAGGTGAAGAAGTTCGACTTTCTACGCCTACAATTACTGCTTCATTACTTAAGTAACCTCGCATTTTTTTACCAAAAGAGCGAAATCCTTGACGCAAACTTTCAGCAATAAAATCTGGCAATACCTCTCGCATTTGGACTGATTCCAAGCCAGGCTGATAGCTTGTTTCTGGTAGCGTACTGGAGAATTTCCCTTCCACAAAATCTACCATTCTTTGCGCTGGAGCTGTTTGAGTTTTCCCTCCCATTGCCCAAGCTTTCTGTTCAACAGCAGCTTGAAACTCCATTGCGGCTAATTCCTTGTATTGTTGAAATTCTTTCAAATGCTCCAACTCTACTGACACTACAATCCCCGAATTAGCAAATCGAGAATCACGACGCGATGGGCTCATTCCATTGACAACCACCTCGCCTGGAGATGTTGCCGAAGGTACTATGAAGCCACCTGGACACATGCAAAACGAGAAAACGCCATGCTGCGATTTCTTAAGTTTCACCTGATCTACCAAGGAATAACTAGCTGCTGGTAGATATTCACCTCGACTATCGCAATGATATTGGATGCTATCAATCACACTTTGTGGATGCTCGATTCGGACGCCGAGCGCAAAAGGCTTGGCCTCGATATGCACTCCTCTTCTTTGTAGCAATCGGAAAATATCACGAGCTGAGTGGCCCGTTGCGAGCAAAACTGCCTTGGCATTGATGCTAACACCACCAGCGATTTTTACTCCAGTAATCTGAGAATTGCTGATAATAAAATCCTCCACTCTACTATCGAAATGAATTTCACCTCCCGCTTCCAAAATACTTTCTCTGATTGCAGCAACTACATTCGGCAATTTATTCGTTCCAATATGTGGATGCGCATCCACCAAAATCTGTTCAGTAGCTCCATGGGAAACAAAAATTTCCAAAATTCTTTTAAGATCGCCTCGCTTTTTGGATCGAGTATAAAGCTTACCATCGGAATACGTACCTGCGCCACCTTCACCAAAACAATAATTGGAATCGGGATTTACGATATGCTTTTTATTGATGTCAGCAATATCTCTTCGACGGCTTCTTACATCTTTGCCACGTTCGAGAATGATGGGCTTTAACCCTAGCTCTATCAATCTGAGTGCGGCGAATAAGCCAGCAGGGCCAGCACCAATGATAATTACAGGCTGAGCATTTGATACATTTGGGTACTCGAACTTCCCAGAAAAAAGTGGTGTAATAGGCTCATTTTCGAAGATATCGACACGAAGCTGAACTTTAACTTTCCGTCCACGCGCATCTATAGATCGCTTTTGAATTTGAAAATCAAATACTAAATCTGATGGAATTCCAGCTTCTTGCTGTAAGATGGGTTTGAGTAATTCGGGCGTCGCAGCCTCTTGAGGGCTAACTGCAATATCGAGAGTTTTTTGCATAATGTTTTGTGGAGTCTTATCTCCAAATGATGTGCAAATTTGGTCAATTATTTCTGGATAATGCTTCTTTTAAGACTTGACTTATGGTTTAGGGATTCCTAATTGCTCCAAAACCCAAGCTTTGCCCCATTCCTCCCGCTCTTGATCATTCCAGAGTTCTGGAAAAAAGATAATGCGTTGGAACATGGGCGGGAGGTATTTTTGCCAGTTTGTACCACCAGTAGCGGCTATATCTACAGGATCCCTCTGCAAGTATTTCACTGCCGATTTGTAATGAGCCAATCGCCAATGGATATTCAACAAGGAATCCAATCTCCGCAATTCATTTTTAATATTATCTGCCTCAGCACTGTTTCTATAATGATTTTGCCATGTTCTAAGCAAATTATTTGCTTTATGCTTTTCAGTTAATTGAAGGAATGTTTCGCTGTATTTCTCTTCAAAGTGCTTCAGCGTCAAGGTCTTTTTACCAGTTGAAAGCTCTGTAGCACCACTTTTCCAATAAATTACATCTAGCAGTTCTTCTTGAGTTTCATCGCCCTTTATTTTGGCTCTATCATCTTCCTTGAGCAAGTTTACCAAATCGGTACATTTCAATTCGATAATCCGGTATTGGGCAGACTGAAATCCACTTGCCGGCAGTAGCGCCATCCGAAATTTCAAAAATTGTTCTCGTTCCATACCAAGCTCCATTATCGAAAATGAATTTGATAAATGGCTTATATAATTATTTATCCGCTTCAGCCGCATCAACATTTCAGCATTATTGGCTAGGGACATATCAATGGCTTGATCTATCTCCTTAATAATTAGCTTGAAGTAAAGTTCCGTAATTTGGTGATAGATAATGAATATACTTTCGTCGGGAAAGGCTGTTTTTGGATGCTGCAGACTGAGCAGCGTATCCAAATGTATGTATTCCCAATATTTAAGATAATCGGCATATAAGAGACCGTCAAGATACGAAGCCAAGTCTTGACCCATTGCTTCGAATTTTTCTTCTAATTTTTCTATCCGATCAAGTATATTGGCAGAAATTTCCTTTTGTGGCATAACCCTATTCATTGTGGTGGGTTATAAAATTGAAAGATTAATTCGAAACAAAAAAATGACTATGAACTCTTCTGTAGAAAATAAGAAAGCTAAAGACAAGAATGATCTTTTTGAGTCGCCAGACTTTTACAATATTGATGATCTGCTTAGCGAGGAACACAGACTTATTAGGCAAACTATTCGTGATTTTGTGAAGCAGGAAATCTCTCCAAATATTGAGAAATGGTCTCAAGACTGTCATTTCCCAACAGAGATTGTAAAGAAATTTGGTGATATGGGCATATTTGGCCCACAACTACCAGAAGAATATGGTTGCCCAGGACTAGATTACATTTCTTATGGATTAATTATGCAAGAAGTAGAGCGTGGGGATAGCGGTATGCGCTCCACAGCTTCGGTGCAAGGTTCGTTGGTGATGTATCCAATTTACAAATTTGGCTCGGAAGAACAACGTCAAAAATATCTACCAAAACTTGCCAAAGGCGAAATGTTGGGCTGCTTTGGTTTAACTGAACCAGATTTTGGATCAAATCCAGGCGGCATGGTTACCAATATCAAGGACATGGGTGATCATTATATATTGAATGGTTCTAAAATGTGGATTAGCAACAGCCCGCAAGCAGATATTGCGGTAGTATGGGCGAAAAATGAAGCTGGCAGAATAAAAGGCGTAATTGTGGAGCGCGGCATGGAAGGCTTCACCACGCCGGAAATTCATGGCAAATGGTCGCTGAGAGCAAGTTGTACAGGTGAGCTGGTTTTTGACAATGTGAAAATCCCGAAAGAAAATATCCTCCCTGGCAAAGATGGACTGGGCGCGCCGATGATGTGTCTAGACTCCGCCAGATACGGAATAGCTTGGGGCGCAATAGGTGCAGCGATGGATTGCTACGATAGTGCAAGAAGGTATGCAATGGAGCGAATTCAATTTGATAAGCCGATTGCGAGCTTCCAATTGATGCAGAAAAAATTGGCGGAAATGCTTACCGAAATCACCAAAGCTCAATTGCTAAATCTACGCTTGGGACAACTCATGAACGAAGGTAAAGCGACTACTGCGCAAATTTCGTTGGCGAAAAGAAACAATGTGGAAGTAGCCTTGAATATTGCTCGTGAGGCACGTCAAATGCATGGTGGGATGGGCATTACTGGCGACTATCCTATTATGCGCCACATGATGAATTTGGAGTCTGTAGTAACTTACGAAGGAACTCACGATATCCATTTGTTGATTTTAGGGCATGATATTACAGGCATCCCAGCCTTTGTATAAATATCTTTTAATCAAATATTTAAGCCCATATTCTTCAATAGAATTTGGGCTTTTTTATGGAATTCACTTCATCATCTTTTTGACATAAGCTTGCTGATTGCTACTGCCCTTTTTGAGGAGTTTGTTTTTCAGCAGAACACCTATTCTGATATTGAGACTGGCGAGCTTTGAAATAATGCCACGAGAAAGCGGGAGGGTAATTTCTAGCGATTTATTTTTCAATGCCTTTTCCACTGCTGCTACAATGTCTTTGGTTTCGAGGATTCGGTTTGCTGAAAAAGCCATGGCCAAACTTGGCTCTGAAGCCATACTTTCAAACATTGGCGTATTGGTGCCATCTGGGCAAATACAGCTTACAAAAATGCCTTTATCAGCAAATTCCTGAGCAGCTGCTAATGTAAAACCACGAGCAGCAAATTTAGAAGCGCAATACATACTCAAGCCATATACTGGAGCAATTCCCGCTAATGAGGCAATATTTATAATATGTCCATTTCCACAATTCACCATTTTGGCTCCTATTATATTAGTGCCGTAGATAAGCCCTTTGGTATTTACATCGAGCTGCAAATCGATATCCATAGCATTTTGCTCATAACTTAAGCCTGGTTTAATGACACCGGCATTGTTAATCAGAATATCCGGCAACCTCCCGCTTTTTTCTAGTTCACTAGCCAAATGGAGCCAGCCTTCATAATTGCGGACATCTTGTGAAAAGGTACTTATGTTTTCATACTCACTTTTAAGCACTTGCAAGCCAGCCTCATCCAAGTCTGTAGCTATTACTTCAAAACCTTTTTCACTAAAATGAATGGCCAAAGCTTTTCCAATTCCTTTAGCAGCTCCAGTTATCAATACTCTTTTCATACACTTTCAGCTTCTTTTTGAAACTTCCATTCTGGCGCATTTGCAGGAATTTCTCTCAGCAATTCTTTGCGGTACTTATGATAAAAAACTTGTACCGAGTGACGGGGTGTGTTCATAAATTGATTTGTAATTTCTTGAATTCTCTTATCAATTTCAGCTTTCAGATCAAGAGGTAATTTGTAATTTCCTTTTAGATAATTCGCAGCCAATTTGGATTGCAGATCCGAAAGTGGCCAAATACAACCAAATGGCTGCACCAATCCTATAAAAAAGAGATTTTTGATTTCGGGATGGAAAATATGCTTGTAAAGCGGGACGGGACCTTCCGTATAATCGATAAAATCTTTTGAAAAGAATGGAAAAGTGATTTTGTAGCCTGTTGCAGCAATTACAGTATCAAATTTCTCCCGCTTTCCATCTTTGAAGATTATGTAATCACCATCAAATCTATCTATATCTACTCTTGGATTAATTTTTCCATGACGGATGAAATATAGTAATTCAGAATTTACCACCGGATGCGCTTCAAAAACACCATGTTCAGGTTTCTGCAAGCCATATTTAGACAAATCGCCAACAGAGAATTTCAATAATAATTTGGTGAAAATTCCACGAAGTTTTAACGGCACCCAATCCAACCCACTGCCCAGCATGTCGGAAGGTTTGCCCATTATAAATTTTGGAATAAAGTAATATCCACGACGTAAGCTTATAGCAGTTTGTTCAGAAACTCTACCCGTCTCCACAGCAATATCGCAAGCGGAATTACCACCACCGACTACCAAAACTCTCTTGCCTTCGTATCCTCGATTATTTTTGAAATCATGTGAATGCATAAAAGTGCCATTGAATTCGCCAGGATAGCTAGGCATTCGTGGATTCCAGTGATGGCCATTGCACACAAACAAATAGTCAAAAACATATTCGCCCAGCGTTTCATCCGTTTCAATATGCCATTTGTTACTATCGGTGAGCTCGGCAGTTTCTACACTTACGCCAAATCGGATAAGCTCATACACTCCAAAATGCCTAGCATAATTCTCGAAATAGGCTTGCAATTGCACATGCGATGGATAATCTGGATAATCTGCTGGCATGGGATAATCTTCGTACTGAGATAATTCCTTCGAGCTAATAATATGTGTTGACTCAAAAACACTGGAATGGCCAGAACTTTCGCTGTACACCCAATTGCCGCCTACTTTAGTATTTCTTTCGAAAACCACAACGTTGTTAAATCCAGCTTGCAATAAGTTTTTTGCGGCTGTAATACCACTTGGCCCTGCTCCTATTATACAAATCTTTGTCTCCAATTGACCTCCCTCGATTTTTATTTATTTAATCACTCGATAAAATTTTCTTAAGATACACAGTCTATTAAATTTACACTTCATAAACTTAAAAAAATGGAATTAAAAGAAAACTTCGAAAGCGCTCAAGCTAAAATAAAGCAGTTGACCGAAAAGCCGGATAATCAAGATTTGCTGAAATTATATAGCTTATTCAAGCAGGCAAGTGAAGGAGATGTACAAGGGGAGAGACCTGGTGGTTTCGACTTTGCTGCAATTGCTAAATTCAATTCTTGGGAAAGGTTAAAAGGCACTACCAAAGAAAAAGCAATGGAAGATTATATTGCTGCGGTAGATGCTATGCTTGAAAAATACGCTTAATCTTGGCAATCTTCTATAGTCCAAATATTGATGAAAATAGCCTCTTTTTAGATGAAGAAGAGGCTCGCCATTGTGTAAAAGTACTTCGCAAAAAAGTAGGTGATAAAATCGAAATTCGAGACGGAAAAGGAAAAATAGCGGGAGGAATAATAAAGAAATTAGATATCAGAACCTGTGAGATAGAAATCATAGATATTGAGCTTGTCCCACCGAAAACCTCCCGCATTCATTTGGCTGTATCGCCCACAAAAAACCAAGATCGAATTGAATGGCTGCTGGAAAAAGCTATTGAAATCGGCTTGGACGAAATCTCTTTCCCCATAACTGACCGCACCGAAAGGCCAAGATTGAAAATGCCAAGGCTAGAGAAAATTGCTCTTTCAGCACTTAAACAATCCCAGCAAGCTTGGCTTTGTAAAATCAATGATCCTAAGCCATTTAAAGATTTTTTAGAAGAGTCCAATCAATGCCAAGATAAATTCATTGCCTACTTGGGAATGGAAACGATGGGGCATATCCATAATCACATAAATCAGCAAAACAATACATTAGTGTTGATTGGACCAGAAGGAGATTTTACAAAAAATGAAATTAAACAAGCATTTGATGCTGGCTTCCAAGGCGTAACTTTGGGTGAAAATAGACTTAGAACTGAAACGGCAGCATTATATGCCATTACATCTTTTCAGCTAAAAGCCTACTCCTAATTACTTTCCTCTTCCTCCTCTTCGAACTCCACCCGCACATATTCCAAAATTTCTTGTGAGGTGGACTCGCCGTTCCGAATATTTCTAACCAGTCTTAGTCTGAATGGAGTAATTAAATCAATTTGATAAGTAAGATTGATTGATTCGTCATAGCTTAAGGTGAGACGACGATCATTAGTTTGTTCATTTACCTTAACCTCCCATGTTCCAAAATCGATAACACCGCCAGTTGAGTTGCAAAATGGCTCTACATCAATTAATTCAAAGGCTTCGTTTGTTCTATAAAAAACAAGTAAAGTAGCTTTTTCACACTCACTTAGGTTGATTCTATTCCCATTTTCGATAATAGCATCAACTTGCCAAGCAGCAGTTTCGAAACCAGTCAGAATATTTCCAATTTCTTCAGGAAAAAAAGAAGGCTCATGGTCTTGTACACATGCTGAAACTGTAAATAAAAATACCAATGTAATGGCTATGAAAACTCTACGCATACCGCAAAATTAAGATGATTTACTAATAACCTCATAGATGTCTTAAAATTCCTTAATTTTAGCAAAATTGATTTTATACATGACCCTAAATTATATCTGGATAGGCTTTTTTCTGATTGCCTTCGTAGTAGCTCTTGTCAAACTAATCTTTTTTGGAGATGCAGAAGTCTTTCCTAATATCGTTGGTGCCACTTTCGATATGGCCAAAACGGGCTTTGAGATTTCCTTGTTCTTAACGGGCATTATTTCCCTTTGGTTGGGAATAATGCGCGTAGGCGAAAAAGGCGGAATCATAGCCGTATTAAGCAGAGCTGTTTCTCCACTATTTGCTAGAATATTTCCTGAAATCCCACGTAATCACCCTGTATTCGGGCCGATGCTGATGAACTTCTCTATGAATTTCCTTGGACTAGATAATGCAGCCACTCCATTGGGCTTAAAAGCCATGGAAGGTATGCAAGAGCTTAACCCTCTAAAAGATACAGCAAGTAATTCTCAAATCATGTTTCTGGTATTAAATACTTCTGGACTCACGGCAATTCCCATTAGTATAATGGTGTATCGAGCACAAATGGGTGCTGCGGATCCAGCAGATATATTTATTCCTATATTGTTGGCTACTTATATTTCCACACTTGTGGGATTGGTAACTGTAGCTTTATTTCAGAAAATAAATCTACTCAACCCTATCATTCTCTTGTATTTGGGTGGATTCACATTATTTATATCATTCGTTATTTATTGGTTTGCAGGCATGCCACAAGACCAGCTGAGTAGGCTCTCTGGTATCATCAGTAACTTCATCTTATTTAGTATCATTATTGCCTTTCTACTTATGGGCATGCGAGCTAAAATCAATGTTTATGAAGCTTTTATCGATGGCGCAAAGGAAGGTTTCAAAATGGCTGTAATGATAATTCCATATCTTATTGCTATGCTTGTGGCTATTGGTGTGTTCCGCGCAAGTGGTGCAATGGATTATTTGGTAGATGGTACAGCTTATTTAGTAGGGCTTACTGGTTTGAACACCGATTTTGTGGGAGCATTACCTACGGCTATAATGAAACCGCTAAGTGGAAGCGGTGCTAGAGGAATGATGCTAGAAACCATGCAAACGTATGGTGCAGATTCCTTCCAAGGAAGATTAGCTTCGATCATGCAAGGAAGTACTGAGACTACACTATATGTCGTTGCAGTGTATTTTGGCGCAGTAAATATTAGAAAAACACGCTATGCAATTACTGCAGGACTTATTGCCGACTTGGCTGGATTAATAGCTGCAATCTTTATTGGCTACATGTTCTTTGGCTAAAAGCGGGAGAAAACAAAAGAGGTGGCTCTAAACCACCTCTAAATTGTTTGAATTACTTTTTCACAAATCTCATAAGGCTCTCTGAACCTTGTAATAGTATCATCTCACTACCTTCGAACTTCACATTATTCACTCGTTCGAGTACATTCAAAAATTGCGCTTCACTTACCCCTTCACAGGCCATTCTTGTAGCTGCTATATCTCTTATATCCAATCCTGTTTCCGTTAAGTTGTAGGTAGAAAAGAAAGTATTACATCCACCAAAACCAGTTACTTTCCCGTCTTCTTGAAATGAAATACTTGGGATTCCACGAGTAAAATTCATTGGGTTAATATCTGTACCTAAAATACTTTTTACTGCCCATTCATTGGCAATAAGTTTTTTCATTGATGCTCCATTCGAATTAAAAATTGAACAGGAAGTAGTAGCAAAAAATAAAATTGCGATTGAAAAAATGATTCTTTTCATAATTGAATAATTAAAATATGGATTGTATATAGTTGTTTAAACATTAAAATTTCTATAAGGTTCTTCTGATATTTGCGATCCAAAAAATTAAATAAAATAAACCTTACACAAAATGCTGATGGCCATGTCATTATCTAATTTAACTCGAGCAATATTTTTAGTACTTATTGCGCTCACAATTTCTCTCAATACCACTGCTCAGGATGAAATTGAGAAAGACACTACATATTGGACAACCAAATATTCATTTGGAATCAACCTAAATCAATCTGCATTTACAGATAACTGGACTGGTGGTGGTGTAAGCTCCTTAGCTATTGGTACTGCATTCAATTTGAAACCATCTTATCGAAAAGGTAAAATGTCATGGAATAATGAATTCGATTTCATCTATGGAGCTATAAGAAACAAAGGACAAAGTGCCCGAAAATCTGCGGATAGAATTTTACTTGATTCTAAAATTGGATATGACTTGGGTGAAAAGCTAAATCTCTTCTTTAGTGGGAACTTCCTCACTCAATTTGCGCCAGGTTATACTTTCGAAACTGTACAAAATGAAGAAGTGCGAAATACTATTTCCAAATTTATGAACCCAGCTTACCTCATTTATGGCTTAGGTTTGGAGTATGTACCAACATCTTATTTCAAAATTAGAGTTTCTCCTATATCACCAAGACATACTTTCGTTTTAGATACTGCCTTGTACAATACAGTACCAAGAAACTATGGTGTAGAGATTGGCGAGAGAGTTAGAAATGAGTGGGGTGGTTTCCAATTGTGGACAGACTTTAATAAGGATGTTATGGAGAATGTAAATATCAAAACTAGATATTTTATGTTTGGCAATTACGAGACAGGCAAACTAGACCATAGAGTTGATTTTATCCTTACAGCCAAAGTAAATAAATACTTAAATGTAAATCTTACAGCAATTGCATTGAGAGATAAGGATCAGGCAGATAAGATTCAATTAAGTCAAGTATTAGGCATTGGATTTTTATTAAACAACTAGATTTTCCAAATGAATTTAATGAGCTACTAAATCAGATTTCAATGTCTGATTTAGTAGCTCATTATTTTATTTACTAATGGCCTTTTCTAAAACTGATTTGTCGCCAGTCAATTCCCAATATATAAGCGAGGTTGGAATCATCCCTACATTATTCAGGTCGTTCATAAATTCCTTCATTATGAAATTGCCATTACGTTGTCGAGCATATTCAGCTATAATCCTTTCTATTTCGATCTTACCCATGTTGTAGCTAGTGCCATACGCTGGCTGGCGAAGGTAAAATTGTTCCTCACCTTGTATGGTACTGCCATCTGCTGGCAATAAATTCCAAGGAGTCCATTTCGAAGCATATTGCGTAGCTTCATCAAAGGTCATTTCTAAGCCATGTTGATACAATCCGCCCAAGCCACGAGCAGCACGTTGAGCCAATAGCACCCAAATCAATTCTCTTTCCCTTGGTCTTTTATCCAAAAAGCCAGCATGCATCATCATTTCTTCCATTCCAGTGGCTACTCCTTCGGCTCTGCTATCGAAAATATTATACAATAATGGCGTTGCTCTAATTGGGCTTGCGTGTGGCTCCTCCCGCATTCTTGCCAAATCCACCCAATGATAATCATGGGTTCTCATAATGATTGGAGCTCGGTAATTGATTTCAGCAAAGAAACTTCTCAACCCTCCCACTACAGTAAACGTACCAAGTCGCTCGCGCAATGCCTGATCCATATAATCTTTCATCGGCACTATTTCTTCTCTTTCCCAAAAAGCCAAATACTCATCCAAGGCAGCATTGAAAAGCCGATCATAATCTGCTGCATTATCAATTTTCTCTATTTTAGGCAAAGCCCTGTTTCTATGTTCTTCCAGTCTTAATGACGAATGGGCGCGAATCAATTCTCGCTCCATCAAAGCAACCTGCTCCTCCCAGGTGTAAGGCAATAGATGCACATTATTCAAATTCCAAGTGTAATTTTCCTTACCCACGCCAGAGTAGCCGGTTTTGTTGGGTGCTTGCTCTTCTAGCCAATTAGCCAAATCGTCGCTTACTTTTACTGCTTCTCTAGCGGCTAAGGCCAAGTCTGGATATTGATCTTCTACTTCCTTGGCCATTTTTTCCAAATCTTCACTTTGGCCACGGATACTGCGAATGCCCGTCACCCACAAATCGCGAGCATTTCCAGTCAGATTTTTCTTGGCCTGCTCATACAAGGGTTCAATCGCTTTCAACCTCTGGGTGATGGAAGCTGCGTCATCGGCTTGAAGTGGCTTTTGGAAATAAGCATACTCAATATTCCCAAAGATGGTGGGCCCTTCTCTGTCGGGAACATCAGTGAAGCTAGGATAGAACCAAACGTAGAAAGCAGGATCGCGTTCCCAAGGTTTTTTCACCCGATGGGCAAATTCCAGCCCATTCATTTCGGCCCACACTATGTACCAATCTACCTGCTCGGGCACTGTCCAACCAGTGGTATCAAATGCATTGAGTTTTGCTTGCCAGATGTCCAATTCCTGTTTTTGCTTGGCCATGGCGCTCGATAAATAATCGGGTACACCATCTACCAAATTAGGCGCATTAAATTCCCGCCAATCGAAAAAGAATGTTGTGAGCTCGGCATGACTAGTTGCTTTAAAATCAGTGATCTTAGCAGATCCAGACTCAGTAGTGTCATTTGATTGACAAGAAAATAATACTGCTAGACTGAGGGTAAAAGTAAAATGCTTTATGTAGTTAATTTTCATATTTGATTGTGGTTGGTTGATAGGCTGAATGTTCAAGATAAAGCTGAATAAGAACATTCCAAAACCATCTATCAAATTGAACATTGCGGGAGGAAAATCACCCAACAGGCTTTCTTCGAGTGATTCATATTTATTGTGTAAGTCTTTGTACTGTTTATAAATAATAAAATTTGCTCGTGAATATTGGCTTACGTAACTTCCAATCATTCAATTTAACAATTATGTGTGGCAGATATTCGATAGCAGCAAAGGCTGAAAAGCTAAAGAAACGGTTTGATGTAGATGTAACCGAACATTACCAGCCTAAATTTAATGCGGCACCTACGCAGCTGCTTCCAGTAATTACGGCCGATAGTCCAGAGGGATTTTCCTTTTTCCATTGGGGAATGTTGCCTGCATGGTCCAACAACAAAGCCGTGAGCACCAAGTTAATAAATGCCCGTGCTGAAACCGTTGCTGAAAAAGCTTCATTCAAATTGGCTTTTCAGCGAAGACGATGTCTAATACCAGCAGATGGATTCTACGAATGGAAAGCACTCGGCAAAAAAACAAAAGTGCCTTATCGCTTTGTAATCGATAATTTGGAACCTTTTGCTTTTGCAGGCATCTGGGACGAATTTGAAACCGAGAAGGGGGAAATTCTACATACCTTCACCATACTGACCTCCCAAGCCAATGGATTAGTAATGCCAATTCATGATAGAATGCCCGTAATTCTTACTCCAGAGACAGAGAAAATATGGATGAACAAATCAGCAAGTACTAATGAATTGATAGCTGTCTTAAAACCTTACGATGAGGATAAAATGGAAGCCTACACCGTTTCTTCAAGAGTAAACAATGCTTCAAACGACGATGCCGAAATCATAAAACATACCCCACCTGCCGATCAGTTTGGGAACTATACTTTGTTTGGGTAAGGCAATCACTAGAATTTTACTTGTGCATTAGTTTTAGCTGGACTCTGATTCAATTGTGCATCTTTAGATAGGTGTAACCTCAAATCATAGTTTAAGCATCAACCCTGCGAGTAATCACATCTACATTTTTCACATTTATCATTTTGAGCTTTTGCAATACACTTCCTATTTGCTTGAATTTTGACCATAAAACATTCCATTTCAATTAATTGTTGACTAGACAATCCAAAACAAATAATTAATCGTAATTGTGGATATGGAAAAACTAATCACAACCAAATCAGGAAATCTCTCAGAAGAAAGAAGAGAATTTCTAAGAAAAACAGGCTCATTAGCAGTTATGGCCATGTTCGGAGTCGGATTCTTCACCTCATGTTCTAGTGAAGATGATCCAGCACCAGTCGCAAACACTCCAAATCAACCACCACAAACTCCAGCTCCAACAACTGCTATTACCGTGAACAACAATTCAGTGGTGATAGACCTAAGTCAAGTAGCTACTTTAAATAATACAGGTGGATGGATTTTGATTGTTGAAGCTAGGATGCTTGTTGTGAATACAGGTGGAAGTTTCAGTTCATTAACTTCAGTTTGTACCCATTCAGGATGTGATCGCAGCTGGTCATTCTCTAATAATCAATTTCTATGCTCATGCCATGGATCAAGGTTTACAACTACTGGAACCGTAGTACAGGGCCCTGCTACCCAACCTCTTACTGCATTTTCGAATAGTAGATCAGGGAATACTCTAACTATAAGCAGAAGCTAATGAAAAAGCTAATCGTTTTTTTCGCAATTACTATGGCCGCATGTATCTCAAAGGATGCTTTAGCGCAAGATTTTAAGACATCTTCTGGTGATGTGGAATTTTTGTCACAAGCTTCATTAAATGAATTTACAGGTGTGTCTTCTCAATTAAATGGTTTAATCAATTTTGAAAAAAACGTATTAGATTTTTTTATTGACTTGAATACATTAAAAACTGGCATTGGCCTACGTGATAGGCACATGCGTGAAAACTATTTAGAAACTAAAAAATATCCTTTTGCTGAATTTACAGGCAAAATAAAGGAGAATATTCAACTCCGAACTGGCGAAAG
The DNA here is from genome assembly GCA_964598395.1 of uncultured Roseivirgaceae bacterium. Classification (GTDB taxonomy): domain Bacteria; phylum Bacteroidota; class Bacteroidia; order Cytophagales; family Cyclobacteriaceae; genus CAXBDP01. Next base: position 120,410 of record CAZRBW010000001.1, read on the forward strand.
CAGAAATGTAACAGCTGTGGGTAAATTTAAAATTCATGGAGTAGAGAGAGAAATAAGTGTTCCTGGAAAAGTAACCGCTATCTCAGAAAATGAAATTAAGCTAGAAGCGAAGTTCACAATATTACTTTCAGACTATAACATCGACATTCCCAAAGTGGTCTTCTACGAATTGGCAGAAGATCAAGTGGTAACACTCTCAGTTAACCTCAAAAAATAACTATGAAAATCAAATTATTATTATTCATCCTCATACTTTCTCAGCCTGCTATGGCGCAGCTTGAAAGGAAACTTTCATCTGAAAATCAAGAGGTTGATTTAATTTTTCATGCGCCAAGGCATATAAATTTGCTTACCGTTGAGCCTTTAGACAAAAAGACTTTACACTTTGCAATCATGCACACTTTTGGCACATTGGATGGTGGAATTAGAAACCTATATGGCTTGGACAATGGAGCAAATATTCAATTTAGTTTTGAATACGCCCCAAGCGACAAATTATCTATAGGTGCGTCACGCTCCAGTAGAGACAAGTTTTACAACCTGTATGCAAGGTATCATCTGCTCACTCAAACACAGAGTAATAGCATGCCATTTTCGCTATCAATTATGGGGGGCGCTGGTGTAAATACTTCTGACTATACATTTCTACAGGCAGATAATCCGGATTTTTCCGACAGATCAAGCTTTGCTGCTCAAGTGATGCTGGCTAGAAAATTTTCTGACAAAATAAGTATTCAGGTTTCACCTATGCTAGCGTATTTCAACGATCCAAATCCAATTTACTTTATGGAAGGTGATCAAAATTTATATTTAGCCTTAGGGTTGAGTGGCAAGTATAAAATTACGGGTAAATCATCTTTGACTTTTCAATATATTCCAAATTTGAATAATGACCTTAGAAGTAATGTGGGTGTAGGAATTGATATAGAAGCGGGAGGACACGTATTTCAAATGTATTTTGTCACCTCACAGGCTCTTAATGAGCAATATCTTCTTGCCGCTGGAAATGGTGTACCAGGCGAGGAATTTAGAGTTGGCTTTAACGTAAACCGAATTTTCGCAACAGGGCGCAGATAATTTTCCCCAACGCTCTTAATATATATTTGAGCGAAAAGGGTTTTAGCACAAGGATTTACGATTATTTATTTATAAAAACGCAGGGTGTAAAGGGTTTGAATAGCCTTTCAACATTCCTGCGTTTTTTTATATCCATCCGTACTCCTTCAATACAATTTTTACAATAAATCACAAGGGCAATTAATCCACAACAAAAGCTTCACGTTAATAGTATGCCCTTTGCTTCCCCATCTATTAAATATTACGCTAAAGTATCCAATTAAATAATTAGCTAAATTTCAATTGAGGAAACCAAAATAATTGATTTTGCCTTTTGTAATTAAGTGTAATACGCTAGCCTTATATTGCAATACCCTCCCGCATATTCAGGTATTCAACTATTAAATCGAAAACACCATGATTAAAGTACTTGACTTAAACTTCCTCGACCACAAACAAACTATAGCTGCATTTTTGGTAGAAACTTCTATAGGTCCTATTTTATTTGAAACAGGCCCGCATTCTTCTTGGGAAAATTTAGGAATTGCATTGGCAGAACATGGATACAAATATTCAGACATCAAACATGTATTTGTTACCCATATACACCTAGACCATGCTGGTGCAGCATGGGCTATGGCCGAGCACGGAGCAGATATTTATATGCATCCATTAGGCACTGCACATATGATCGACCCAAGTAAATTGTTAGCATCTGCTACCAAAATTTATGGCGATCAAATGGACTACCTCTGGGGGCAGTTGAAACCCATTCCTGCGAATAAAGTAAAAGCAATTACCGATGGAGCCATACTGAGATTTGGTGATACAGAAATCAAAGCTCACTATACTCCTGGGCATGCAATACACCATATAGCTTGGCAAATTGACAATGAAATAATCACGGGTGATGTAGCTGGAGTATGCATCAACAATGGCCCTGCAGTACCACCTTGTCCGCCACCAGATATCAACGTAGAAGACTGGATCACATCCATTCATAAGTTGAAATCCCTGCATCCAAAGGCCTTATTTCTAACTCATTATGGAAGAGTTGATGCGCCGGACAGCCACTTGGAATATTTGGAAGAAAGGCTAATTCGCTGGACAAATTTTATCAAAGAAAAGCATAGTAAAGGAGTTGAAATTCAAGATCTTATTGCACTTTTCAGAAACACAATGCTCGACGAATTGAAAGGCCATGCAATAGAAGGCGAAGACCTAAAAAGATATGACGCGGCTAATCCCGCCGATATGAGTGTAGCGGGAATTCTTAGATATTGGAAGAAAAAAGAAGAAAATAAAGAATAGCAAAAAACTACGCCCTTAATTCTGAATCTTCACGTTTAGGCTGCTGCCGTAAATGTAGTTCCCACCAATAGAATGGATATTCACATCGATCCTGTTTTGGTCGGTCAAGCGAACATTTATACTTCCATCTTCATTAAGTGGAACCAACCCATAGCCATGAGGTACAGCTGATGTGGCTTGGGCTGACTGCACAAACGTAACATTTTGTAAAACAATTAGTACCAAGCAAAATGCAATGATAGATAGGATTACTTTAGTGTAAGTGTCTGAATTTTTCATGAATACTTTAGTTATTATGTATTTTCTTACGTAAATTATGAAAAACATTTTAATAATGACAGGAGGACTTGGATTTTCAAAGCTTGGCAAAGATCTTTTTGATAACAATCATAGCCTGCTAAACCGTAGAACAAAGATGGGTGAAAACCCATATGCGGGAGGTAAAACCAAGAGAAATAGAAGCCTAAATCCATATCTTAGAGAAATTCAGCAATGGAAAGAGACTAAATTACTTATCGAAAAACGTACAAAGTTTATCTACTTAGGAGTTGCCGTTATGTTGATGATTATTCTCTTTTTTTTAATTTGAAATCTTCAACAATTTGCACTTTTCCTTTAATATCACATTTTTCACAATCCATATAATAAGTCAGCGAGTTTGAACCAATAAAACGATCCCTTGTTTTGCATTTATGGTTTGCTGTAAACCATTATTCAATCTAGCATAAATGAACACCAAATACTTAACAGAGCTTTTTCATAAACACCAGAAAGCTACAGATTGCCCTCAACCTCAAAAGGTGGTTGATTTTTTTGAAAAGACGCTTGGATTATTATTCCCAGAATTCTCAAAGGTGACCTTCCAAAGTTTTGAAGAACTTGAAGCATTTAATCAACACCTAAGAATCGAATTTGAGGAAATTCTTTCCAAAAATATAACTCCTAGCTCAAGCACAGCCAAATCAATAACAGAGAACTTTTTCACCATACTCCCTAGTATCAGAGATGCTTTAGTGGAGGATATTGAAGCCGTTTATCTGGGTGACCCTGCTGCCCAAAGTACTGCTGAAGTAGTGAGAACTTACCCAGGATTTTATGCTATTGCCGCTCACCGAATTGCACATTTTATTCACCAGCAAAAAGTAGCCCTATTACCAAGAATTATTTCTGAATATGCCCATAGCAAAACAGGCATCGACATTCATCCTGCGGCGATCATTGGAAAGCATTTCTGTATCGATCATGGTACTGGTGTTGTTATTGGCGAAACCACGATAATTGGCAATAATGTAAAGATATACCAAGGCGTGACGCTTGGCGCTTTGAGTGTAGATAAGGCAGATGCTCAAACCAAAAGACATCCAACCATTGGCAATAATGTAGTGATTTATGCAGGCGCTACTATTTTGGGCGGTAATACGCACATAGGAGACAATTCCATCATTGGCGGTAATGTTTGGCTCACACAAAGTGTGAAACCAGGCTCCAAAATTTATTACAAAGTACAGCCAAATACGGATGGAGTACATACTGAATTGATTCTCCATAAGGACATATAGCAATGAATATCAAATACATAGAAGACACCATAGGCAATACACCAATTGTTAGACTTAAGCATATTCCTACCAATCCCAATGTAGAAATCTATTGTAAACTAGAAGGAAACAACCCTGGAGGAAGTGTGAAAGATCGAGCTGCTTATGGGATGATAAAGGGCGCATTGGATAGAGGCGATATAAAGCAAGGTGATAATTTGGTAGAAGCTACAAGTGGAAATACTGGAATTGCGCTAGCTATGATAGCGAAAGTATTGGGAGTTTCCATAACCTTAATAATGCCAGATAACGCAACAAGAGAACGAATACTTTCGATGAAAGCCTATGGTGCCAAGGTGATATTAACGCCCTCAAAACAAACCATAGAATATGCTCGTCAGCTAGCAGATGAAATGGAAGCGGGAGGTAATTACAAGCAACTAAACCAATTTGCTAACCCCGACAATTACCGAATGCATGAGCAAACTACTGGCCCAGAAATATGGCGCGATACAGATGGGCAAGTAACTCATTTTGTATCGAGTATGGGTACTACAGGCACTATAATGGGCGTTTCTCGCTATTTGAAATCTAAAAACCCATCAATACAAATTATTGGTGCTCAACCTACAGATGGCTCAGAAATACCTGGTATCAGAAGGTGGTCGCCAGAATACTTACCTAAAATATATGAGCCAAGCAGAGTAGATAAAATCATGGATGTAAGCCGGGCACAAGCTACTAAAATGACTCGCCGGCTAGCCAAAGAAGAAGGCATATTAGCAGGGATGAGTAGCGGTGGAGCATTGTCAATAGCAATACAATTGGCAGAAAATCTCAGCCGCGGACTAATCGTTTGCATTGCCTGCGATAGAGGAGATAGATACCTAAGCTCAGATTTGTTCGAAGATTAGTTAAGGCTAAGCCTAAATCTCTTCATTGACATTCAAATTAACTCTCAGCCCAGCCTTTTATTTCAGTTTTAATCTCCTTTACTCGGGCGTTAAAGTCATGGTGACTAGGATCAAATTCTTTAAGGCTCACAGCTTCAAGGTACTCAACTACTGCTCCTTGGTGAGGAACTCTTTGACCGCTTTTGAAATCGACATATTTTAACGTAGTCCACAATACCGTCTTTAGTTGCGTCTTATCGTCATTAGTCATAAAATACTCAACTACCGATGTATACTCATCGAACCAAACGATCCGAGAGAAAATCCGCACCCACTCTCCTACCATCGCCGGTCTGATATAACCAATCTGATGCTGATAAACCACCCAAGCAGCTTTGTAGGCATTAATAAAATCCATGACCTGCAAGCCGTATAATTTCGGAACCTGATCCTCCCTCGCATTGAAAAAGTAATCGAAGTATTTGGCATTATTTAAGTGCCGAAGAGGATCGCAATCTTGAAATCGGATTACAACTCGACTCTCAGTGGTTTTTATATACTCCTTACCTGGTTCTCTTACAAACATTATCTGATCTTAAATACTAAAATAAAATATAAACTAGCCTTGGTTTTTATTGAATAATCAATCAAGTTTAAAAATTATTTCCAATGCGAAAAGTGATTACAATGATACGAAATTTAATAGGTCTATTGGTGATTATCCTCTGTTTTTCATGTTCCGACAGAGAAGACAATACACGAAATAATACTAAAGAATTAGTGAAACAAGGTGAGATTAGCTTTGACATCGACTATGAAACTAATAAATACGGGCATGTTGAGTTTAAAGACTGGGGCGATTCAAAATGGTTTGTGTTAGGAAATGGCGAGCGTAATCAATTGAAAATTTATGATTATCAAACTCGGGAATTAATTAATACTATACAGTTTTCTGAAAATATGGATGGGCCTGACCGATTTATGGTAGGATATTTTAGTTCATTTAGTCTATTGAGTCCTGATACCATCTTATCTGTAATTGACCAAACGGGAGAATTCATTCTAGCCAATAGGGAAGGTAAAGTTTTTAGCAAAGCAAGGTATCCCATGGAAAGCGAATATGAAGGAGCCTATCCTGGAATTCATAATTTTTTCAGACCTATTAAGAAAGGAAATAGTATTTACGTGCCACAAGGCTGGGGAAGTAGTGCTACAGAAAATCTTATTTTCAAGGTTGACTTTGCTCCTGAAGGTAGTGGAAGTGCTACATCATTTATGGATTGGCCAGCTAATTTAAGTACTAATTGGAAAGAGTCATTTGTATATCATTGGAAAAATTATCCGATGGTTTATAATGAGCATACAGATCAAATTGTGATTAGTTTTAACGCATCTCAAAATCTTTTAGTCACTACAGATTTCAAAAGCTTTGAAGAGGTGCCTGCCGCAAGTGAACTAATTGACGATATCAAAGAATTGGATTTGAATCTACAAAACGACGTCCCAAAAATGTGGGAAGATTTTAACCAACGGTCATTTTATCGAAGCTTAATGTATGACCCATACCGAAAAGTATACTACCGTTTTGCAAGTATCGCATTAGACCCTCCAATTGATGCCGATCTTGAGAACCCCAAGAGATATGAAATGATGAGTATCATCATATTAGATGAAGAATTTAACATATTGGGAGAAACCCAATTTAAAAGCACTGAAATGGGGCGCACTTATATTGAGCGGATGTCATTCGTAAGCCCAGATGGTTTGTTGATGGCATATACATCTGATGAAGATGAGGAAGATCAGCTTCAGTTTGATATTTTCATTGTAGAATAATTACTCAAAAAGTGTTAAAAATATCTAGTTCAGCATTATTTCTGATGCGTGAATCAAAATGAATTTTCGTACAATAAACCAAGGCAATCTAAATTTCACCAAATCAATTTGTTGCCACTATTCACTTTTCAATTGAAGGGAATGATTGATTTTTTTTTAATAATTAGCCTTTGGAGGAAGATTCTTGCCTAATATTTGCTAATTGCCAATCCGAAAATTTAAAGTCAACAGAAACTATGATTTCAAAGGCTCTACTTTTAAGTATAGTATTTATTTGCATCTCATTTATTACATTTTCCCAAGATGCAGACAGCATCAAAATTGAAAATCAAATACTTGATAGTTTGTTTATACAAGAGGTTGAGGGTCGAAAAGAACCTCTTAAAATTTTGCATGCAGAACCACTTTATATAGACTTGATTCGTGACTTGGGTGCTAGAAAAGGTGAGAGAGAGTGGAATATTGGCATGGGAATTACCGACAATATGTCATTTGATGCTTATGAATTATTAGTAGAATATGAATGGGCTCCAATTGATAGACTCGGTTTAGAAGTAGAACTTCCATTTCTACTCAAAGCTCCACAAAAAGGAGTTTTGAGAGAAAATATTCCTTCCGACAGACTAGAGAGCTTAAAAACTGCCTTTCAATATACCTTTCTGGTTTCGGATAAGGCCAAAACGAGTTTAGCTTTTGGCTATATAAATGAGTTAGTTTTTACTGAATTGCGAAATTTTGGAAAGCCACTTTTTGAAGGCAATGTTTACAATCCATTTTTTATTGCTGCCAAACGATGGGGAGCTAATTATCACACACTTATTTATACAGGTCCGAGTTTTTATCGTGAATTTGAAACGAAATCTTGGGAACTAGGCTATGAATGGCATACAAACTTTCACTATATGATTCCTGGTACCCGCAATTTTATCGGTTTGGAAGTAAACAAGTATTTGCGAGATGATAAGGATTTTGATATGACTTTGAGGCCTCAAATAAGAGTTGCTATAGCTGATAATTTTTTAATTGGATTAGTTGGAGGCGTTCCAGTAGCAAGAGAAAATGAACGCTTCAG
>CAZRBW010000001.1:128215-141154 GCA_964598395.1 uncultured Roseivirgaceae bacterium
CAGTTGACGGACGAAGGATTTGAGCAAACCTTTGCCACCAATCACTTATCTATGTTTCTGTTAAGCAATTTGCTATTACCATTGCTGGAAAAAAGCGATGGAGCAAGAATAATCAATGTGTCTTCGGAAGCTCATCGCATTACCAGTTTCAATCTAAACAACCTGCAAGGTGAGGAAGGTTATTCGTCATTGAAGACGTATGCCCTTAGCAAAATGTGTAATATCCTATTTACCATCGAAGCGGCGAAAAGATGGCAAAACAAAGGAATTAGGGTGAATTGTATGCACCCAGGTGGAGTAAATACCAATTTTGGCGAAGGGAAAGGCTTTATTCGTAACCTCGCATTTATTCTCGCCAAACCATTTTTTATCAGTCCGGAAAAGGGAGCTGAAACGATCATTTACCTTGCTCAGAATGATATTGGACTCAAAATCAATGGCAAATATCTGAAAAAGAAGAAAATTGTAGAGCCATCCAAAAGTGCTAGAAACACAGAAAATGCCCTCAAGCTTTGGAACTTAAGCACGGCTCTAGTAAAAAGTCAACTTTAAGCTAGATAGCGATCTTTCAAAATGTAAATGTGGTGAGCTGCATGACCTGCAATAATATAGCATAGTGCGCCAACTGTAACAGTTAATCCATTTGCCTTGCCAATTTGCTGTAATTGCTCTTTGGAAAAACTCGCAATCAAGTCAATATTTGAGGCTCTAAGGCTTTTGAATTCTGCAATCAAACTTGCTAAACTCCTAGCCGCAAAACCTCCCGCTTTTACATAGTCATTTTCGTCGAACCCTGGAATTGACTGAGATTCTCCTCGACTAAATGCCATTGCCCTGAATGCCATAATTCTTTCTGTATCAATCAAATGCCCAACTAATTCCTTTGTGCTCCACTTTCCTTCTGCATATCGAAAATTTTCCCTTTCAGTTTGAATATTTTCTAGTGTAGCCATTATTTCTTTGCCTTGAATTTCAAGGAATTGAAGTAAATCTCCCTCAGGTACTAGGGCTATATAATTGGTATAATATGCGGGAAATTCTCCTTGCTGTGGTCTTTGTATAAAAGTGCTCATGCTTATTTAAAAAAAGGATTAAATTGGAAGCCAAATATGGTGAAAACACAGCCAATATTTGAATCAGATAAAATCAATTTCTAAACTAATACAATAAAAATGAAGTACGGAATACGAAATGGTCTGTTGGCAGGAGCTATAATTCTTTTTGGAAGTCAAGCATTTGCGCAAACAGAGATTGTAAACAGGGATCCTGTAATCAACGAAATGGTGCAAGAAGTTTCGTCTGATAGTATCGAATCTTATGTAAGAAAATTAGCTTCTTTTGGAACACGACATACCCTTAGTTCGCAGACCGATCCTGAAAGAGGAATTGGTGCTGCGGGCAATTACATCTTATCTAAATTTAAAGAGTGGGCGAAGGAATCTGGGGGAAGGTTGAACCCAGAATTAGACTACTTCACTCTGAAAGCTGATGGCCGACGAGTGACAGAAGATGTTCAAGTATTTAATGTGGTAGCTACACTTAATGGCACTGATCCTAATGATGATAGAGTGCTAATAGTAAGTGGGCACATGGATAGTAGAGCATCTAGCGTGATGGATCCAAACATCGATGCTCCAGGCGCAAATGACGATGGCTCAGGTACTGCTGCAGTGATGGAAATGGTGCGAGTGATGAGCAAAAAAGCTTTCCCTCATAAAATCATTTTCATGACGGTAACTGGCGAAGAGCAAGGCCTATTAGGCGCTCGCTACATGGCTGAGAAAGCAAAGTCTGAAAACTGGAATTTGGTGGCAATGCTTAATAATGACATGATTGGTAATAGCAATAGCAGTGGCACCAATATCAATGACAATACTCAAGTGAGGATTTTTAGTGAAGGTGTACCATCGGTAGAATCCGAAAGAGAAGAAGCACTAAGAAAGCAATTGAGCTTAGAAAATGATGGAATTTCACGTCAACTAGCCCGCTATAGCAAAGAAGTTGGGGAGCGATATGTGGATCAGTTACAAGTGAAGTTGATTTACAGAAACGACCGCTTCCTTAGAGGAGGAGATCACACGCCATTTGCACAAAATGGTTTTGCAGCAATTCGTTTTTGCGAGATGAATGAAAACTACAATTATCAGCACCAAAATGTGACATTACGCCTTGGCGAAAAAGTGGGAGATTTGCCTGAGTTTGTAGATTATGAATATGTAAGAAAAATCACCGGAATGAATGTTTCTGTTTTAGCTAATCTAGCCAAAGCACCTGCGGCGCCAGAAAGAGCTGGGATAAATATCCGATTAGAAAACTCGACCAGCCTAAGTTGGGAAGATCCGACAGGACCTAAACCAAAAGGCTATTATGTACTGATGAGAGAAACTGATCAAAGTATGTGGCAGCGGAAATTCTATGTAGAAGGCAATAGTGTAACACTACCCTACTCTAAAGATAATTACCTGTTTGCAGTACAAGCAGTAAGTGCAGGTGGCCATGAAAGCTTACCAGTAATCCCATTGCCTACGAGATAATTAACACCCATAAGTTAAACCAAAAAAGCCCGATAATTCGGGCTTTTTTGGTTTATAAAGTTGTGGTAAATTAAGCTTTTGACCTTCGGAATGAATCAAGAAAATTAGTCAACTTCTCACGGCTTACATGATCCATTATCACGATTTTATGCGCTTTTGGTGATTGGTGATTATCAGGAACCAAACCGTATTTTTCTACAATCTCATCGGGAAGCTGGCTGGACTCGATAGTTACGATATTTGAGAATGGCTCATGGTAATACTCCAAACCTAATTCGTCCAACTGATTACAAAACCATTTTGCTCTATTAAGCAATACTTCCACCTTTTCCTGCCAGCCATGTGGCCCGTGAGTTTGCAGAATCATCCAAACAGCAATAGCATTGGCTCCAGATCGACTGCCAATTAAGGTGAAATCCTCTCCTTCCACGTAGCTTGCTTCTTTGGTATTGGCGTAGTGCATCAACCCTTTGCGCACCAAAAATATACCTGTGCCATAGGGAGCTTGAGCCATTTTATGCGCATCGATTGTAATAGATGAAACAGCAGGATTCTTAAAATTCAATAAAGAATGCTGATTTGAAAACGGATAGAAAAATCCGCCGTAGGCACCATCTACATGCAATCTATACGCTATTCCAGATGCATTTAAAGCCTCGATATAAGTATCTGGCTCATCCACTGAGCCGTACATCGTTGTCATCATATTACAGACTACAATGGCGTACTTTTTACCATTTTGTTTTTGGTCGTTGAGGATTTGTTGAAGTGCTGATTTATCCACTTTACGAGATTTGAATTCCGTAGGTGCACTTACCATATCCACATCGAAAACGTTGGCTGCTTTGGCCATTGAGTAATGACTATCGGCAGAGCTCAGAATAAAAATCTGCTTATGATCCGCTCCATACTCTTTTTTGAAAAGGTTTCGGTAAATCCAAATAGCCTGCATGTTGGCCTCTGTACCTCCCGCTGCGACGTAGCCATCATATCCTCCCGCCTGAGCTCCAAAAATATCCTCCGCACATATTGAGATCAACTCACGCTCAATAGCTTGGGTTCCACTGAAGAAATGTTCTGATTTATCTAAAGTATGGCAACCAATATGATTTGGATTATGGATTAAGGATGTCAAAAAAGGAGCATCTTTCAGAAAGGGTAAATCTTGATAAAAAACCTCCTTATCTAAATGTGAAGCAGGCAAGCCTAATACATTTGATTCGTAGTAATTTATGTTTTTAGCCAATGCATCAAACACTTTGTCTTTGATTTCCTGATGATTATGTTTTCTCCAATAATTCATTTCCAAAAATTCAATTTGAGCACAAAACTAAGTAATCCTGATTAAGGAATTCAATTCAAGTACAAAAGGTTTTGGGACTCAGCTTTCAGAATTGAAAAAAAGCGGGAGGTTATTTCATGCTCGATAATGCTTTTGATTTTTACTCAAATTTTCGACGGTCCATGGAATATCAACGCTGTTTGGTGCCTTGCGAACTGGACAATCAGATATTCTACAATAGCTACAGCAGTTTTCCGGTATACATGGATCGGCGTGCAAAAATATTTCTAAATCATGATTGTAATTTTTAGTGAGCAATTCCTCTACATGATCCACAGCATCATGTGTTTGTACAAGGCTATAATAATATGGCAATGTAATATGGCAATCCACATGAATATTAGCTCCATAGCGCTGAATCCTTAGATTATGAATATCTATCCAATTGGTCTGTCTATGATTATTAAGGATCGTACTGATCTCTTCAAGCGTTTCGGGATGGGCTGCGTCCATTAGTCCAATTACTGACTTTTTGACCAAAGAAAAACCACTAAAAAGAAAGTAAATCGAAAAGCCAATAGCAAGAATACTATCTAGTTGTACAATGTTTGTAAGATATACGATTGCTACGCCCAACACGAGAACAACACTACTTATTGCATCAGTAAATATGTGTTTACCGTCAGAGATCAATACTATCGAATTCAGCTCTTTACCTCTAACTTTCAAGATAATTCCCATTGCAAAATTTGCAATGGCAGTAAAGGCAAGGATAATCATACCTTCTGGAAGATTGCTAAATTCGACTGGATTGAAAAGGTTGAAAATAGATTGGAAAAAGATGATCACTCCAGCAATCATAATCAATGCTCCTTCTAAGCCAGCAGAAAAAAATTCAATCTTCCCATGGCCATAAGGGTGATTTTCATCTTTGGGAACGGAAGAAAGATAAATGCTATAAAAAGCAAAACCTGAAGCCACCACATTCACTATAGACTCTACCGCATCGGTGAGAATAGCCTTACTACCAGTGAGATAATAAGTAAAAAATTTCAATCCCATTAAAATAATACTAAGCACAAAGGACGATAAAATCAACTTTCGCTTTTGAATTTCAGGATTATTTGTGCTGATTTGACTCAAGGAAATAGGCTTATTTTTATTTTGACAAGTTATAAATAGAAATCTAAAAACAAGTATTCGAACTCTATATCAAAAATAAAAGTTAAGATTGCATGATAACTAATGATAACATGAAACAATTAATTACCCTCAAAAGGTCATTGACTGATACAACAGAAGAATTGTTGAACAATCAAATTGTAATGGAGGGAAAATCCTCTGCCTACTACCTATCCATGGCTTCATGGTGTGAGAAGAGTGGCTATGCAAATTCAGCGCAATTTCTTTATCGCCATGCCGAAGAAGAAAGAATGCACATGCTTAAGATTTTCCATTATATCAACGATGCAGGCGGTCATGCTTTGCAACCAGAAATTACTGGTATTCGCCACGATTTCAATTCATTGAGAGAGATCTTCGAACTGATATTGGAGCATGAAATTAGCGTAACACGTTCTATCAACAACATTGTAGATCATTGCTTCACTACGAAGGATTTCACGACTTTCAGCTTCCTTCAATGGTATGTAACTGAGCAACGTGAAGAAGAAACTCTTGCTAGAAGAGCTGTTGAACTGTTCGACTTAATTGGTGAAGCTGGAATTGGCCTTTGGACAATCGACCAAGAAATTGGAAAGCTTGAGGAAAATGCTGCAATGGCAAATACTCCTCAAATATAATTTTCTAAGAAAATATTTAATTATTTTAGAGCCCTAAATGGGCTCTTTTTTTTTGTATAAACAGATTAGTTCTATCAAAAGGTAGCCTTCTTTTAAAGAAACTTCTACATCACCAGTAACAGAAAATCCCGCCACTATTAAGTAACGGGATTTTAAGTTTCAAAGAATTAAAAGCTTAAACTCCTAATCCATAATATCTAATTCCAGATTCTCCTTCGTAAATTCCTTCAAGCAAAATCCCCCCCCTTTTCGAAGAAATTACTCTCTCAACTTCTTCAGGAGTTTTCACAGCTTTGCCATCAACTTTGGTGATGACAAATCCTTCTTTCATTTCAACCTGCTGAGTGATGATGCCTGGATTAAGCTTAAGGACTTTTACACCTCCCGCTATTCCAAGCTTTGTGGCAAGTTCGGAGTCGATAGCTACCATTTCGGCACCTAATACGCTTTTGATGCTACCTGGCTCAATTCTAGCAAGTAATTCTGTACTTCCATCTTGGTTTTTAAGGATCACTTCCTTATTTACTTCCTTACCCTCTCTTCTTATTTGAAGGGTTATTTTATCACCAGGACGTTTTCTGCCAACAAATTCTAGCAGCTCAGCGCTTGAGCGTATTTCTCTTCCATCAACACCAACTACTGCATCACCGGCTTTGAGACCAGCTTGCTCACCAGCACTACCTTCAATTACACCAGCTATATAGGCGCCTGCTACTACATCAAGTTTGTATTCTCTAGCCAAGTCGCTATTGATATTATTAATCTGCACTCCCATAAAGCCGCGCTGCACAACACCAAATTCAATCAAATCTGTTACAACTTTACTCACAATATTAGAAGGCACCGCAAAGCCATATCCAGCATAGGTTCCTGTTGGGCTGGCAATTGCCGTATTAATGCCAATCAAATTGCCTGAAAGATTTACCAATGCTCCACCACTGTTTCCTGGGTTGATCGCCGCATCAGTTTGGATAAAAGACTCGATGGCATATTCACGCTGCAAAATATTTATGTTTCTAGCTTTTGCACTTACGATGCCCGCAGTAACTGTAGAATTTAGCGAAAGTGGATTTCCAACTGCTAATACCCATTCTCCCACTCTAATGTTATCAGAATCTTCGAACTTGATCGAAGGCAATCCCTTTTCTTGGATTTGGATAACAGCAATATCTGTATTTGGATCAGTACCAATCAATCGAGCTTTGTAAGAACGGTTGTCGCTCAAAGTAACTTCAATATCGCTTGCATTGTCAATTACATGATTGTTAGTAACTATATATCCTTTATCATTGATAATTACGCCACTTCCAGAACCAACTCTCGGTGTTGGTTGACCATTTTGTCCTCCTCTATTTCGAGGTCCAAAGAAAAACTCAAATGGATCTTGCGTGGGCTCAAGTTGACGAGAATTTGCTTGTTGCATGCTTGTAGAGCGAATGTGCACTACCGATTTCATTACTGCTTCAGCAGGCGCAGTAAAATCCATTGGAATAATCTCTCCTCTTTCATTGGCTGTGTACATAGCTCCCTGTACTGGCATGGTACTTACATGCTCAATTTTCAACGGTAGATTAGCATCTCCTTCGAATAGTTGGATGGTGCCATACATAGCGGCACTACCTAGCATTCCTGCTAATAGCAATGGCATAAATTTTCTCATATTATTTTACTTTTTAGATTTTAACATTTGATCCATCAGGAAAAGGCAATTTCCGATGTCATTTTCCTGTGGGTTTGCAAAATTCAGAGCGAATTTGCGGAAGGAAAATTTCAAATATTATGCCAAGTCATTGTTCTGAAACTTTGACAGAGTTTTCAGTAGCATTAAAGTGTATTTCATTATTAGCTACTAATACTGGTGCTTTTTTGCAATAATCTATACACTTGGTTTTGATCACCTTCATGCGATTCTTGCTTCCAGGCAAAGATTTAAGTTTCTTATAATGCTTATACAGTTCCTCTCCTCCCGCTTTCTTACAGTCCTTGCCGAGGCACACAAACACAAAATCAAATTTGGCTCTACTCTTTGTCAAAGCGTATTATCCTCGATTTATTATTTCTATTAACTCACCTAGCATCATTGCTGTAGCTCCCCAGATTACATAATCATCAATATCAAAATATGGCGTGTCCAAAATTACACCATTTCTTGGAGTTAGATTTTTTCTTTTGACATACGTTGGGTCAATAAATTTTGAAATGGGCAATTCGAGTAAACGCTCCACCTCGTATGGATCAATATTGAAGTTTGGTCTTTTGGTTGTGTAGCCAACAATTGGCTCAACTGAAAAATTACTAGGTGGAATGTAAAGTTTTGAAAGCTTACCGAGCAAAGTAACGTCCTTTCTGTCAATTCCAATTTCTTCCTCCGACTCTCTCAGAGCTGTGTCAATTACTGTATTGTCATTCTCCTCGCATTTGCCACCTGGAAAACTGACTTGCCCACCATGGGTGCCATCGTATTGCGGGCGCAGTATCAGTGGCATCATCGTATTTTGCTCATTTGGATAAAACAAAATAAGAACACCACCTTTCCTTGCATTAGGTCTTTCCAATACTTGAAAACGATCTGCATCGACCGGAATTGGCGCCATGGTCATTTGCGCAGCAGCCCCAGGTAGTGGTTCATCAAATGCCGAAATCAAATGCTGTATAAGTTTGTCAAAATTCATCTAAAAATTCTCTGGTTCTTAAACCATTATTTACGAGTTAATCATTTAATTGATTTAGAATCTGCTAAACAAACATATTTTTGTGAATTAAAATTAAGGTGAAATGAAAGAAATATTATTCCTGCTATCATTCTCCATTTTGTTGAATAGTTGTAGTAATGAAAATATGCAAAACACAAATAGTAAAGATGTTGATGATTTGGAGAGAAATGCGATTTTCGACAGTATGGAGGAGTTCAATAAAGAAAGAACTTCTGAACTAGAAGAAATCGAGCCATTTGGGAATATATATGTCAGCTATGAAGCGCACCCTGGTAATAAAGCCGAATTCTTACAAATTGGCCTTGATGAGTCTATGCAGCATATTATAGCCATTTTCTATTGGACCGATCAATTTGATTACCCTGTAAGACTTATTATACTAGAGCAAAACTATGAGGAGGGCGAAATAAGTGGAATAACCGCCAAAATTGCTTGGCCAGAAAATGCAATTCAAGCTGAACTAGGAATTATCGAAAATAGAGCAAACCTACTTTATGCTGATGGTCTATTCCATGAATTTTGGATTGAAGGCACGGAATAAATTATTTACAAGCCTTAATCCCTCTCATTTTGATAAACCAAAAAGACTAGGCAGCCAAAGTGTGATTTGAGGGAATATAGAAATTTCAACTACCTACTTTTTCTCTTGAAATTTTCAAAACCTGTTAAATTGAATTTGTAATTCAACAGCATTGTGAAAGTCGGATTGAATATCTAAATCAGTTATTTGAATTTTCAAGTCTCCCTCAATACTCCATACCAATTACCTAGCAAAAAAGAGACTAGAGAATTTTGTCTTAAGATAATTCATATAGGTAAGTCCTAGCCTTATTTCCCCTCATGCACTACAACCTTTTAAATCAACCAACCTAATTTCAAAAGTTGATAATAATTATGTCTTTAAATAAAACGAATTAGCTTGCTCAAGATCAATGATTTATTGAAATATTTTATCGATATTTTGATTTCATAAATCAATAGGTTTTTAAAGGCTATTTAATAGAATTGGCTAATGTTAAAAATCTTCCGTAAAATCCACCTAAAACTCCTTGAAGTGTTCTCGTAAAAGCGATCTATTGCATTTGAAGATCAAAGGTCAATTTCCGAAAGAAAAAATTCTTGCAATTGTGTAATTGAACATTTCTTTACCCTCCACAAACAGTATTTCCCTTCCTAAATTTCATTTTGGATAAATAGTCTTAATTATTGGGACAATAAATCTCAATCTTCATCCTAATTAGATTTTGATCATATATCTAATTACTAGCTTAATCAATTCATAATTCTCTAAAGTGAAAAGATAAAACCTACTGACCAAATCCTAAAACCCAATCATCCCAAAGCAGGCTTTTAATACTATGGATCAAAACACAATTACCAAATTTGCTCCTCTTCAAGAGTCTGAGCGAATACAATCCCTTGATGTAATGCGCGGCATTGTCCTCTGCGGTATATTGATAATGAACATAAATCTGTATGGTTTAGCAGAAGCCTACTCAGATCCTACAGCTACTGGAGGATCTTCAGGGCTAAATTTATATACTTGGATTACCGCTAACCTACTTTTCGAAGGGACTATGCGGGCTTTATTTTCGCTACTTTTCGGTGTAGGCATGTTTATTTTCCTTGATCGCTTGCTGAAAAAGGGTGCTGGAATCAAAGCCGCAGACGTGTATTTTAGAAGAATGATATGGCTTCTAATTTTTGGGCTTATTCATGGATATCTTTTGCTGTGGACGGGCGAAATTCTGTATCAATATGCCCTCATGGGATTTCTGGTGTACTCTTTCCGATCCATGGTACCCAAAAAACTGATAATAACTGCTTTAATTTTAGTTTGTATCGGCACAGTGTGGTTTTACATTGACTACACCGAAGCCAAGAAATGGGTGGCAAAAGTAGAAGAGGCCAAACTATATGAAGCAGAAGGAAAAGAACTCTCCGAAGAACTCAAAGAAGCCAAAGAAAACTGGGAAAAGTGGGAGGAAATTAGAAGCCCTGAGTCCATAGCAGAATTCAATGAAAGTATGCACCAAGGTTACTTTGGCGTAGTCGCTCACTTAGCTCCTATCAATTTTGAGTCCAATACAGTTTGGCCCTACCGATATGATATCTGGGATGTGTTGAGCATGATGTTGATTGGGATCGCACTTTTTAGATATGGGGTGCTCACCGGCGAAAAATCAATGAAGTTTTATGGTCTTATGGTATTGATAGGCTACGTAATTGGCCTTGCGATCAACTATTATGAGCTAAGGATTATTTTAGATGACAATTTCTCCTTTATCTCTTTCAGAAAATCAGAAATCACATACTTCTGGGGTCGATTATTCATTTCCATGGGTCACGTAGGTTTGATTATGATTTTTTGCAAAGTGGATACATTAAACTGGCTTAAATCACGGCTTGCAGCAGTCGGGAAAATGGCACTGACCAATTATCTTATGCACTCGGTGATTTGTATGATTGTATTTACTGGAGTGGGTTTTAGTCTATTTGGAAAGCTGCAAAGATTTGAATTACTCTACGTGGTCATTTCCATTTGGATTTTCCAATTGATTCTTAGTCCAATCTGGCTTCGGTATTTCCACTATGGTCCAATGGAGTGGATTTGGAGAAATTTGAGCTATCAAAAAATTCATACAATTAGGAAGAAATAAAACGAATCCATTGAGTTAAAATAAACCATTTTAATGCATAAGCTCATTGCTCACCATTTCACCCTCCCGCACAATTTTATTTTTTACTTAGGTTAAAATAAAATAGAAAATTTTAAATATATTCATTTTTAAAAATATAAATTCGGGCAAATACGGAAAGAAAATTCCTTTTAGCTTCTTTTCGTTTGGATAAACATTGGCAACTAAGGCAGAACATCACTTACCTCACAAGATGACAGCTGAAAAACAACAGGAATTAGAAATAAGAAAAACCCATGATCTATATTGGGAAAGCTATATCAAAGGTGATATCACAGCACTCTCAAATCTGCTAGACGACCATTACAGTCAGATAGGAAGTGTTGAAGAAGAAGTGTTTTTTTCTAAACCTGATGCGGTAAAATTTGTGAACAACACAATCAATCAAGTATTGGGAAAACTTGAAATGCGTAACCGCCAAACTAACTATGAAAAAATAGATGATGCAGTAATTGTCTTAGAGCAGTGTGACTTATATGTTATTTATGAGGGCAATTGGACTTTCTACTCTAAGTTCAGAGCCTCTACATTGATGAAGAAAAAGGCGGGAGGTTGGAAAATAATTCACCAGCATTCGTCATTACCTGATTCCAAAACTCAAGAAGGCGAGAATATAGCAATTGCCAAAATTTCTGAAGAGAACCTACTTCTACAGCAAGCCATAAAAAGGCGGACAATTGAACTAGAAAATAAGAATAGAGAATTGGCCATCGAAGCGGCTTTGGAGAAAGTTCGAGCTCTGACCATGGCTATGCACAACAGTGAGGATGTCGGTAAATGCGTCGTAAAGATGTTCAGTGAACTCACGGCCCTAGGAGTCGAGGAAGGTACCCGCTTTGGTATTGGTATCCTGAATCATGACAACGAAAACAATCAGCTTTGGACTGCTCGCAAAGATGGTGAGGAAGTCAACATGCATATCGGAAACATCGATATGACCTCCCACCCTTTGCTAAAAAGTGCCCGCAAGGCTTGGAAAGCGCAGGTTCCCATACACAAGTATGTATTAGAAGGTAGTGATTTGCTGAATTACTACCATATGCTCAATCAAGCTCCTGACTATAAAATTCAGGTACCGATAGACAGATTACCAAAAAGAGAGATCCAACACTGTTTCATTTTCGAGCATGGATTTTTTTATGCTTTCACTCCTAATGAATTCCAACCCAATCTGATTCACATCACAAAAAGATTCAGTTCACTATTTGAACAAACTTACCGACGGTATCTTGATCTGGTTAGAGCAGAAGCTCAGGCAAGGGAAGCGCAGATAGAAGCGGCACTGGAAAAAGTACGTTCCAGGTCCTTAGCCATGCACAAAAGTAATGAGCTAAATGAAGTGGTTGCGGTTCTTTTTGAAAGGTTAAAAGACCTACAAATTCCTTTTACTGCCATTGGCATCGCGACCAGGATTGAGGGTTCAAAAGACCTGAATGGATTTGTTTGTGGTCAGAATGACGCCGGCCTGGTTATCACTAATTATCGTCTCCCTTATTTTGATAATCCAATTCCGAAAGACTTATACAACGCCCTTGAAAATCAATTGGACTCATTTGTAGCAAAGTATACAAAAGAAGAAAAAGATGCTTTCTATAATTATGTGATAGAAAATACTGCTGAATTCAGGCATTTGCCAGAGGATATCAAACAAATGATATTCGATAGCACCAACTATACCATTTCCATGGTAGCGGTTAAAAATGCAGTGTTTAATGTCAATGATTTTGAAGGGAAGGTTTTAGCTGAAGAGGAAGTTGAAATTATCCAGCGTTTTGCGCGGGTATTCGATCAGGCCTACACCCGCTTCCTCGATCTCCAAAAAGCAGAAGCACAGGCAAGGGAAGCACAGATTGAAGCGGCATTGGAAAAAGTGCGGAGCCGTTCGCTGGCAATGCATAATAGTAGTGA
>CAZRBW010000002.1:0-75465 GCA_964598395.1 uncultured Roseivirgaceae bacterium
ATTAAACTTGGAAACCAGCGCTGTAGCCAAACCAGGACTCTTCCATGGGTGGTGAATATGTATGTCCTTTTCCGCTTCAATATGGCTCTTACCATTACTTTGGCAGCTTTTGCCGTAGGCCACATTAGATTTGCTGGTCGAGGATCTTTTCGCTCTGGATGCCATACACCTTGGTTGTCCACCCGAGCGATTTCGGACTCAACGAAGCCTGGATGAAGCGTTGTGCAACTCACACCCGTTCCTAGCAATTCTACCTGCAAAGTAAGACCAATCGAATGTACTGCAGCTTTGGACGCGCCATATGCTCCCACATTTGGATTGGGCAGGTATGCTCCCACGCTTCCTACCAAAGCAATTCGGCCATTTGTCTCCTTTAAATGTGGAAGGGCATATTTCACTGTCAAGGCGAGTCCAGTCACATTGCCTTGCAACTGTCTATTCCAATCGGCAGCAGTCAACTTTTCCACCGCTCCAAATACACCGAATCCTGCGTTTGCCACCGCCACATCTAATCGACTATATGTACTTATAATAAGTTGTACAGCCGCTTCGATTGAGCTTTCGTCCAGAATGTCAAGTGGTGCTACCAAGGCTTCGCCTCCTCTATTCTTAATTTCCTGGGCTATTGTTTCTAGCAATTCTATTCTTCTTGCAGATAAGGCTACCTTATATCCTAATCTGGCCCATTCATAAGCCATTTCTTTACCTATGCCTGATGAGGCTCCAGTAATCCAGACCACATGATTTTGTGCATTTTTCATTTCTTTCTTGAGTTAAAATTTGTTAATCTGAATTGCTGCAAAGCATACTAAAAACGGATTAATTTAACTCAATAAAAGCTGATATACAATAGGTTGGGAATGCTCTAACACACATTAAAATGCCATCTGAATTTTATTGCATTGCTTGTACTTTCAGATATTGGTGATTAGAAGAATTAATAATATTGAAAATTATAAGGTGGAAGCTGTCAACCGCTTTGCAACACAAATCGATAAATAGAATTCTAAAAATTATTCTGCTCCCACCCATCACATTCTCAAGGCCTACCTAAACTCATAATCTACTCCATGCACCTGTGTGAGCAAGCTCTGAGTTGCATCAAGCACGCGTGCATTTAGAGGTGGTGTTGGCGTTACAGGCGAATTAGCCGCTAGGTAAGTTTTCATTACTTCATGCAATGTCAAAGGGGTATTTCTTGTATTTTTCACACCTCTGAACCTACACAAAATATCCTCCGGATCACCATCCCGCTCACAAGCACTGATGGTATACGTCCTGTTCAAATCAACCGGCTCGTTAAGTATTTTCACCTCTTGCACCCTCTCACCCATATTGCCAAATGCATTGAATGTAATTGTCATTCCTTTGAATTTGATTACCCAGCCACCAAATCGCTGTGCGGCTTCCTCTGCAAATACATTGTTTAATTCCCTCTCCAGCCATTCCATTATTTGAGCCCCCGTTACTTCACCAATCCGCACAAAGCTATCCACTGGAAGCATATCGTAGATAAAACCTGAGGTAATAGGAATGTTGCCAGTTTCGTCTGGTGTTGTTCGTGGCGGACAAAATCTAAAACCATTGGAAAGCACAATATCTGCCTCTGGAATTGCCCAGTCCAAAGCATCCAAAATCATTGTGTCAATGGTATTTTCAATTACAAAATATCGATAAAGTGGCAAAGTGCTGTAGCCAACTATATCATAAATATCTTCCTTAAAGGGCTCTTCTTTTGTCTTGAGAATGGCTCCAATTTTTTGAGATGGCTCCAATTTATCAGAAGTAATTTCCACCAAATCATAGGTATCTCTTACCAATTTGCCCTTTTCAAAACTCAACTGAAGCCTGCCTACAAAACTTCCAAATGCACCTGGCTCTACTACTTTGGCATATTTTCCTTGTATTGGTACACGCACTCGCTCATGGGTATCACCTCCGAGAATATAATCCACTCCCACGCAGGATTCGTGATTGGACATGGCAATTTGCTGTGAAAGTCCACAATGCGCAATAATGATCACCGCAGCACATTTTTCCTGTTTGCGAAGGACATCCACATAATGCTTCATATTATTTTCAGGCTTGGTGTAGATAATCCCTTTGCTATAATTAGGCGACTGCCTAAGAGGCACCAAATGATCAGTATATCCCAAAAAACCAATTTTCACGGTGCCAACTTTCCAAATGTGGTAAGGTGGAAAAACCAATTCACCTCGACTTGCATCCGCATTTTCGTGATACATATTGGCACAAATCTTTGGCGCATGCAAAGAGCCTAGCAAGTGCTGCATGGTATCTTTATAATACACAACTTCCCAATTGCCTGGCAAATACAAATCGTAACCCATCGCATTGAGGATAGGAATCATCGCTTCTCCAGTAGTTTTTACTGATAGCTCTGAGCCTTGAAACATATCGCCAGTATCCATAATAAATGTGTGAGGATGGCGATTTCGTTCTTGCTCAAAGAACGTTGCCATTTGGGCATATCCGCCCGTTTTTCTGAATACAGACACTCCATTTTCCCAGAAAAGCTCATCATGCGGGTGGATCTGGCAATGTACATCCGTACTTTGAAGAATATTTACCGATACAGTGCCCTCCTCCAATGCAATTATTTCTTCTTCAGATAGACCTTGAATGGTTGCTCCTGATTCGCTTTGGCAAGAAGATATAATACTACCTCCCGCTACAAGGATTCCCGCTTTTTTTAAGAAATCTCTTCTAGCAGGCGTTAACGTATTTTTCATATGGTTTTATTTGAATTGACGGATTCTAACTTTCAAATCTGTCTCTTAAGTTAAACTTATTTGGTGACCTAGGTCACAATCATTTTATAAAATAATTGAGGTCTTTCAAACAAATCTTAATTGCGCAGTCAAAAAAAGGATGTCAATGTTTTTATTATCCTATTTGGGTACTTATTTGGCGGGCTTATGTGAAGTATGTTAAATCAACTTGATTAAAATAAATAGTGAAAAATCATCACCTATTTTAATTGATTTTATGGTAGGTTTAACTAGCTATATTGATCATTCTCATCTAAGTTACTATTTCCTAAAATTAGAGATTACAAGAGCGCTTGAATTCTAATTATCGAATGAATTATAAAGTCTTTATGGAAAATATTGGTGAGGTGGCAGGAATTAGTTAAAAAATCTTAAAAGCTCGTATTTCAAAGCCGTTGACTACAATTCTTTAATATGCTTAATAATTTCCTCAGTTACTTCAGTCGTAGTGGCAGTACCTCCAAGATCTCGAGTTAGCACTTTCCTTTGACTAGTGGTAAGTTCAATTGCTTGCATAAGCAATTCAGCTGCTTGGGTTTCTCCCAAATGTTCCAACATCATAGCAGCTGTCCAAAAGCTTGCAATGGGGTTAGCTAAATTTTTTCCTGCAATGTCGGGCGCACTACCATGCACCGGCTCAAACATACTAGGGAATTGTTTTTCTGGATTAATATTGGCTCCTGGAGCAATCCCTAATCCTCCAACTACAGATGGCCCAAGATCTGAAAGAATATCACCAAAAAGATTACTAGCTACAACCACGTCAAACCAATGGGGATGTTGTACAAATTGAGCGCAGAGGATATCAATATGGTATTTAGATTGTTCAACATGAGGGTATTTCTTTCCTAATTCTTCAAATCTATTATCCCAAAAGGTCATCGTATGAATTATCCCGTTAGATTTAGTAGCACTCGCTAGCTTACTCTTTCTTTTTGACGCCAATTCAAAGGCATAGTTCATCACTCTGTCTACCCCCATCCTTGTGAAAACACTCTCCTGCACCACCGTCTCATAAGGTGTGCCCTCATGAATTATTCCACCTACGTTTGAATACTCACCTTCATTATTTTCTCTGACTATGACAAAATCTATCAGCCCAGGGTTTCGTAAGGGAGATTCAACCCCCTGAAGCAACCTTACCGGACGGATATTTACATATTGTTGAAATGACCTACGTATTGGAATTAGTAATCCCCAAAGAGAAATATGATCGGGCACACCTGGATAACCCACTGCACCAAGGAATATAGCATCTGAATCAGCAAGCCGTTCAATCCCGTCGGCAGGCATCATTTTACCTGTGCTCTTGTAATACTCGCATGAATAATCGAAAGGAATAAAATCGAATTCAAAACCAAACTTTTGTCCTACTGATTCTAGTACCTTCAATGATGCAGGAATCACTTCTTTGCCGATTCCGTCACCTGGGATTACTGCTATGCTATATTTCATTTAAGCTATTGAAGAAGTTGTGTTAATAAAGACCTAAATTCATTTGATTGGTACATTCCCTGTCCATCGTGGCCAACTCCATTCACAATTACCTTCTTATGATTGTGTGTTCCAGGGTATGATAATTCCATATACCTAAACATATTCTCTCCTCTTTTAAATCTGCTTGAACCTTGTAATGTGTTTTCACAATTTACAGTGTTCAAAGTTGGATCTGACTGACCTCCATTGCCGAGTAAGTAGGTTATTTTTCTACTTACAAACTGGGAATTAAATGAACTAGAATTAACTCCTGATAAATATGCTGGTGTTGAATTGTACCCTAAAGGCCAAATAGTGTAGGCTGGGCAACCAGAAGGCGTATAGAGCTGATTGTTGGATTCATTTATCCGCTGACCACTTGGATAGTAAAAAAACTGAGAATTTGCAACCACGTATTCAAAGTCGATAGAAGGGTATTTTGATTCAGATTTATTGGAAGCCGCATAAAATTGAGTAAATGCTGCTCCTGAAGAATGGCCTGTAATAACAATTTTTTTAAGAACTGGAAAGCGATCAGCATTGGTGAGTTGATCAATCAAGGCGTCAATGACCTCATAAGAGCTTAGTTTATTTGTGTTCGAAGAAGGGAAGCCACCTCTCCAATTTGTAATCGGCCAATAGAAGTCATTTAAAGATCCGGTAGATGTATTTCTGAAAAATGGCGCAATGAGGATGGTTTTTCCAGAAACATTTTGACTCTCAAAAGTATTATTTAAATAGCCATAGTAATTTTGTGGGTCATGGCTTGCTCCATGCACTACTATTACTGCATGAGTCAAATTCTCCCACTCTGCATTATCAGCATAAATGGGATAATTACTGTAAAATTGAAATGTGCCATCACCTTGAGAACCCTTCAATTCAATATTGCGCAAACAATCACCAATATTAGTACATGGGTTCATCGATCTAATAATGTTATCCTCTGCTGTTTTGAAAGTGAAGTTTAGTGAACTATTCAATTTTTCGCCTCTTGCTCCGATTACTGAATTGCTTAAAGTAACAGCATAAGTCGTATTATAATTAAGACTCATTGTGGCTGTGACCTTAGATGCAACATTTGAATAGTCAACTGAATAATCAACAGGATTGCCCCCACTTGAAATGGAGAATGCTGATTGAAACGCTACTGGATTAAGGGCACTTGAAAAGACTATTACGATACTGGTTTCAACTGGCATATCCATATTTGTACCGCTTGAATTTGCCCCATTAATGGTAGATGAAAGAATTTCAATACTAGCAACAGTGTCGGAATCATCACTACCACAAGAAACTATAAATGAGGAAACGCAAAGCAATAGGATATATATGGAATTCTTCATAGATAAAAAATTAAGAGAGTTCTCATAATTGAGAACTCTCTTTAAAACACTTAAATATCAATTGCATAGGACATATGGACAACTAGATGTAGCATTTGAAGTTGCGCTTAATGTGCAGCCAACTCCACCGTATCTCCAACTGCCATTGACTTTTGCCGCCCAAGAATCTCTATAATCCCAGAATTGATTTTGCCCATTAACACCAAGTTCACCATAAGTCTCAATGAGAGTTGTGCCTTTGAACAACTCAATTGTATCATCGCCATTTGAGGTAAGTTCCGAACTAGTAATCACATGATCAAAATTATTGTAACAACTTCCAAAGTAGTTTACGGCTCTTGCTACATCTAAATTACGAATAACCAAAATTTGCTCTCCTTCTTTAACCGATATAGCTGGGAAAGGAATCTCAATTCCATCTGAAAATGCTTGGCCATTAGAAGCAATTCCTACTCCAAATAAGCTTAGATCTGAAATATCCTTTAAGGCTCTAATATGATAGGCTCTAATTAGACCTGCAGTCGGCCGAAGCGACATAATGCCTAAGAATTCTAAACCTTCGGAACACATTGGGTACACGCATGAGGATGATTTTGTTGTTCCTGCATTTACATTATTTGCACAGTTAAGTGCGCCATAAATCCATTTATCAGCCAGTTTATATCCCCACGACCCCGTGTATTCCCAAGGTCTGCCTATACCATCTACCCCTAATTCACCAAAAGTTTCAATAGCTACTCCATCATTGTAAAGCAAAATAGCATCGTTTCCATTATGAGTCATAGCAGATGTTTGAAGCACATGATCAAAATCACTGAAGCAAGACCCAAAATAAGCCGCAGCATTGGCTGCATCAGCATTACGGACTAGCAAAATTTGGTCTCCTGCAGAAACAGACATTGCAGGAAAGTAATAATCTAGATTTGCTGGATCAATAGGGGCAGAAGAACCATTTGTATTTATCTCAATCCCATAAGTACTTAAATCAGCGATGTCTTTTAAAACATTTAAATGAACCGCACGAACTCCATTTGCGGTGCCTGCTCGTAAATGCATAACACCTTTAAGCTCTATTGATGGAGCCCTGTCGCCCAATGAGATAGTCAAAGGCTGCACTGGATTATATACTCCATTCAAAATATTTTCGAGAGATATTATGATTTCCTCTGTACCCTCTACAGCATCACCTTCAATTGATGTAATTGTAAAGGAAGCAGAAGTTTCACCTGCTGGTATAGAAATGCTTGTTGCACTGGAAGTGTAGTCTACTCCATTACCTTCTGCGCTACCAGAGAAAACTAGATCAAAAGCAACATCTACAAAAACAACCTCACTCAACGTTGCAGTAACCGTAACTGATTCCCCTTCGAAGAAGCTCGATTTATCTGCTGTTAATGAAATGGTAGGAGGAATAAATTCACCCGTGCTAAAGTTATAATTAAAATCTTGTTTAGAAGTTTCTCCGGCAGCACCGTAGCTCCCTTTAGGCAAACTTAAGGTGTACGACTCATCGTATTCCAATCGTACGTTAGGAGTAATTGTTACAAATGAAGACGTCTCATCATAGGTAACTGAATAGCTTAATGCAGGAGAAATGCTCAACGCACTTTCAAAACTAGCTTTATTGAGACTATGAGAAAATATCAACTCCATTGAGGAGGTAACCGGTATTCCAGCCGAGCCACTCTGAGCTCGATCTCCTCCCAAACTTACATAAAGAACCCTAAGGTCATTGCTGATAGCAAAAATATCATCATCCTTACAAGAGATGAAAATTACTATTGGCATCAATGCGAACATGAGCCATCGCAGTGCAGAAAATTGACTTTTAGTTTTCATAGAAATTTAATTTAATATTCTTAATGAATTGAAGTTCAAGTTATTTGGTGCCAAGGTTAAATGAAGCTGGGAAAGAATTAGGATCAATATTCCATAAAACTGGCAGCAAAAAGTAAATGAATAGAGTGACTAGCACAATAGATATTAAGTTCATCCATATGCCTGCTTTTATCATATCCGGTATCCGAAGATAGCCCGAACCAAAAACCACTGCATTAGGTGGAGTAGCTACTGGCAACATAAATGCACAAGAAGCAGCTATTGTCACAGGCACCATAATCATATATGGATGCAAATCGAAGGCTAGTGCCATTGGTGCCAAAACGGGTAATAACATTGCCGTAGTAGCCAAATTTGATGTTATTTCAGTTAAGAAATTCACCGAGGCTACCATTACTAATATCAACATAATCAAGGATAGTCCTTGCATCTGTCCCATCTGTTGTGCTATCCACTCGGCCAAGCCTGTATCAGAAAATCCTTTTGCCAGTGCCATACCTCCGCCAAATAGCAGGATAATACCCCAAGGAATGTTGATACATTCTTTCCAGTCTATTATTGGCTTTTTGTCTTTTGCTGGTATAATGAATAAAACTGTTCCAGCGATCATTGCGATAATTGTATCGTCAATTGCTGGAATAAATTTTTCAATAAATCCTCTAGAGATCCACAGAAATGCAGTTGCTATGAAAACCCAGAGCACAGCACTCTCTTCGTATGAAATTTTACCTAGATTAGATAACATTTTTTTAATCTCGATACTGCCTCCAGGTAACTCTTTTTGCTCGAACTTAAAGGCAAATCGAGTAAGGTAATACCAGCAACAAAACATCAAAACAATTGAGATAGGTAAGCCTACCTTCATCCAATCAACAAAATTTATTTTAACACCATAGGTTTCTTCAAGCACACCTGCTAAAACAAGATTAGGTGGAGTTCCAATTAATGTAGCAAAACCTCCAATTGAGGCACTGTAAGCTATTGCCAGCATTAATGCTTTTCCAACAAATTCTGAATCAGATGTTTCGCCGTCATCATTCTTTTTGAATTGTGAAACAACTGCCATACCTATGGGAAGCATCATAACAGAGGTGGCTGTGTTGGATATCCACATAGACATAAAGCCAGTTGCAACCATAAAACCTAAAATAATGGTATTGATATTCGAACCTATCAAGCTAATTATGTTGAGAGCAATTCTCCTATGCAGATTCCACTTTTCAATAGCTATAGCCAATATAAAACCACCTAAATAGAGAAAAATATACTTATGGCCAAAAGCTGACGTAGTTTCACCCAGATCTAGTGCTCCTGTTAAGGGGAATAGTATTATAGGCAACAAGGCTGTTACTGCAATTGGAATTGCTTCGGTAATCCACCAAATGGCTACCCACGCAGTTACACAAAGCACTTGAAAAGCAGCATCATTCATCGTTTCAGGAGCTCCAAAGAGCTGCATGATACCAAAAACTGCTGGCCCTAGAAGTAAAGAAATCGTTTTCTTCCCTAACTTCATTCGTTCGCTAATTTAAAATCGAATTCATCGACCAATTGTTGAAGAAAATCAGCATCCTCTTGCGACATAAATATCAGATACAACTTTTCACCATTTTTATCAGTGGCAGTAAGTCGAAATGGTATTTCTGAAGTAGAAAGTCCCGTGAAGTATTTAAAAAATGCAAGTCCTAAAAGATAGGTCCCATTAGAAGATGGATGCTTATCGTCATGGAAAAGCTCCAAATCAGGACGCCATTGCCTAGCTGCCATAAATAATTCTCCTGCTGGCACATATGCACTTTTCGTAGTTTCAATAAGTTTTTTGTGTCCGTCCACAATTGGCTTAGTCATTAGCGGGTTGGATTTATAGCCCCAGGTCTGCATAATGATTGGCGTAGCTCCTTTTGAGCGAACAAGCTCAATGAATTTTGAACCATATTCCATAAAATCATCTGGACTATCAATTGTACTAGTGCTATGATTATTTAAAACAACATAATCCCATGTTAGGCTGTCTAATAGTTTTCTGGTTTTGGTTCCCTTCAGTCCTTTCCAATGCTCTTCCAAATTAGACCCTCCAACTGTTGACTGCCTAGTTATGATTTCAACACCTTGACTCTCAGCCATTGAGGCTACTACTTGAGGTAGATTAAAGAAATAAGTGAAGCTATTGCCCACAAAAAGTACTTTAACTGCTTCTTTTTCATTTGATTGAGAATAAGATATATTGACTGAAAAAAGCATAACACTTACAGTCAGAAATAGGATATGGGCTATTCTTTTCATTGAAGCTTAGTTTATTGATTTACAGTTGTCCTCTGAAAGAAAGCTGGAATAGGATTAGGTGTACTAGAATTGGCATCCAATTCTGATTGAGCATACAAAAATCTTTGTGGTAGTTGTGACCCTACATTTGGTACTACAGGCACTCGGATATTGGCTTCATTCTGCGTTCTACGAATATCGTTGAACACTTCAATTTGCCCAAAAAGAGTAACATAGCGCTCTTCTAATATTTCGCGAAGCAAGGCGTCGTTTGGAGAAACAGCCCCGTTCAAATTCTCGATACCACCACTATTAAAATCCGCTGCTACAAAAGGGAGATACTGAAGGCTTGCCATATTTGGGCTGCTTAGATACCCTCCCGTGGCCATATAGGCTCTGAATTCATTCAAGCGTTGTAATCCAATATTAAAGTCTGCACGACCTCCCGCCTCCGCCAAAATCAATAAATTTTCTGCATAAGTAACTATAGCTCCAGGGCCATCGATCTGCGCAATACCATTGTTTTTGGTATTAGGCTGAATACCTATATCTGTTGTTTGAAGCAGGTAGTTGTATCTAGCAGTTTCGTTAGTTTTGGCGTGTCCTCTATAGTTTGTAGGTATAGGACTTCTTGTCAAGTTTGAATCAATTATGCTCGCAAAAAAATCTGATGTAACCAAATCACTTTTACGTGCTGCGATTTCAAAGAATTGATAATTCAAATTTGCGTTATCAAGTGCGGTGCCATGTGGTGATCGCAAATTATTCGCTGCTCGAGATCCATCTGATCCAATTCCGCTTTGGGCAGCGATATATGCAGCAGGGTAATTCTTTGTATGCATATAAAACCTAGCCTTAATGGTATAGGCGACTTGAATCCAAGCATTTGCATTTCCGTCAAAATAAATATCAGTTCTTGCAAGTGGGCGTCCTCTATTCGTGGCTAGATTTGCTATTGCTTCGTCCAACAAATTTTGGGCCTTCGCATAAACTGTTAGTTGGTCTTCGTATACTGGATTCTCAAATTCAAGTTGACCACCTTCATCAAAGGGAACATCTCCCCACAATGAAGCCGCTGTACCTAAGGCCAAGGCTCTTAATACTTGAGTAATACCAGCCGTTATTCCTTCAATCCCTTGTTCTGCAGCCAACTCTTTTGTTACTAATGCATTTCTCACAATACTGCTGTAAACTGTATTCCAATGGCTATTAAAGTCACTAGAAACAAGATCAAAGTTAGAATAGCCTAGATGTTGTCTTTCTATTCCCTTGTATTGTCCTGCAAAAATACCTGCCTTTCTTGTCGGCTCTCCAGTGTGAAGGATAACGTTTGCCACTTGTGTGGAGGTAAGCGCAAACTGATATGGTGCTGATGTTGGATTATTTGGATTTTGGTTCAAATCATCTACAAGGTCAGCGCATCCATAAAGTAGCGCAGAAAATATCGTTATAAAGATTACTTTTTTCATGATTTCTTGACGTTTCATTAATTAAAAAGTAAGAGAAAGTGAGAATACATAAGATCTAGTGCTAGGATTATTGAAATAATCAATTCCTCTGGAAGCACTTACACCTGAAACGTTCGTATCTGGATCGTTTCCTTCGAATTTTGTCCATAAAAAGAGATTTCGACCTGTTGCAGATAACTGAAGACGATCAACGCCTCGGTTTTTGAGCCAATCTGCACTCAGATCATAACTCAATGTAAGCTCTCTTAGTCTTGTCCATGAGCCATCTTCAATAAAAAGCTCATGATTACCACCTCCAAAAAAGGCTCCCGGGCCAGTGTACCAATCTTGAGTTAATGCTACTGGGCCAGCTCCAAAGTCATAAATATCACCTCTGAATGTAGTCCCGGCAGGAATTATTCCTCCTCTATATGTTAATAGGTTTTGTGAGGCCGTCACTTCCTTCTCTGTAGCACCCCAGCGGCCATAATCTACCATAACTGATTTTGTTCCCGCAAAAATATCGGCACCTTGGAACGTTTCGAAAAGAAAGTTTAATGAGAGCTTTTTGTAAGAAATTGATCCAACGGCTGAAGCTTGGAAATCTGGGTTTGGATCTCCAATTACTCCTTCCACATCGTCCCTTAATGGAAAGCCATTTTGATCAAAAACGATATTGCCATTCTCATCTCGCAATGTTCTAGGCCCCCACAGCACTCCATGTTGCTGACCAACTACAACTCGATTATTTACGCCAGCAAGACCTGTAGCAAGTCGTACTGATTCTAATCCTACTAGGTCAGTAACTTCATTTCTATTATTAAAATAGAGTAACTTCATGTCAATATTCCAATCAGAATTGTTGTAAATATTATAACCCAATTCTAACTCCAACCCTCTATTCTCCATGGCTGCTGCATTCGAATACAATTGATTGTAACCTCTTGAATTAGCAATCGGAAAGTCTAATAAGATATCTGTAGTTCTATTGAAATAGTAGGTTCCACTAAAGGATAATTTATCCTGGAAAAAACGAAGATCTGTACCGATCTCAATTTCACGTTTTCTTTCTGGCTTTAGGGAAGGGTTTCCTAAATTCGAACTTGGCACGAAACCACCTATACCAAAAAGACCTGCATTAAGACTTCCTCCTAATTGATCCGAGTAATTAGGTGTTACAAACTCAGGAAAGGTATTATACCTAGAAGGTTGAACACCTACTTCCGCATAAGACATCCTAAGCTTTCCAAATGAGAGCAAATTGGATTTTAGTTGTGGCAGTTGACTGAATTGCCAAGCAACAGAAGTTGATGGGAAAAAGAAAGCATTATCTGATCTTAAACCAAAGGTGGAAGCCCATTCAGCTCTCAATGTCGCATTAACAAAAACCTGATTATATGCAGAAAAATTTGCTGCGGTATATCCAGCTACTGTCCGCTCACTACCAAAAGATGAAGTAGCTTCTCTATTTTCCGGTAAGGCGTTGTTAACATCCAGAATTCCATCATTCAAGTCGGTGAATATTAAGAAGTTTTGAATAGCAGTCCCCTCTACTACTCTTTCTCTGTGATTAAAGTTAAACCCAACTAAAATATCTCCATCAAAATTCGAATTGAATGACTTTTTAGCTTTTGCGATATAGTCCATATTAAAAATACTATTACTCGCATACTCTTTTACCAACCTCCCGCCAACAAAGCCTGCTGCCGCACCTGGGGTGTAAAATTCATTTCCTCTTTCTCCAAATTTGTCAATGCCTACCCTACCGATTAAATCTAACCAAGAAGTAGGCTTAATTGTCAAATTCATACTGGCAATTATCCTGTCAACCGTAGCAAGATTTTCCTGCTCTCTGATTGTCCATAATGGATTGTTAAACCCAGCGTTTGTGCTCGCTCCTATCGGATTTCTATAGGATCTTTGTCTATTAGGAATAGCTGCTGCAGTACTTGAAGGATAATAATCTCCTCTATATCCAGATGCATCAAAGTCAGCAGGGTTTCTCAAAAAGCCAAGGTAAAAACCATTATTACTTACAGACCGCCTGATTGCGTTCGAACTCGTCTTCGTGTATTTAACTGAAGTATTTAGATTAGTTATTTTATTCAACCTATTTGTAGTATTTATGGCAGCTGTGGATCTTCGGTAAGCACTCGTTCTGATAATCCCTTTTTGATTTAAATCTCCAAGACTTACATAAATTGAGCTATTCTCGTTTCCAGACTGGATGCTTAGGTTATTTTCAAAAAACTGACCCGTTTGAAATACTTGATCAAAATTGCTATCGTCATAAACATCCCTTTCATTTTTGGCTATTATGGGATAGTGAGTTTTTCCATTTTGATCAACAAAAAAACCCCCTGAGGTATTCAACACGTCTGGTTCTCCAGATCTGCTTGAAATCCTATCACCCCAGGAGTAGGGTGTGGTATTGCTGTAATTACCGTTTGTACCTTGACCAAAGGTACTTTGAACAGGGTACTTAGCATTGATTTCATCTATTGAAAAAGTCGAATTGTAAGTAACCTGCATCTTTTGATTAAGCTTACCCTTTTTTGTAGTGATATAGATTACTCCACCTAATGCTTGTGTACCCCACAAAGCTGCGGCAGAAGCTCCTTTCAATACCGACACATTTTCAATGTCATTAGGATTGATATCATTTAACCTTGACTGTACAGCGAAATTGTTATTATTACCCCTAGCGTCGTTACTAATAGGAATTCCATCCAAAATAATTAAAGGTTGTGAGTTCCGATCGATGGAAGAAACACCTCTAATTTGCATGTAAGCACCAGCTCCTGGGTCACTCGAATTTCTTGAAATTCTCACTCCTGTGGACTTACCTGAAAGTGAATTAATAACAGAATTTTCTGCCGCTCCCTTTAGCACATCATTGGAAATATTTGAAGTGGCATACCCTAATTCATCTTTACTTTCTTCAAACCCTAGAGCAGTGACTACAACCTCACCCAGTTGCACAACACTTTCCTCCAAAATCAGATTGATCTGAGTATTGTTTCCTACAGTTACTTCTGATAAAATGTAACCAATTGAACTGATTTGTAAAATAGATGTGGAACCTGCCACTACAAGGGTAAATTGCCCATCAATACCAGTTATAGTACCATTATTAGTACCCTTTTCCAGCACAGAGGCTCCAATAACTGGTTCATTATTCTTATCCGTTATTTTACCCTTTATAGGCACCTGAGCGAGCAGGTGGTTTCCTAGAGAAAATAGAATAAGAAAGACGGTTAGATGCAGTCTTTTCATAATACTAAATGTTTTATTGGTTGTTGTTTCATAAATTAGCGAAAGCACATTGTACTTGTCGCTGTTATACCAGCTCAGCATTTTGATCTAAGGGTATAGCAATCATAATAATTTTAATTTGTTAAAAAACGACACTCGAAAAGTTCTAGTAAATTTTATGCACTTTCAACGAATTTCAACGGATATTATATTGATAATTAGGTATTTAACACAATGAAGGACTCCTACATAAATTTTGTAAATAAGCTAAAAAAACTCTATGGTGGCTTCGACGAAAGACTCAAAAAATTCGAAAAAGCACCAAACTCTGAGATATCAAGAGATCTTGGGTACAGTGACGCTCAGTTTTCACGGCTTATCAATGAATCAGCTACGGAAGGAGAATACAGTAGGGCTAACCAAAATGCAGAAAGGATTCTAACACTTATATCCTATAAGGAGAAGCTTTCGAAAATGAGTAGCAACCCGAAAAAAGGGTTTGCTTCAATACGAAATAGAGTGCTTTATTTTTTTCTTGGGCTTTCCATTGGAGCAGGTTGTATATACCTAGTGTTAAGCTTTATAAATGAAGCGCCAAATACTACTTCAAGATATGATATGTTGGAATGGACATTTGAGTCAAATTTCATTAACCCTTACAAAAGCTTAAGAGATCTCCCGCCCGATT
This sequence comes from uncultured Roseivirgaceae bacterium, assembly GCA_964598395.1. Lineage (GTDB taxonomy): Bacteria > Bacteroidota > Bacteroidia > Cytophagales > Cyclobacteriaceae > CAXBDP01. Next base: position 15,107 of record CAZRBW010000002.1, read on the forward strand.
GTAATTATCAATGCTACAAGTATCAAGGAAGATGGGAACTTAAAGAAGAGTATAAACTTCCATTTCTGAGAGAAAGTAGCGGGTTCCATTATTTAGCAAAATCTGTTACTGCCTATGTAAGATGTACTCCAAATGAAAATCCATCAGGAAAATTTATGGAGGGTTATGAATATCAAGAACATGAAATATGGTATGATATATTAGAGCGACCCATCAGAACATTTATAAATGAAGAAGGTAATCCCTTAGAGAGCTATCAAGAAATGAAATTTAATGAGCAAAAAGATTTTATTAAAATTGGAACCATTCATTCATTCTATACAAATGATTTTGCTCTAGACTCAACTTTTATTTTCCGTAATGGTCAAGATATAGGAAGGGAAATCGAATTTGTTTCACTTGAAGAATTAACTAAAATTGTTAGAAACAAAGCAGTATTAGAGAAAATAAAAAGAGAAATGACTCTATTGGCGCAGGATCCTTTAGAAGATTTTTCGCAGCCAAGTTCATGCAATCCTGCTTACCGATCACCGTATGATTTTCATGCTATTGAAAATGGTGATGAAATGTCATTTAATTGTCAAATGACCACCGCTGGAAGATTTCCCATTAAGTATGTCAAGACTTATGTAATGAAAGACCAATTTATAAAAGATTTGTGTACGCCTCAGTTGTAAAAACACCTCTTTACTTTATTAAGCTGAAGAATTTTTAACCAACATTTTGCCTCTTTACTTATACTGAGAAAAATAGGCTAAGAGGTACAGCAGTGAACAAGTTCAATTGCTAATTTTATTTATGCAAATCAATTTAAAAAGGAGCAATTGAGCCAATATGTCATCTCCATTAATTCTCAAAGTTGACTAAGGAATCGATAAACAAAAGCTTGCGGAAGCATCTAAACTTAAATTCAGAAATTTATTTCCTCCCGCCAACACCCAAAAGCGGGAGGAAAAAGGAAAAATCAATCTTTAGGATTACAGAACAAAAGTGATAAGATATTTATCTACTCATTAAAAATAATTAACTTTGCGAAGTTCAAATCATTTATTTGGTTGATAAGGGATGATTAAAGTATATTTTGCCTCATAATCCATTTATAAAGGCATTTATACTCTTGCAGATTGATAAAAACTTATGGCATTTATAGACAGAGTACTTCATGAGCCTTCTTATGGCTGGCAAAATGAATCTGGAGAAGTCGTGAAACCCACATTCAAGGTATTACTAACAGAAGCTTTAAAAAAAACAAACATATTTCAATCTAGGAAAAATTGGCTGCCTGCCTCAGCAATACTAATGATTGTATGTATGTTGCCTTTTTTTTATTTTTTTCTTACTCAATATTTTAGCTTTTATACGCTCGGGTTTTTTCTATTTTATACATTGATTGTCATGAGCACACATGGCACAATTTGGTACCACCGATATTGCACTCATAAGTCTTTTACATTTAGTCATCCTATTTGGCGGTTTGTTACCCAAAACCTTGTAATCAGAACTATGCCAGAGGAAGTGTATGTGGTTTCACACCATGTCCATCATGCAAAATCAGACTTGCCAGGTGATCCTTACAATGCGGTAGCTGGCTTTTGGTATTGCATGTTTTCAGACTTTAATCACCAGAGTATTGCGAGGGATTTGGATGAAAAGGAATATGGAAAGTTGAAACATTTTTTGTTGGGTACTGGAGTCCAAATTCATAGTTATAAGAATTACCTTAAATGGGGCACGCTCGTCACTCCACTATACACATTTGGTATATGGGCATTTAATTGGTCTATTTGGATCACTATATTTTATGCCCTAGGTGGATTTGCCTTAGTTTGCAGCGCCTTTAGTGCAGCGATGTTTTGGTATATTTTAGTTAGAGCCTTCAATTATACAGGTCATGGAAAAGGGCAGGTAGCCCACAAAGATGGTGTCGATTACGACAGACGAAATTTGTCCATTAATCAAACCAGGCCAGGTCTATTTTCAGGGGAATGGCACAACAACCATCACCTATATCCAAATAGCGCTAGAGCTGGGTTTCTTCCTTATCAAATTGATACAGCATGGATTTATATTTATTGCCTTTCAAAAATTGGTGCAGTATCATCTTACAAGGACTCTAAAAAGGAGTTTTTGGAAAAATACATTTCTTAAATCCTTCTTGCCCATTTCTATCAGTCCATCTAATTGGTTTAGGGCCTATCAAGCATTAGAAAAGCTAAATTTAAAGTACTATTCCTCCCGCCTTTTTCATAAAAACAGCGGGAGGTTTTTTATTATCGACCAACCCTTGTGTATTTGGAGAATCACTTAAAATATCATCTCCTCCAACCTATTTCCACATTTTCTTTTCAACACTGCCATATCTCTGATTCCGGAAACTAAGTTTTTAAGAGTTTGAACAATTTAGGTTTGTCCGATTTTTTTAAGGTTTGTTAAATCGTGGCTTTATTTTTACTAGGCTACTCTGCTTGCTGAAGTGAGTTCAAAATTGAATTTTGAATTCCTAAAATCAAACCTATTCTGTTTCTCACATAAATTCGTCACCAAAATCCTATGAACAGAACTTTACAAAAGTTTAAAAAAAGTGCTTTTCGGCGATTTATCATGAAAAATAAAAAATATGCTCCTGTATTATTTTTTATTGGTGGCTTTACTTTCGATTCCTTGACGCTGGGACGGATCGACCGACTCTATGATATGGTAGTGGTGTCTTTACATATTACATCACTTTCCATCACACTATATCTCTATAATTTGGCAGATGACGGAAAATGGAAAAACACCCTTTTAGATCGATATAAGAAATATTTTCCTTTGGCCATTCAGTTCTTCTTTGGAGCCCTTTCCAGTGCCTATGTCATCTATTTTTCAAGAAGCGTTTCCCTCTCCAAAACAATCACATTCTTTGTCATATTAGTTGGATTACTTGTAGCCAATGAGTTTCTGAAAAAACGAATATCGAATAAGTATTTGCAATTCAGTGTCTATTTTTTCGTGAGTTTCACTTTTTTCACCTTTATGATACCCGTGTTCATTAAAGAAATGAATACAGCCATATTTGTGATCTCTGGCCTAATCAGTTTAGCATGTACACTTGGACTAATAATTATCATCTACAATAAAAGCCCAAGTACTAGGAAAGAAATAAGGCTGAGCAAAATTATTGGCCTCATAATTACCATGTACACAACCATTAACTTGTTTTATTATTTCAATTTGATTCCTCCTGTTCCGCTTGTACTAGCAAGTGGTATCGTAGCACACGATATTAAAGTGGACAACGACAAATACCTAGTCTCTTTCGAAACAGATGAGTGGAATGTATTTTGGAGAGAGCATAGGATAAAATTCATTTATAGCGAAGGTGAGAGAGTGTATGTTTTCGCCTCCATATTTGCCCCTACAGCTATCGAAAAATCGATATTTCATCGCTGGAAATGGCGCAATGAGAATACCAAAAAATGGGAAATTGTAGATGATATAGGTTACAGGATTACTGGCGGAAGAGGCACAGGTTTTCGTGGCTACACTTACAAAAACAATATGAAGGAAGGGCGGTGGAAAGTAGAAGTAATTACCAAAGAAGGATTGGTAATTGGAATCATCGATTTTGAAATCGTGATCGACGATAGTTTAAAGCCTGTTGGATTGGTGGTTAAGGAGTTTTAAAAAGTTATATTATGATAAAGTTTCCTTTTGTGAAACTATTTTAGTTTACTTGCACTTATTACATGAAAATCCATTTAATTAAAAAACAGACAATTGAAGATTATGTCTTAAAAAATGCTCGAAGTAGAGTGTCTTTTGAAATTTGGCTATCAATTTTGAAACAGGCTGATTGGAAAGACCCTAGTGATATTATAAAAACTTTCAATAGTGCAGATATTCTTGGTAAAGGCTCTGAAAGAGTGGTATTTAATATTGGAGGAAACAACTACAGATTGATATGTAAATATCATTTTGGAGTTTCTAAAATCCATCTATTTGTAAAATGGATTGGCACACATGCAGCTTATTCAAAACTTTGCTCTCAGGGTATGCAATACGATATAAATGTATACTAATAAGGATTAAAAAAAATTAGCGAAAATGGAAACCTTAAAATTCACTATAATTAAAAATAAGGAGCAGTATAATGAGTATTGCAATATATTAGAAGAGTTGATATTGAATGAGCAAAGTCAAGATGAAATAGATCTCCTTTCGCTTTTGATTGAAAAATGGGATAATGATAACAACACACTCAAAGATGCAGATCCCATTGAATTAATAAAATCCTTGATGGCCGAACATCGCTTGAAGGCTAAGGATTTAATCGAAATTCTCAATTTATCAAAAGGGACAATATCGAAGGTTTTGAATTACCAGAAAGGACTATCAAAAGAAACTATAAGAAAGCTGTCTGAATATTTTAAGGTATCTCAAGAGGCTTTTAATCGACCTTACAAATTAGAAAGTGAACATAACAGAAGTTTGGAGAACGCACGCCAAATGAATAAAAGGCAAAAAATAGCAGAAGCAGGATAAACAATAGATTTTGTCTTTGGATAAGGATCAATAATTGAATTTTTATTGAACTCAGCGCAAGTGGAGTGAATAAATCTTTTTACTAGGACTCTTTATTAAAAATATTACTAGATGTAATCTCAGATTTAAATTGTGGAATACAATCAGTAAAAGCTAACAAAGGTTAAAAAAACCAGACCAACAAATATACTACGACACAATTTGGCGTAGTCTACCCATATCTTTGTTTCAAACGCTAGAGATATGAGACAGACTATAAAATCAAAAGTATTAGACAGTATTGGCAATGTCTATGAGCAATCCAAGGATTGTGAACTAAATACGGCATTTTTTGAGAAAGTTGATGCTGACTTAAAAGTTCTTGCCAAATACTTCAAAGTATCTCGAAACCAATCGTTGATTATCGCAATGGTGTTTGCACTCAATTACAAAGGAAGCAATGTTGAGCTAAAAGACTTAATTGAGTACTTCAGTTGCAACCCCATGAAATTACTGGAGTTCAGCGATGACTTTGAAGCACTTTATTCATCAAGAATCTTCATTAAGCGAAAAAACTACCGCCGAAGCAGCCTAGCTTTATCTACTGATCAGTTTTCAATTAATGAGAAAATTACTGAAGCTATCCTAAAGAATAAGCCCATGCCCGTGATCGGCACAGAAGAATTTAATGATGTAATCAAGCTTCTTGAAAGGATTCACCAATTATCCATAGAGAGAGATATTGATGGCTTGTCAACCTGCGAACTATTAGAACAGGCGGCAGAATTAATACATGCTAACTTGAATTTCCCTCTAATAAAGAAAATCAATGACTATCAATTGCCGATCGAAGACACATACTTTTTCATTTACTTGATTTGGAAGACAATAACAGGTAACGAAACGGCTGATCTTGATCGTACTACGGACAAAATTTTTGATAGCGCTTGGGAAAAGGTCAACTATGTTCAAAAGATTCTTGCAAAGCGAAATCTGCTCATAGCAAATGACCACGTAGAAATGGTGGAAGGCAATTTCTTCAACGATACGGATCTCAAACTTTCCGACACAACCATTCAGATGCTCCAAGAGCTGGGCATTAAACTTTTTGCAAACAAAAAGAAGGCGGACAACATTATTGACCCATCAAAAATTAATGCTAAGATTCTATATTTTAATGAGTTTGAAAATAAACAGCTGGACTTATTAAAAACGGTGCTGGAGGATAAAAACTTCAAAGAAACTCAGGAAAGATTACTGAAAAAAGGACTGCCCAAAGGGATTACCACTTTACTCCACGGCTACCCTGGCACTGGAAAAACAGAAACGGTTTTCCAGGTGGCAAAAGCCACCGATCGAGAAATTGTGAAAGTGGAAATAAGCCAATCAAAATCAATGTGGTTTGGCGAAAGTGAGAAAATAATAAAACGGATTTTCACTGATTATAATGCCTTTGCAAAAGATTGTGAAAGGATGCCGATTTTGTTTTTCAACGAGGCTGATGCCATTATTTCAAAACGTGCAGAGGCCAACAACTCTCCTGTTTCAAAAACTGAAAATACTATTCAAAACATCTTATTGGAGGAGCTTGAGAACTTTGAAGGAATATTTTTCGCCACTACCAATTTGGCAAAAAACCTTGATTTGGCTTTTGAAAGAAGGTTTTTATTCAAAATTGAATTTCAAAAACCTGATATTACCGTGAAAGCCAAAATTTGGAACTCGAAACTACCCAGTCTGACTGAAACTGAATGTGAGCTCCTCGCAAATAGCTTCGATTTCACTGGAGGGCAAATTGATAATATCGTGAGAAAAAATGAAATTCATGAAATCATTCATGGCGTATCCGTTGACTTTAGCAACATCACGGAATTCTGCAAAACAGAATCTCTTTCAAAAACCGAAGGCGCCAAAATAGGTTTCACCAAAGCTTAAAATCATGTCGAAAAGAGAAACAATTGCGAGATATAATCTGATCATCAATAAGCTAAGAAAGCATCCTGCAACATTTACAGAAATTGCCGACTACCTCGTTTTAGAATCAGAATTACAGGAATACAATTTCAATGTATCGAAGCGGACTTTCCAGCGGGACATTGAGGATATCCGGTCGCTGTACAGCATCGACATCCAATATGACTTTTCGAGAAGGGTGTATCATATCGACATTGATGAACAGTTGGAACAGAATAAAAGGATTTTGGAGGCATTTGACACCTTCAATGCTCTTAATATTAGCGACCGACTTTCCAATCATATTCACTTCGAAAAACGCCGACCACAAGGAACCGAAAACCTCTATGGCCTGCTGCATGCAATAAAAAACGAAACTCAAATTTCCTTTGCCTATCAAAAGTTTGAGGCAGATGAAGTTACACATCGCATTGCAGAACCTTATGCCATCAAGGAATTTAAAAATCGATGGTATGTACTTGCCAATGATTTGAAAGATCAAAAAGTAAAAAGCTTCGCATTAGACAGATTATCTAAGCTAGAAATCACACGAAGGAAATTCCAGTTACCGCATGATTTCAATGTGAATGAGCACTTTAAATATTGCTTTGGCATCATCAGCCCAAATAATGAAAAACTGCGGGAGGTAATTTTAAGCTTCGATCCCTTACAAGGCAAATACATCAAAACCCTACCCTTACATGAATCTCAAGAAATCCTGAAAGACGATGAAACTGAATTGCTAATAAAACTCAAGCTCTTTATCACTCATGATTTTATTATGGAAATCCTCTCACTGGGCGAAAATGTAAAAGTGATCCAGCCACCAAGCTTAATTACAAAAATTAAGAAAGCACTAGAAGCAGCTTTGAAGCTGTATTGATTCACATCATTCCATTCTTTTAACAATCCTGCAGAAAATCATTCATCCCAAAATATCAACCCATGAATTACCAGCAACAACTCGACAAAATCTTCAGCCCAGGCGACTTATGGAAACATAGAACACTTAGAACGCTATTCGATCCATATTCTACAGAATACCTATACACCACAATGGACGAAAAAACCAGCATCCTCAAAACCATCCTTGGTAATGGCCTTAGTTTAAAAGCCATCATTTCAGCCTACAAAGACTTTTACATACAAGAAAATAAACCAGATGTTGCTGATGCTTTGGAAGATGGGTTGGTGGGGGTGTTGGAGGAGGTTTTGAAATAGTCTCATGAGATAAAATGTCTGAACCATTGATTTAATTGATTTTATATGATTAAAGAATTCAGGAGCAGTAATTGGCATTGACAAATCACATGTAAGCTACTTTGAAGCGACTTGTTTATAAGAAATTATCAACTAGTGACACCTCTCGACCCACGAAAAGAAGAATTAAAAAGGAATTGCCATCAAATCATTAAAACTTGTTATTCAAACATGTTTTAATGATTATGTTGTTATATTTGGGATATGGGAAATTACTTAGATCGTAAAGAATACATTAGCAAGTTACTGGCTTATAGAGATAAAGACCTTATAAAAGTAGTGAGCGGATTGCGAAGAAGTGGTAAAAGCACTTTATTCGAGTTATATAGACAAGAGCTGTTCCAAAGTGGCGTGGAAGATACGCAAGTAGTGTTTTTAAACTTTGAACAGTTTGAACTACGCAAATATCTTAACGATTTAGAAGCATTGTATGCACATATCATAAGCCAACTCGACTTATCAAAGCCCTGTTACGTTTTTCTTGACGAGGTACAAAATGTAACCGAATTTGAAAGGTTGGTGGACGGCTTGTTTGTAAAAGCCAATATAGATGTTTACATCACAGGCTCAAATGCATTTTTGCTATCAGGCGAGTTAGCAACACTTTTAAGCGGTCGATACATAGAAATTTCTATATTACCTTTTTCATTCAAAGAATACTTAACCGCTCGTAAAATTGAAATAACAAACAGGTACCTAAATTATGAAGCTCTATTTTTTGATTATGTAAATGAAACCTCATTGCCCAAGGGTGTTGAATTGAGAGAGGAAGGTTATGATAAGATATATGAGTACCTAGAGGCTATTTACGCCACTATTATAGAAAAGGACATTACACAACGTTACCAAATAAACGACAAACGAGCTTTTAGCAACATTATAAAATTTGTAGCTTCCAACATAGGAAACCCACTATCGCCCGGAAATATTGCAAAAACATTAAAACAAGACGGACAACACACACACAACACTACAGTTGAGAGATATTTAGACTATTTAGTTGCAAGCTTTATCTTCTACAAAGTAAATCGTTTTGATTTAAAAGGCAGAAAGCAATTGGCAACTCAGGAAAAATATTATTTAGTAGATCCTGGTTTGCTCAATATTTTGGTAGGAAAAGAACGCGCTACAGATAGAGGACATATATTAGAGAATGTTGTCTATCTGGAACTTCTTCGTAGAGGCAACAAAATTTGGACAGGCACGACACGTAACAACGAAATAGACTTCGTCTGCAAAAATACGAAAGGCGACATTGAGTATTATCAGGTTGCTTGGCAAATGACAAGTGAAGGCACAATCGAACGCGAGTTTGGCTCATTAGAAAAAATCAACGACAATTACCCAAAATTTTTGCTTACGACAGACTCCTTTACACAAAACAGAAATGGCATAAAGCATTTAAACGTTTTTAACTGGTTACTACAATCGGATCAAAAACAGCAATAATCAAAGGCCATTACATCAAAAATAAATAGTAGGGCATGAGCAACTAATAAAGAACTTTGCCATTTTATTCAACCACTACCAAAGCAGGTAAAAACAACCTAGTCATCGATATTTAATTTCCTCAACTACCGATAATATATTCCACAGAAAACAATGAATTAATTGCGGTAATCAAGCTTAAAATCTCCTACCTCCCCACCGGAATATGTACCCTTACATTATTATCTGGAGTGTAGATTTCAATGGAAATAGGTTGGTGGGTATAGCCAGCGTTTTGGGCGACGGCAATCATTCTTTCTTCTATACTTGCAGGGCTGGGCATCACCAGGTTGTGCACTTCTAGTCTGGCTTCTACTACTTCGCTTACCTCCACGCCCATCATTCTAAATTCATCAGGAATTTCGGCAGGAATCTCATCGAGGATAACGCCCATAAAAAGCTTCACTTCATTTCGCTTAGTTTCGGCATCGCGAAAATAGACCATGCTTAATCTGCCTTTGAGTTCGCCACGCTCAATACGTTCTCGCAGGTCAAAAAAGTGTTCACGTACACGCTTATCAGTGGGGCGGCCTTCGAAATCTATACCTACTATTCTGTACGGGCCTTGTACATTTTGTATGCTGATGTCAATAGTATTGAGGCCACCTAAATACACGTACAATCCTACGAGCGACAAAATGATCACTGCAACTATGGCAAGGGCAATTTTTTTGTTTTTCGACATTATTTATTCCAATTGTATCTGATCCCAAATGCACCATAAAAGCGAAGTGCTAATGGATTGTCCACTACTTCGGCAAACAAACTTACCTCAGCAAAAAAAGTGATTGGCGCATTGTATAGCGTGTATTCTGTACCGATGATTGCTTCAGGCCCAATATCGTAATTATAATGTTCTTCGAAAAAACGATCTGCTGTTTGGTACTCTGCAATATCCTCCAACCGAATGTATTCATACTCTACTGAGGCAAATCGCAAATGCAACCCAACGCCATAGTACCATTGTAATCCGCCATCCAAGTCTTCACTAAATTTTTTATGGTTTAAATATCTAGCACTAAAACCAATGGTGTAATCCAATCCATGATTGTAGTATAAAAAGTCATCAAAACGATTAATCCGACCAAAAGATTTTTTATAATAACTTGCATTCCAACGATTTCCGCTAGATCCTCCTATAAATTCTATTGCTTGGGTTGGGCTTAAATATTTTTTGTAACTAATGCCAAATGGATCGCCTAATCTCAGACCCACGCCATTATCGTACTCCTGCCCAAAAAGCAACGCAGGAGCAAATACAAAAGCAATTAGCACAAGAAATTTACGCGAGAGATTAAGCATATCTATTTTCGATTGTTGGTCAAAACTAACTCAATATGCAAAGAAAATAAACCATTGAAGGGTTTTCCATGAAATAAATACCCCAACATATAAATTATACAACTTCCTTGTACTGCATTTGATACAGGGTGTTATAAAATCCTTCCAATGTCAATAATTCATCGTGGGTTCCACGCTCTTTTATTTCACCTTTGTCTAGCACTATAATTTGGCTTGCATGCTGTATGGTGCTCAACCTGTGGGCAATCACTATAGAAGTTCGGCCTTTCATCAGTTTCTCAATAGCCTCCTGTATCATCTCTTCTGTTTCCGAATCTACCGACGAAGTTGCTTCATCCAACACGATAATTTTAGGATTGTACACCATTGCTCGCACAAAGGAAATCAACTGTCGCTGACCTACCGAAAGTGTCGCGCCACGTTCCATCACATTGTATTCGAACCCACCTGGAAGTCGCTCTATAAACTTGAGTGCGCCTACCAAGTCGGCTGCCTCCCGCACTTGTTCCATGGTGATATCCGGATTGCCCAATGTGATATTTCGAAAAATCGTATCGGAGAATAGAAATACATCTTGCATTACTACACCAATATTTCTTCTCAATCCACTCAATTCGTAATCCGAAATATTTCTACCGTCTAATTTTATTTCTCCCTTATTAATATCGTAAAAGCGGCTGAGCAAATTGATCACCGATGATTTGCCAGCACCCGTAGCACCTACAAACGCCACGATTTCACCTGGCTTCACTTCAAAGCTTATATCCTTGAGCACATAATCCTCATCGTTGTAGGCAAACCACACATTATCGAATTGTACATGACCGTCGATCTTCTCGGGCACATAGGTTCCGTTGTTTGGCAAGTGCTCGTCGTTGTCCAGCAGTTTGAAAATTCGTGCCGAGCTCACCACACCTAACTGCAGTGTATTGTATCTATCGGCAATCAGGCGTATCGGGCGGAAAAACATCTGGATATACATGATAAATGCGATCAGTACACCAACCGTAACTTCCTCGCCAATAACGGCTTTAGACCCAAACCATACGAGCAAGCCAATGCCCGCAGCTTGAATTACCTCCGCTACTGGGAAGTAAATAGAGTAATAAAGAACGGATTTCAAATTGGCTCTTCTATGCTCTCTATTGATCTCGTCGAATTTCTTATGTTCCCTTTTTTCGGCATTGAATACTTGCACAATGGCCATTCCAGTAATGTGCTCTTGCACAAATGAATTGAGGTTGGAAACGGCATTTCGCACCTCATTGAAGGCGACCTTTATTTTCTCCTTAAATACATACGTACTCAAAATCAAAAGCGGAAGGGTACTTAAGCTTATCAGCGTCAATTTCCAATCGGTGTAGAACATCACGCCGAGGATAAAAACCAACTGTAGCAAATCGCCAATCATGGCAGCAAGACCTTCGGTAAATACATCCGAAAGCGTTTCCACATCCGAAATATTTCGAGTTACCAATCGGCCAATGGGTGTATTGTCAAAAAACTTTAGACGCAATTTAACCAGATGCTGGTAAAGCTTTACGCGAATATCTTTGATCACATGCTGACCAATCCAACCCGACTCGTAGGTATGGAGATATTGCACATAGGCTTGAAGAACCAAGGCCACAATCAACAGCACAATCATCCACACAAGCCCATCGTAATCGCCCACAGCTATGTAATCATCTATAGCAAATTGGATAAGGAGTGGACGAGCTGGGCCTAATATTGCTAAAGCAAAAGTGAGGAAAATCAGCAGGTAGAATTTTCCTTTGTAGGGCTTTAAAAATCTGGCAAGACGGCGCAGAACACTCCAATCTATAATATTGCCGCTGACATTCTCTTTATCCAATTCTAATTGTTCCTTTCAAGAAAAATAGCGGGAGGATAAACCACCCTTGTTAAATATAAACCATTTGGACTCGCTGCCTTTCCGGCTTCTTTTCGGTCTTTGGAGGCCAAAACATCTTTTACGTATTCGGGACTTTGCTTGCCTTTGCCTACTTCCAAGCAAGTGCCGACCATTGCCCTTACCATGCCATGCAAAAACCTGTTTGCCGAAACATGAAAAACTATCAAAGAGTTTTCAATTTGCCATTCAGATCGGCGAACATCGCAAATATAATTGTTTACTTCGGCCTTGGCTCGGGTCAATGCTTCAAAATCTTGCCTACCTACAAAATTACTAGCTGCGGAGTTCATTGCTTCCACATCCAGATAGTAGGGCACATACAACGCCAGATTCTGAAGAAATGGGCTTTGCTCAGTTACAATTCGGTATTCATAAGATCGCTCCGTTGCGTCGAATCTGGCGTTTGCATTATCCCGCACCAGATGTAAAGCCTTGGCTCGAATGTCCATAGGCAATACCGCATTGAATTTATGCAGAGCATCTTTTGGCTCAAGCTCCCTATCTATATCGAAATGAGCAAATTGCTGCTGCGCATGAACACCAGTATCTGTCCGGCCACTTCCATGCACTCGAATATTTTCCTTTAAAATTATGAATAGCGCTTCCTCAACTTTTGCCTGCACACTTATGGCATTACTTTGTAATTGCCAGCCATGATAATTTGTGCCTTTATAGGCAAGTTCTAGGAAGTATCGCATTAGGCAAGGTTTTCATAAATGATGGCTGCACCTTGACCTACGCCCACACACATGGTTGCAAGTCCATATCGTATATTTCTGCGCTTCATTTCATGTAGCAAGGTTGCCGATATCCTGCCACCGCTTGCGCCAAGTGGGTGACCAATCGCAATAGATCCACCATTCACATTGATGATATCAGGGTTCAAATCCAAATCCCTCACACAAGCGATAGATTGTGCAGCAAATGCCTCGTTCAATTCCACCAAACCAATATCGTGCATGGTAAGCCCAGCTCTTTTCAATGCTTTATGGGTCGCTGGTACCGGGCCAATTCCCATAATATCTGGCGATACGCCTGCAATAGCTACTGAAACTACTCTTGCCATAGGTTTAAGGTTATACTTTTTAAGTGTCTCCTCATTTACAATAAGGCAGGCTGCTGAGCCATCGTTGATTCCCGATGAGTTGCCAGCTGTAACGGTACCTCCTTTTCTAAAGGCAGGTTGCAATTCGCCTAATTTGGCCAATGGAGAAAAGCGAGGATGCTCATCAATATCGAAGATAATTGGATCTGCTTTGCGCTGTGGAATGCTAACAGCAACGATTTCATCCTTAAATATTCCGGCCGCATGCGCTTCCTGATATTTTCGCTGTGAATTGAAGGCAAACTCGTCTTGTTCCTCCCGCGATATTTTCCATTGCTCGGCTACATTTTCGGCAGTTTCGCCCATACCAAACGGATGATGCAATTTGGATAGCGCAGGATTTGTAAATCTCCACCCAATAGTTGTGTCATAAATTTCCACATCTCTGCCGAAAGCCTGCTCCGACTTAGCCATTACAAATGGCGCTCGTGTCATGCTTTCTACTCCTCCCGCTATGAATGCCTCGCCATCACCAGCTTTAATTCCGCGAGTAGCATCCATAATCGCCTGTAGTCCGGAAGCACACAATCTATTTACCGTAACGCCACCTACTGTTATAGGCATTTTAGCTAGCAATAAAGCCATTCTTGCTACATCTCGGTTATCTTCTCCCGCTTGGTTTGCCGCACCGAATATTACATCTTCCGTAGCAGCAGGATCAAAATTGGGATTGCGCGCAAGCAAACTTGAAATCACATGCGCGGCCAAATCGTCTGGACGTACGGAACTAAGCGTTCCACCAAACTTACCAACAGGAGTACGAATGATATCAACTATATATGCAGTATTCATTTATTTTCGTTTTAGGTGCTAAAAATGGTTAAATTGCAGGCCAATTTATTCAGTCCTTATCATGATACAAAGAATTCAAACCTTGTTTCTTCTCGGAGTTGTCATTTGCATGCTCGGCACATTGTTCGTTCCTATATGGACGAAATCCGATGTAGAAATCAATAAAATGATGGAACTCACAGCCTTTTCACTAGACACTTATGAAGGTGGCCAGCAAACTGAGTCCAAAACTACCATCTATTTGGCAATACTTGCTATTGCGGCGGCAGCTTCTGCGGCATATTCTATTTCAAGATTCAAAAAGCGCTTTGTACAAATCAAGCTTGGGGCACTTTCTTCATTTCTTATGGCTGCCTTTTTACTTTCAGGACTTTATGTTACAAGTCAGGCTGAGAAAATAATCGATCCAGCCTCGCAGGGTGAATACGTAGTTGGCTATTACCTTACAGCCGCTGCTTTAGTTTGCAATTTGCTGGCAAATAGATTTATACGACGCGACGAGCGACTCGTAAAATCCGTTGACAGACTAAGATAAAAAAAAGGGCTTCTATAGAGCCCTTTTTCATTTATATTCAGTGGGTTATCCCATAAATGAGTTATACATCCACACGAGTTTTTCTTGTTCACGGATGTAGTCGCTCATTAGTGCATTTGTTCCTTCATCATCTGCCTCAGCTGATAATTCTAGCAGATCTCTTTGCTTTAATAAGAGTGCTTGAAGTGCTGCTAAAATACCTTTTACACATTCGTTTCCATCTGCCACATCTTTAATTTCCTTTACTGCAGATTTTTCAATGTACGCTGAATATGAATGCGTAGGTCGGTGACCAAGTGTAAGAATTCTTTCAGCCAATTCATCTATTTTCAGTTGAAGATCATTGTAAAGCTCTTCGAATTTCAAATGAAGTTCGAAAAATTTTTGTCCACGAATGTTCCAGTGGTAACCTCTCACATTCATGTAAAATACCGAATAGTTTGCTAATAAGTCATTTAGTTTTTCTGCTAATAAATTTGATTTGTCAGTATCTAAACCGATCGATGTTAATTGCTTTTTAGTAGTCATAATTATCTATTTGTTTTAATATTATCTTTCAACGTATTCCAAACATTATCCGCCACAATTTGGTGTCCTTCAGCGGTTGGGTGAATACCATCTGGCAAGTTCAATTCTGGATTTCCACCAACCCCTTCCAGCAAAAATTCGATAAGCGGGAGGTTATTTGCTTCAGCCAAATCTGGATATAAGTTTCTGAATGCATCCGAATAATCTGCTCCCATATTTGGAGGTACTTGCATCCCTGCCAAAATGATGGTTGCTTCTGGTTTTTCGCCTTTCACCTTGTCTATGATCGACTGTAAATTGAGCTTGGTTTGAGCGGGATCTATTCCACGTAAACCATCATTACCTCCCAATTCTAATACGAATACATCCAATGGCTGTTTCAAAATCCAATCCACCCTCGAATTACCACTGGCAGTAGTTTCTCCACTCACTCCAGCATTCACAACTCTATAGTTATAACCCAACGAATCGAGATAAGTTTGAATAATTGCAGGAAAGGCTTCTTCAGGCTCCAAACCATAGCCCGCTGTGAGACTATTGCCAAAAAATACGATAACCTGAGCATCCTCACTCCTTTGTTGAGATCTAGTCTTTTCCTCATTTTCAGCCTGTTTGCTTAAATTCTCTGTAGTGGGCGAATTTTCACAAGCTACATTTACCATCAAAACGAAAACGAACACCGCTCCCGTGAAGCTTCTAAGTAATTTTATCATTGTTTATATAATTTCGTAATTGATTTCACTGATTCTGCAATATATAAACCATTTCAAGGCCTGAATCGTTTTGCTTTGGAATTCCTTAGATAATAATATGATATTAGAAGCTAAAAATCTGACTAAAACATACCCAACTGCAACGGGAAAATTAACTGTACTTGATAGTGTAAACTTCGGTTTAGAAAAAGGCGAAACGCTCGCAATAGTAGGCCCATCTGGTAGTGGCAAAACTACCCTTCTCGGCTTATGTGCAGGGCTGGATCGCTCAAGTTCAGGCTCATTAATCCTCAATGGAATTAACCTTGACAACCTGAATGAGGATGAAAGAGCTGCCATTCGCAATAAATACGTTGGCTTTGTATTTCAGAATTTTCAGCTTATCCCTACCCTCACGGCATTAGAAAACGTGATGGTTCCGCTAGAGTTAAGGGGTGATAAAAATGCCTACAAAGCTGCTGTAGAATGGCTCGGCAGAGTGGGCTTGGCAGATAGGAAAAATCACTATCCGACCCAACTTTCTGGTGGCGAGCAACAAAGAGTTGCTGTAGCTAGGGCATTCTCAAATAACCCAGATATTTTATTCGCCGATGAGCCTACTGGCAATTTAGATGAAGAAACAGGTAATATGATTGAGGATTTGCTTTTCACCATCAATCGGGAAGTCGGCACCACATTAGTATTGGTAACCCACGACTTGGATTTGGCAAAGAAAACTCAACGAATGATTCGCTTAAAAGGCGGTAAAATAGTTGAAGAAAAGAGCTTTAAGGAGGCTGTGACCGAAATTTAAAGCTATGGAAAGTAATAAAGTGAATTGGTCTTGGCTATGGAAAATGGCATGGCGAGACACGCGAAAAAATAGATCAAGACTTCTCCTTTTCATCTCATCAATTGTGTTGGGAATTGCGGCCATTGTGGCCATAAATTCCTTTGGCGACAACCTCACCAGGGAAATAAATAATCAGGCTAAAGAATTACTAGGTGCTGATTTGTCCATTGAAGCTCGGGATGACAGCAGCTCGATTTACATTTCAATGCCTATTATTGATTCTGCAAAAGTGGCTGTTTTTGCCTCTATGGCTAGTTTCAGCAGTAATGATGGTGCAAGGCTCACGCAGATAAGAGCGATGAAAGGTGCTTATCCATTTTACGGTCCTTTGGCAGTACAGCCCTTGGAAGCGCGGGAGGAATTTTTCACAGGCCAAAAAGCACTTGTAGATCGAACGCTAATGATGCAGTATGACGCCAAAATTGGTGATTCTGTAAATGTTGGCGCGCTAAGTTTCGAAATTGTAGGGATTTTAGATGGTATTCCTGGGCAATCTGGCATTGTGGCAAGTGTTGCTCCAGCCGTGATTATTCCATGGGATTATCTAGAGGGCACCAAACTAATACAAAGAGGTAGCCGAGTAGAATACACCAGCTATTACCAACTTGCCGATGGCACTGATCCTGATAAATGGAAAGAAGAAAATAGAGAGGAGCTTCGCGACAAAGTACTCCGAGCGGACACCGTAGAAGAGCGAAAAGCTGATACAAATAGAGCCTTTGGTAATTTGAATAAATTCTTGGGCTTAGTAGCTTTTGTGGCCTTACTTTTAGGTTGCGTTGGAGTGGCTAGTTCCGTTTTTATTTACATTCGAGAGAAAATTGCAACTGTAGCAATTTTGCGTTGCTTGGGTGTATCTGGATTACAAGCATTTTTGATTTATGTAATCCAAATTGCGCTAATGGGATTAATTGGATCCATCATTGGTGCAATATTAGGGATTGGTGTACAACAACTCCTCCCGCTGGTTTTACAGGACTTCCTTCCTATTACAGTCGATACTTCATTATCTTTTCCTAGTATATTTTTTGGTATAATCACTGGACTCATTGTTTCAATTCTCTTTGCATTACCTCCATTAATTCAGATTAGAAATGCGTCTCCTTTATTGACCATTCGTGCCGAATCTAGCAGCAAAGCAATAGAGAAAGATTGGCTTAATTGGTTGGTTTATACATTGATTGTAGGCTTTATCTATCTATTTGCTTACAACCAAATAGGACAATGGAGAGAAGCTTTCTTTTTCACTTTTGCGCTTTTAGTCGCTATTGGCATCATCGCGTTGATTTCCAAGCTAGTGATGTGGTTGGTTCGCAAATTTTTCCCTGTTTCTTGGGGCTTTGTATGGCGACAAAGTTTGGCCAATCTGTATCGACCACACAACCAAACCTTGGTATTATTGGCCACTATTGGCTTGGGAACAGCCTTGGTAAGTACGGTATTTTATGTGCAAGATTTGTTGGTGGCAGAAGTAGAACTAAGCAGCGAAGATGAAAGGCCAAACTTACTGATGTTCGATATTCAAAGTAGTCAGTTGGAGAGTATTAAGCAATTGATGGAAGAAAATAAGCTGGAAGTATTGCAGTCGGACCCTGTGGTAAATATGCGCTTGCTCAAGATCAAGGATGTAACTCGCCAAATGGCAAGAGATGATAGTACCATCAGGATGCGCGACGGCATTTTCACTAGGGAATACAGGGTTTCTTACAGAGATGAGCTTTCCGAAACAGAAAGCATTGTAAAAGGCGAATGGGTTGGAAGTTCCAATCCAGGTGGAGTAATTCCAATTTCAATAGAAGAAGGCTTTGCAGGCTCAATGAAAGTGGATATTGGTGACAGTTTGATTTTTGATGTGCAAGGAGTGCCTATGCTTTGCCAAGTAGCGAGTTTCAGAAAAGTGGATTGGAATCGTGTTTCATCGAACTTCCTTGTGACTTTCCCTGCTGGTGTATTAGAAAATGCTCCGCAGTTTCATATTATCACTACAAGAGTGCCTAGCCCAATGGTTTCAGCCAAATTCCAACAAGCAGTTGTTCGCAATTTTCCTACTGTTTCTATTGTGGATTTAGGGCAAATATTGGCAAGCGTAGAGGAAGTATTGTCCAAAATCGCCTTTGTTATTCGATTTATGGCGCTATTTAGCATTCTTACGGGATTAGTAGTTTTGATGGGCTCTGTTACGTTATCGAAATTTCAACGATTGAAAGAAAGTGTATTGTTGAGAACATTAGGAAGTAGCCAAAAGCAAATCTTGACAATTACGCTTTTCGAATATTTCATTTTGGGCAGTTTAGCTTCACTTACTGGAATACTTCTGGCATTTGCATCTACAGCTATTTTGGCCAAATATAGCTTCGATTCCATATTCCAACCTGCGAGTTTACCTGTAGTGATTACCTATTTATTGATCACTTCATTAACCATGTTTATTGGCTACTGGAATAGTCGTGGTGTAATTGGAAGGCCACCATTAGAAATTCTAAGGGCGGAGATTTAGTGAGTGGTTTTACCAATCTTAAAATCATACAACCAAGAAGGTAAAAGTGATACTAAATTAGACTTCTGTTTCTTATATTGAGAAATATAATAGTCAACCTTCACTCTGTATGAAAAACATAACCACTAAAATCACTCTACTATGCCTATTTATTGGGCTGATAGTAGGCAATGCATTTGCACAAAGATCAATTCCTCCCGCTCCAGACAGAGCCGATGGCGAGGGGCCATACGGTAAATTAGTAATAAGAGGTGCCACATTAATTAATGGAAATGGTGCACCACCCACGGGCCCTGTTGATATCGTAATCGAAGGCAATAAAATTGTTTCGGTAAATACTGTCGGCTATCCAGGCGTACCCACCAATCCAAATCGCGGGCCTGAAATAGGGCCGAATGATAAAGAAATAAATGCAGAAGGCATGTATGTAATGCCAGGCTTTGTAGATGCCCATGCACATATTGGCGGAGTAGGCCAAGGCACACCAGCCGAATATGTGTTTAAATTATGGTTGGCACATGGGGTTACAACTGTGAGAGATCCTTCAGCGGGTAATGGTTTAGATTGGGTATTAGAACACAAGGCCAAAAGCACTAAAAACCAAATAACTGCACCTCGAATTTTAGCCTACACGAGTTTTGGGCAAGGTCACGAAGGGCCAATTACCACGCCAGATCAAGCAAGGGATTGGGTTAGAAAAAATGCCCAAAATGGAGCTGATGGAATCAAATTTTTTGGTGCTAGAGCAGACATTATGCAGGCTGCGTTGGAAGAAAACAAAAAGCTAGGCTTAGGCTCAGCTATGCACCATGCACAAATGAATGTTTTCGATTGGAATGTCTTGAACTCTGCTAGAGCTGGGCTTAGCTCCATGGAACATTGGTATGGTTTGCCAGAAGCATTATTTACCAATCAGCGGGTACAGAATTATAGCTTGGATTATAATTACCAAAATGAACAGGATAGATTTGGTGAAGCAGGTAAATTATGGAAGCAAGCTGCAGCACCTGGTTCTGAACATTGGAACAAGGTAATGAATGAATTACTTGAACTTGATTTCACGCTGGATCCTACATTTAACATCTACGAAGCAAGTCGTGACTTAATGATGGCGCGTCGTGCAGAATGGCACGATGACTACACGTTGCCTTCACTTTGGCAATTTTTCTCACCAAACCGTAGAGCACATGGTTCGTATTGGTTCGATTGGGGAACAGAGCAAGAAGTAGCTTGGAAAGAAAATTATCAGCTTTGGATGGCTTTTGTAAACGAATATAAAAATCGAGGCGGGAGAGTAACTGCCGGTTCTGATAGCGGATTTATTTATCAACTGTACGGATTCGCCTATATTCGTGAGCTGGAATTATTGCGGGAGGCAGGTTTCCATCCTTTGGAGGTAATAAACGCCGCTACATTAAATGGCGCTGAATTACTTGGGATGGCCGATCAAATCGGAACGATTGAGCCTGGCAAACTTGCTGACTTAATATTGGTAGAAGAAAATCCTCTTAGGAACTTCAAGGTGCTATATGGAACCGGTCATATTCGTGTAAATGATAGCAATGAAGTGGAAAGAGTGGGTGGTGTTAAGTATACTATAAAAGACGGTATCATATACGATGCAAAGCAACTTTTGCAAGATGTGAAAGCAATCGTAGACAAAGCAAAAGTTGATGCTGGCATTCAGGAACTTAAGCAGCCTGGCTCGCAGAGATAGCAAAATAAAAATGCTGGCTCTTTTGCTGGCATTTTTTTTGATGGATTAACCAGAATTTTCAAAGTCTTTGTTGATTAGATAATTTACCAACAGAATTACTCGAGAGTTTTGTTTTACAATTGTTTAATCTAAAGAAAAACTGAAATTTTAAATTCCAATTTTTAACATTTAACCACAGCCGACATGAGCGAAAATTCTATTATTCGCAACCCTAATTCAGGCAAGCTCGACAAAAACCGGAATGCCAATAGGTTGAAAAATTTACTAATGATTGTGCTTGCATGCACCCTAGCTTTTGGAACAGTGAGCTGCAAAAGCTCTAAAAAAGCAGCAAGAGAAGCAAGAGAAAGAGAGATGGCTGAAAGAGCTCGTGCAATTGAGCAAGCAAAACTTGATCTTCAAGCTATCCTCGACGATGCGGGAGGGATGAGCATTGAAGCAAAAGAAAGAGAATTAAACAGAGTAAAAGGTTTGAACCTTGATGATGCTGAAGTAAGTGACCTAATTAGAAGGGTTGAAGATAAAATTGCTGCTGAAAAGGCTGCAATGCAACCTAAGGCAGATCCTGCTGAAAAATCAGCAAGTGAACGGCTAAATAATTATTTTCAATACATCGCCAATGCCAACTCCGTAAACCAAGCCAACAGTTTAATTGATGAGACTGTAGGAATGTTTACCTCGGACAATGCGCCATTATTAATTATTATCAATCGTTCTGGAGGTATTGTGGATTACGATCGCCCAACCACTATCAGAAAGTACTTAGAATACTTGAAAGACCAGAAAAAGAATCTGAATACTATAGATGAAATAGTATTCGATAATAATGGAAAAATCAAGGAAATCATTCTTATTAAAAAGTAACACGGTCATGAGAAATTACAAATCATTAATTATACTACTTTTTGTTTTGGTTGCTGGCTTTAGTGCTAATGCGCAAGACAATATTAGTCCAGAAAGGAAGAGAGCTATTGATTCTCTAGCTTTAGAAAAAATACGTGACCTTGGAACTTACATTTCAAGAGTTGGTAACAAAGACACTGAATTTTCCGAAGCCAATAGAATTATTGACAGAGCATTAGAGCTTTTTGCTCCAGGTAGCGAAATGGGCGTTTCTTCACTTTACTCAAGTGATATCAAGTATTACACAATCCGTAAATATTTCGAGCGCCTAATGGCTTTGAACTATGATAAGGTATCTATTCAGTGGTACAACATCGAATATGTGAGTGATCTAGAACTAGGGCCAGATGGCAGATATGTGGGTGTTATTACCATCTATCAAAGCTTCGAAGGCACTGGTGCAGACGGCTTACAATACAGAGATACTACCAAGAAGGACATCACGGTGTACGTAGAGCGTAAAAGCACGCAAATTGCAGGACGTGAAATTGAGTTCTGGGATGTGTTACTCGGTGATATCAGAGTAACCGAGACTTCGGTATGAGACAATTGACGATATTAATTTTGTTTATGGCCCTGAATCCAATTCAGGGCTATTCTCAAAATTTGAGTTCATTCTTAGGCGACGAAAGCGCTTTATATGCTGAAACAAAACAGCTGAATCAATTTTTTAGACGTTTCAATAACGAAGAAGACCCTCAAGGTCAAAGATATTTCCCAGGCGACCCAGACTATAGAGCCAAAGAAGACAGAATAAGATATATTCAAATGCTCTTCGATAAGGAAAATAAGAATATCCCTAATGAGTTAAAGACTGAGTTTTCTAACTATGTAATCGAAGAAGATTCTGGTTACTTTCTTGATTTCCATGGTGGAGATTGGTTTGCCGAAGTAGAAACTACATTCGCACATAAAGGTGTAGATAAGAAGGTTACTCTATTTTTAAAAATTCAAAAAGAGCCAATAGGCTCCAAATGGGTACTTACTAATGTTTTTTTTGAGCCATTTAGCAAGTTGTTTTTAGCAGATACTACTGAAATGAAATTTCTGCACCCAATGAGTCATGAATTAGAGTTCATGAATTTGAATAAGGCTTTGAGAGTAAATGAAGAACTTGAGCTTTATGCCCAAAGAGGATTTAAGCCAGACTATTTAATGCTTCTTTTTTATGAAATGAAGTTGGGTAATCTGACTTTTAAAAATGTGGATAATGTGAAATTTCACTTTTTCCAAATTGACAATTGGTATTTCGAAATCACAAGGTTCAACAGGCCTGGCTTGAATCGAGGCTGGCTCATGTCAAATCTTGCCCGCATCAATGATGATGAAAAACAATTATTGATGAAATATATTTTTTATGAAGGTAATTAAAAGCTTTTTTCGTTTTACCCTCCCGCTTTTTTGTGTTTTAGCTTTTACGGTAGTACAGGCTCAAGACAAAAAAAAGGAAACTCTTACCCCTGAGGAGCTAGAGGAATTTCAATTGCGTGTAAAGCAATTAGTTTCATTTTTAGAGTTTAGCCTCAATACCATTGGCGATCCTTCTACTTTAAGAAACCAAAAGGACGTTATTATAAATGAATCCTATTTGAAAGCTTTCCGAGATGGAAAAGTGCAAATAGAAGATGATTTGGTCGAATTTAGAGAAACTCCTACGAATAAGGATGTTCAAGCCTATTTTAAAGATGTTGACTTCTTTTTCAAAGGGGTAAAGTTTGCATTTGATGTTCAAGCCATTGATAGCTACTTAAATGAAGACGGTAAAACCTATTTCAGAGTGACAATGAATCGCCGATTATCTGGAGTGAATTATGATGGCGATTCCCTAATAACAGATCTCACTCGCTATATGGAGGTCAACCTAGACCTTGCCCAAAAAGACCTGAAAATCGTAAGTCTATATACCACTCGCTTGAGCCAAAGAGAAGATTTGACTAATTGGTGGAATGGACTAGATGACAAATGGAAGAATATATTAGGTGCAAATGTGCCTATACGTGATTCCTTAAATCTGAATCAAGTTGATTTTATTAATGACACTACATTAGTAACAGCAATGGGTGAAATTGAGGTACAAACTAGCACCATTTTCAATGGACTGAAAAGAGCTGCTGGATTAGAAATACTTGACTTATCTGGAAGAACCGACATCCGAAATTTGGAGCCTCTTAATAGAATGGAAAATCTCAAAACTTTGAGAATAGCCCAAACTCCTGTAAGCGATCTTACCCCAATAAGGAATCTAACTAAGCTTGAAATTTTAGATGCGTCTGGTACGATGCTCTCCGACTTATCTCCTTTGCAGTATTTTTCAAGTCTTAAGGAATTGAATATTAGTAGCACATTAGTTACCGACTTGAAGCCAATTGCTGGATTTAGTGCTTTAGAAAGGCTCAATCTCAACTCAACCCAGATTTCAGATTATGAGAAGTTAAAAGGACTAAATACCCTTAAAGATTTGCGTCTTGCAGGCTCAAATATTTCGGATCTAAGCTTTATCCAAGCTCTCAACAATTTGGAAATTTTGATGATTTCTAATACAAGTATTTCCGATTTATCAGCGCTGGCAGGTCACCCACAACTTGCAGAGCTATTCTGTGACAATACTCCTGTAGCATCACTTATGGAACTGAAGAAAATGCCGATGCTTAAAAGAGTATATATGGATAATACTCGATTATCAATAAGTGAGGCAAACAAATTTCGCTCAGAGAATAGAGGCGTGTTAATCATATACCAATCAGAAAATCTCTCCCTTTGGTGGAATCAGCTTTCTGATAATTGGAAAGAAATATTTAAAGGCATCGTGAAAATTGCCAAAGAAAATCCGTCTAAGGAAGAATTGGCTGAAGTTGGCTATATCAATGCCCTGAATATAAGCGGGAGGTCAGATTTAAATAGCTTAGAGCCACTTAGACCATTGATCTTTTTACAAAATTTGCAAGCTAATAACTGCCCTATTGAAACCTTAGATCCACTTAGAGATTTACGAGATTTACAACAACTGAATGTAGCGAATACCAAGGTCTCTAATTTGGAACCACTAAGTCAGCTAAGCAATTTGAATATATTAAATGTACGCAATACGCTTATTACCTCACTTGACGGCTTAGCAGGTTTATCAGCTCTCAATACGTTGTATTTAGACTCAACGAGCATTTCAGATCTAAAAGAGCTCCATTCTCTCAATGGATTAGAAAAGGTGTATGCCGACCAAACAAGTGTTACAGATCAAACTGCAATGGTTTTTTGGGATGCAAAACCAACAGCACTTCTTGTATATAAAACAAGTGAACTGCTACAATGGTGGTCCTTACTAGATCCACAATGGCAATTGATTTTCCAGCAAAACCTCACAATGGATAATAATCCTAATGAAGAACAACTGCACAGTTTGTTTGCTATTGAAAAAATAGAGATACAGACCCAAAATAGAGTTAGTAGTTTAGATCCGCTTTCATACTTAAAAAGGATTAAAGAGCTTAATGCTATTGATATTGGATTAATTAATCTTAGCGCTGTTTCATCTCTAAAAAATTTAGAAATTCTGCGTATTTCAAGAAATCCAATAAATAATATTAGCGTAATCGCAACTCTTAAAAATCTTCGCATTTTAGAAATTGAGAACACTGCCGTAGAGGATTTGGGAGCCTTAGAAACGTTGGCTTTATTGGAGGAAATAAGAGCATCGGGTACACAGATAAAGAAAGTAAACTCTCTTTCTGGTCTATATAAACTTAATTACTTAGACATCTCTAATACGAACATTCGTACGCTCAAGCCGATCACAAATCTTACAGGTCTTAAAATATTGCGTTGCTTCAATACAAGGCTCAACGACAAGAGAGTTGCAAGCTTTAAGGCAAGCGTTCCTGGATGCGAGGTACAGCACTATTAACCTCCAACATCGATCTACAGAATTGGTCCTGATTTGTAATAAATCAGGACTTTTTTATTTAAAAAAATCACGAAACCAAAAATCACACTCCGTACCTAAACACTTTGATTATCAATAATTAAATATAATTTCTGAAAAATTTTGCAAATCTAAAAAAAAGGGAAACATTTGCATACTTTTTGATGTTTATGCTATTAAATACGTCGTTTATAACTTTTTTTGAGCAATAAATTTAAATGAATAAAACATTTACCATATTTCTTTTCCTCGTAGTTGTTAGCTTAACCTCATTTGGTCAAGCCTGGTCTGAAAACTTTAATACCAAAACAGGGAATGACTTCACCCTCACAGGTTGGACATTTAATGAAGATGGGTCATTTTATTTTTCCACTGCCAATACCTTTAATATGACTTCACGTCATATTAGATCTCAGGATATTACCAACAACGCTCCAATTGTCACTTTCACAGGGTATTTGTACTACATTGGCGGAACTACATATTCTACTTCATTTCAGCATTCTTGCGTTTGCTCTAATATTAATAATAATAATGCATTGCCTAGGATAGAAGTATCGTACGAAAGCTTTACAACTGGCAATATTGTGAGTACATCAGGCCCATTTATAACAAACCAAAATATTTTAAATAACGCGAGTTCTACTTTTACTCCATCAACTACTGGCTGGTATAGAATAAGATTAACATTATTTAGAAACTCAAATAGCGGAACTGCAGCAGTCGCTTTAGACAACTTTACTTCAAATGTGCCAACCACTGCAAACTGGAATGACACTACCGTACCAATGGATCAATCAATCTCCATCACAATGAGTGAGACTGTGGTTGAAAATGGTGATAACGTAAAATTTACTGTTGATTACACTCTTAATAATACACAATGGTTCACAAGAGTTAGAGGAGCAGTATTTCAAGTAAATCTACCAGCGGGTTTTACTTACCAAAACCATACAATTTCTGGTTGGAACTTTGACAATGTTCAAACAACCTACAACCCAAATACAGGAGCATTTACCATTTGGACTAATAATGTTGTTCCAGTAATTACCCTTGAAATAAATACTGTAGTAGCAAACGCCCAATCAGCATCATTTGCCTCTGTTTATAGCTCTAACTTTCAACCTCAAAACCCTAATTCTGCCTCTGTTAGCCCAACACCAATTACAATTGTTCCAAATTCTACTCAACCCATAGAATTGATTAGCTTCAATGCAAGGGCAAAGGGCGTATTGAATGAAATTAATTGGGCAACTGCTACAGAAAAAAATAATGATTTCTTCAGTATCGAAAGATCCGCTGATGGAATAAACTTCACTGAAATTGCGAAAGTTGAAGGCGCTGGTGACCACATTGGCCGATTAGATTACAAATTCACAGATCTAAGACCATTGAATGGGACTTCTTATTATAGAATTCGCCAAACAGACTTTGATGGCACATTCAGCATATTCGAAGCAATACGCGTACAAAGAAATGATGTAGAAACTACTGCTTTCAAAATTGTAGGTAATCCTAGCAATGGCAATAGAGTGATTATGCAAATGAGCATAGAGTCAAACGTTCAAACTTCAACTGTGAAGATTTATGACAATGCTGGCACTTTGGTGGCTCAAAAGGAAATCAACTCTAGAGATCTTTATAACAATGAGTATATTTTGGATGGCCTAAACCTAAGCAGAGGCTTACATATTGTAAGTTTCGAAACTGCCGGTAAAAAATATACCGAAAGATTAATGGTCAGATAAAACCTAAACACTCCCAATTACAAAAAATCCTCCCGCCTCAATTTGAAGCGGGAGGATTTTGCTTTTTAGCACGTTTTCGACTAATTCTTATTTGCCAATTGCCCACAGGCTGCGTCAATATCCTGCCCTCTACTCCGGCGGACTTTTGCGACAATTCCATTGGCTTCTAGGGTTCTTTCATAGGCAGCTACTCTTTCCGCATCTGCTTGCTCGAATAGCTCCTCCCCAATCGGGTTATATTGTATCAGATTTACCTTAGACGGTACTCTCTTGCAGTATTTTACCAAGGCTCTTATGTCTTCATCCGAATCATTAAAATCCTTCCACACCACATACTCGAAGGTAATTCTGCTCTTTCTTCTATCATACCAATATTGCAGTGAGTCCATCAATTCATCCAAAGGACTAGCATCATTTATAGACATAATCGATGATCGCTTTTCGTCAATAGCAGAATGTAGTGAAACGGCTAAGTTGAATTTCACATCGTCATCGGCCAGCTTACGGATCATTTTGGAAACACCGACTGTGGATAGTGTAATTCGCTTAGGCGACATTCCCAAGCCTTCGGGTGAAGTAATTTTGTCCATTGCGCTCATCACATTGGCATAGTTGAGCAGCGGCTCTCCCATTCCCATTAGCACAATATTGGTAAGTGGGCGCTGAAAGTACTCCTTGCCCTGCTCACTTATCAACACCACTTGATCGTAAATTTCATCTGCATTCAAATTGCGCATTCGCTTAAGCTTAGCCGTAGCACAAAACTTACAATCGAGACTACAACCTACCTGCGAAGAAACACAGGCGGTAATCCGTTTTTCAGTTGGAATAAGCACAGATTCTACCACCAAACCGTCGTGTAATTTCACAGCATTTTTGATTGTGCCATCTACACTTCGTTGCATTTGGTCGATCTCAGTAGGCTTTATCTCAAAAAACTTCTTTAACAACTCTCTGGTTTCCAATGAAATATTAGTCATTTCATCAAAATTGCGAAGAGATTTTTTCCACAACCACTCATACACTTGCTTGCCTCGAAAAGCTTTATCTCCATGCTCAACAAAAAATTGCTGCAATTGCTCAACATTGAGTTTTCTGATATCTTTCTTTTCAATTGCAGACATAGCTTGGGATTTTCTTATTTTTTGAGGAAATAGCATTTGATATGCAAAGATACTGCAAAGACAGGCAAAATGGTTCAAATCCCTAAAAAGCATAGAAATGCCATATACTTCCAATTATGAATTATTCTATCATTTACCTCAATTTGCGAAGCGTCGCCTTCAAGTTTCAGAAGTCCACGAATTTATACTAGCGAATTGCCAGGGAGAAAATTGGCGGGTGGAAAAGGCTGGAAATTCGCTCGAAGAAAGACCTATATATCAAATTCGCTACGGCACAGGGCCAATCAAAATACTACTTTGGAGCCAAATGCATGGCAATGAAGCTACAGCTACTAGAGCAATCCTTGAGCTTTTCCAATTTTTTAATTCTCCTATTGCGACGAAAAAATGGGCTGATCAATTAAGCATCTATTTCCTCCCGCTACTGAATCCCGATGGAGCAACAGCGCATATCAGAGAAAATGCCGCTGGGATAGATATCAATAGAGATGCACTCTTTTTGGCAACTCCAGAATCTGCCATACTGGATGAAGCTTTGCATTCTATCAAA
Organism: uncultured Roseivirgaceae bacterium; assembly: GCA_964598395.1. Classification (GTDB taxonomy): domain Bacteria; phylum Bacteroidota; class Bacteroidia; order Cytophagales; family Cyclobacteriaceae; genus CAXBDP01. The sequence continues at coordinate 44,488 of CAZRBW010000002.1, forward strand.
CCCGATTTCTCTTTCAATTTACACGATCAGCAAATCTACTATGGCATAGGAAACCCTTGTAAGCAAGCAGCCATTTCACTTCTCGCCCCGCCAATCGACAGCAAAGGCTCTATGAATAAAAATAGAATAAAGGCAGCCAAATTGGTGGTATTGATGGAGAAATGGCTTAAATCGGTGTATAATCTCAATGTAGGGAAATGGAAAGATGAATATGAGCAAAGAGCCTTTGGAGAATATTCCCAAGAACTGGGCTCGGCTACTATTCTAATAGAAGCAGGAGGTTTGGCTCATGACTGGGAAAAAACTAAGCTAACAAAACACTACTTTTCGCTACTTCTTTTCGCGATACAAGCCATATTGGATGAGGATTATGAAAAAGAAGATATCGCCGAATATGAAACCATTCCATTGAATATATTAGGCATTTTTGACTTGATTATAAGAAACGCACAAGTAGAAATTGGCAAAAATGTCTGCAAATTGGACATTGGAATAAGGCGGGAGGATAGTCCAAATGAAGATGGTAAATCAATTTTACAAATTGGCAAAATCGTAGAAATGGGAGATTTGAGCTATGCTACTGGCATTGAAGAGTTTGATGCCAATGGCGCTAAAATTTCTGAGCAGGAAACTCATCCACATGCTTTTCAATCCGTCCCTCCCGCTGACAAGGTAATCGAAATAATGAAACAAGGCTTTGGTGCCATTCAGATAAAAAACATTTCGGATTTCCCAGACTATATGCACTTTCCATTATTAATTGAGCCATTGAAAAAATCATCTTCAAATAAACGTTTGAAAACGGGTGACTTTGCTAATTTTTGTTTGCTAACAAAGGATAAGATGCTAGCAAATATTACCAATGGCTATTTACATTTAATCGAATAAATTGGCTGATCATTATTTTAATTACTCCTTAAGCATCCACCTATCAAAATGAAAAGTGCAATTATTTTAACTGGCGGATTATTTCTCAGTCCGTACGCCAAAACAGCTCATGGCTTATGCAGAGGAAGTGAGCGGTTTCATATCATTGCAGTAATCGATGAAAAATTCGCTGGAATGACTGCTTCACAGCTTATTCCGTCGGCGCGTGAGATTCCAATATATGCTAGTTTAGACCAATTCAGGCAAGCCAATAGTGAAAGTGTAGAATATTGCATTTTGGGTATTGCCAATAAAGGAGGGCTGATTCCAGAGCCACTAAAACCCTTGATCAAAGATTGTTTGAAATCGGGAATACATGTAATCAATGGGCTTCATCAATTGCTGATCAGTAATCCGGAATTTGTACAATTGGCAAAAGACAATAATGCTGAATTGATTGATATTCGAAAGCCAAAGTCATTTGAAGAATTGCACTTCTGGAGTGGAAAAATAAAAGAAGTGAAATGCCCTAAAATCGCCGTATTAGGTACTGATTGCGCAACTGGTAAAAGAACAACCTCCCGCATTTTGGTACAAGCGTTGGAGCAAAAAGGAATACATGCTGAGATGATTTATACAGGTCAAACCGGCTGGATGCAAGGTTCGAAATACGGTTTTATTTTCGATTCTACTCTTAACGATTTTATTTCTGGAGAATTAGAGCATGCCATTCACCAATGCTTTATAGAAGCCAATCCTTCCATTATTTTTATCGAAGGTCAATCCTCATTGCAGAATCCAAGCGGCCCATGTGGTTCAGAAATGATACTTTCTGCCGATGCGGATGGTGTTATTCTACAAGTGATTCCAAAAAGGACCCATTTTAAAGGCATGGAAAATTATCCAGCATTGATTCCTAGCCCGGAGGAAGAAATAAAATTGATAGAAATATATGGAGTAAAAGTACTTGCAGTGACAGTAAATACTGAAAATATGCTTCCAGAAGAGGCTGAAAGCTATGCTGTTGCGATGGAACAACATTTAGGCATTCCAGTTGTTTTACCATTTGAGCAAGGAGTTAACAGATTAATTCCTATTTTTCAACAACTAATCGAAGAAAATGAAAATATCAAGCATCAGTATTGAAAAGGTAGATTTAGGTACGAATAGACCGTACATGATTGCTTTTAAATCTGTGGACAAAGTGGATAATGTGATTGTAAAGATCACACTGGAAAATGGTATAATTGGCTACGGAGCAGCAAATCCTAGTACTCAAGTGGTAGGCGAGAGCTTAGAGGATTGCTACGCCACCCTCAAATCTAAAGCTGAAAACACCCTAATAGGTAAGGATATTCGCAAGTTTGAGAGCTTATTGAAAGAGCTCGAAAAGGAATATGAAACTTTACCAGGAAGTAGAGCTGCCCTCGATATTGCTGTACACGATGCATTTGGAAAGTTTTTGGATGTCCCCTTAGTGAGTTTTTTTGGACAAGAATATAAAAGCTTGCCGACGTCTATTACAATTGGAATAAAGTCGGTGGCTGAAACAATGGCAGACGCAGAAGAATATTTAGGAATGGGATTCAAGTACCTTAAAGTGAAGCTTGGTCATAATGTAGAAGAAGATATTGAGCGATTGGCCAAGTTGAGGGAGGTTTACAAAAATGAAATTAATATTAGAGTAGATGCCAATCAGGGTTATTCAGAAGCGGAGTTATATAGATTTTTTCAGGCGACAAGATCCTTTGATTTGGAGCTTATTGAGCAACCACTAAAAGCGGATGATATTGAAGGAATGAGAAGGTTGCAACCCGCTCTTCGTGAAATAATTGCAGCAGATGAAAGCTTGAAAAGCCCAACTGATGCGCTAAAATTAATAAAAAAATCAGCAGCTGGAATATTCAATGTCAAATTGATGAAAAGCGGGGGGATAGATCCTGCCCGTGAAATCGCCACTCTATCTCAATGGCATCATGTGCCGCTAATGTGGGGCTGCAATGATGAGAGTGTTATCAGTATTTCAGCGGCATTACATACCGCCTTGTCTTTCAAAAACACCAAATTTCTGGATTTAGATGGTAGCCTTGATCTAATCCGAGATGTGGCAACGGGTGGGTTTGAAATTAAAAATGGGCAAATGTCTATAACTTCAGGGCCTGGTTTAGGCATAAAGGCTATAGAATAATTGCCCATTTCAAAATATCATTTTATTAATTAGCGGCTTGCATTTCGGCAACTACTTCTGTGGTAGCACCTAAACTTTCGAAATCTGTTCCAGCTGTATTTATGGTGTAAGCTACATCAAATTTTGAGGATGACAGATTACTTATTTTCATAGTGATATTACCTGGATTCAAAGTAAGCTCATTATTATTTGTGCTACTAACCTGCCAAGTGCCTGATGACTCAACTCCCGCTAAATCAACATTTTGAACTTCATAAGTACCGTTAGCATTGAATATTAGTCGAAATTGACTCCAAACAGGTCTTTGGTTTACAGGAACACCAGCAATATCATATAAATTAGAAATTGGAATCCCACTCAGTTTAATAGAACTCTCATTTACCTTCCAGGTCTTCACCAATAGCTCTGAAGAAATCCCATCTGGATTTTCATCTTCATTTGTACAACCTACTGTAAACAGAAACCCTACTATAAATAGGGTACCTAATCGAAATTTGAGATTTTTCATGATAAAGAAATTTAGTTTAAAAAATTAATTGAATTGTAAAAATATCCAAAGGCTTTGGTTAAGACTTAACGCATTCCTCTAGTCATTCTATATCTTCTCTGTTTTTATTTCTAAAATGAATTCTTCAGTAAAGATTATTAATCTCAATATTTCGGTCATTCTGACTTGAAATGATGCAATCTGATTGCTAAATATGCCAAATTTTCCGCATTTATCAATCATTTTTCACTTGGATTGAGCTTTGCTAATTTCGAATTAGAAAAAAGACACCACAATGGATTTAAAAAATTACACCATAAAGGCTCAAGAAGCCATACAAAAAGCCGCTGAAATTGCCATGGCAAATCAGCAGCAAGCCATTGAGCCAGGCCATTTGCTCAAGGGCATAATGCAGACAGATGAAAATGTAGTCAATTTTGTTTTCAAGAAATTGGCTGTCAACATCAATACACTTAGCCAAAGAGTAGAGCAAATCATTAGCTCCTACCCAAAAGTAACTGGTTCGCAACCATATTTGAGCAATAGCAGTTCACAGGTTTTACAAAAAGCTACTGCCTACCTCAAAGACTTTGGAGATGATTATGTAGCTGTAGAGCACATATTACTTTCTCTGCTTGATGGTGGCGAAAAAGTTGCTGCCTTACTTAAGGAACTGGGATTAAATACCAAAGATACCAAAGCTGCAATTGTCGAATTGCGCGGCGGGTCCAAAGTCACAGATCCAAATGCAGAATCGAAATACCGAAGCTTAGAGCGCTACTCCAAAAACCTAAATGAGCTAGCCAAAAAGGGCAAAATAGACCCTGTAATAGGTAGGGATGAGGAAATCCGCAGAGTACTGCAAATCCTTTCTAGAAGAACCAAAAATAACCCAATGCTAATTGGCGAGCCTGGTGTAGGTAAAACAGCGATTGTGGAAGGCCTTGCCCAGCGAATTGTAAATGGCGATGTGCCTGAAAACTTGAAAACCAAAACCATTATATCCCTAGACATGGGATTGTTGGTGGCGGGCGCTAAATATAAGGGAGAGTTTGAAGAACGTCTGAAATCTGTGATCAAAGAAGTAACAGATGCGGAAGGCCAAATTATTATGTTCATCGACGAAATTCATACCTTGATAGGTGCGGGTGGTGGTGAGGGCGCAATGGACGCGGCTAATCTATTGAAACCTGCACTTGCTCGCGGCGAATTACATGCCATTGGTGCAACTACACTTAAGGAGTATCAAAAGCATATTGAAAAGGATAAGGCTCTTGAGCGTAGATTTCAGACCGTAACTGTAGATGAGCCTGATACCCAAGATGCGATATCGATTCTTCGTGGAATCAAGGACAAGTATGAGCTTCACCACGGAGTTAGAATTAAAGATGATGCTGTAATATCCGCTGTGGAATTATCGCAACGATATATCACTGATAGATTTTTACCAGATAAGGCCATAGATTTAATGGATGAAGCTGCAGCAAGATTACGAATGGAAATGGACTCCATGCCTGCGGAACTGGATGAATTGCAGCGAAAAATAATGCAGCTTGAAATAGAACGAGAAGCAATAAGGAGAGAAAAAGACAAAGAAAAAGAAGCTTTGTTGAATAAAGAAATTGCCGACCTATCTGAAGAAAGAAATACCCTAAAGGCACAATGGGAGAATGAAAAAGCGGTAGTTTATGCTTTGCAGCAGGAGAAAGAAAACCTCGATAAGTATAAGCTTGAGGCTGAGCAAGCCGAACGAGCCGGCGACTATGGCAAAGTAGCTGAAATCCGCTATGGCAAAATAGTGGAAACCGAAAGGAAGCTTGAGGAAATGAAGTATAAAATGGCCGAAATGCAAGGTGTTGGAGCTATGCTCAAAGAAGAGGTAGATGCCGAAGATATTGCACAAGTCGTAGCCAAATGGACCGGCATTCCTGTAAGCAAAATGCTACAAAGCGACCGCGAGAAATTGCTTTTGCTGGAAGAAGAACTCGGCAAAAGAGTGGCAGGACAAAAAGAAGCCATTGGCGCACTCTCCGATGCAGTTCGCAGAAGCAGAGCTGGCTTGCAAGACCCTAAAAAGCCAATCGGTTCATTTATATTCTTAGGTACCACTGGGGTAGGAAAAACCGAATTAGCCAAAGCGCTAGCATCATATCTCTTCAATGATGAAAATTCTATGGTGAGAATTGATATGAGTGAATATCAAGAACGCCATGCTGTAAGCAGACTGATTGGAGCGCCTCCAGGCTATGTTGGATATGATGAAGGAGGACAATTAACTGAGGCAGTTCGTCGCAAGCCCTACTCAGTAATTTTGCTAGATGAGATCGAGAAAGCTCACCCGGACGTATTCAATATTTTATTGCAAGTACTTGATGATGGGAGGCTTACTGATAATAAAGGCAGAGTAGCCAATTTCAAAAATACGATTATCATAATGACTACCAATATAGGCTCTCAGCTGATTCAAGAGAGATTTGAAAACTTGAATGAAAGCAACAAAGAGGAGATATTGGAACAAAGTAAATTAGATGTATTCGAACTATTGAAGAAATCTGTAAGGCCTGAATTCCTCAATCGTATTGATGAGATTATCATGTTTGAGCCTTTAAGCAGAAAGATCATTCGCCAAATTGTGGACATACAGTGGAAGGAAGTACAAGACCGAATGGAAGCAAATGGAATTGAAATTGATGCCTCAGGTGAGGTGAAGGATTATCTAGGAACAGTTGGTTTTGATCCTCAATATGGAGCTAGGCCATTGAAACGAATTATTCAAAAATTGATTCTGAATGAATTAAGTAAAGAAATTCTTTCAGGAAAAATCTCCAAAGACTCTGTTGTGTATGTTTCAATAGATGAAAATTCACACATTACGTTCGAAAACATAAATGAACAGATCATGGAGTAAATAAAGTCAAATCCATGTAAATAAAAATTGCCTCCCAATAGCGGGAGGCAATTTTAGTTTAAGGTTGGTTGGTTGTAATTCTAAATTGAAGATAAGAACAAATTTCAATTACCAAACGATCTTTTATAAAAATCCCTTACATCAATCGTCATTTGTTCAAGACTTGGCTTATGGATATACACCATATGGCCAGATTCGTAATATTTCATTTCAATATTACCACGCAGAGATTTATCCAAGAACATATGGTCTACTGTGTATTCTGTGCCACCAAATGGCGTTGCCAAATCGTAGTATCCATTAATAATCAATACTTTAAGGGATTGATTTCTAGTCATTGCAGATCTTAGTATTTCGGCTACATTCAAATACTTATTCTCTACATTTGCATAGCTCCACGGCCTTGGGCGACCTGTTAATATCTCATAAGCTTGATTAATTTCTACTTTCAAATCTCTTTTTAAGTAATCATTAATAGCCATTGAAAATGGCCCATATATAGCGCCATTATAGCTCGGGTCATATTCGTAAGATTCGCCCACATAATCGTAATCCAAGCCTGTGATTCGTCCATCCAAGCGACCTACGGTCATTTTTTCTTCGCGTCTCAGCTCTTTTGTAAACTTATTGATATTGATTCGCAAATTTGCACGATCGATGTAGTCAGCACTTAGTCCAGTATACTTTTGCAACTTGGCAATAATATTCCTTTTGTCAGCATCAGAAATCTGAGCCCCCTGCATTAGTGCTAAAGTATATTCACCTTTTGCAAACTCCCTTACTTCTTCTAGAAATTTTGGCAAATCACTAATACTTGGATCAAGCTTTTTGTGATACCAAGCGGTGGCAGCGTAGGTTGGTAAATTCACTACAAATGGCAGTTCATTACCCCGATCAAAGAGTATAGTACTGAAATCTAATACTGAAGAAATAAGAATGATTCCATTAAGGTACATCCCATAGCGATCTTGCAGATAACCAGAAAGTCCGGCGGAGCGGGTGGTACCATAGCTCTCTCCAGATAAGTATTTTGGCGAGTTCCATCTTTCATACTTGGAAGTAAAAGCACGAATAAAATCACCAATTGAAGTAATATCATTTTGATAACCTGTAAACTGAGCTTTATTTTCACCTGGCACAGGACGGCTGTAGCCTGTTTCCATAGGATCGATAAACACCAAATCAGAATGTGTAAGCCAAGTATATTCACTAGGCACTACCTCGTAGGGCGGCGCCATAGTTTCGCCATCGTCAGTCATTAATATTCTACGTGGCCCTAAACCTCCCATATGCAACCAAACAGATGAGGATCCCGGACCTCCATTGTAAATGAAAGTAATTGGTCTGTCTTTTGGATTTTTGTTGGCTTTATCCGCATAGTATGTAAAGAAGATTTTTCCTTTTGGATTTTCAGCCTCATCACCTAAAATCATATAGCCTGATGTTGCTTTATAGTTGATCATCCTCCCGCCAGCATTTACCTGATGTTCAGTGACTGACACTTCCTCACCTATTTCAATATACTGTACAGCTTGTGCAGCAGCCGAAATGCCCTGAGCATAAATTGGATTAGCACTAAAAGCAACAAGTGCCATACCCATAGTAAGGTATAATAGCTTTTTCATAAAATCATAAATTTAGGATTGCTAGGAAATAATAAAGAGGGGCATAACTACCCCTCTTTATACTGTTCCAAATTATTAGATCAAATTACCTATAAGCTGAATTTTGAGTCATTTGTGGATTTGCCAAAATATCCGCATTTGGAATCGGCATTAACAAACGTCCTTCTTCAGGGATTGAAACCAAGCTAGAACCAGCCGTTCTAGTTAAGTTACGAAGTGTGGCCATCGCACGACCAGTCCTAATCAAGTCAAACCAACGCTGACCTTCGATTGCGAACTCCTTGTCTCTTTCTTGCCAAATAGCATTAAGAATAGCCGTATTTCCAGATGGGTTTACATTAGGTAACCCTGCTCTATTTCTTACTGCATTCAAGTCGGTGAGTGCGCCAGCTGGGCCACCAGCAGCACCGTTTACACGAGCTTCCGCACGTATCAAGTGCATTTCAGCAATTCTCAATAGCGGAATATTGCTTGCGTTTTGAATAAGGTCGTATTTAGTACTATAATAGACTGTTCGACCACTAAATACTCTTGAGGCAATCAAACTAGCACGCTGATCACCTGGCTCATTTATTAAGTATTGGTGATATTCTGGGTGAAAACATACACCACCACGGCCACCTAAATTAGGTGGATAATACCAACCGCGAATCCCACTAAAATCGATGTTGTTATAGTCCATTTCAAAAATAGATTCAGCAGAAAATTCAGTTCTATAAATGACTGAAAAAGGTGCTACCAATGAGAATCTAGAGTTTGAAATAACTTCTGAAGCAAAATTCGCTGCCTGTGGCCAATTCCCTTGATAGAAATATGTTCTTGCAAGCATAGCTGCTGCTGCTGGCTTTGTGAGTCGACGACGTGTTTCAATGTTATTTCCTCTAACTTCTGGAAGTCTAGAATAACCCTCTTGCAAATCAGAAAGAACTTGAGCCCAAGTAGCTTGGAAAGTAGCTCTAGGAGCAAAACTTTCCTCATTGATGCCATTCGAAGGCGTAGTTCGAATTACAACTCCTTCTTCGTTATAGGCATTAGGGATTCCACTCCAATAACGAGCAAGCTCGAAATAGAACATACCTCTAAACAAGTAAGCCTGCCCAACGAAATCGTTGATTTTTGCAGCTGGCATATTCACATTAGGCGCATTGGCAATAATTTGGTTGGCCATGTCAATACCACGATAAAGCTGAGTATAGAAGTCATCTACTTCCGTATTATCAGCAGAGTTTGTGTAGGTATCTACTTGGTTGAATGCGTCCCAAGTATCAATGGATTGCACTGCATCCGATGCTAAATCACCAAAAATAAATGGTCTCCAAGAATACACTAATTGAGCCTCATTGTAAAGGCCATTTAGTACGGCTTCGGCAGACTTTTCGTTAGAAAATGCCAGCTCGGTTGAGATCTGTTGCTGTGGTTCATGTTCTAGTACTTCACATCCAAAGACCACTGTAACCAAGGCTACTAAGCTATATAATTTTAAATTTTTCATTGCTTTTTAGATTTATGGTTAGAAGGTAAGTGTAATACCACCAGTGAATGTTCTAGGCTGCGGCATAACGGCAATATCCACCCCTGCAACTAAGTTGCCCGGGCTAGTGCTTACCTCAGGATCTAAGCCTGTGTAATTTGTCCAAGTAAGTAAGTTCTGAGCTTGGAAATATACTCTTGCTCTAGACATACCAATACCAAGGCGGGAGGTAACATCAGTTGGGATCGCATAGCCTACCATCAAGTTTTTCAATCTTAGGTAAGAACCATCTTCCACATGTCTGCTCGGGCGTAAATTTGCGGCATAGTTTGCTGAAGTCATTCTTGGCACATTAGTTATATCACCAGGTTGCTGCCAACGATCTAGTTGCTGTGAAGTATAACCTGTCGTTCTTGTACCACCATGCTCAAAGAAGAATCTACCATAGTTCAACACTTCATTTCCTTCACTGAATTGGAAGAAAAGCATCATATCGAAATTTTTGTAGTTTAATGTGTTAGTTAAGCCACCAACGAATCGAGGGTTTGCATCTCCGGATAGATATCTGTGAACATTAGGATTGAATGTTGCATCTCCACCAGTTTCCCAGATTGGATTTCCAGTTTCAGGATCTACACCATTTTGTACGTGCACCCAAAATGAATAAAGAGGAGCTCCTTCTTCTACTCTAATATAATCGCGAGTGAAGGTGGTAAATGGAGAAGCAATCTTCTTAACAAGGTTTACGTTCTGAGAGATATTGAAACTTGCATTCCAGTTGAAATCAGACTTTTGGATAATATTTCCATTTATCCCTAGCTCGAAACCTTTGTTTTCAATTTCACCAAAGTTCTGTACTAAGGAACTATATCCTGTAGTTCTTGGTGCAGGTACAGCCAAAAGCAAGTCTTTAGTTTGCTTATTATAAACATCAAGGGTCATCGTTAACTTGTTTTGGAACAAGCCTAAATCTACACCTAAGTTAATTTGATTTGTTGTTTCCCATCTCAAATTAGGGTTAGCTAATTGATTTGCGGTGATACCTGCAGCATCGACATAGGCAGCTGGGCCACCTGGCTGGCCTTGCCCACCAAGATTCAATCCGCCTCTTTGCCCGCCCCATAATCCTCTTGATTGAAAATCATCTATACCTGCTTGGTTACCAGTAACGCCGTAAGAAACTCTTAACTTCAAATCACTCACTGCAGGAAGGTTTTGCATAAATGCTTCATCAGATATTCTCCAAGCAGCGGCTACAGAAGGGAAATACCCCCATCTATTATCTGCACCAAAGCGGGAGGATGCATCAGCTCTCATGTTTAATGTAAACAAATACTTACCTTGGAAACCATAATTTACTCTCGTAAAATAAGAAGCAATCCCCCAAGAGGAACCTACTGATGAAGCATTTTTTACAGCCGCTGAGGCAATATTCTTAAATAAATCGTTTGCAAACTCAGTTCCAGAAGCCGATCTTCTGGTAAATCTGTTCTCTTGCAAAGTATTACCAAGCAAAACATTCAAATCATGATCAGTACCAAACTTAGTTTGATAAGTCAATACATTTTCATTGATCCAATTATTATCAGTTGTCACGGTTGCTGATCCAACGCCATTATTTGCCTGGCCAGTAGCTAAACGCGTATTAGAATATTGATCTTCTTCTACAAAGCTATTATCCATAGACCAAGTTGACCTAAATATCAATCCATTGGCTATTTCATATTCTGCAAATGTACTACCAATGAATCGAGTGGTTCTCATCAGATAGTCTGTTTCTACAGCAACTGCCACAGGATTTTCCCAAAATGGACGATAATAAGTGCCATCTGCATTATAAACCGGAAAGTTCGATGGATAGAAATAAGCAGTACTTAATGCACCATTGATTGCATTTCCATTCAATGCTCTATTTCTCGTATTTATACCATATGTGGCATTCACTCCAACCTTCAATTTATCACTAGCCATAAATTCCAAATTCATACGGCCGGTGGTTCTCTCAAAGTTTGCAGGCTTCAAAATACCTTCTTGAAAGTTTTGATTTCCTGATACGAAGTATTTCACTCGTTTGTCACCTCCACTTACAGATACATCTAGATTGTAGGAGCTTGCCTCTTGGAATAGATAATCAAACCAATTGGTATCAATTGCTTGACTTGGATTTGGAAAGCGTTCTGGTCTACCATTATTTCTATCCGCTTCGTTTTGCAACATTTCGAATGTAGGCCCATCTACACGAATTGAGTTAGGATCTCTCCACGCTTTTGAAGTACCCACAAAAGAGTTTATAGTAACAGTAGCTTTACCTTCAGACCCTCTTTTTGTTGTGATAAGTACCACGCCATTAGCCGCGCGAGCTCCATATATTGCAGTTGCTGAAGCATCCTTCAAAATCTCAATAGATGCAATATCCGCAGGGTTGATGTCTGCGAGCGGGTTGACTGGTAGCCCAAATGTAGTCCCTGCCAAATTATTGGATTGCAATGGCACGCCATCAATTACATATAATGGATCAGAACTACCATTGATAGATGTTGTACCTCTTACCCGCACAAACATCCCTCCACCAGGCTCTCCCGATTGAGACCCAACAACCACACCTGCAGCACGACCTTGCATTAATTGGTCAGGGCTTGTGATTGGAATGTTCTCTACATCCTTGGCACTAATTGAAGAAATAGAACTCGTTAAGGTTTTTCTTTCTTGTTGGCCATACCCAACTACAACAACTTCGCCCAATGTTTTGATATCCTCAGCCAATCGAATGTCGATTTGAGTCCTTGCTCCAACAGTGACTTCTTGCTGTAAATATCCAATCATAGAAAAGACCAAAATGGACTCATTGCTAGGAACTCTTATTTCATAAGACCCATCGCCGCCAGTAAAAGTCCCAATCACGGTTCCTTTCACTTGAATGTTCACGCCTGGAAGTGGAAAGTCCTCCCCATCAGTGATTACTTTTCCTCGCACCACCCGCTCCTGAGCAAACAAGAATCCCGGTAGGATTAAAGCGAAGAAAAAAAGTTGTAAGGTTTTTTTCATAATAAATTGTTTTTAGTTAGAGGTTGCCCTTTATAAAGTATTTAGGGTCTCTGAATTTAAGATTGTTTAATCTTAATGAAAAATGAACTGCACAATTTTTATATCAATGGTACTATTCAAATTATAAGAGGAAGAGAAAACTCTTTAAACAAAAAAAGAGGGGCTCGCATGCGAGCCCCTCTTTTAAATTTTAATAATGATTTTATTATTAGTTACCGTATCCTTGGTTTTGCTCCAAATTAGGATTAGCTAATAGATCAACTCTAGGTATTGGCATTATTTGCTTAAATGCTTGATCAATTCCGGTAGGCACCGACGAGTTTCTCCTATTCACTGAAGCAAGCACTGTCAATGCTCTGCCTGTTCTTACAAGATCAAAGAATCTATGACCTTCAAGGTGAAATTCAAAAGCTCTTTCTTGCTCAATAGCCAAAAGTACCGCAGCTTGAGTCATAGGTCCACTATAGTTAGCAAGACCAGCACGATTTCTAATCCTATTAAGATCAGCAACTGCTAATGCAATAGAATTTTTATTTGCATGTGCTTCAGCTCTATTCATAAACATTTCGGCAATTCTCAAAACGTGAATATTATCAATATTACCTGGCTTTTGATACTTCAATGGATAGAAAACACCCTCCGCAGTATTAAAACCGAACATCGCACCTCTTGTGTCAGCAGGATTCGATCTTATAAGATTCACGAAATCACCATGCATCGCTAAATCACCACGACCACCTAGCCCGCCAGTTGCAGGCAAGTACCAGTTACGAATACCACTTTGATCCGCATTATCGAATTCAAGTTCAAAAATAGACTCTGTAGTCAACTTTCCAGAGAATATGTTCGAGAAGTTGGATACCAAAACATACCTAGGATCATTGATTACTTCAGTAGAAGTAGTTATTACATCATCCCATTCACCTAGGTAAAGATGTAGTCTTGATAGCAATGCTCTAGCTGATGCTTTTACTACTCTTGATCTAGAAAAAGCAATAGAGGCTTGTGCTTCTGGCAATAAAGATATTGCTTGAAGCAAGTCACTCTTTACTTGAGCATAACCTACAGCCAAATCAGGACGAGACAAATAAGCCGCTTCACCTGCTCCTCTTGATGGCTCTAAAGGTAAAACAACACTCTTTGTACCAATTTTACCTGGAACTCCTCCAAAAACCCTATTCAAATCGAAGAAGGCTAATGCTCGAGCAAAGTACGCTTGACCAACTAAATTATCTCTTTTAGCTTGAGGCATTTCTATACCGGGCACAGAAGCAATTAGATTATTGGCTTGATTTACCGTTCGATAAGCTGCGATATAAAAGTTGTTCAACTCAGTATTTGAAGCATCAAGAGAATAGGTATCCATTTCTCTATAGAAATCCCAAGTACCTATACTTTGTGCGACATCAGCACTTACGTCTGATATAATTTGGAAATTACGTCCGTAATAGCCCCCAGCCTGCATTTGGTGATATAAACCTGCCAATGCTGCATCTGCACTTTTCTCATTAGTGAAAGCACCCTGATCAGAAATTTGAGTTTCTGGCTCTTGCTCAAGAACATCGCAACTGAATGCGATTACGCTTGAGAGGGCAATCCAAGAAAATATATTTTTTAGTTTCATGTTATTCTAGGATTTAAGATTAGAAAGTAATGTTAAAACCGCCCATAATTACTCTTGGCTGCGGGATTGCGTAGAAGTCAACACCTTGTGTCAATGCATTACCAGCAGTAGAAGTAACTTCAGGATCCATTCCAGAGTAATTAGTGAATGTTAGTAAGTTTTGTCCACTCAAGTAAACTCTTGCGGAACCCATACCAATTCTACTTATCACGTCTGTAGGCAATGTATAACCTATTGAAAGGTTTTTCAATCTGACATAAGAACCATCCTCAACAAAACGAGAAGGTCTTAAGTTTGCAGCATAGTTTGCATTAGTCATGCGAGGAATCATCGTCACATCACCAGGTTGTTGCCAACGATCTAACTGAGAAGCAAGAAAGTTTGTATTTCTTGTACCACCATGCTCTTGGAAGAATCTTGACCAGTATAATTGATCGTTACCCAAAGAATACTGGAAGAAAATCATCATATCGAATGCTTTGTAGTTTAATGTATTTGTTAAACCACCAAAGAAATCTGGCCATGCATCTCCTACCAAGAATCTATCTACGTTAGGGTCAAATTGGGCTCCTGGCGTTTTTGTTCTCCAAATAGGATTACCCGTTTCAGGATTCACACCTAATTGATCGTGGAACCAGAAAGAATAAAGAGGCGCACCTTCTTCAATTCTTACGATGTCTCTATTATAAACAGCTATCGGCTGAGCTAACTTTTTCACCATGTTTCTATTTTGTGCCACATTGAATTGTACACTCCAATTCAAATCTGTAGTGGAAACTATGTTAGCGTTAATTCCTAATTCAAAACCCTTATTTTCAACTTCTCCAAAATTCTGTACGATATCAGAGAAACCAGTTGAAATTGGCACAGGAACAGCAAGCAATAAATCAGTTGTTTGCTTATTATAGTAATCAGCTGTTACAGTTACTTTATCATTCCAAAGACCGAAATCTACACCTATATTAAACTGTGCTGTTCTTTCCCACTTCAAATCTGGGTTAGCTAATTGATTTGGTTGGGTACCAGGTGCTGCTGTATAGTTGGCACCACCGCCCCATAAACCTGCCGCTTGGAAGTTACCAATTCCATTTTGGTTACCTGTTATACCATAACTTGCTCTTAGCTTCAATTCGCTAATAGCAGGAACATTTTGCAAGAAATCTTCTTCAGATAATCTCCAACCTGCCGCTATTGAAGGGAAAGTACCCCATTGATTGGCAGAACCAAATCTTGAACTACCATCACGACGAACGTTTACAGTCACTAGATACTTGTTATCTAACGCATAGTTTATCCTTGTGAATAAAGAAGCAATACCCCACATCGAACCATCAGAAGATGACGTCTGAACTGCTGCTGAAGCAATTCTCTTGAAATCGTTAGATGGGAATTGCTGCCCACCCGCAGTGGTTCTTTCAAATTTTGATTGCTGAAGAGTAGTTCCTAACAAAATGCCAAGATCGTGTCTTCCATTAATTCTTGTTTGGTAATTCAACACATTCTCCTGAATCCAGTTGTCATCAACTGTAGCTATAGAAGATGCAGAACCATTTACTGGAGCACCAGCATTTAGGAGAGTATTATCATACACATCTTCTTTCACATTGTTATAATCCACGCTGAATGAACTTCTCAGTGAAAGGCCTGGGAAAAATTCATATTCACCATATACGGTTGCCAAAACTCTATTGGTTACCATGGTAATATCATTTTCATTAATTACGGCTACTGGATTTTCAAAGATGGAGAACTTAGTGTAGTTACCATTTGCATCGTACGGAGCCAAGTTTGGTGGGAAAAAGTGTGTCCCACCTAATGCTCCAGCGATATTATCATCATTTCTTAATCTATTTCTTATGCTTCTCGCATACAACATACTAGTACCAACTTTCAATTTATCAGTAGCAAGCACGTCCAAATTGATACGACCTGTTTTTCTATCAAAAGCTGACGGAGCAACAATACCTTCTTGATTGAAAGTAGATGCTGAAACTAAGTATTGTACTTTTGGATCACCACCACTAATAGAAATATCTGTATTGCTAATAGGGGCATCTCTAAATACTAAGTCAGCAAAATTTGTCGAAATGGCTTGGGAAGGATTTGCATAAATTGGACTACCACCATTATTAACAGCAGCTTCATTTCTAAGCATTTCATAAGTTGGGCCATCTACAAGATCAGGCTTTCTCCATGCGCTTTGGCTACCATAATAAGAACCTATGCTGATTTTGGCTTTGCTATTATCACCACGCTTGGTAGTAATAAGCACAACTCCATTTGCAGCACGAGCACCATATATTGCAGTTGCAGATGCATCCTTCAAAATTTCGATTGAGGCAATATCGGCTGGATTGATATCAGACATTGCATTGGTTTGGTTACCACCAAGACCAACACCAGATAAGTTACCTGATAGAATAGGTACACCATCAACCACGTATAGTGGATCATTACCCGCTGTGATAGAAGTAGAACCACGCACCCTCACAAACATACCCCCACCTGGAGTACCTGATTGCGACTGCACTAATACACCTGAAGCTCGACCTTGCATCAATTGATCAGGGCTAGCTGTTGGTATATTTTCGATATCCTTGGCTGATACAGAGGATATTGAGGAGGTAAGCGTTTTACGGTCTTGCTCGCCGTATCCAGTTACTACCACTTCGCCAAGTTCTCTTACATCTTCTCGCATCGTCACATCAATAGTTGATCGAGTGCCTACAACCACTTCTTGAGCGGCAAATCCGATTAGTGAAAAAACTAATACGGCATCATTTGATGGAACCTCCAAAGAGTATTTTCCATCTCCTCCAGTAAAAGTACCTTGGACGGTACCTTTTATTTGAATGTTGACGCCAGGCAATGGAAAAGATCCATCGGCTGCCATCACTGTACCTGAAACTGTACGCTGCTGGGCAAAGCCCATTCCTACAGCTAACAGCACCGCCAAGGCGGATAGTAAGGTTTTCTTCATAGGGTTAGTGTTTAGGTTAATTGTTCAAAATGTTCTGAAAACTTATCGAAAAATAGGCTTTGTATTTACCAAAGCAAAACGAATTTATATGGTTTTTTTCAATTATTGGAATATTTAAAATTCATCCAACTTTAATTTTACGATATTTTGTTTTGTGCTAAATTTCAAACAAAATAAAAATTTTATTCTGTCTTCATTATACCAATCAAAATAATAGCTTTTGAAAAGTGATTTTGTGTTCCTAAATTCTGCCCTAATATCTTTAAAAAGTGAAAATAATAACCTAAACAACCTATGAAGAAAATTTTGCAATATCTTATCTTAGCAGTAGCCCTGCTTTTATACCTCCCTCAAGAAGCCCTATCCCAAAATCAACCTATTTATGATGCTTCATTGTATCAAGAAATGAACTGGAGAAATATCGGCCCTTTTAGAGGCGGGAGGTCGGTTGCTATTACTGGAATCCCATCCAAACCGCTTACATTTTTTGTTGGGTACACTGGTGGTGGTCTTTGGAGAACAGAAGATGCCGGCATCTCTTACAAAAATATATCTGATGGCTATTTCACATCTAGTTCAGTAGGCGCTATAGCTGTGGCACCTTCAGACCCAAATGTAGTTTATGTGGGCATGGGCGAAGCAGCCGTTCGTGGCGTAATGACTATACATGGCGATGGTGTTTACAAATCCACCGACGGTGGAGATACTTGGAAGCATATGGGATTAGATCGAACCAGACAAATCTCCAGAGTACGAGTGCATCCTACCGATCATAATATAGTATATGTCGGTGCACAGGGAAGTCCATATGGTGCTAATAAAGAAAGAGGCGTTTACCGATCGAAAGATGGTGGCGAAACTTGGGATCTTGTGCTCCATGTGGATGAAAATACTGGGGTGAGTGATTTAACTATCGATGAAACCAACCCTAGAGTGTTATATGCAGCTTTTTGGGAACACCGCAGATACCCATGGATTGTAGATAGTGGTGGAGAAAATAGTGCTATCTATAAATCAGTAGACGGTGGAGATACTTGGGAAAAGCTAACCAACGGACTACCGAAATTTATGGGCAAAATTGGCGTAGTCGTTTCTCCTGCCAATAATAAGAGAGTTTGGGCAATTATAGAAGCTGAAGACGGCGGCTTATTCAGATCAGATGATGCTGGAAAATCTTGGACCAACATTAATAAGGAGAGAATCCTAAGAACTCGTTCTTGGTATTACATGCACATCTTTGCTGACCCCGTTGATGAAAACAAAGTGTATGTACTCAACGCACCATTCATGAAATCCATCGATGGCGGCAAATCTTTCGAGAGAGTAGCAACTCCTCACGGTGACAACCACGATTTGTGGATCAACCCTGAGAACCCTCAAATTTGGGCAAATGCAAATGATGGTGGTGGCAATATCTCTCTTGATGGTGGCAAAACATGGTCGACACAACAAAACCAACCAACTGCCCAAATATACAGAGTAAATGTAGATCACCTTTTTCCATATACAGTTTATGGAGGCCAACAAGACAACTCTACCATCGCGATACCAAGTGCTCATAATGGAGCAGGTATTCCATGGGGTGCATTTTATTCAGTAGGTGGTTGCGAGTCTGCATTTGTAGCATTTAATCCAAAAAACCCACAGTTTATCTACGCTGGATGTTACCAAGGGATCATCAATGAATGGAACAGAACAACTGCTACAGCAAAAGATATTATGGCCTATCCTTTCTTAGGTCTTGGCTCAAAACCATTAGATCAGAAATATAGATATAATTGGAATGCACCAATCATAGTATCCCAATTTAATCCTGATGTAATATACCATGCAGGCAATGTTGTCCTTCGTTCAAAAGACAGAGGCCTAAGTTGGGAAGAAGCCAGTCCTGAGCTTACAAGAAATGACCCTAAATATTTGGACTACGGTGGTGGGCCTATTACTCGTGAAGGAGCGGGAGGTGAAATTTACCAAACAATCATTCACCTTATTGAATCACCTCACAGTGCCGATGTTCTATGGGCTGGCACAGATGATGGACAAGTACATGTAACTACAGATGGTGGTAAAAACTGGAAAAATGTTAGCCCACCGAACTTGACCAAAACAATGCTTGTGAATGCGGTAGAAGTATCACCTCACGATCCGAATACAGCTTACATTGCTGTTAATGATTATAAAGTGAATGATTTTACGCCACATGTATTCAAGACTACCAACAATGGTCAGACTTGGAAGAGAATTGTAACTGGAATAAAAGATGAGCATTTCACAAGAGTAGTAAGAGAAGATCCAAAGCGCAAAGATCTACTTTACTTAGGCACAGAGTCAGGAATGTATATTTCATTTAATGGAGGAGACCTTTGGCAGCCATTTCAAAACAACCTGCCTTTGACCCCCATTACAGACATGTTGATCTACAACAATGACTTAGTGGTCTCTACTGCTGGTCGAGCATTCTGGATTCTAGATAATCTTACACCACTACACCAACTTAGCAATGAGGTAGCAAATGCCGACATGTATTTATTCAAACCAAATGATGCCCTTCGCACTCCATTCAATAAAAATAAAGAAGCTACCAAAAACGCATTAGGCGAAAACCCTTATCATGGCGTAATGGCTTATTTCACTTTAAAGAATGGTCATGATGGAAAAATGCCATTAAAAGTTGAATTTCAAGATGCCTCAGGTAAAACCCTCCGTACATTTGCTCCCGACTCCAAATTACCAAGTGATAAAATCAAGGGCAAAGCAGGCCTTAACATGGTATATTGGGATTTGACAACTCCACCCGTTGAAGGGCCAGAAGGTTTAACAGCTGGTTTCGGAAGAGGCGGCTATAGAATAGCTCCAGGCACCTACACAGTAAAGCTTACTCATGGCGACAAAGTACTTACTCAAACTGTCGAAGTAAAACCTGACCCAAGGGAAACCGCAACTCAACAACAGTACTTAGAGGAGCAACGAATTCTTGAAGCATTGAATGAAAACTTGGTGCAGATCTACGCAAGAGTAAATGATCTTCGTGACATCCGTACTCAAGTGCAGTCAATCATCAAAAGGATTAGTGATGACCCAGAATATGAAACAATATTAGAAGCTAGTAACTCTATGGTGTCCGACATTGATGAAATGGAATGGCTAATGGTACAACCAAAGCAGGAAACCTTCCAAGATGTTATTAATTATGAGAACAAATTGGATAACCACTTTATCCACTTGACTAATCTAATCAATAATGCTGCTGCTCCAGTAACATCAGGACAAAAAGAAAGACTAGGTGACTTAGAGCAAGAATGGAATCAAGTAAAAGCTCAAATCAGAACCTTTATCGAAACTGATTTGAAAAATTACAACGACAAACTTGCTGCTTCAGGTTTACAGAATGTTGGGCCGCAGGTTCAGCGTACTGGTCAGAGATAAAACTAATTTTCATTTTCTTAATAAAAAGGCGCAAGTGATTGCGCCTTTTTTATTGAATTAACTCTTCTATTCTGAGAATAGCATTAGTTATGTAAACCAGATTGAAAATAAATCTAAAAAGCTGATTGACTTCACAAAGCCATAAAATCAGTGTTTTACATTTATATTTATTTAGTTCGGATAAATTTTATTACTTTTCCAATGTAGCTAGCTGTTAATTAAACGGTTCCTACTTTTTTAAATTTATCCATAAAGCTTATGAAAAGAATTTCTTTATTACTCCTTTGCATAGCCAGTTTCTTCCCTCTGCTATCGCAAGCCCAGCAACCACAAGATATCCTCAGGCAACTAGAGGAAATAGCGATTGTCGACCAAAAAGTGATGATGCCCATGCGTGATGGAGTACGATTGGCAACTGACATTTATCGACCAAAGACAGATCAACCGGTTCCGATTGTGTTTTCCCGCACACCATACAACTTTAACACTTACCGAGATGGTGAACTGGTAACACGTACCATGCAAACAGCCATGGAATATGTAAAAAGAGGCTATGCCTATGTCGTACAAAATGAACGAGGTCGATTCTTTTCAGAGGGGAATTGGGATATCCTAGGTACTCCATTGACTGATGGGTACGACGCCTTCACTTGGATGGGAAATCAACCTTGGAGTAATGGCAAAATAGGCACAATTGGTTGCTCTTCTACTGCAGAGTGGCAAATGGCTGTTGCCTCAATGGATCACCCTAATCATACAGCTCTTGTCCCCCAAGGTTTTGGTGCTGGTGTAGGTCGAATTGGCGAATTCCAAGAGCAAGGCAATTGGTACCGAGGAGGTGCTGGACAAATGCTCTTTACTACATGGCTATATGGCACTCAGCACGATCCTATGGCTCCAAGACTGCCTCAAGGCATTATGCAAGAAGACTTACAAAGAATGCAAAGGTTCTATGATATGGCTCCACGATATCCACGTGTGGATTGGGCAGAAGGGCTCAAGCACTTACCAGTACAGGATATTATCCGAAATGTAAATGGCCCAAAAGGAATTTATGAGGAAATGATTACCCGCAAACCAAATGATCCCAAATGGTATCAAGGAGGTTTGTATCATGATGATATGCCATTTGAAAAGCCTTCCTATTGGTTTGTATCTTGGTACGATGTGGCAGCAGCACCCAATATCGCTATGTACAATCACATTCGTGAAAATGCAAAAACTCAAATTGCCAAAGACAACCAGTATCTGGTAATAGCTCCTACTTTGCATTGTGGCTTCACACGTGCTACTGAAAACACTATTGTAGGTGAGCGAAGTATAGGCGATGCTAGATTACCATACGACGAAATGACATTCGCATGGTTTGATTATTGGCTCAAAGGCGATGATAGTAACCAAAGAAAAGAAATGCCTAAAGTGCAATACTTTACAATGGGCTCCAATAAATGGCAGTCTTCCGATACATGGCCGCCTACGGGAACACAAATGACTACCTTTTTCCTAAGTAGCGATGGCAATGCCAATAGCCGACTTGGCGATGGAAAACTCCTAAGTACTGCCCCCCGCCAAGACAAACCTGACAGCTTTATTTATGACCCAATGAACCCTGTTACTTCCTATGGAGGAAATGTTTGCTGTACTGGAAATGCCGTACAGGGTGGCTCTTGGGATCAGCAAGAAATGGAGTTGAGAGATGATATTCTAGTATATACCACAGAACCATTAAAAGAGGGTACGGAAATCAGCGGCTTTATTGAAGCAAAGCTATTCCTATCTTCCGATGTAAAAGACACTGATCTCACAATCAAAATCATCGATGTGTACCCCGACGGAAGAGCTTTCAATCTTGATGAAACTATACAACGCGTACGATATCGTGAAGGCTACGATAAAGAAGTATGGATGGAACAAGGCAAAGTTTATGAAGTGAAAATGACGCCTATGGCCACCTCCAATTATTTTGAAAAAGGTCATAGCATTCGCATTGAAGTGTCAAGCTCTAACTTCCCGCGCTTCGATCGCAATATGAATACTGGAGGCAATAATTATGATGAAACCAAAAGTAAGGTGGCAACAAATAAAATCCATCACTCACGACAATACCCTAGCCAAATAAGCTTGCCAATTGTAAGGAAATAAGTTTATGAGATAAAAATCATTCTAAAACGAAGAAAGGTGCTGTATCCTGCTTATCAAATTGGCAAGCAGATAAAGCACTTTTTTATTCATAATAGAGCTACTTAAAAACAATGCGGGAGGTTTAGCTGGTTGTATTAGGCTAGACTTTGAAAGAGGATTGATTTAAATTTTAGCTTGATTTAATAAAAAAGGGATTGAACAAATATGCCCAATCCCTTGAATCAATTTAATTTGGATCAACAGTTATTGCATTTTACTTAAGTCAACCTCAGCAGCTATATAACCAAATGCTGCCCATATTGGGCTATCAATTACCAAGTTCAATATTTCCTTAGCTTTGGCTTCATCACCATTGTATAAGTACCAATTGGCAACGCCATAACCCTGAGTGGCAAGCGAAATTCCCATATCTGGATCGTTCGATGCTTCGATGTTGAGTAATTCCTCAGGCTGCATTAAGCCTTTGTACATCAACATTCTGTTATAGTAAGAATCATTTTCAATTATGTTCATATCAGCGGTAATGGTTTCCAATAGTTCCGCCGCTTTATCATCAGCACCCATCCTCCGATAGGCCATATACAGCCAATCTTTAGTTGCAATTTCAGAATCATCATTTTCGCAATATTCCAAGCATTGAATATAGCTCGAAACTGCATTTTGATAGTCCCCTTTGAGGTAATACGCCAAACCAAGGTGGTATAAAATATTGAATTGCGTATTCGACAAAGGAATATTCATTGCATTTGGATTGCCATCAGGCTCCATTTCTATTTCGGTCGGCATTAGTGATTTCGCTTTCTCAAAATCAGCAATTGCTTCATCGAATTTGCGAACGGAAACAAAGCGATGCCCACGGTGGCGAAGAAGTTTGTAGGAGTTTGGAAAATCTTCGAGACCTGAAGTTAATACTGCAATAGCTTCATTGAAACGGCTCATGTATCCAAGACGACGGCCATGCCAAATGATGGCTTCTTCGAGAGCATCCTCCCGCGATTTTACCACCTCAGCGGGAGCAGCGGGAGGGTTGAGTGGTGTGCCCAAAAGTGACATCACTTCATAGTCAGGCTCACTACTTTGTGGCAATACATCAGGTATTTCTGCTGTTTCGCTCGACTGACACGACGCAAATAAAATTAATGCAAACAATAGGGAAAATAGGGTTTTCATAGTGTTGGTATAGGTTTGGTTTAAATTTGTGAGAAATTCATTTAGGATAAACAGCCACAGCCTCGATCTCAATAAGCAAATCGGGATTGGCTAAAGAGTGAATAGCAATGGTTGTGCGCGCAACTTTGGTGGGATTTTCAGCATTATCAAAAAATTCTCCATAAGCCTTAAACCAGCCACTCCAATCAACTTCATCATTATTCACTTTATCAGGCACAAGATACACTCGTAAATAAACCACATCTGACATTGAAAGCTCTGCCTCTGTTAGCAATTCTTTTATCCTATTAAGTATACCAACTGATTGCGTATATGTATCACCGTATCGTTCCCGTGTATTTGCCTGAGCAGACTCATCAAGAACAGGAGCTACCAACCCACTTGAAAAGAAAAATGAAGCTCCTTCAGGTATTTCTACTCCTCGTAATATAGAAGCGTCTGATCTATCATATCTTTTCACCTCTTTCCCTTCATCTTTACCATCATTCACAACGACAGTTTGGCAGCCAAAAAAGGAGAGCGCACAAATAATTAAAATTGAGTATTTCATGGTTGAGTAATTGAAGTTAATGAAAATGAAAAATACACATAAACATATTGCCCAACAAATGAATATTGAGAGAATGGTTTTCCGAATGGATTTCTCAATTACCGTTTATCCCTGATATATTCAATATTGTGAAATACTTTCGGAACTGAATAATTATAACCATAAATTGATTTTGAATTAATTCACACAACAAACTATGAAAAGAATATTAATCAAGCTCAAACAAGCTACTACCACGACATTAGCTGTCGTTATGGTGCTTGCTTCAGGTTGGCTTGCTTCGCCGTATGTTTCAGTGGCACAGCAATTAGGACCTGAAATTTTAGGAAAAACACATTATCGTGAAATTGGGCCTACCCGTCAAGGAGGTCGATATGTAGACTTTGCTGTAGTGGAAAGCAACCCAACAACTTTTTATACAGCCACTGGCTCGGGTGGATTATGGAAAACTGAAAATAATGGCATTTCATTTTACCCTATTTTCGATAATGAAAGTGTAGTATCAATAGGTGCTGTTGCTGTTTCTCAAAGCCATCCAGACCAAGTTTGGGTTGGCAGTGGTGAAGCAAACAACTCAAGAAGTACCTATTGGGGTGATGGAGTTTATAAATCTACCGACGCAGGTAAAACCTGGGCTAATGTAGGCTTACCAAATTCTGGCCACATAGGCAGAGTAATGGTACACCCAACCAATCCTGATGTGGTTTATGTTGCAGCTTTAGGTCATTTATACTCCGACAACGAGGAAAGAGGTCTATACAAAACCACCGATGGAGGCAAAACGTGGAAAAAATCACTTGCTGTTTTTGAGAATAACAAGCATATCGGTGTGGTGGATTTTGCAATGCATCCAACCGACCCAAATACAATCATAGCTGCGGCTTATGACAAAATCCGTACTCCTTGGACTTTCAACGAAGGTGGTCCAGGTAGTGCCATTTACAAAACTACAAATGGTGGCGATACATGGACAAAACTTGCAGGTGGCTTACCAACAGGCTTTTTGGGCAGAATAGGTCTAGCGTATTCAGTAAGCAATCCAAATGTAGTATATGCCAATATTGAGAATGTAAATATCGATGGTGTAAGTGATACAGAAAGACTTCGTCAATTGACAATTGGTATTGCTCCTGAAGGAAAAGTAAAAGGTGTAGAAGTTTGGCGATCGAATGATAACGGAGGCACATGGGCGAAAGTAAGCCCTGATGGCGAAGATGTTGGTGGTGGCCCTGGCTATTATTATCAGCAAATTCGAGTGGATCCGAACGACGAAGATCACGTGATTGTGCTTGGCGTACGTATGTGGGCCACAGATGATGGTGGTAAAAACTGGTACCGACCATTTACTTTTGGAGGTGACAACCATGCATTATGGTTTGACCCTAACAATTCTCTCCACATGATGCTCGGTTATGATCATGGAATGGGAATAACATATGATGGTGGAAAAACTTGGTATCATCCTGACGAAAAGCCACTTGCTCAGTTTTATGCAATAAATGTGGATATGGAATACCCTTACAATGTATATGGTGGCTTACAGGATAATGGTTCTGTAAAAGGCCCGAGCACCAAAAGAAGCGGGGGGAATATTAGACTTGAAGATTGGAAAACTGTAGGTGGCGGCGATGGTTTCTACAATATAGTAGATCCAACAGACAGCCGTTGGCTATACAATGAGTCTCAGTTTGGCGCAATCGCCAGAGTGGATCAAGTGACAGGAGAAAGAAAATCAATCCGTCATAATGACCGCGAGATGAGATACAATTGGAATTCACCAATCATGCTCTCTCCACACGATAACAATGTGCTTTACCATGCTGGCAATAGATTGCTTAGATCTACTACAAAAGGAGAAACATGGGAATATGCTAGTCCAGACTTGAGTACAGCTACTCCAGAGCAAATTGCAGGTACTGGGAATATTCAATACGGAACAATCACTAGCATTGACGAATCACCAATTCGTAAAGGACAATTATGGGCTGGAACTGATGATGGCAATGTTTGGGTAAGTTTAGATAACGGAGCAAACTGGGAAAAACTAAACGCTAACATTAAAGGAAATCCAGGCTATTGGGTAAGCAGAATAATAGCTTCAAACCATAACAATGGAACTGCTTATGTTACTTACACAGGCTTCAGAAATGACGATTTCAGGCCATTTGTATATAAAACTACCGACTTTGGTAAAACTTGGACGGACATCAAAGCAAATCTTCCTAATGAGCCAATTAATGTAATCAGAGAAGATCCAAGAAACCCAAATCTACTTTTCGTGGGAACAGAGATGGCAATTTATGTTTCAATTGATGGTGGCAAAATTTGGAATAAAATGAAGGGCAATATGCCTACAAATCCAATTCATGATTTTGTAATCCACCCACGCGAGTTTGACTTGGTAGTCGGTACACATGGAAGAGGTGCATTTATCACAGATGTGTCTTGGATGCATGAATTAACGCCAGCGAACATTAACAAAGCCTCGCATTTATTCTCTACAAAACCTAAAGTTCGTTGGGTAAGTAATGGTGAAAATCATTCTCCATACACAAACTTTAAAGGAGAAAGCGAAGCAAATGGTATAATGATTCGTTATCATTTAAATCAGGTTCCAAGTGGTGATGTAAGTGTAAAAATAATGCGTGGTGAAAGAGAAATTTATTCCATGAAAGGCACCAAAACTAAGGGAATCAACGAGTTGCTTTGGCCAATGCAGCAGATTAGTCGTGAGAGAACTGAGCGTGAAATTGCTCAAGTGAATACACAAATCGAACGAATGAGAGGATTTGGAATGTCTGAGGAAGAATTGAATGCACGATTTGGTGATGTGAAGTATGTAACTGAGCCAGCTGCTGAAGGCAGTTATAGAGTGATACTAACAGCAGGAGGACAAACTCACGAAACTACAGCCGAAATAATGAGAGATCATTGGCACAATAGATAAGAAGCCTAACGGCACTTAAAAAAGGCTGCCTCGAAAGAGGTGGCTTTTTTTGTGCCCTATTGTACTAAATAAAATTGCCAACTTCATGAGTAGCAATTGTTATATTTGATATTAGCAATTGAAAGAGAGCCATTTTTACCAAATATAATTACCATGAAAGCATTAATCCCTTTGGCCGGTATAGGCAGTAGGCTCCGTCCTCATACACACACTCAGCCCAAATCATTGGTGCCAGTAGCGGGTAAGCCAGTATTAGCTCACATTATGGATCGACTTATCGGTGGAGGAATTCGTGACTTTGTATTGGTAGTTGGTTATTTGAGCGAAAAAATAATTGCTTTTGTTGAACAGCATTATTCAGGATCGGAAATAAAGGTTCATTTCGTAAATCAATCGCCACGCGAGGGAATTGGCCATGCAGTATGGATGGCTAAGCAAGAAATACATAATGAAAATGAACTTCTTATTATCCTCGGTGACTCTATCCTTAATATGGATTTTGAAAATTTTATCCATAAAAAAGGGAATATAATAGGCGTCAAAAAAGTTGCAGAACCTGGCTTGTTTGGTGTTGCTGAGCTTCAAAAGAATGGAAATATTGCTAAGTTGATTGAGAAACCAAGTATTCCAAAATCAAATAAAGCACTTGTTGGCATATACAAAATTGCCAACCTCCCGCTTTTATTACACGGCATCGAACACGCCATAAATAACGACCTCCGAACATTGGGTGAGTATCACTTAACTGATGCATTGATGTATATGGTGGAAAAAGGTGAAACCCTTATCCCATACGATGTGGAGAATTGGTACGATTGCGGCAAAATGGCTTCTCTGTTGAGAGCTAATGCTATATTACTAAACAAGCCAGAATTTAAAGACAAGAATAAACTCAAATTCCCAAAAACAATTATAATACCCCCAGTTAGTATTGGTACAAATTGCAGTATTAAAAGCTCAGTAATCGGCCCTAATGTAGCTATTGGAGACAATAGCATTGTGAATTATTCGATTGTGAAGAACAGTATCATTGGCTCCTTTAGTGAGCTGAACGCAACCGTGCTAGAAAAATCTATAATAGGGAATGATTCACTAATAAAGGGACACGCAAATAGTCTAAACATTGGAGATAACACAGAAATAAACTTTAATGCTTAATATTATTTGACATAATTTTTCAACCTTTGCAAGCCAATTGATGTTTGATAAGGGAGAAGGATTTAATTGTCATGACGAAATTTAAGATTAAGTATTTGTGTGTTGAGGAGCCAGCCTCACAAAGTGGTTTGGATGGTTTTAGAAAAGGCGGAATATATGAAGGCCGGAATTTTAATGGTATGTACGAGGTATGCTCGCAGTGGGGAAGAAATAAAGCTTCGAAGCTTATTTCAAAACCTGAATTTGCAAAATACTTCGAACTTATAAGTGAGGAGCAAACGTTGGCTCCTACGGCAATTACTGCCTAAACCCATTTTTTGGCCTAAAATCACTGATTTTAAGCATGAAACTTACTCAAATAAAAGAAACCTGTCTTTATATAAATGACTTGGCAAAAGCTAAGCATTTTTATAATGGGCAGCTTGGTTTGCCGCTAATAAGTGAGGTGGAAGGAAGGCACATATTTTTTAGAGTTGGTACTTCTGTTCTACTTTGCTTCATTCCTGAAGTTACCAAGGCTGAAGACAAATTACCTCCACATTTTGCTTATGGCCCACAACACTTGGCCTTTGAAGTACCCCAAGAAGAATATGAAGGCTGGCGCAAAAAAATCGAAGGCTTGAACATCCATATCACCCATGTGCAAGAATGGAAAGATGGCTTAACGTCATTCTACTTTGATGATCCTTTTGGCAATGTATTAGAGATTGTGCCAAATGGAATTTGGGAATAACTAATCCATATCAATATTTCGCTGAACTTTAAGTTCCAAACTACCCAATTCCATTGCTACCAAGTTGCCCTGACCTGGACGGTCATTATAAACACATCCATTGTCCAAATCCACAAATGAATAGGCAGAACTTTCGATACACTCTTTGATGAAATCTAAATGAACTGGCACATGCCCGTGCACTACTTTGCGATTTTTTATCTTGTCCTTATCAACTTTAAAATCTCGAATCCAAAGCATGGAATGCTTATCTTCTAATGGATTATCAATTTCGAAGTTGAAACCAGCATGCACCATCGCAAATGAAGGCGTTAATATATAATAATGGAGCTTTTCTAACCAATCAATATAGTGCTTTGGAATGTCTTTGATATCCTCAACCCCGAAGCTTTTCATTGCCTTATCACCACCATAGCTAAACCACGCTAACTTTTTATGATTCTTGGGTTTTTTCCAAAAGCTCGATTTCATGTTAAATTCGCCATGATAAGCTTCAATCATGCTAATCTCGTGATTGCCCATTATAGCCTTCACTTCAAAGGCATCCTCAAGTTCAATTATATAATCTAGTACTTGTCTAGACCCAGGTCCTCGATCGATATAATCTCCTAAGAAAATAAGCTCATCACCTCTAGACGGTACAATTCGCTCTTCCACAAGTGCTTTCAGAGATTTGTTGCAACCATGGACATCGCCTATCACCCAACTTTTACTCATCAAAACAAAAAATTTAATTAATCAAAGGTAAGCATCAAAGTCCTAATAGATAGTAGAAATCGAGAGGTTAATTGCCCGTTTTGGTGGTATCCGGCTTTACTACTTTAGTCGTATCTATTTTTACTGTGCTAGTATCTTTTTTCGGTGGTTCTACTTCTTTCCTTATCATATTTCCAATTCCTCTCAAAGCTCTATTTTTGGCCGCATCAGCTTCTTTACGCAAAGAGTCTTGAACTACCTGCCTAAGACTATCAGTCCTTTGCTTTAGCGCCACTGCAAGCGAATCTCGCACCGACTGAAGCGTATCGGTCATCATTTGACCTGCTGTCCTTCCTCCCATATTAATCCCTAAGAAACTAGCTACACTTTGGTCTAGCCTATTTTCCAGACTTATCCTTGGCTGTGAATATGTACCAGTCATGGCCAAGTCAAGTTTAATTTCATTTGCTGTATTTACAGGCCTATTTACCATATTACTCAAAAAGCCTGATGCAGTAGTGCCAAACTTACTAGCAGGAATTGTCAATGCGATAGCGTAGTCGAGTGAACCATCGAAACCCGTGCTCCCTGAAATTACGCTACTGTAATCTCCCCAAGCTACATTAAATGGCTGCACACTCAGTTTCCCGTCTTTAAACTCAGTTTTCATTATCAAATCCTTGAAGGCCATATTCTTAAGATTGATCTTAGCAAACTGAGAAATTGTATTAACAATAGGCGCATCTTGAAGATTGGCATTTAGTAATCTCACCAGACCTGCGCCATTTAGGCTTGTCATCACTGGCATCAAATCTTGGCCAAGAAGCCCACTAATTTTAAATGAAGTATTGAATAACCCCTCTGCATGGCGAGCAATTGGAGCAAAAGCTTGAACCGTCTCCAAATTCATAAATGCCGACTTAATTGGCATATCATTGATGGCAAAATCAAAATTGAAAGC
>CAZRBW010000002.1:75565-119503 GCA_964598395.1 uncultured Roseivirgaceae bacterium
AAATCTTCTCCTACATAGGAAAAAGCTTTTAAATCCATTTTGCCAGATGTAGGCAATTGACTGTATCGTTCATTTTCTAGGTCAGAATACTTGCCTTTGGTGCTCAACTCGCCATTCAATTTTCCTTTTAGCACTGTACCTGGAGCCAATCCAGCAAAGGCGCTCATTTGTTCTAAATCGATATTTCCTTTGATAAATGCATCCCAAGTATAATCTTCGAGATTAGTTAGCAGCAATTTCCCTTCAAGTGGCTCGCCTTGAAAAGTGAATGAAAACGGCTCAATCGAGACACGCGTATCGGCCAAACGGCGGGAGGTATTGAGGATGGTACTTGTAAAATTCAGCTGCTCGATTGGCGCAGGCAAGTCAGGTGTATTGATACTTCCATTTGTCAGCTTAAATAAGCCATCGATGGTTGGTATTATATTCCGCGTGCTATCATATATACCTTGGGCTTTTACATCCAAATCTAAATCCCCTGCCAACGAGTAGCCTTCCATTGGGAATAAATCCATTAACTCCTGCAGTGGAAATGCTGCTTTTAACTGCCCATCCATTTCATAGTCTCGGAGATTGGCAATTTTTAAGCGGCCAGTTACAGGGTTCTTACCGAGCGTAGCGCTGAAATTTGGAATATCTATAGATGTATTGTCTAATATTCCGTCTGTGTTTACGATACTAATTTTCAGATTTACTTTTTCAACTGCTGAGGGTAAATCTGGGTATTTGAAATTACCATTCTCCATAGCCAAGTCGAA
This sequence comes from uncultured Roseivirgaceae bacterium, assembly GCA_964598395.1. Taxonomy (GTDB): domain Bacteria; phylum Bacteroidota; class Bacteroidia; order Cytophagales; family Cyclobacteriaceae; genus CAXBDP01. Next base: position 76,324 of record CAZRBW010000002.1, read on the forward strand.
ATTGAAACTTGGTATTCTTGAATCATCATAAGCATAAATACCCTTGACCCCCGCATCGAAATCGAAAGTGCCATTGGCCGAAAGTCCTTCGAATCCTTCATTATAAATACCCTGGACTAATGAAAGTAGATTTTTAAATTCGTTCTGATCTGTAGCAAAACTCATATCAAAATCAACGCCTTCTTCCAATAGAGTTAATTGGCCATTGGTGTTAAAAATAAATTGATTTATGCGGATGGTATTTTCTTTGAATTGATACAAATTTTTAAGCAAATCAATTCCTAGTGTGGCATCAAGAGCAATTTCTTTTTTGGACAAATAGCTAATGCCATCATACATCATATCCACTTTTTCGGCCAATGCTTGCGTACGAACGTCGAAAATATCTGCTGTGAAATCTCCATCACCTGTTGCATCAAGTCCATCTATGAAGGTAGAAAATTTCAAATCTTGATCGTCGTATCGGAATTTAGCATTTACTACCTCAAACCTCTTGAGGGCAAGCGGATTGGAAGCTTCGTCTGTAGCTAGCTCTGATTCTTCGCTATTATCACTTAGATAAATATCATAATTGGCTTTTCCTCCCGCCAATACTTTCACCGAAATACTTGGATTCTCAAGTCGAATTAGGTTAACCTCAGGCTCTTTGTCAACCAAAATTTTCCACAAATTCAAATGCATTATAGTATTACTTGCGGCATATAAAGTGTCTTTTTCAAATTCACCTTTACCTACAATTGTTAAATCCCGAACGGCAACACTTAAACTTGGAAAAGCGCGCAAGCCACTTATAGAAATTTGATCTAAATTCAGATTTACTTGAGCATCGAGATTTTGCTCCATTCTGAACTTTGCTTCATTAAAGATTTGCTCTTTGAACAAAACTGGAATTAGGATGAGCAATAAAAAAATAGCGGCTATAACCGAGATAATAATAATGGCAACTTTTTTCATGATATATGTAATACGAAAAAACGGTTCAAGAAATTTCCTAGTTAACAATTGTTCCTAAAATCTTTATCGAAAATGAACAATAATAGTTCAAACAGGAAGGTTTTATCTTTGAAATTAAAACTAAACTCATCATGCAATATCTATGCGAATAAATTTCATTATTTTTAAAGATTGAATTTACTCAATTTATGGCCTTTTATAAGCGCAATGAAAGAATTTGATTAAAGACCAAATACCATGGAAATTTCTAAAAGAACCAAAAATAAACTCCAGCGCTCAAAGAAAATATTAGACGTCGCAGAATCCATTTTTATGGAAAGAGGAGTCATAGAAACGACAATGGATGAAATTGCTCAAGAAGTAGGCATGAGTAAAGCTACCCTTTATGTTTACTATCGCAGCAAGGATGAATTATTCAAAGAAATTGCAAAGCGTGGGCATAATCATTTACTCAATCGCTTTGTAAAAGATATAGAAAGTGCCAAAAATGGCTTTCATAAGGTACGAGCAATGGGTCTTACATTTTTTGCATTTGCGCAAGAACAGCCAGATTACTATAAATTCATGTCCTTTTTCGAGCCCAAAAGCCCTGAGAAATTCCAAAAGATTGCTACCCTAATGGTACTGGACATTGTGCACTTACTAGAAAAATGCCTGAAAGAAGGAATAGAAGATGGAAGTATCAAGCCCAATATTGATCCAAGCCTGATTTCAAAATCGCTTTGGGCCATGGCTTCTGGAGTAGTTCAATTGATTTCGGTAAAAGGAAATATACTTGCCAAAGAAACCGGCACCTCCCCAAAACAAATGATCCAAGGCTTTTTCGATGTGGTAGAAGGTAGCATCAAAAGTTGATTTATTAAGCTCATCACAAACTTTGCTGCTTTTGTGGAGTTATTTCCTAAAACCTAGCAATGGCAAATAAAACCCTAAGACTGATCCTCGGCGATCAACTCAATAGTCAGCATTCATGGTTTGCAGTGCGATCTGATAATGTTACTTATTTGATGATCGAAGCACATGCCGAAAGTGAGTATGTAAGCCACCACATTCAGAAAATTGTAGCCTTTTTTTCTTCTATGAGGGCGTTTGCCAATCAGCTTGAAGAAAATGGACATAAAGTCATCTATGTGAAATTGGATGATCCAGACAATAAGAAAAGTATTTCCGCTAACGTGAAATGGCTTGTTGAAAAAAAAGACTTCAGCAGATTTGAATATCAATTGCCCGATGAGTATCGATTAGATCAAGAGCTAAGTAAATTATCGAGTCAGCTCTCAATACCAATTACAGCAGCAGATTCTGAGCATTTTTTGACCTCCCGCCATGAATTAGCCACTTTTTTTAAAGGCAAGAAAACCTATCTCATGGAAAGTTTTTATCGCAGTATGCGCAAAAAATATGACCTGCTAATGGTAAATAACGAACCTGAGGGTGGAAAGTGGAATTTCGATCATGATAACAGACATGGCTGGACAGAGAATTTCAAAGCATCTGAACCACTATTGTTTGACAAGGATGTCAGTGATATAGTAGTAATGCTCAAAAAGGAGAAAATTGCAAGTATTGGCAATATTGATGAAAAACATTTTCCTTGGCCTACCAATCGTGATGAATCGCTACAACTTCTAGCGTATTTTCTTAAGAATCAGCTTCAGGAATTTGGCACTTATCAGGATATGATGGACACTCGGTCCACCTATCTCAATCACTCTCGTCTTTCCTTTTCCATCAATGTAAAGATGCTAAGTCCACTTGAAGTGGTAAGCGAAACCATTGATTATTGGAGAGAAAATCAGGATGCTATTTCCATTTCGCAAGTGGAGGGATTCATAAGGCAGATTGTAGGTTGGCGAGAATATATGCGTGGAGTATATTGGGCCAAAATGCCTGAATATGCTCACTTGAATTATTTCGAGCATTCGCGAAAGCTTCCATCGTGGTTTTGGGATGGCAACACCAAAATGAATTGCTTATCCAAAACCATCAAAGGCTCCTTGGATAATGCCTACGCTCATCATATTCAGCGGCTAATGGTGACTGGGAATTTCGCTTTGCTTGCAGGCATTGACCCTTCCGAACTCGATTTATGGTATTTAGGAATTTATATTGACGCAATTGAATGGGTCGAAATCACCAATACCCGAGGCATGAGCCAGTTTGCAGATGGTGGATTGGTAGGCACGAAGCCATATGTATCTACCAGTAATTATCTAGACAAAATGAGCAATTACTGCAAAACTTGCCATTATAGTAAAACCAAGCGGGAGGGAGAAAAGGCTTGTCCATTCAACAGCCTTTATTGGAATTTTTACCACGTAAATAGAAATAAGCTAGAGAAAAATCCTCGTATTGGTTTTGTATATAATACGCTAGACAAGATGAAGGATTCCAATAAATCTGCTCTGATTAATCAAGCGGAAAAATATTTAGAAAACCTCGATTCTCTGTAACCTACCCAACTAGCTCTTTGGCTATGTGGTGCGCAATACCCATAATGGTGAGCATTGGGTTTGCACCACTTGCTGATGGGAAAGTACTTGCATCTGCTACATACAAGTTTTTAACCTCCCGCATTTCTCCATTGGGTTTTAGCGGATGCTTTTTATCATCTGCTCCCATTCGGCAGGTTCCCATCTGATGTGCTGTGAATAGCATATATTGGTTTGGTCGCCATCCCCAGTTTCGCATTTCATGACCGAAATTTTCTAACTGATCTATTCCTTGCTCCTTTTGGTAAATACGCATACTGTTATGTGGAAAATACACTTCTTCAGCACCTGCGATTAAATGAAGTCTTGCTGCTTCAATCATTCCTTTTTGTAAATGCCTTAGGTCAAATTCTTTTAAATTATAAACGATATTAGGTTTTCCGTATACATCCACTGCAATTTTACCAGCATATTTATCTCTTGTCAAAACAATGAAACTTCCAATATTTTTGGCTTTCAGCATCATCCTTTTGTGTTCATAACCAGAAGTCCATGGAATAGACATTGCAAATTGCCCCAATTGGGTTGGCGGAGTCTCAAGCTTGAAACCATGATTACCTGAAATTCTTGTGAACTGATCGTTTACAGCACTCATCATCGGGCCGTACCACGAATTCATTTCCTTTCGATAATATCCCGCAACCGCAACTGTTGGATGAAGGTGGAGATTTCGACCGATTTGCAAATGAGTAAGCCCACTTCGAATAAGTAAGGCCGGCGTATGAATAGCTCCAGCACATACGAATACTCTATCTGCTATAATTTTTATATTCTTTTTTTTGCCTTCTTTATCTGTATAAACTCCCTCTGCCCCCTTTATTTTACCCAATTCAATTGTTAGCTTTAGAATTTCAGTATTGGCCATAATTCTGGCTCCTTTATCAAAAGCATCCTGCAAATACGTCTTCAGTGTGCTTTGTTTATCCCCGTATTGATCGCCCAAACTTCCAAAACCTAACCTAAACATTTCCTGCTGCTCTGGTAATTTCTGGTTTATGGGTACTGTCCTAATTTTATGACCTAGCGATTTTGAAGATTCGTACAAAGCTTCATTTTGCGGATTGTGAAAATTATATTCGGCACTTACGCCAATTCTTTGAGCAACTTCATCAAGGCTATTTTGAAATGAATCCTCCGTAAAAAAAGAATTTCCATGAAGTTCTGCCCATTCCTGTCGGATATAATCTGGTGTTTGGAATGAGCCAGCCCAGTTTACGGTAGTTCCCCCACCTAAGCAGCTGCCCGCAAGTGCTGTGACTGCTCCATCTCTAGAATTCAATGCGCCAGATTGCTCATAGAGCTTACTTACCATTTCGACTTCTCGTTGGTTAAAATCTGCTTCGTTGAAATAGCTGCCTTTTTCGACTACTAAAACTTCCAAACCAGCTTTACATAGTTCGCCTGCAATCACTCCTCCACCAGCCCCACTACCAATTACAAGTGCTTGAGTAATGATAGTATCATCATTTGGCGGGAGGTAAAGCGAAATTGGTTTAGGTACAGGATTAGGTGTTGAGATTGGCCCTGGAAAACCAATTATTTCCCAAGATGGATGCCCATTTTCATCACTTAGCCCATAGGATAGAAAGGTGAAAATCTTTTTGAGTGAAGCAAAGCCTTTGCGTAATTTACCCTGCTTACTATTAGCCCAACTTATAAATAACTGCTCCCTTTCGTCAGGCGATAATGAAATAAAATTTTTAAATCCGCCTTTCCAAGTAAGTCCAAGTAGTGGGCTTTTCATTAATTTCAACAATTGGAAAAACTCTTTTTGATCAGCCTTTGATTGCTTACTTATTAGTAAAGCTACCCAATCTGTAGTGGCAATAATTCCACCTTCAAATTGCCAAAATGCACCTTCTTTATCTTTAATGGCAGGCACAAAAGTATTTGCAATCTCCTTAAGTAGGATTTCCTGCCAGGGTTTCCAAGTAATCATCAATTAAAAATATTTCATGAGAAAATCAATCACTTTACGGGAGGTGGCGCTATAAGGTGGATAAAGCGGCTTCACTGCAGTGCGGCCAATTCGCTGCTTTAAAATTCCCTTCTCATTGGAAAATTCTTTGAACCCAAACAAGCCATGCGATTTCCCAATACCACTATTATTAACCCCACCAAATGGCAACTCATGATTCATAAAGTGGATCAAACAATCGTTGATGCACACACCCCCTGCGCTTGTGTTTTTTAAAATTAACTGCTGATTTTCTGAAGATTTAGAGAAGATATACTGGGCTAGCGGTTTGGGTCTATCATTGATAAAATCGACACATTCTTGAGCATCAGTATAAGTGACAATCGGTAATATTGGCCCGAAGATTTCCTCATCCAATAGCAATGAGTCTTTAGAAATTTTTCGAATAATGGTAGGCGAGATAAATCTTTCATCCAATTTATACTTTCCTCCAATTGCGATTTCTGCTCCATTTAATGCTGCTGAATCTATCAATTCCACCAATCGGAAATAATGCTTTTCATTTACAATCCTAGCGTAATTTGGTGAGTTATCAATACCTTTTCCATCATGGTCGAACATCTTACTTATTACCTTTCGCATTTCATCAATTAGCGCAAACTCAACATTTTGATGCACCAACAGATAATCAGGAGCAATGCAAGTTTGTCCATTGTTTACAAACTTTCCATATACAATCTTTTCGGCAGCATCTTCCAAATTGGCTGTTTCATCGATTATCGTTGGTGATTTACCTCCTAACTCAAGCGTAACTGACGTTAGATTTTTGGCTGCGGCAGCCATTACAATTTTGCCAACGGCAGGACTTCCCGTAAAGAAAATATGATCAAAAGGTAATTCAAGCAATGTTTTGGAAACTTCTATAGCTCCTTCGAATGCGACAACTTCAGAAGGCTCAAAGATATCGCTGCACATATCCACTATAAGTTTTGATGTATTGGGCGTCATCTCAGAGGGCTTCAAGATTGCTGTATTGCCTGCAGCAATAGCCGAAATAAGTGGACTCACAACTAATTGGAAGGGGTAGTTCCACGGAGCGATAATTAAACATACTCCCTTGGACTCAAATTGAATGTAAGAGCTTGTTCCCAAAAGTGTAAGCGGAGTATGCACCTTTTGCGGCTTCATCCATTTTTTGAGGTGCTTGATATTATAATTTATATCAGACAGCACAGCAAATATCTCCGTAAGATCTACTTCTTCTGGTGGTTTGCTGAAATCCTTAAAAATTGCCTCCTTTATCTTTTCTCTATTCTCCTTTATCCATTTCTCCAGCCTTTTCAATTTATCTACTCGCTCGGTATATGACTCAAGCTTCGTCAATTTTGCTTGCTTCTGTTGAAGACGAAAAGCATATTGAATATTTTCAATTTGCTCCTCAATTAATAGCTCTGTATTCATCATTTTTCTTTGCTGTCTTAGAAAGATAAATCATTTTTTATCTAAGACAAAGAAATTTGAAAGGCTTAATAACCAAATATTTACTTGAATGCATTTTTTTTTGCAAAAACAAGTTAATGATACTTGAAGAAAACTAGTTCGATTATTTGAGGTAGAATTAGCGGGAGGATAAAGAGGAGTGAAAACCCGAATTGACCTTAAAACACAAAAGCCACTCTATGAGCGGCTTTTGTGAAATTTAAATATTGTTATTTTTTAATTACACTTCGTATTTTGCTTTATGGTGAACTCCACCCTTCTGTTTTGTTCACGTCCTTCTTCAGTATCATTGCTAGCCCTCGGCTGTGTATAACCAAAGCCCTGTGCATTTACTCTAAATCCGTCTATCCCACGTCTTATCATTTCCTGACGAACGCTATTGGCTCTTTCCATTGACAATCTATTATTTAGGGCCTCACCACCTACTGTACACGTATGGCCTTCAATCTCAACGGAAATACCTGGATTAGAACGCAGGAAGTTGAAAAGTAAATCTAACTGTTGGCTGGAATCATCCATTTTGAGATTAGCTGATCCTAAGTTAAAGAAAACAGCTAAATCTTGGGAGCTCTCCAGATAAATTGGTTCTAGGTACAAATCCACTAATGCAAGCGTAGAATCCTTTGGAACATTCAAGTCCAAGTTGGCAGAAAAATTCTCATAGCAATCTACTTCCATTTTGTAAGTGTAGTTGGACTGTGCATCAAGGTATATTTCATAATAACCAGAAGCATTTGTTATAGCATGGCCTTTCAAGTTATTGTCTTTGTCGTAATACGCAATTCTTCCATTCAACGGATTCTTATTCTCATTGTCGTAAACCTTACCGATAATACGAACTTCATGGGGAGGATCACTAAACAATGGTGTAGTTGCTCTAAGGATATCCATGTCCCCATTTTTATCTCCACGGGAGAAATAAAATTCTTTTCCGTCAGGTGTTGAGTTGAAGTGCATTTCATCTTCTGCGCCATTCACTAATGGACCAAGATTTACTGGAGTAGACCAATTAGTCCAAGAGTCATCCAATCTTTTGGTCATGTAAATATCCATACCACCGTAGCCAGCATGTCCACATGATGAAAAGTATAAGGTCTTAAAATCAGGCGCTAAATATGGAGAAGCCTCTTCGCACGCTGTATTGATATTTCCACCTAAATTGAGTGGTCTAGAGAAATTTCCGTTTTCTTGAAGGAAACTTACCCAAAGGTCTCTATCTCCACGGCCATCATTTCTTTGGGTTGACATTATTAACACCCTTCTATTTTCAGAAAGAGTGAAATCAACTCTATCGCTAAAATTATAGTCTTCAACTATTCTAAAGGTTGCAGGCGCTGACCAAGCATCTTCACCCGCAGTAGCTGGCTTATCTGTTACGGATACTCCAGTCCTCATAGTACCATCATTCTTATATGTATTACCTAACACCGCTACAAAGTTTGATCCGTTTGCCTTGACAGCTGTCATAAAGTTAGACCCACTATTATTTAATGGTGCACCAATATTTTGGGCTACACTCCAGTTGCCTGTAGCTGGATCGTACTTTGAGAACCAAATATCCATAGGGTCTTCAATTCCTCCCGCATTTTCGGGATGTTCTGCCCTGCTAAAATATAAAGTTTGGCTATCTGGAGCATAAATAGGTGCTGTTTCACTGAATGGACTGTTTACGTTCTCGCTAACTCTTTCAGCCATAAACATTGGATTCAGATTTTCAGCCGTTAAAATTTCGGCTTCAATTGGTTCTGTAGATTCAGAAATACCAATTGCATCAATTCCATAATAATCTCCAATAGCTGAGCCGTCCAATATCAGTCTTACTGAATACACATCATATGGAGTTTTGTCTATGTAAATATTTAGAACTCGACCATTCGCTGCTACCATAGACGGCTCCTGAGTGTAGACAAGATATGGTACATCCTGAAAATCATACACATAAACTTCTTTCACAGCAGAAGCATTGAAAGATTCAGAGATGGCTATTTGGCTTACCCGTTGCGGATGGTGAAAACCTACCTTGATAGATTCTCTTCCCTCATATTCAGATGGCATCCAAGCATTTGCTCTACGACCACCTGCCGGCATGGCATTGGGCCTGTTGAGAACTTGCTGGTTAGAAAAATATGGACCTGGAATACCCTGCTGAAATTGGCTAGAGAATTCCATAACCTTAGATGCCCATTGCACCTCCTGAGCGAAAGCAAAGCTCGCCATAAAGGTTAAAAAAATGCTGATTGTAAAAATTCTTGTCATGGCTGACGGTTGGTTTAATTGAAAATCTTCTAATGCAACTTTTTGAAGTTCGTCTAGAACCCTCGAAAATATGAGGATACAGCGAAACACTGATAAAGTTATAAGGATTGGAAATCAAATACAACAATTATCCAGAATCATTTTTCAAAATCACTAAAAATCATCAAAATAGGCATCTAATATCTGCTGACTGAGTGTTTTATACACTTCTTTTTGACTATGATTACCCTCCAACATTTGTATTTGTCTATTTAAAGTTGTCATGTCACCACGGCGCGCTGGACCAGTGAGTGCATCGTATGGACTCATTTCGAAACATTTGTTAATTGTCTCAGCAATAAGTGGTTTTAGTAAATCGAAATTAATTTTTCTGGCCTCCAATATTTGCTCTGATAGACTTAAAATATAGGTTGTGAAATTTGAAGCAAAAACTGCCGCTAAATGGATTTCTTGTCTTTTAGCTGAACTTACTGAAAGTACCTGGCTACTTAAACTTTTACCCAGATTGTCTAGAGCAATAGAACATTCCTCTGTTTCAGCCTCGATCAGAATTGGAATTTGCTTCCATTCTACGGCTTTGCCAATACTAAAAGTTTGCAAAGGATAAAATACTCCTAAATGCTCGGTAGGAGCATATCCCAAAGCAGATATAGACATTGCCCCAGAAGTATGCGCAATAATCGCATTGTCTGGTAGAATAATTTCTCCCACTATTTCCTCTATGGCCGAATCTGAAACAGCCAAAATAAAAACCTCAGCTTCACTTTTGGAAAAATCTAAACTATCTACAGCCTCTGCATCATAGAGCCTTTTTGTTATTGAAATGGCATTATTGATATTTCTAGAGTAAACTTCTAATACGAAATGTCCGGCATCTTCTAGGGCTCTTGACAAGTGCCACGCCACATTTCCCGATCCTATAATTACTATTTTGTGATATTTTGCCATTTAAGAATTTGCTTTTGCAATTAATGCCTCCACCAGTTTGTCCAAATCTTTGGTAAGCGTATATACATGTGGTGTGATTCTTACACCACTTATATTTTCCCAAACGATAGAAGTTGTGTGTATTTTGTAATTGGTGAACAGAAAATTTGAAACCTCACCAGGCTCAAATCCTTCAATACTTACACTTGCCAATGCGCAGGCATATTTGGGATTTAGGGAAGTATTCAATTTAATTTTTGGGTGAGTTATTACCTTTTCAGCCCAATACTTGGTGAGATAATGAAGTCGATCTTGCTTCATTTTGCTGCCAATGGCCAAATGAAAGTCCAATGCAGTAGCAATGGCTTGCTCAGGTGCAAAAGAGCGGGTTCCAATATTTTCAAATTTCCGAATGTCACTACTTTTCGGATCTACATTTGGCATCAGTGGCCAAATTTCAGCTATTCGTTCCTTACGAATATACAAAAGGCCAGTGCCAAAAGGTGCGCATAGCCACTTATGCAAGCTGGTACCAAATGCATCACATCCTAAATCAGGTATGTTGAATTCAATATGCCCAAAGGTATGCGCGCCATCTACTAAAGAAAAAATATCTCTTTTGCGTGCTTCATCGCAAAGCTTTCGAACAGGTAATAATTGCCCTGTCCAATTAATCATGTGTGTAATGTGAAATACCTTGGTTTTGGGCGTTATGGCATTTACAAAAGCATCCACAAATTGCTGATCATCCTCAATAGGCAAGTCAAAACTTAGCCATTTAAGAACTATTCCCTCCCGCATTTCTCTTTGCTTCCAAGCCTGTATCATATTTGGATAATCTTGCTTGGTAAGAATCACTTCATCGCCAGCTATCAAATCCAAGCCAAAAATCACATTATCTAATGCCTCAGTAGTATTTCTATTTATGGCCAATTCATCTGCAGAGCAACCAGCGAAATCTGCCAGGGAACTCCTCAGAGGTTCTCTTCCTTGATCCAAAATTCGCCACATAAAATAGGTCGGCCCTTCATTGCTATATCGATAATACCGATCCATAGCATCTTGCACCACCTTAGGTTGTGGACTTACTCCTCCATTATTTAGGTTTATGATATTGGGATTTAGTGTAAAAGCTTGCCTTATTCCATTCCAAATGTCCTCGTTTTCTACGGCATTATTTTCCGAAGACTGTTTCAATCTGGCTAAACTATCATTTACTTCTGCAGCCAATAGTTTGTTTCTGAGACCATTGATGGATATTAGGCTAGTCGCCCCAGCTAATCCTGAAATAAAATTGCGTCTATTGAGTTTCATAAGGCGGGAGGTTTGGCAAACAATTTACTTAAAACTCGTTAGAATAAAATAGACGGCCTTCAGCAAAGGTTGTTTATCTATATTAGTAAAGAGTAAGTTAAGATAAATTAATTATTACAATTATACAGCTCCAATATCAACACTATGCAAAATATAATTACACCTGAAAGTTGGAAGCAAACAGGTCTATATTTCAACTTCCGAAGTATGCCCATATTTTTTAAGGAACAAGGAAAAGGGGAAGTAGTCTTGTTTTTGCACGGCTTTCCTACATCCTCATGGGATTGGGCGAAGGTTTGGCCAGCCTTGAAAGAAAACTATCGACTAATTGCACCTGACTTTTTAGGCTTTGGGTTTTCATCAAAGCCCACGGATTATCATTATTCTATCTATGATCAAGCAAGTCTGGTTGAAGCACTAATGCGAAGTTTGGGAATTGACACTTGCCATATTGTAGCACACGACTATGGGGTAACAGTAGTGCAAGAATTACTCGCACGAAGTCTAGAAGATGAAAATTACTTTCTGAAAATGAAGTCGATTACTTTTCTGAATGGTGGCCTCTTTCCAGAAACGCATAAACCACGGCTTATTCAGAAATTGTTTTTGTCGAAGATTGGGCCTTTGGTTTCACGTTTGGTGGGTCGAAGCAGATTTGGAAAAAGCTTTTCCTCAATATTTGGCGAGAATAATCAACCTACAGAAAAAGAACTAGATGACTTTTGGTCAATAATCTGCTACAAACATGGCAATAGATTATCGGCTAAACTTATTAATTACATACCCGAACGAGATAGAAATAGAGATCGTTGGGTATCCGCATTGACCAATTCTACTGTTATAATGAAGTTGATAAATGGCCCTTTAGACCCTGTATCTGGTATCCACATGGCTAAGCGCTACCATGAGTTAGTGCCAAATGCAAATATTAACTTTTTGGAAGGCGTGGGACATTATCCACATTGGGAATCCGCTGAAGAAACTGCACACTTAATTGATGAGTTTTTGCGGGAGGTTAGCGAATACTAATTCCTCCATCAACAGTGATATTTTGCCCAGTAATCATCCCTGCTTCGGCGGAACATAGATATGCAGCCAAAGAGCCTATATCCTCCGCTGAAGTTAATTTGCCCATTGGTGTTTGAGCAGTAAGCTGTGCAAGCATTTTATCCAAATTTGGAAAGTTCTTGATAGCATCAGTTTTTACGGTTCCGCCGCGAATCACGTTTACTGTAATGTTTTTAGGAGCCAGTTCATCTGCCAAATACATACTCATAGTTTCAAGAGCTGCTTTGGAAATACCTATAGATCCATACATTGGATAAGCCTTCCAAGAACCATGACTCGATAAGGAGATAATTCTGCCATACGGTTGATTTTCCATTATTGGCAACGCTTTTTGCACAAGATGCATTAGAGATAATACATTGGTATTCATTACAAAATGCCAATCGGTAACTGAAAGAGCCGAAATGGGCTTTAATACACCGGTCACCGCATTAGACACTAATATATCTAGCGCCCCGCTTTCTTCTTTAATCTGATCGATGATGTGTTGAATTTCCTCTTCCTTGCTAATATCTGCTTGTACGAGGCGACATGAACCTCCCGCTTCTTCTATAAGCTTTTTTGCTTCAAGTGCTTCACTTTCTCTTTTGCGGAAATTGATATAAACCAAAGCACCTCTGGAAGCGAGTGCTTGTGAAATAGCTCTACCAATTCCTCGGCTCCCTCCAGTTACTAAAGCTATTTTTCCTTGAAGATTTTTCTCAGTACTCATTTTATCAGATTTAGTCCTGACCCTTATCACGCATCAATGTAAAATCTCTGTATCTCCTAAACATTGCCATCCAAAGACCAATTAAAAGCAAAATAGTACCTATCCACAATAAATTGATGTATGGTTTCTCAATAACTTTGAAAACCATCCAATCTTGCTGGGTAGTTTGAGCAGAAATTTCAAAGGTATTTTGTTCTGGAATTACATTATTGAAAACGAGCTTCACTCCAATTTCAGGGCTCTCATCTGGCACACGACCTACCATTTGATCCTTGATGATAAATAATGGATTTAGCGTGAAAATACCATTATCAGTTTGTACTTCAACGGTAGCCTTTACAGCTACATCATTCTCGCCTAAGCTTACATTTTCGATTTTTGTGAGTCGTTCAACCTTTGTGAGGTTGGCAACATAATCATTCAGGAAGAACTGCTGACCTATGGCTAGATTGTGAGTGGTAGCCTCGCCCCACTCAATTTCAGCATCCGGGTTTGGTATTGAAGTGGCGTGAGCATACAAGTCTCGACCAAAATATTTCTTAATATCTGGTGAGGATATTAAGCCCATGTTTGGGTTTACTTGAGCACGTGGGTAAAGCGTAAATTGCTCCCCATTTTCTCTAGTAAATTCTACTCTATAATAAGTGTTTTCTGGAAAAACCTGTATCGTATCTCCTGCTTGGAAATACACTTTTCCTTTAGCTTCTATATCGTTTTTGGCGATTTTGAACTCAGGCTGCATGGTATCCTCCAAATCTCTAATATTCACCAAAGAAGGAATACCTTTGGCATCCATCAATTTACCATTGTAGTTGAGTGTGTACTCGCCCATTTGGTATTTTTTGCCATAGAAAAGCGGAATATTGTTGAGGTTCATATCATCAGGCAATTCGCGATTTATTAATCGGCCTGTATTGTTGATAGACAAAACTTCCGAATAACCTGAGGAGAACAAAATACCAATGAGCATCAATGCTATACCTATATGGGCAACAGAACCTCCCGCCAATTTCACGTTCTGTTTGGCTAAGTCGATCAATATTTTGCTATTAGCTACTATTGAATAAATGGAAGCTGTTAGCAAAAGTATATAAGCCAAATTGGTGATTTTTGCTAAAACAATAACCAAACTGGCAAGCAAAAATGTGATGATCAAAGGTGTAGATATGGCTTTCCATAGATCAGATGCTTTCATTTTCTTCCACCAGAAAAACTGCCCTGTACCAGAAAGTAAAGCCACGGCAATAGCAAACCATAATTGGAATTTGGTATAAAATTCAATTTGGTCGGCTGGTGGAGCTACATTTGATATCCCACCAAACAGCTCAACAATTGCATTGTAAACGGGTATGGATGTCGGTATTAACACCTGAAAGGCCATCAGGCCGAGAGTTGTGGCACCTATAAATATCCAAAACTCCCTTGAGTAATTTGAAACTTCCTCCTTGCCACTAGGAATGTGCTTCCACGCTTTGATGGAGAAAATAATCGCCATGAAAGTGAAGAAAAGTAGATATAACAATAGCTGCCCACTCAAGCCTAAGTCGGTAAAAGAGTGAACGGAAGCGTTGCCTAATATACCACTTCGTGTAAGGAAAGTAGAATAGAGGATTAAGATAAAACTTGTGATTACGAGTATAATCGAAGCCTTAAGTGCTGTGTTACTTTTGCGATAAGTAATCATAGTATGAATACTCGCCACCATGATAATCCAAGGAATATACACGGCATTTTCTACGGGATCCCAGTTCCAATAGCCTTCGAAGTTAAGAGTTTCATAAGCCCAAATTGCCCCCATCATAATCCCCAAACCCAAAACTAATGTGGCAGCGTGCATCCAAGGCAAAGCAGGTCGTACCCATTCCTTATATCTGCCAGTCCACAATCCGCTAATGCAATAAGAAAATGGGACTAATGTTAAAGCAAAACCTAAAAACAAGGTTGGCGGATGTATGACCATCCAATAATTCTGAAGTAGAGGATTAAGACCAGTACCATCTGCTGGTACAAAATTAGGGTCTATCTGGAAAATCGGATCCGCTAGTGCGTCTCTCAAAAGTATAAAAGGTGTACTGCCAATCCGCAAATCGCCAATTACTACACCCAAAATCATTGACACCAAGAAAGCTTGAATCAACGCAAAAATGGTCATCATTGGGCCTTCCCAACTCTTGTTAGTTTTGATTAAGAAAATGCCTAATACGGCATGCCAAAACATCCAAAGCAAGAAACTGCCTTCTTGACCTTCCCAAAAGGAAGATACCATATAATAGGCAGGTAAAAGGCGGGAGGAATGGCTCCAAGCGTAATGATACTCGAATTTATGCTGGTAAATAATCAGGAAAAGTGTAGTCACAATTCCCATTATACTTACTATATGAAAATAAAATGTGCCTCTTGCGAAGCTCTTCCATTTTTCCTTTTCGAACTCAGAAGAAACTGTGAGCTTATAATATGAAAACGCCGCTAGTAATGCACTAACAAAGGAAACTATAACGAAAATATGACCTATTTCGCCAATAAGTGTATCAATCATAATGGGTAGTTTCTAAATCAAAGCTGCTCTTCTTGATATTTTGATGGACACTTCATCAAAATTTTATCAGCAATAAATAGGTCGTTTCTATAACTACCTACTACCACTACTTGCTCACTTCTCACAAAATCAGCAGGCACTGGTTCGGCATAAAATACTCTTTGTTCGCGATTGTGTTCATCTATCATTACGAAGCTAAATGAAAGCTTATCGGCACTTGGCTCCAAACCCACCACTTGTCCCGATTCGCCTTTTTTCAATTCACCCACCACGTGGATTTTTTTACTGCTTCCACCCTGAGCCAATTCATAGGCTTCATTGAAAGACACATAACTACTGGCATCGCCTGCGGTAGAAATTACGATTACTACACCAAGTGCCACTACAATAAGGGCGAGAATATGTGATTTTTTCATAATCAGATGATTTTTGCTTCTGAAGGAACAAAGTTTTATCAATTAAAGTCCCCTATCCAAATTACTTTTCTAATTCTTTTTCTAAACGAGTCAATCGCCTGTCAATAAAGAAAGCATAGACAAAAATTCCAGCCATTACAGTCCCAACGATGGCTACAACAGTATAGATTTTTCCTTCTTTTCGGAAGGTATCTGCCATTTCCACTTTTGTGTTGCTGTAATCACTTTCGCTTACTTCCATTTTCTGAGCAGATGCAGGGAAATTAAGAATGAGAATGAAAATTGTAACTCTAAGTATATGCTTCATTTTGATAAATATTCTAATCAAACAAATTTGAATCAATTACATTCCTCTTTGCAACAGCTTATCGGCAACCACACGTATTCTTACTCTCAAGCTTGCCAGCCAAATTCCAACCAATGTCCATCCGATAACTGCTGGATAGAAAACCGCTCTTAACTTACTATCCAAATCGTAGGCATTAAAGCCTGGATTACCACCATTGCCTGGATGTAGGGAGTCGGTAAGTCGCGGGAGGATAAATAAAAGCGGAATCATCGCTGCAAATGCAAACACATTATATATCGCACCGATTCTAGCTCTTTGTTGCTCATCCTCCAAGGCATTTCTCAAAACCATGTAAGCAAAGTAAATTAGCAATGCGATAGCAGAAGCATTTTGTTTCGGATCGCTACTCCAAGGTTCGCCCCAAGTAAAGTTCGCCCAGATCATCCCCGTTACCATTCCAAGTACGCCAAACACAATTCCAGCGTTGGCAAATTCTACTGCTTTGAAATCGTCGAGGCTATTTTGGGATCGTAAATATTTGATAGAATAAACAACTGAAATGGTGAAAAGGATGGTCATACCAAACCACATTGGTACATGAAAGTACAAAGACCGTATGGTTTCATTCAAAATGGCTAATCGTGGTACTTCTAGAAGCAAACCACCAATAAGCGTATAAGCAACTAAAGCAACGGTCAATATTTTCCACCAATAATTTTTCATATCATCATTAGCTACGCCACAGATAAGGAAATAACAAAAAAGACATGGCAATCATAATTAAATTGATTGCTACTAGCCCATAAATAGCCGCAGTGCTATCAGAAATTGGAATTCCCGAAATTGCATTCCAAGAGATTCGTATGTTCATTAGCATTACTGGGACCAATACGGGAAAAGCCAAAATTGCCATAATCGTACTCGAATTGGCTGTTTTGGAAGCAATGCCTGAAATCAATGTAAGTGAACTTGAAAAGGCAATAGAGCCTAAAACAATGCCTAAAATAAATAAGCTTAATTGTTCAACAGGATTTCCAAGCACCAAACTATATAGCAGAAAACCCAAAAGCGCAATTACGAGCAATAAGGCTGCATTGTAGATGACCTTAGATATAATAATGCTTTCGGGCCGAGCGAGTGTGTAATAGTAAAGTTGCCGACCTGAGCTTTCTTGAATGAAGCTTTTGGCAATTGCATTAACAGCTGCAAAAAGGATGATTATCCAGAAAAGGACATTCCAAGTAGCTGAGCTTAACGACTGATTGTAGGTTTGAAAACTAAGATAGGCAATGAAAATAGTGCTACCTATATACAGGAGTAGTCCATTGAAAGCATAGCGTTGCCTCCACTCAAGTACTACTTCCTTCCATATCAATGCATTAATTTCTTTTAGCATGGCTATTATGGCGCAAAAATACGACGCAAAAGCCACAAAACCTTTGAGTTTCAGAAAAGAATCTACCTAATGGAAAATCAATTTGAAGCTGAAATTAACTCTCAGTCTAAATCAAAGTAGGTATGGATGATAGGAGAGATTACAATAATTTTTCAATAATCATATCTTCAGAATACTCTTCAGCTTCGGCTTTGAAGTTTCTAACTATCCGGTGTCTGAGGATTGGTTTGGCGACTGCCATTACATCTTCAATATCTGGGGCATATTTCCCTTTGGTAAGAGCATGGCATTTTGCGCCTAAAACCAAATATTGAGAAGCTCTTGGGCCAGCACCCCATTCCAAGTAATTTTTAGTAATATCTGGCGCTAGTGAATTATCGGGACGAGTCTTTTGCACAAGACTAACTGCGTATTTCACAATATTATCTGTAACTGGGACTCTGCGCACCAATTGTTGGAATGCTATAATTTCTTCTTGACTTACGACTTTATTAACCTGTGGTAAACCTCCCGCCGTTGTACTTTTTACGATGGCAACTTCCTCGTCGTAGCTAGGATAGTCCAATCTGATATTAAACATGAATCGGTCTAGCTGTGCTTCTGGCAATGGATAAGTTCCTTCTTGCTCTATCGGATTTTGGGTAGCTAATACAAAGAATGGCTTTTGCAGTCTAAATACTTGACCGGCAATAGTTACTGAAAATTCTTGCATGGCCTCAAGCAAGGCTGCTTGGGTTTTTGGAGGAGTTCTATTTATCTCATCAGCCAACACTACATTGGCGAAGATTGGCCCTTTTATAAATCTAAAGTTCCTTTCGTTATCCATTGTTTCTGCCCCTAAAATATCCGAAGGCATCAAATCTGGAGTGAACTGGATTCTATTATAACTTAAATCTAACGCCGAACTTATAGTTTGAATCAGGAGGGTTTTGGCCAAACCTGGGACACCAACTAATAACGAATGTCCTTGACAGAAAAGGGAAATCAATAAAAATTTTACGGTTTCATCCTGCCCAACTATGACCTTACTTATTTCTTTTCTTAACTCTTCGTGGGACTGGTGAAACTTATCTGCCAGCACTACATCCGATTGTCCTTCCATTTACTTTTGTTGATTTTCCAAAAATGCACAATTCCGATATTCTGGCGCTACGTCTACAAACACCTCGGTCATTGCACGCTGAAACCATTCTCGTCTTACTTTATCCTTTTTGTCCGCCAAAGCAACTGCTTTTAGTTTTTCATAATCCTGCGCTAGATTTGCTTCATGCGGAGCAATTCTACTTTGATAATAAAGGATTTTGATTGATTCTGTTCCATCTTCTTTACGAAAGGCAATAGGCTTACTATAAGTACCTACCTTCATGGTATCAATGGTAAGATATAGTTCAGGAGAAATATCCTCAACTGAAATTGTATATCCTCCATATCTTCCCATCATGAAGCCCCCTCCAGATGATGTGTTTTTGTCATCACTGTACTCAGAGGCCGCCTTTTCAAAAGAAATATTTCCATCTTGAATTTCTGTTCTCAAGCTATCTAAATAGCGCATAGCAACGTTTTTATCATCTTGCGAAGGTTGAGGCATAATTACAATATGTCTAGTATTGTATTCATTACCCCTTCTTTCAATTAGTTGCAGAATATGGAATCCGAATTGACTTTCGAAGACTGGAGAAACATCACCAACTTTCATTTTCATTGCCGTAGCTTCGTAAGTAGGATCTAGCTCACCTCTTTTATAGTAACCAAGATCTCCCCCTCTCTGCGAGGTGGCGTCCATTCCATACTCCAATGCCATTTGAGCAAAAGTAGCCTCACCTTCGACAATTTTACGACGAACTTCGGTCAAAAGTGCCCTTATTTGATCCTTTTGCTCTTTCCCTGCAACTGGTCTTTTTTCGATCACTCCCAGCTTTACTTCTGCTGAGTAATAAGGCCTCTCATTTCTTGGTATAGCATTGAAATATTTTCGAACATCTGCCGGAGTTACATTTACATCTTCAAATATCTGACGCTCCATTGCCTCAGCAAGCTCTTGCTCTTTTACATCTTTAAACAAATCCAATCTGATCTGTGCCATGGACTTGCCATACTGTTTTTCAATTGCATCTTCTCCACCAAGTCTTTGAATCATCGTTTGCAAACGATTATCTAATTCCATATACACTTCAGCATCACTAACTTCTATTGAGTCTATTTCTGCTTTTGCCACCAGTACTTTTCCAAGTATTAAGCTTTCCAGTGCCATACACCTTCCATCGTTGGCTTTAAACATGCCTTCACGCAGGCCACGTAAATAATTGGCCTCCAAATCAGATTTTAGAATTATGTAGTTATCTACTTTGCCAACAATCTTTTCAGCTACAGTACCACGGACCTGCTGAGCCATGATAGGGTTAACCAAGGCCAGACTCAAAAACAAAATGCCACTAAGGCCTAAAAATTTCGAAATTCTTTTGACTTGATGCTTTTTCATAAATTTCTTTTTCCATTTTTTCCACCAAATCCACCCGCCTTTTCGTGACGATGATACTGGTAATATTATCTGCTACAAATTCTAGCGGTGATATTTGATCGGAGAACTTATATTCCTTGATTCTTAAATAGTAGTTAAAACTATTATCAGAGGTTTCAACAAATTCGTTTTCTTGCAAAAATTGAACCTTATTTGGTATTCCTGCCAATGGTGTGTTTCTTATCACATCATCAAAATTAAGCCAAGTGGAATCTTCCAAATGGTAAATATCGGCAAATTGAACACAGTAAAGACGAAATTCTTCCTTACTTTTTTCATTTGTACTTTTTAACCATCCTGTCACTTGATTTATTCTGGGCGCCCTCTTTGGAATTTTTGCATACCAGCCACGGATAATATTCTGTTTGAGTTCGTAGTTTTCCTTATTTTCTTGGTAGTAGTTCTTAACCTCTTCTTGGCTTACTCGGGTATCCAATCGCTCATTTACCATTTGCTTCTCATACTCATATGCAATTAAGGCATAGCGATAATCCTGCACTTTTCGCTCTACTTCATTCATATTGATATTCAAATAAGCACTGGCTTCTCGAGTCATTAGCTGTTTTACCACCCAATTTCGCACATAAGCCTCCGTAATTCGCCCACTGTCTAGGCTGGTTGAACCATTGGGAACAACTCCAGTAAGGTCATCAGCATAAAGGTAAGAATCATACACTCTGGCTACAGGGATGCGACCTTCATTATTTATATCATCCTTTTCGCCCAGTCTCAAATTTTCGCAAGAGAGTAAAGCAAGTAAGGCAAGTAAGGCAACTAATATGTTACTTCTCCTTTTCAATAATTTCTTTTGTTCGATTAAATACAGTTTTGTTTATCAAAACGGGATATTCTTCTCTTAGTTGATTTAGCCATTGCTCTTCCAAATACTCTTGATATTCAGAGATTACTTGACCTTTAATTTCATTTAACTGCTTTGCTTGAGGCGGGAGGATTTCATCTATAATCGCAACAATAAATTTATCATCAGTCTCCAAACTATTCAGCTCCATCAATTCATCAAAAACAGATAAATATGGATCGCTTACGATTTCAAAGGTACCATTTCTAACTTGAATCAACTGAGCATTATTGCTTAGTACTGCATCAATTTTATTTTTTATCTCTTCACCAGAATCTGCAGTTTCAAAAACATCCTTTAGTAATTCAATAGAAGTAGAACCAGAGGCAATAAATAAGTTCGCCTTTGCTCTTTCACCATATTGGTAATTTTCCTTGCGTGTTTCGTAGAATTCTTGCAACCCCACTGAGTCTTCCAAGGCTCTATCCCAAACCATCTCCTCCATTATATCAAATAGCAACATCCCGTCTTGGTATTCTTTTACCAGCCATTTGTATTCGGGCTTCAGATTCTCAAGATTCGATTGATATTCCGATTGAATGAGCCCTTGCCTAAACTGTTCAATAAGCTGGAGCATAACCGGAACTGGTGCAGCGTTTTGAAAGCGCGTTTGTTCGCCTTCAATGTACTCCACAAGCTCACCTAACGTAATTTGACGATTTGGCGTAATGTATGCTACGTATTTTAATTGCGATGAATCACCTTCCCATTTCCAATTGGCCTGTAATAGTCTAGAATTGGCCTTTGTTAAAAGTCCTTCTTTGACACTATCCACTTCTACAAGGCTGATTTCAAACGCTGCCTTTGCAATGAAACTCTCAAATGCCACCCTAGAGCGATTATCTCTAGAAACTTTTTCGCGAATTACTTCTTTTTGGACTAACTGCTCGCCAGCTTGTCTCTTGTCTAGCAACTTAACTATATGCCATCCATAAGGAGTTTTGAATGGCTCACTTATTTCGCCTGATTGCTTAAGGGAAAATGCTACATTCTCAAAGGAAGGAACCAGCGCACCTACACCAATCCAGTCAAGTTCGCCATTCCTTTGTTTGGTAGAAATGTCATCACTAAATGTACTTACTAAAGTGCCCCACATGGCTGAATTAGCCATAAGCTCTTGATGAATTTGTTTAATTATAGACTCTTGATCTGCGAGGATTTGTGATGGCATACCTTCTGTAGCCCGAAGCATAATATGAGCTACTTTTACCTCTCCTCGAGCTGGAATCCTGTCATTAAGCTTAATAAGGTGATAGCCAAATCGGGTTCGAATAGGAGCTGATAATTGACCTTTTTCCAAGTTATATGCAGCCGATTCAAAGGGATACACCATTTGCATAACAGAAAAATAGCCAAGATTACCCTTATTACTTACAGCGGAAGGGTCTTCCGAATATCTCACGGCTAAATCTTCAAAGGACTCTCCTTCAATCGCCTTTTGCTTGATTTCCAAAATTTTATTCCAAGCTTTTAAAGTATCTTCAGCCGATGCTAATGGTGCAACTTCAATAAGAATATGAGATGCTGATACTTCCTCCTTCATTCTTTCATAATACTCATCCACAAGTGCTTCTAAACTTTCTTCATCTTGTAAAAAAGGTTTTGCCAATTCAGTTTTATACTGTTTCAACTCCTGCTGAAAACCCTCCTCTTGATGCTTCCCTAGCGACTTTGCATATTGTACTTTGAGTTTGAAGTTTACATAACGGCTGAGGTATTCCTCTATACTTTCATTTTCAATATTTTCACTGATTGCGTGGGTTTTATTATGCTGATAAATGAATTCTTCTGGACTTACACTTTCATCTCCTAATTTGAAAATGTAGTCTCCCTTCTCTTCCGTAGAATCCACAATTTTTTGAGTGGCATTGCAAGAGATTGTAATAAAAACAACAAGGAAAATTGAAAACTGCTGAAAGCGCTTCATATAGTACAATGCGAAATAAGGTGCAATTTTAAGGTATTTTAACGGAATAGGGATGAAAAAGCAGGAGGATTTTATGCGCTTGACGCCATCTTGCCACTAAATTTCTTGTAAAGACGGATTACATTGCGGTTTTCGTCTCTGAAAAATTCTATGTTATCCATAATTCTCTTCACCAAAATAATTCCCATCCCGCCTTTTCGTTGATCTTGTACTAACTGATCAAGAGTTGGCTCTTCATAATTCATGAAGTTAAATAATTTACCTTCATCCATTATGTCAAAGAAAATGCCCTCATCATCCGTTCGTATTTCCAAGGTAATATGTCTTTCTGGATTACAACTATGAGAATGGATAATGAGATTGGAGCACACCTCATCTACCGCCAACACAAGCATATTGACATCCAAATCGGATAAACCAATTTTGATAAGTACATCAGAAACAAAGCTTCTGACAGACCTCAAAATTGTTCTCGTACAGCCAACTGTTAAACTATCCTTCATTTACTATTTGAAGTGCTTCTTCTTTTGTGCCTATAATAGGTAATAATTGATCCAAGCCGAGGATTTCGAATACGTTTTGTACTTTATCGCTTAGACTATATAATACGAACTTAATCTCTTTCTTTTCCAAAACTTGGATATAGGACATAAAAACACCTAACCCTGCTGAAGAAATGTACTCAAGTTTCTCGCAATCAACGAGGATCTTCTTATGATTGTTTTCGATGACATCAGAAAGCTCCTGATCCAACTTAATTGAAGAGCTGGCATCCACTTCACCTATTACTCGAATAACTACCCAATCCTCTTCTTGATCCTTTTCTATTTCTACCATAATCTAGTAACGTTTAGGTATTTGTTTAGTTTATGCAAATTTTATCACTACTACAGTATAATCGTCGTCTGGTGGCTCTTGTCCACAAAAATTCAAAAATGTTTCTGCAATCCTGTTTTTGATGGTTTCCGCATCAAAATGAGCATTATCTTCAATCCAATTTTTTAAGGCTTCATAGCCCAATTCTTCGCCAGAGTCATTTTTACTCTCAGTAATTCCATCGGTATATAGCACCATTATGTCTCCGGACTCATAGTTCATTTGATGAACTTGAATATAGTTTTGAAATTGATTATTGCGTAATACACCAAGTCCCAAGCCTTTGTTTTTGAAATAGTATGCTTTATTATCTGATTTTTTGAAATACAAAGTTGGGCAATGGCCAGCTCTAGCAAATTTAATCGATGACTCAGTGGTGTTGATTAAGAAGTAAGAAGCTGTAATAAAGGATCGCTTATCCAAGCATCTGCCTAATGCGCTATTGGCGTGCCTCAAAAACTCCTTTGGATCCAAGGCTAATTCTGATAAACTCTGAAATATCCCTTTCAATTGAGACATATGAAATGCAGCAGAGGTGCCTTTTCCAGAAACGTCTGCTATAATCAGGGCGTATTGGATATCGGATTTTTTGAAAATATCATAATAATCGCCTCCTACTTCGTCTGCAGCTTGAGAGAATGCCGAAATCTCAAAAGCTGGATCCTTTTCTAATACTGTTGGCAAAAGGGCTTTTTGTACTTCCTTGGCAATTTTCAGCTCTTTTTGGTAGCGCTCATTTGCCACCGTTTCAGTCATCAATCGCGAATTCTCAATGGATATACTCGCCTGGTTAGCAAAAGTGGTGATGATATTCTGCATTTCATCATTAAAGCCATCACTTACTTCCTTCAGCAAATAAAGCTGCGCAATTTCTTTCTCCTTCACTATAAGCGGCAACATCATAAGGGATCTGAAGCCCGAATATTTTAATGCCTTGGCAATAATACCACTTTGCTCAATCGGCACTTGAGGGCTTTTGAGTGGGCGAACTTTACTGCTTGACAAGCTGTCCTTTATCTCTCCTATTTGCTCCTCATTCAAGTTTTCCTTTAGTATGATTCTATTGGCACCTTTTTCGTCAAAAGACTCCAAAAAAGCTGCGTCTGCAAATACAGCACTTACAGAGCTAAAAAAGAACATTTGATAAATCTCCCCTTCATTCCTTTTTTCCTGAATGGTACGACTCAACATTTGGATGTTTACAGCTTCCTTCAGTTTTTGCTCGAATACAGACGTTGTCGGTAAATTGAACAAGATTACTAAAAGTGAAAATAGGCTATATATGAAAATGAAGGAGAATAACGTCGTAGCGAATACATTATCTACCAAATCAACTATCAGAATTTCACTTGGAAAACCTGATAATACGGTAATAAAAAAATAGAGATACAAGCAAACCAATACTAATAGCAAAATACTCTTCCATTTCTCTTTAAATGACAGATAGGCCACCCATTTTAAATTGACACTGAGGTATAAGCTAAGCACCAAAAAGAAAATCGAAGTGGTAATATAAAATGAGTCGAAAAGCTCAATATGAAAAAAATTGAGCAGGATACTTACCATCAGACCATATTCGAAAATATACCAAGTATTAATTAACACCTTAGACTTTTGGTACAAAACCAGCCGCTTGTAAATGGTGAATGTGGCTACAAGAAATACCGATACAACCCCTAAATCGAGATGATAAAGAAAGTTGATAAAGATGGGGTTCTGACCTAAACGGTTTTCCCCTAGTAATACAAAAACGAAAATGACTAAAATAGTAACAATGGCAGCCATTAGTCCTGTTACAAAAACCCTCCAAAGCATATCCACAAGATTCATCCTTTTGGCCTTGTCGACTTGGTGGCGGAAGAAAATAAGTAGGCTTAGAAAAAATAAGCTAAGAAGAGCGGGAGGAATAAACCTTGGGATTCCCGAGGGAACTTGGTTTATTTCACCAAAGTAAATTATTAAATTGACAACAAGCAGAATAAGCCAGGATAAGAAAGCAAGTGGACCAGTAATTCTTAAAATTGCTTTTTGTGATAGCATGCAGTTTTATTCTGTATTCTTAAGGGTCGAATATACAAAAAAAATGCCCTGCAACTTTCAGGGCATTTTAATCTAATCAAATTTTAATATTAGCTAGACGTTAAGCCTTATTTGTTTGTTTAATATCGAGGTACAACTCGGTAAGCTGCTCCTTAGATATTGGCGAAGGCGAATCAATCATTACATCTCTTCCAGCATTATTTTTCGGGAAGGCAATGAAATCACGAATAGAATCTACACCGCCAAAAAGCGCACACAACCTGTCGAAACCAAAAGCAATACCTCCATGCGGAGGAGCTCCAAATTCAAAGGCATCCATTAAGAAGCCAAACTGTGCTTTTGCTTCTTCTGGACTAAAACCTAAAAGCGAAAGCATGCGCTCCTGCATACTACGATCGTGAATTCTTATTGAGCCACCACCAACTTCCACTCCATTGATGACCATATCATAAGCGTTGGCACGCACAGCTCCTGGATCAGAGGTAAGCAATGCTATATCCTCAGGTTTGGGCGAAGTAAATGGATGGTGCATAGCATGGAATCTCTCACCTTCTTCATCCCACTCTAGAAGCGGGAAATCTACTACCCAAAGTGGAACAAATGTGTTTCTATCTCTAAGACCAAGCTTGCTGCCCATTTCTAAGCGAAGCTCGTTCAATTGCTTTCGTGCGGCTGCTAACCCTCCCGCCAATATCAGCATCAGATCACCTGGCTTCGCATCAAATGCTTTTGCCCAAGCTTCCAAATCGTCCGTTGTATAGAATTTATCTACACTAGACTTTAAGCTTCCATCTTCATTATATCTTAAGTAAACCAAGCCCTTTGCACCAATTTGTGGCCTTTTTACAAAATCTGTAAGTGCGTCAATTTCCTTACGAGTGAATCCTGCACAGCCTGTAGCATTAATACCAATTACAGCTTCGGCAGAATCGAATACTGGGAAACCATTGCCTTGAGCCAGCTCGGTGAGATAACAAAACTCCATTCCAAAACGCAAGTCTGGCTTATCGCTACCATATTTATCCATGGCATCTGCGTAGGTCATTCTGTTAAGACTAGGTAATTCTACACCTTTCACTTTGCTGAATAGATGGCGAATAAGTCCTTCGAAGGTTTGCAAAATATCTTCTTGGGTAACGAAAGACATTTCACAATCTATTTGGGTAAATTCCGGTTGCCTATCCGCTCTTAAGTCTTCATCTCTAAAGCACTTTACAATCTGGAAGTAGCGATCGAAACCAGAAACCATTAATAATTGCTTGAAAGTTTGTGGAGATTGCGGGAGGGCATAAAACTCACCAGCATGTACTCTACTTGGCACCACAAAATCGCGCGCTCCTTCGGGAGTGGATTTAATCAAAACAGGCGTTTCTACTTCAATAAAATTAGAGCCGTCCAAATAGGCTCTCGTTTGCTGCATCATTCTATGGCGAAGTTCAAGATTTTTCCGCACAGAGTTTCTACGCAAATCCAAATAGCGGTACTTCATCCGTAGTTCATCGCCACCATCTGTTTCATCCTCAATAATGAATGGAGGCACTTTTGAGCCATTGAGTATTTCTAAAATCGACAGTTTGATTTCGATATCGCCTGTGGGCATTTTATCGTTTTTGCTTACTCGCTGTATTACTTTACCTCCCGCTTTTATTACGAATTCCCTTCCGAGATTACGTGCGGTTTCTAGCAATTCGGCATTTGTACTGCTGCCATCGAGCATGAGTTGAGTAAGGCCATATCTATCGCGAATATCAATCCACACCATTCCACCTTTATCTCTAATTCGCTGTACCCAGCCACACAGTGTCACTTCTGTACCTATATCTGCCAAGCGGAGTTCACCGCAAGTATGAGTTCTTATCATTTCAATTTCGTTTTGAAGCTGCAATTTAAGAAGGATATGGGGATTGTAATTAGTCCTAAGCATAAAAGGCACTGTACTGTATATAATTTATTATATATGACTGCGATGAAACAGAAATCATGATGAAAAAGTATTGGCTATCAGTAATTCATTATGGCACTATAAAAACCGAATGGAGGCAAAAAGAAAATACTTTAGCATTTTTGCATTATGCAGTCAACTCAATACTCCGAATTGGATGATATCCGCTATATGCGTGAGGCTTTAAAGCAAGCCAAATATGCTTTTGAAGAAGACGAAGTACCCGTTGGTGCGGTGATAGTTTGCAGAAACAAAATAATATCTAGAGCTTACAACCAAACAGAAAAACTTAAGGATGCGACTGCTCATGCCGAAATGTTGGCAATCACATCCGCAGCAAATTCTCTTGGAACCAAATATCTTTCTGAGTGTTGTATATACGTGACTTTGGAGCCTTGCAGTATGTGTGCAAGTGCACTAAATTGGTCACAGATAGGAAGAATCGTTTTTGGAGCTGCTGACAATAAAAAAGGCTACAGTTTGATATCAGACAAATTGCTCCATCCAAAAACGATATGTGAAGGAGGAATATTAAAAGAAGAAGCAGCAGAATTGCTTCAAAGTTTCTTTAAGAAGCTTAGAGATTAGAAGAGATTAAATAATTGTTCAACTATAATAATAAACTAAAAATGGCATTTGAATTACCAAAATTAGCTTACGATTTCAATGCGCTAGAACCACATATTGACGCGCGCACTATGGAAATTCACCATGGCAAACACCATGCAGGATATGTAAATAACTTAAATGCAGCAATCGAAGGTACCGACCTTGCTGGCAAAAGCATTGAAGATATATTGGCAAATGTGAGCAAAGCCTCTGTTGCTGTAAGAAACAATGGTGGTGGCCATTACAATCACTCACTTTTTTGGTCTGTAATGTCGCCAAATGGTGGCGGAGCTCCACAAGGAGACTTGGCCGCAGCTATCAATACAACATTCGGCAGCCTAGACGCTTTAAAAGAACAGTTCAATAAAGCTGCTGCAACTCGTTTTGGCTCAGGTTGGGCATGGCTTTGCGTAAAAGCTGATGGAGCTTTGGAAGTTTGTTCTACACCTAATCAAGACAATCCTTTGATGGATGTTGAGACAAACGGATGTGCTGGCACTCCAATCTTAGGCTTGGACGTTTGGGAACATGCATACTACCTAAATTATCAAAATCGTCGCCCAGATTATGTTTCAGCATTTTGGAATGTAATTAATTGGGATGAAGTAGCAAGAAGATACAAAGCTGCAAAATAGATAAAGTCAAATATATTAGAGCCTCTTCCAAAATATGGTAGAGGCTTTTCTATTTATAAACATGACCTTTTAAGGAATTACGTGAACCATTAGCATAATTAATGCTTACCGAGCTAGTTATACAAATTAAATTAATTTTTGAAATCCACAACAAAGCTAACTTAGCTAGGTTAATAGAATAATATCAACATTCCATGCTCTACAATAAACCGTATTTTCTTGCCGAAAATAAAGACTGGCTCGTATTCGTACATGGTGCGGGAGGAAGCTCAAATTTATTTTTTAAGCAAATACGTGCATTCCAAGACCACTTTAATCTGTTGCTCATCGACCTCCGTGGGCACGGCAAGTCTAGAGAAGTTACCTTTACAGATATTATTAAAGGAGAATATACTTTCGAGAAGGTAAGTCAAGATATTTTGGAAGTACTTGATCATCATAAAATTGAGAAAGCTCATTTTATGGGAATCAGTCTCGGTACTATCATAGTGCGAACCATAGGTGAGCTTTGGCCTGAGCGGGTGGAAAGTTTAATCATGGGCGGTGCTATTGCTCGACTTAATTTCAGATCAAAATTTTTGGTTACGATTGGCAACGCTATCAAACGCTTTGTTCCATATATGTGGCTTTACAAACTGGTCGCTTGGATTATTATGCCAAAGAAAAGACACTCACTTTCTAGAAACTTGTTTATAAGAGAAGCCAAAAAACTTTGTCAAAAGGAATTTCTAAGATGGTTTAATCTTACCAAAGACCTCAATAAGTTATTAAATTATTTTTATGAGAAGGATCTAAAGCTCCCATCACTTTACATCATGGGAGAAGATGACTATATGTTTTTACCTCAAGTAAAAGAATTGGTGAAAAGCCAAACTGGGGCAATTCTTAATGTGATTGACAAATGTGGGCATGTATGCAATATTGAAGCTCCAGAAGCTTTCAACCACTTATCTCTAAATTTTCTACTAGAAGGCAGACATAAGCTCCGTTTACAAATTAAAAACGGATAAAAAAACTAGCTAATCTTATAATTCGTTCCAATAGAACCAAATAAAACCTGAATGAACCGCACGGTAAAAAACATCCTGATTTTAGTCATAGTCCTAGTTTTACTGTTTCTGTTCTTTATGCCAAAACTTGATTTTGGAAAAAACGACAGCGCAGAACAAACTCCAAGCGGACCTGCAATAGCAGCTTTCAATACAGCACTACCAGTAAGTGCCATAGTGCTTTCTCCACAGCAAATGGAAAATAAAATTAGAGTAACTGGGACAATACAGGCAAATGAATCAGTTGACCTAAAAAGCGAACTGAACGGCTTGGTAGAAAGAATCTATTTCCAAGAAGGCCAAAGAGTTAGAAAAGGTGATTTACTAATTAGGTTGAACGATGAAGAATCGAGAGCCCAACTTGAGAAATTGACATTTAGTAAGAAGCTATACGAAGACAATGAATATAGACAAAAAATCCTTTTAGAACGAGAAGCGATAAGCCGTGAGGAGTATGAAATTGCCCTAACGGAATTGAGAACCTCCGAAGCCGACATCAAACTACTTGAGGTACAAATTAATAAAGCACAAATAAGAGCTCCGTTCGATGGCATTATTGGTTTGAGAAACATTAGTGAAGGCAGCTACCTTACACCTGCCACTTCAATTGTGAATATATATAGCATTGATCCCGCAAAAATTGAATTTTCTATTCCAGCAAGGTACGCTGGCTTATTGGGTATTGGTGATAAAATCTATTTCAATTTGGATGGAACGATTGAGAGCTATGAAGGAATAATTTATGCATTAGAGCCGTTGATTGATCCCACCACAAGAACTCTTCGCTTAAGAGCAACTGCGCCAAATAAAGATAGTAAAATACTTCCTGGTCAATTTGCAAGAATTGAAGTTGTTTTAGAACAGTTAGATTCTGCTTTGCTCGTGCCCTCCATTGCTGTCACACCTACAGCAGACTCACAAATGGTATTTGTTGCCAAAAATGGAAAAGCAGAACAAAGATTTATTGAAATTGGAACTAGGACTGACACAGAAATTCAAGTTGCAAAGGGCTTAAGTGTGGGTGATACCGTGATTACTTCAGGCATATTACAACTTAGACCAGGTGTCGATGTGAATATTACAACATTAAAAAATTAAATAATGGCGAGTTTATCCAACATAAGTATTGATAGGCCAGTATTAGCGGTGGTGATGTCACTAACCATCATTATTTTTGGTATTATTGGCTTCAACTTATTAGGTATCAGAGAGTATCCAAGTGTGGATCCACCTACAGTGTCAGTATCTACCAACTACCCTGGTGCAAATGCCGACATTATTGAATCTCAAATAACAGAGCCGCTAGAAGAATCTATTAATGGTATAGCAGGGATTAAAAGCCTAACTTCTACCAGCCGAGATGGTGGTAGTAATATCAACGTTGAGTTTGAATTGGGTATAGATATGGAGGCCGCTGCTAATGATGTGCGCGATAGAGTGGCGCGAGCTGTCCGCAACCTCCCGCCAGATGCTGAGCCTCCTTCGGTATCCAAAGCCGATGCGGATTCACAGCCTATTATGTTTTTAGGAATAAAAAGCGAGACAAGGTCCTTACTCGATTTAACTCTACTTGCTGAGAATTTATTCAAAGAAAGGATACAAACCATTCCAGGCGTAAGTACTATACAAGTTTGGGGATCAAAAAGGTATTCATTGAGATTATGGATGGATCCGGACAAATTGGTTGCTTACAATATGACTCCTCTGGATATTCTCAACGCTGTAACCCGTGAAAATATCGAGCTTCCATCAGGAAGAGTTGAAGGCCAAAATATCGAGTTAACCGTTCGCACATTAGGTCGTCTTAATACACCTCAAGAATTTAACGATTTGGTTATTACTCAATCAGGAGATGATATTGTTCGATTTAAGGACTTGGGATATGCTGAATATGCGCCTGAAAATGAACGCACCATCCTGCGGAGAGATAGAGTACCAATGGTTGGCATCGTGGTAGTAACTCAACCTGGCTCCAATTCTATTGCTATTGCCGACGAATTCTATAAGCGGGTGGAAAGTATTAAAAAGGATGTACCGGCGGATATAAGTACTGTAATGGGCTTTGATGTTACTACTTATATAAGAGATTCTATTAAGGAAGTACAACAAACAATAGTAATTGCATTTTTGCTTGTGGTGGGTATAATTTTCATTTTCTTCAGAGATTGGAGAACCACCATAATACCGGTATTGACAATTCCAATTGCATTGATTGGCTCGTTTTTCATCATGTACACGATGGGTTTTTCAATAAACGTACTCACCTTATTGGGAATTGTTCTTGCCATCGGTCTTGTAGTAGATGATACCATAGTTGTACTTGAAAATATCTATACAAAAATCGAAGACGGCGAATCTCCCACTGAGGCAGGCAAAAAAGGAACTGCAGAGATATTCTTTGCTGTAATTGCTACCACTGTAGCTTTGGCTGCGGTATTCCTGCCCGTTATTTTCTTAGATGGCTTAACAGGACGATTGTTTAGAGAATTTGGAATTGTAGTGGCTGGTGCTGTTATAATATCTTCTTTTGTAGCTCTTACACTTACTCCAATGGTCTGTACCCGACTATTGAAGCAAAGAAAGAAGCACAATGTTATTTATAATGCAACAGAACCATTTTTTAAGTGGCTAAACGAAAGTTATAACAGTTCGCTCGAGAGTTTCATGAAGATGAAATGGATCGCCTTTGTGATAATTATAGTATCCGCCGGCATTATCGGTTTGATGATGACTGAAAATCGAGTGAAGACAGAACTTTCGCCAATGGAGGATAGAGGTGAGTTTCGAATTCAGGCCTCGGCACAAGAAGGAGCTACTTTTGAATACATGGACAGTTATCTAGAAGAAATGGTTGACCTTGTAAATGAAAATGTACCAGAATTAGAATCAGTAGTTTCGATAACCTCACCAGGTTTTGGCACAAGTGCCGTGAATTCGGGCTTCTTGCGAATTGTACTCAAAGACAAAAGTGAGCGAACAAGATCACAACAAGAAATAGTGGATGACCTAACCCCACTAGTTAATACACTTACCGGAGCAAGAGCTAATATTACTCAAGCTCAAAGTATTGGAGATAGAAGAGGTGGGCCACCAGTTCAATATGTGATTCAAGCGCCAACAATTGAAAAATTACAAAAGGTACTTCCTGAATTTTTGGACAGAGCCAAAGCAAGTCCAAAATTCAGTTTTGCCGATGTAAACCTAAAATTCAATAAACCTGAACTGAAAATCGAAATTGATAGAGAGAAAGCTAGAAATTTGGGAGTATCCACCCGAGATATTGCTCAAACGCTACAATTAAGTTTGAGTGGGTCTAGATTTGGTTTCTTTATTATGGATGGCAAACAGTACCAAGTAATAGGGCAAGTTTCTAGGTCGCAAAGAAATGAACCGTTGGACTTGAAGTCTCTTTATGTCCGATCGTCCAACGGAGATCTTATTCAAATGGATAATTTAGTATTCCTGTCAGAATCTGCTACTCCTCCTGCACTCTATAGATACAACAGATATGTATCGGCTACCGTATCCGCTAACCTTGGTAGAGGCGTAACTTTAGGGGAGGGTATTGAAGAGATGGATAGAATTGCTGATGACTTGCTTGATGATACTTTTGCAACAACACTTTCGGGAGCGTCTAAGGAATTTCAAGACAGTTCGAATAGTCTATATTTTGCATTTGGCTTCGCTTTGATATTGATTTATTTGGTGCTATCTGCTCAATTTGAGAGCTTTATAGACCCACTTATTATTATGTTCACCGTGCCTTTGGCATTAGCTGGTGCTTTAGTTTCCTTATGGAGATATGATCAGACTCTGAATATTTTTAGCCAAATTGGTATTATTATGCTAATAGGGCTAGTTACCAAAAATGGAATTTTGATTGTTGAATTTGCCAATCAAAGAAAAGCCGCAGGTCTTCCTCTATACGAAGCAATTGTAGGTGCTGCTCAAGCACGATTCAGGCCAATTTTAATGACGAGTTTATCCACCATATTAGGTATTCTTCCCATTGCATTAGCCTTAGGAGCTGGTTCGGAAAGCCGGGTATCGATGGGAATCGCAGTAATTGGAGGCTTAATCTTTGCCACGATCCTTACACTTTATGTTATTCCTGGCATTTACATTTATTTCACAAGTAAAACAGCTCGACTAGCAAGAGTTTAATTTATAGCTGCATCCACCACCATGATTATGAAATACCTTTTTTCTTCTCTACTTATTTGTGGCTTAATTTTATTTTGTACTACAGTAAATGCCCAATCTGAACTTACTTTGAAAGAGGCAATTTCAATTGGACTAGAGAACAATTATTCAATACGGATTGCGAAAAACACTGAAGAAATAGCCAAACTTAATGCGACTCCTGGAGCCGCAGGATTTTTACCAATTGTAGGCATCAATGCCAATAAAAGCTTTTCAATTGATGATGTAGAGCAGCAATTTATAAATGATGCTGCACCAAGAAGAATCGATAATGCAAAAACAAATAACTTGTCCATAAACCCATCTTTACAATGGACTATATTCGATGGTTTGGGTATGTTCGTCGCTTTAGAAAGATTAAATGAATTAGAGGCAGAAGGACTAGAAAACACCAAAATAGCTGTTGAGAATACCATGGCTTCAATTTCTAATTCCTTTTATTTGATTGCTCTAGAAGAAGCTCGACTCAAAGTACTTAAAACCACAATGGAAATTTCTAAAGAGAGATTAACCATTTCTAAAGACAAATATGAATTGGGTAAAGCATCTAAGTTAGAATACCTTGCTGCACAGGTTGATTATAATGCTGATTCTACTGCCTTAATTAATCAGGATGTAGTAATTTTTATTTCCAAAGCCAATTTGAACGAGTTACTTGGAAGAGATGCAAGCATCGATTTCAGTGTGGCATTTGAGATTAATGTAACCGAGGACTTGAAATTAGAAGAATTGGTTAACACATTGAATTTGAAAAACCCTCAATTGTTAGCCGCACAAAGAAGAAAAAATGTGAGCTACCTACAAGTAAAAGAAATTCAAGCGGAAAGGATGCCAGTATTAACATTAAATGGTGGCTATAACTACTCAGTGAGAAATTCAGATGCAGGTTTCTTGATATCAAATAGAGGTTCGGGTTTTACTTATGGAGCTTCTGCTTTTCTTAATGTATTCAATGGAAACAGCGTCAACCGAAGAACCCAAATCGCAAGAGTTCAATCATTGAATGCTGAATTAGAAGTTGATCAACTCAGATTACAATTAGAATCTGATATAAAAAGGGCATTTACTACACATCAAAAAAACATCATACTGATGAATCTCGAATATGCCAATCAGGAAATCGCTAAAGAAAATGCGGAAATTGCCTTAGAAAGATATAGGCTTGGAGTGAGTAATTCACTCGAGCTAAGAGAAGCACAAGTTAATTCAGTAGATGCGGAAACTCGCGCCCTTGTAGCCGCTTTTAATGCAAAAGCATCTGAAATAGAATTACTTAGACTTAGTGGAGAGATTATTCAATACGCTCAACAATAAAGGAACCTTTACGGAGAAACGTCTGTTTGCAAACTGAAGAGCGATAGCAGGCTAATAATCAATTGGTTAATAAATTTATTATTATTATCTTTGCGCCTTCATTTTTTGCCTCATAACATATCGAAACCAAAAGAGGCTTTACACAATGTGGCATAGATTTGGCTAATAAGCTGAAAATCTGCTTTGTGTATCATCAGGTATGAAAAAAAACTTCCTTAAGAGCAATTTGCTAATTAAGTTGTTTCTTGTTCTCGTTTTTGTTTCGCATGCTTGTCAGCAAGCTGAAATAACGGACAATGAAGAACTAGTCGGCATTCCTCCAGTAGAGTTTGATCTCACTGAAATCAAAAAGAGAGGTAGATTAATTGCACTCGTGGACAATACCTCCACTAGCTTTTATATTTACAAAGGCCGACCAATGGGCTTCGAATTTGAGCTACTCACTAAACTAAGCAAAAAGCTTGGCGTAGAACTCGAAGTAAGGCAAGAGTCGGATTTAGATGTTGCATTCCATGATTTGAATGCGGGAAAAGCAGATATCTTGGCTTATAACCTTGCGGTAACAAAAGGCCGACTCAAAAAAGTAGCATTCACAGAAACTCATCACGAAACTCGTCAGATACTCATCCAAAGAAAGCCATTAAATTGGCGATCAATGTCTGCGGGTCAAATTGATAGAGTATTAGTTAGAAATGTGGTTGAGTTAGGCAATAAAAGAATTCACATTCGTAAAGGCAGTTCATTCAAAACTAGACTTCAAAATCTATCGACCGAAATAGGTTCTCCTATACAAATTGTGGAAATGGGCGGAGAAGTTGGTGCCGAGGAGCTTATCCAAATGGTAGCAAAGGGTGAAATAGCAATGACTGTTGTGGATGAAAATGATGCCAAATTATTAGAAGGATTATATCAAGATATTGACACCAAAACTCCTATCAGCTTTACTCAAAGCATTGCATGGGCCGTAAGACATAATGCTCCTGAATTATTGGCCGAAACCAATATTTGGCTCACAGAAGTTCAAGAATCATCGGTTTACGCAGCATTGTATAATAGGTATTACAAAAATTCCTACAATCATGCATATAGAGTTCGAAGCAGCTATTCATCCATACGTGGAAGTATGATCTCTCCTTTTGATACAGAAATACAGGCTTATGCAGATTTGCTCGGTTGGGATTGGCGCTTATTGGCTTCCCAGATATACCAAGAATCTAAATTTGAAATTGATGTGGAATCATGGGCTGGTGCACAAGGTCTGATGCAAATAATGCCTGCCACTGCCGAAAGATTTGGTGCCGAAGATCCATTCGATCCTTTGCAAAGCTTAAGAGCGGGAGTAAAGTATTTGGAATATCTTGACAAGTTTTGGCTCAACAAAATTGAAGATCCAAACGAAAGATTAAAATTCATTTTATCATCCTACAATGCTGGCCAAGGACACGTATTAGACGCATATAACCTTGCATTTAAGTATGGCAAGAATCCTAAAAAATGGGAAAATGTAGAAGAATTTTTGCTTAAAAAATCAGACCCTGAGTTTTATCTCGACCCTATCGTAAGATCTGGTTATTGCAGAGGACAAGAACCTGTTAATTATGTAAAAGAGATTTTGAGTAGATATGAGCAATACAGACAACTATTCGTGAGTTGATTTCTGTTTTTAGGAATAAATCAATATAAATAGAAAACCCGGATGATGTCCGGGTTTTCTATTTTAAGCCACATTCACAAAATACTTATTCAAAACTGTTTGGTACAACTTCCCAAACATATCATAACACCATTGTTTAAATTCCCTGAGCTCGTCAGGTACCAGCGCTTTCACTGCTTTGCTTAGCTCTTTTTCGAAAAGTCTCTTATCAAAGCTTACTTTAGAAAGGATAGTCTTAGCATACTCTAACATTTTTATTATTGATTTTATATGTAGATTAATCTTAATTCACGTTTTCATACGAAATTCCAAACTTCATGTTACTTCATTTCGTCAAAGACTTTAAAATAGTTTATAAAGCGTATTTTTACAAAACTTTTAGCCTATTCAATTTCATGAAGATAACGAAAGGACTATACCTCCTAGTATTAAATATTTTTATTCTAAGCTCTATTTCTTTTGCCCAAGAAACAACAATCCAGTTGGGTGCAGATGAAATCGGCATGAACGAAATGTTCACTATATCGATAATGGTGAAAAACGAAAGAATCCGAACTTATGATAACTTTCCTGAAATTCCTGGTTTCGAAAAAAGAGGGACAGCATCTTCATCGTCCACGAGCATTGTAAATGGTCAAATGTCATTTTCACAAACTATTACCCAAAATTATCAACCAATGCGGGAGGGTTCATTTACCTTACCCACATTTAGCATCAAAGTAAATGAAAAGGAAGTATCCTCGTCTGGAAAAACCATTCGGGTAGTGGCGCCCAAAACCCAACAAAGAGCTGCAGACCCTACACGAGATCCATTTGAAGAATTTTTTGGTGGCAGAAGAGGCCAAACAGAATATATTGACATTAAGGAAGATGCATTTTTGGCTTTAAGCACCGACAAAGATCAGATCTATAGAGGTGAAGGGGTCACTGCTACTTTTGCGTTATATGTAGCTGAAACTAATCGAGCTCAATTACAATGGTTTGATCTTGCCTTACAATTACAAGATATTCTGAAAAGCCTGAAGCCAGAAAACACTTGGGAAGAGAATTTTGCTATTGATAATATTCAAGGCACACGCATTAACATCAATGGGAAGTACTATACTCAGTTCAAAATATACCAAGCTACTTTCTTCCCACTTTCAGTTAGCCCAATGGAGTTTCCGTCAGTTTCATTAAAAATGATTAAGTATAGAGTAGCGCAAAATCAATCTTTCTTTGGTGCGAATAGGCAGGAAGATTATGTGACTTTTACAACTAAGCCAAAAACCATAAAAGTACTTGACCTCCCGCCACACCCATTAAAAGATAGAGTAACAGTAGGTGCATACAGTCTAGAAGAAGGGCTTTCTACGGCTGCATTAAGTACCGGCGAAAGTTTAACCTATACATTCAATTTGGTTGGCGAAGGAAATATCTCTGCTATTCAGGAACCTACCTTAACAAAAGGAAAGAACTTTGATATTTTTCCACCTAACACGACTCAAAATATTCGTAGGAGCAATGGACGCGTCACTGGAAATAAATCATTTAGCTATTTCTTCATACCAAATGAGCCAGGTGAATATGCCCTAGCAGATCAAATCCAGTTTATTTATTTCAACACTAAGGTAGCCAAGTATGACACCCTCAGGCCTAAAGCTAGAATTACAGTAACTGGAGAGAGTAAGAAAAACCAAGTAATCAGCTCCAATGATTTTGGACCATTCTACGATCGAATCGAAATAGAAGATAATAAATTGAGAAACTTGGGCGGGTCAGGCACATTCACCATATTTGCCAATGCCCTTATCTTTTTGATGTTGGGCGTATCAGCATACATCATGTTCAAAAAATAAAGGATGTCCAATACTTACGGCAAGCTATTTCGTATCACAACTTTTGGAGAATCACACGGGCCAGCCATTGGTGTGGTAATAGATGGCTGCCCAGCTGGTTTAGAAATTGACGAGGAATTCATTCAAGCTCAATTAGAAAAACGCAAACCTGGGCAGTCTCGAATCACAACCCAGCGCAAGGAAAATGACATATTTCAAGTCCTCTCCGGGGTATTCGAAGGCAAAAGTACAGGTACTCCAATAATGTTGCTGATTCCCAATGCAGATGCCAAAAGCAAAGATTATAGCCACATTGCAGACAAATTCCGTCCCTCCCATGCCGACTATACTTA
This sequence comes from uncultured Roseivirgaceae bacterium, assembly GCA_964598395.1. Classification (GTDB taxonomy): domain Bacteria; phylum Bacteroidota; class Bacteroidia; order Cytophagales; family Cyclobacteriaceae; genus CAXBDP01. The sequence continues at coordinate 115,898 of CAZRBW010000002.1, forward strand.
TAGCGAAAAATATGGTGTGCGCGACTACCGTGGTGGCGGGAGGTCATCTGCAAGGGAAACTGCCGCAAGAGTTGCCGCTGGCGCTGTAGCTCAATTGCTCCTCAATACACAAAATATCACCTGCCAAGCCTATGTATCGCAAGTAGGTAAACTTAAGCTAGAGAAATCATATCAAGAATTGGATCTTGAGAGTATCGAGGATAACATCGTGCGCTGCCCAGATGCTGCAATGGCCGAAAAGATGATTGAACTAATAGATTCCACCCGCAAAAATAGAGATACTATTGGTGGAGTGATTACTGGCGTAATCAAAGGTGTGCCTACTGGACTTGGAGAACCCGTATTTGATAGATTGCATGCGGAATTGGGCAAAGCTATGCTAAGCATCAATGCAGTAAAAGGCTTCGAATATGGCAGCGGCTTCGAAGGAGTGGAAATGAACGGCTCAGCTCATAATGATCTTTTTATAAAGGAAGGCGATAAAATTATTACTACAAGCAACCATAGTGGTGGCATTCAAGGAGGCATCAGCAACGGACAGGATATTTATTTCCGTGTGGCATTCAAGCCGGTGGCTACTCTAATGCAAGACCAAGAAAGTGTAGATGAGCAAGGAAATACAACCACTGTAAGCGGCAAAGGTCGTCACGACCCATGCGTAGTGCCTCGCGCAGTACCAATCGTCGAAGCAATGGCCGCTCTTGTCATAGCAGATTTTTATTTAAGAAATAAAATTTCAAAATTGTAGGCTTGTTTGTGTGTTGTGACATTCGCAGCAGAGCAATCCATAGCTTTCGTAATTCTATATTGTAGCCTATTTAGATTAAATATATGCTGAAGGAAAAAAAACCTATGCCATTATATGCCAAAATACTAATTGGTATGGGGCTAGGCTTAGTTTGGGGACTAGTTGCGCCGTCATTTGGACTGGTAGATTTTACTGCTGACTGGATAAAACCATTCGGCACCATATTTATAAATTCACTTAAGCTTATCGCCATTCCGCTGGTATTGGTTTCCCTCATCGACGGGATTTCCAATCTGACCGATGTGTCGAAGCTTAGCCGAATTGGCACAAAGACCATTATATTTTATCTATCAACCACAGTAATAGCTGTAGTAATAGGCTTGGTTTCAGTTAATCTAATCAAGCCAGGTAAATTTTTAGACCCAAGCAAGCGGGAGGAATTACGAGCAGCCTATGCATCCGATATTGATAACCGAATCCAAGGAGCTGAAGGCGTAACTGACGCTGGCCCATTAGATACATTGGTAAATATTGTACCTGACAACCTCTTTTTCGCGCTCACGAATAATACCAATATGCTTCAAGTAATATTCTTCGCAATATTATTTGGCGTAGCAATGGTAATGTCTCCACCAAAAAAAGTTGCTACAGTTAAGGCATTCTTTGATGGAGTGAATTCTATCATTTTGAAAATCGTAGATTTCATTATGATGTATGCACCACTTGGTGTATTTGCCCTTTTGGCAAGTTTAAACTTAGATCTCAATCTTCTTGGTGCACTGGGTGTGTATAGCGGCAACGTACTTCTCGGCTTGGCCATGATGGTATTTGTCATCTATCCTATCATCTTTAAGATGTTTACCAAAACAAGCTATTTCGGATTTTTCAAAGCAATTTTACCTGCTCAAATCTTAGCTTTCTCGACCAGCTCAAGTGCGGCGACCCTGCCAGTAACAATGGATTGTGTAGAAAAAAATCTAGGTGTGAAGGAAGAAATTTCAAGCTTCGTCCTCCCGCTTGGCGCTACCATCAATATGGATGGCACGAGTATTCACCAAGGTGTATCTGCTGTATTTATTGCTCAAGCATTTGGTTTAGATTTAACCCTCGGACAGCAAATTACCATTTTGCTTACCGCCGTTTTAGCGTCAGTAGGTGCTGCAGCCGTACCAAGTGCAGGTATTATTATGCTTATCATCGTATTGGAATCAGTAGGGCTCGACCCAGCTGGCTTGGCCTTGATTCTTGCCGTAGATAGGCCACTCGATATGTGTCGTACAGTGGTGAATGTAACAGGTGATGCAACGGTTACCATGGTGGTAGCACATAGTGAAGATATGCTCGATACCTCCACCACACCAGGATATGAAAATGTAGAATCAGATATGACTGCTTAATTATCGAGCAACAGAACTTATTAAGATTGATTTTGTTGTTTCTTAAAATGAATTCCTATGCTTAAAGAATATAAAAGAGCGGTTACCATTTATTTGGAATCTAACCCAAATCCAAACTCACTGAAATTTGTCGCCAACTTTATGTTGGTTCCTGAGGCAATGAGCTTCGACTATCCAACAATAGAAAGTGCCGAAAACTGCCCATTGGCTCAAGAGCTTTTCAATTATGCTTTTGTAGAGCGCGTATTTGTAATGAGTAATTTCATCACTGTTACCAAAAAAGCCGAAGTTGAATGGATGGATGTACAAGATTTCATTAAAGATCATGTGAAAAAATATCTAGAATCAGGCAAGGCTGTGATTCAAGAAGATTTGAGCAAGGATCCGCTATTCGATGAAAATGATTCGGAAACGGTAAAGAAAATCAAAGGCATTTTAGACGAATATATCCGTCCAGCCGTAGAGCAAGATGGTGGTGCTATAGGATTTCACTCATTTAATGATGGCGTGGTAAAAGTATTGCTTCAAGGCTCATGTAGTGGATGTCCTTCATCTACAATTACGCTGAAGGCTGGTATTGAAAATCTCTTGAAAAGAATGCTTCCAAATGAAGTTAAAGAAGTAGTAGCCGAAGGAGCCTAACGAAAAACGTAAGACAAGACTTTCAGAGCGATTGATTCATAATTTGAGTCAATCGCTTTTTTCATCTATGGTATTGAAGCGGGAGGAATAGATCATTTGGTTCCCGAATTTGAATGAACACTGCCAAATTTCAAATATAAAATCGCCAAATTGAAACCAATTTCTTTATCTTGCAGCGATGGAAAATTTTGTTGTTTCGGCTAGAAAATATCGACCTAATACTTTCTCTTCGGTAATAGGACAAGAGCATATTACTACCACCTTAAAAAACGCAATTCAGAATAATCAGCTTGCTCAAGCATTTTTGTTTTGTGGACCTAGAGGCGTTGGTAAAACTACCTGCGCAAGGATATTGGCCAAAACCATCAATTGCAAAAATCCATCAGCTGATATGGAGCCTTGCAATGAGTGTGACTCTTGCTTGAGCTTCAACACAGGTGCCTCGCTCAATATTCGCGAGCTAGATGCCGCTTCTAACAACTCTGTAGAAGATATCAGAAATCTGGTAGATCAGGTACGATATGGCCCACAGAATGGGAAGTACAAAATCTACATCATTGATGAGGTTCACATGCTTTCCAATCAAGCTTTCAATGCTTTTTTGAAAACATTGGAAGAGCCTCCTTCCTATGCCATTTTCATATTGGCAACTACAGAGAAGCATAAGATTATTCCTACCATCCTTTCTCGATGTCAGATTTTCGATTTCAATAGGATACAGGTGAAAGAGATTGTAATGCACCTACGTGCCATTGCAGATCAGGAGAATATCGAAGCTGAGGATGAGGCTTTGCACCTAATTGCTCAAAAAGCTGACGG
>CAZRBW010000003.1:0-110512 GCA_964598395.1 uncultured Roseivirgaceae bacterium
GCATTCCTCCCGCCTACGATTGGGAGTGTGAGCACGGTAGCATCTAAATCTACAGTAAGTTCCGTTCCTGGTTTTGGCAAAATGGTAAATTCACTATCCGAAGAAAAAATCATCAAACCAATCTGCTGACCAGCCGAAATTATTTGATCATCGGGTTGTAAATCAAAGCTTACTTCATAGAATTTACCTGGTTCCAAAGGTTCTGATTCCCTTATTGAAGCATGATTTTGCGGATCGGCCCAACCACGGGTGATAATATTATCCGTGATTTTGGCATTTCGACCTTCCGTCCATGGCAATGAAACCAACCAAACTGAAAGATTAGCTGCTGGCTTATTAGAAGCTATTTTCACGGTGATTCTAGGAATTCCTGAAATATGCACAGCTTCTTTGAGTACTGGACTAAGGTAGAGAAGTCGATGATCCGTGTATTCTGCTTGCGCCAAGACTGAACCCGAAAAAGAATAGTTATCAACCAACGTTTCTTTTTCACCACCATTTACTTGATTCAAACCAAGTGAACCCGCAGCTGGAGCCCCACCTTTGAGGTACAAACTCACATCCGAAGCAGCAGGATTTGGATAGTCAGCATAGGCGGTGGGATTGCTTTGTTCATCTTGCTCACGAACGATCCATGCCCTCGGCTCATCTTCAACACCATTCTCAACCCCATGCAAATAGCGGGTAAACCAGCGGTTCATCATAGAGAATGGAGGTGGGCCACCATGTCCGTTTTGGTGATAATAAATTTTAGAGGGAATTCCCATTGCACGAGCTGCATCGTAAATCCGGTAACTATGCTCAGGCATCACATTCCAATCGTTAAATCCATGTGCCATCAAAAGCGCTGATTTCATTGGTTCCATCTGATTAAGGTAGTCGCGGCCTGCCCAGAAGTCATTGTAATCGCCCGTAATCCTATCCATCCCCAGTGCCATTTCAGTATCACGGATTGTTTTGTTGTTGTAAGGTCGTTTGGCTTCATCGCCACTATGTATAAAATCATACAACACATCGATGTCTTCGCCCAGATATCCTCCAGGCGATCGTACCAATCCATTGGAGCGGTAATAGTGATAATACGAAGTGTTTGGAGCTATCGGAATAATGGCTTCAAGGCCTTTCACTCCTGTGGTAGCAGCTGCCAGCGGGAGGGTTCCATTATAGGAAGTGCCCGTCATCCCTACCTTTCCTGTTGACCAAAATGCCATTACCTTTTCATTTCCATCTGGTGTAGTGTAGCCATTTTCTTTGCCAGTGAGCCATTCAATTACAGCTTTGGGTGCAAGTGACTCATTTGGCCCGCCTACTGTAGGTGCACCTTGAGACAAACCCGTACCTGGAGAGGAAGAATGTACCACAATATAACCTCTTGGCACCCACTGCGAGATTTCAGAATTCGAAATTATCGGTCGCTCCCCTCTGCGCTTTACTTCCACGTGGGTGCGTGGTGGCGCTGTTTCGCCAAGCTCATGCTTTACATCCCAAAATAGCCCAGGAGCACTCCCAGCAGTACCGGCAAAATATGGACTAGTAGCATAAATTACTGGCAATTTGAGTCCTTCAGTTTCAGTTTGCTTTGGTCGGGTCACAGCCACATGCATTCGATCCAATTTCCCATCTCCATCTGTATCAAATTCCGTTTCCACCCAAAGGTCATGGCGAATCCAGTTTGCAGGTTCATTTAATTCTGGTATGACCTGAGCCTCTCCATTTTCAAATACTGGCTTGACCTGAGCCAGTAAAACTGGACTTCCGATGAATGAAAAAAGGATGAAAAACGCGAGGGATTTGATTGTTCTCATGATAAATATCTGATGGAAAATAAAATGACTTTGAATTGGTGATTTTCTCGTGATTTTAAATAATTGCAATAACAACGACTTAGTTATTATGGTAATTAATTATCGATTTCTAAGATAGGAAGTCAAAGCTAGATTGAAAAACTAATCAGCTTAATTCACTCATTACTTGATATTTTAAGAGATTGTGGAATCGGCGGGAGGTTTTTGAAAATCAACCCAAGCTTCGAGTGCATTCTTTGGGTCAAGTCCAGTTTTCTTCCTATGCGATCTATTAAACGAAACTTGTTCGTCATCGAATTGTGATTAGAAATATAGTTAATTGGCGCTCTTATTTGCAAGTGATAGTTTTGGTTAGGACAAGCCCGAAATTACACCTTCACTATCAATAGACATGCCTTCTGAGGCAGGAATTGCAGGAAGCCCCGGCATGCGCATCATTTGCCCAAGAATTGGAATGATGAAACCTGCACCTGCTGCAACTTCAAATTCTCTTATCCCTACTTCGAAGTTTTCAGGCCTACCAAGGAGAAATTCATTATCGCTTAATGACTTCTCTGTCTTGGCCATACAAATGGGGAATTCACCATAACCTAGACTTTCCATTCGGCTGATTTGGAGAGAAGCCTTCTTAGAATATTCTACTCTATTTGCACCGTAGATCACTTTAGCTATGATTTCTATTTTCTCTCTGATAGGCAACTTCCAATCGTATAATGGCTTGAATTCACTTTCATTTGCTTCAACAATTTTCACCAATGCTTCCGCTAAGTCAGTCATACCAGCGCCACCCATTGCCCAACCATCGGCTACCACAGCTTCAACGCCCAATTCTTCACACTTTTGCTGAATGTATTTTACTTCTTCATCTGTATCAGACGGGAAAGTATTAATGGCCACTAATGGACTGATACCAAATTTTTTGATGCTTTGGATGTGGCTGGTCAAGTTGGCAAAACCCTTCTCTACTTTTTCGAGTGATGGAGTGTTATAATCTATAGCCTTAGCACCTCCATGGTGTCTTAGTGCTCTAATCGTGGCCACTAGCACAACCGCTTTTGGTTTCAAATCTGCAGATACACATTTTATGTTTAGAAATTTTTCCGCACCTAAATCCGCTCCAAAACCAGCCTCAGTTACTACATAATCGGCTAAGGAAAGACCCATTTTCGTAGCAATAATAGTGTTGGTTCCTTGAGCGATATTGGCAAAAGGACCACCATGTAAAATGGCTGGATTTCCTTCGAGTGTTTGAACCAAATTGGGTTGAATAGCATCTTTTAGTAATATTGCCATGGCATTTTCTGCCTTTAAGTCTCTAGCAAAAATGGGTTGCTTATCGTAAGTATAACCCACGAAGATATTTCCAAGTCGTTCTTTTAAGTCACTAAAATTCTCCGCCATACACAAGATGGCCATCACTTCAGAAGCGGGTGTGATGTTGAATCCATCTTCTCTAGGAATACCATTTGTTGTTCCTCCCAAACCGATAGTGATTTGCCTAAGTGATCTATCGTTCATGTCCATCGCCCGTTTCCAAGCGATGGTTCTTGGGTCAATGTTTAAGTTATTGGTTCTGCTTTGCAGGTTATTATCGATAAGTGCCGAAAGAAGATTATTGGCTTTTTCAATTGCTGAAAAATCTCCTGTAAAATGTAGATTGATATCTTCCATAGGGATTACCTGCGAATAACCTCCACCAGCTGCCCCACCTTTTATGCCAAATACAGGACCTAAGGAGGGTTCCCTCAGTACCGCGATTGTTTTCTTTCCTATTTTATTGAGCCCTTCTACTAGTCCAATGGAAATTGTCGTTTTACCTTCACCTGCAGGTGTAGGAGTCATAGCCGTAACAAGAATGAGGTTACTATCCTTTATCTTATCCTTGTCTATTAGTCTCAATGGAAGTTTAGCCTTGTATTTACCGTAGTGTTCGAGGTCATCCTCTGTAAGGCCAATTTTAGAAGCTATTAGGTTAATATGTTTTATATCAGCTGATTGTGCAATAAAAATATCGCTTAGGTGTTTTTTATCCATAGGTTGAAAAGTCATTGTTCAAGAGTCAATTGGAACTAGTGGATTGATTTTTAAATATTAACATTTACTTTTTTTGTAAAAAAATGACTCTCGATAAATCAACAAATTTCTTTTTCTCATTAATTGCAGAAATCACATCTCCACAGGTTAAACAAGATTAATTACGTTGATTTTGTGCCTAATTTAGCAAATAAAAACCAAGCCTTTTTGCTAAAAGTTTGAGATAAGATTTTTTAGGATTGTGAGTGTCGGATTACAAATCCCCCTTATTTATGGTTTGACATTGCAATTGGTGATGTTAAATAGGTCAAAACAACGGCTTAGTTATTTTGGCAATTAAATATTTATTTTTAAAGTAGAAAGTAAAAGCTATACAGAAATATTATCCAGCTTAATTCGCTCGTTACTTGACATTTTAAGAGATTGTAGAATTGGCGGGAGGGTGTTAAAAATCAACTTCCTTTTAGTTTCTCACCTTTGCCAGATAATTGAGCTATTTGATCAATTCTTGCCTTCCTAGTCTTCTCAGTCTTTGCCAATTTGATCCAGCGTAATACAAAACGCTTGCTTGAGTTGTTGATAGCATAGAAAAATTCAGCTGCTCCCTCATATCTAGCTAATCCTTCTTGTAAGTCTTTCGGCACAATGAGATTATCCACATCATCCATAAAATCCCAAAGACCGTTTCGCTTAGATATTTCAATCGAATGAAGTCCTGCATCATGCATTTTACCCTCTAAAATCAATCTATAAGCACGGTCTTTATAGGTTTTGGCCCAGTGCTCCACTTTTCTAGGCGAAATCAATTGCATAGTTCGGGTATCGTCTAACTTTCTTCTAATGCCATCTATCCAGCCAAAGCAAAGTAGTTCGTCTAGAACTTCAGCAGTAGAAATATATTTTTCAGGCACTTCCTTTTTGTAAGTTACCAACCAAATACTTTCTTTTTGCTGATGATTGAGCTCAAGCCAACTTCTCAATTCATCAACTGACCCAACTTCAACTTTTTGAAACTTTTCAGCATTCATTATTTAGAGGATTTTTTATTGAATTTCGAAATTTGATTGCAAAGTCATTATTTCAAATCCTTGATTTGCTGTGTAATCAGAAGTTTAACGTAATGTCGATTGCGTCTTTCCTTTTTAGCGTTTGCTCTTTTTTCATTTCGTTTATCGACAACAATTTTGCTTAGATCATTCAAATCCTCTATCATTTTAACGTCATTTATCGAGGTTCTTTTTGCCATAGCCTTACGAGATTTTCTAATGAAAGCTTTTCCCTTTGGCTAGAACTGCTAACAAATGCACAATGTTTTTTTATTAAAATACCTATTATGGGGAAAGCCTAGATTTGAAAAATAAGGTGAAGCGGTGGAGGAGAAATTATATGAATACTTCTCCTGCTTTTAAAGTGAATGTGCCGGCCAAAACCGGTTTTTTAAATAGTTTTATTCCAAAGCAATATCTCTTAGTTGAATCCCTGATTTTAATTAAATATCTGCGATGATATTACCAAATGAAGTAGTTGAAATTGCTAGACTCAATATGATTGCAAGCCAGTACAATCCAAAGCACCACCATGATATTGGCAATATTTTACCGTAAGCTTTGCGGTCATGGAAAAGCAGACTTGTTGTAAGCGACAAAAGGATTAATAATCCCAAAGGCATACTAATATTTAAGCCTGTTAAAAACCCAATTGAACCAGCCAGTCTATTGGTAGCAGCAAAAATAAACACCAATCCAGTGTATAGCATTAAGCGTTTGTGAATAGCTGACTTGTTTCGTTTATATATAGCTATGGTAAAAAAGGACAAGAACAAAAGACACATAAAAACATCAAGCCATAGAATAAAGGACAAGCCCGGCTCCACTTCTTCAACGGTTGATTGGAGCTGCTGAGCTAAGGTTTTCATGCGGTTAGGAAACACTGAAATTACCCATACGGTAGAAGCCAATACGAATGCCGCCCACACAACACCAAACCAACCAATTCTCTTATGTAAACTTACACGGCTTGATTGGATTAAACTTGTTTGAATAAGAAGAAAAATGTACCAAACCGTGAGTATAAATCCATGAACAAGATGAGGGATAGGTAAGCCGTTAGGATAAAAAGGATACTCACCAATCAAAGGTTTGAGGTAGAAACTTGGAGCAAATCCCAAGAATACAAACAGAAGCATAATTCCAGACATTTTTTGGAAATATTTGCTTCGGTCTTTCTTCATATTTTCTGACTAATAGAATTGATGAAACATACCATATTTTTAAAATAAATGCAATATTCTTTGGCTATTTCGATCGATACAAACCAAGTTAAACAGTACATAGCCAGTGCGATACGGCGGGAGGTAGGGAAATATGTCCTCATACTTACTGATTTTTAGTAGCCATTTATTTTGTAGCAATAGTTTATGCCAAAGATTTAGCTTCTAATTTTGGTAGCCGGGGACCAATTTCCTTTTCAGGATTTGCAATTCAGAGCCATTGATAAAGTGGATATATAATCCAAATAACCATCAAGCATTATTTTCTTTTCTGATCAAGGAAGAGATTTGCCTCAGGGTTGATTGTATGCATATTTTATTTCAAGTATTACAGCCCTCCACTGCACTTTCTCCTCCAAACCATTCTGAATATCAATTTTGCTAATTGCGGGTATCATGATGGAAAAAATTAAGAAATACATAAATGATTGTAAGCCAAAAAACGTGACTCGTTAGTAAGATTTTTTCATAATCGAAGCAAAATCCGTAAATAACTAACAGAAAATATTCTACAAAATCTCAAAAACAAAGCCTAAATAGCCTATTAACTTTTATTGGACAGGAAAACCTTTGAAAGATGAACCATGATTGGCGGAAAGACGTATACTCATGTATTGGAGATTTTTTTGAAGCTAAGCATTTTTTTATCTTGAATTCTATTGGTTCTAATACACCTAAGAAATTAGCAACACCTCTCTTCTATTTTTCATTTTTTTTACTCGCTTATTGTTTACAACCGGTTCCTAGGGTATTTTATTACTGCCTGAATATCAGTAAAGTAAATTGCCAAACAGATATGGTTTAAAGATATTTTTTTATAGATAACTTTCTTGTAATTATAGGTTAATGCTCAAATGATTAGAAAATTAACCCGTTACAGAAAGGTAGGAGGATTTTTCAAATAGATTTTTAACTTATCAGCGGGAGGTTTAATTAGTATTCCCTATTTTTTGCAGACGTTAAACTCAACTAAATACTGAAATAATTGAGAAGGATATCCATAAATTGGATAAATACACCTTCGCTTATTTTCTTCTGTTTTTCAGCTAGCGCAAAGCTTTATATAGATAAAAAGTGATTAGCCCCAGTTTTTAATTATGGATTTTTTAGAAGGATTAAGCAAAGCATTTTTTGATTGTAATTACATAAACATAAAGACTAATATTATGGCAGAAATAAAAATTGAAAAAAAAACGCCTTTATGGCCTTGGATACTTTTGGGTATAGCCATTGTCGGTATTCTGATTTACCTATTTGCCTTTAATGGCAACAATGATGATACTGATGATATCCAAGAAGTTAGGATTGAGCAAAATATCCAAGAACCTGAAGTAAAAAGGCAGGCTGCTCCGAATAATTCTATTGTATTTGCCTATGTAAATTTCATAAAGGAGGATCCCAAAAAGATGGATCTCGATCATGAGTTTACCAATGAAGCACTTCTAAAATTAATAAACGCTACTAGTGCAATGGCAGATGAAGTTGGTTATGATATCCAAAAAGACTTAGAAGAGGTAAGGACTTTTGCAAATAAAATAACCAATGATCCTTTTGAAACTACTCATGCCAATTCTATTAGAAAATCAGCGGATATTTTGGCCATTGTATTACATAATATACAAAGGGCAGCTTTCCCAAGTTTGGCAAGTGAAGCCGATGAAGTAAAGAAAGCAGCAACAGCGATTCAAGTTGAAGTACTAGTTTTAGACCAAAAAGAAAGTGTCAAAAATTACTTTAGTAAGTCTGCTGATTTGCTAGAAAAAATGAATAATAACTCACCACAAATCTAGAATCATGGTAGAAAACAATAAAAATCTTTATTACTTGGACGATCTTTCAGATTATAAAGTAGCCTCAGATTACAGTGATGTCAGAGGATGGGAAGTAAAAGATATTGATAGTCGTACAATAGGAAAAGTAGAGGGTTTGCTAGCAAACATTGAAACTAAAAGGGTGGTCTATCTCGATATCCAAGTGGATAAATCTTTGATTGAGGACGGTCATGAAGTATTCAATAAATCTGCAAACGATGGAGCGCATGGTTTTATAAACAAAGAAGGAGAAAACCATCTGATTATTCCAATAGGATTAGTAACACTGGATGAAGAGAACAAAAATGTGCTCTCCGATGAAATCAATCACAGTACTTTTGCAAGGACTAAAAGGTTCAGCAAAGGGGAAGAGTTAAATCGCAATTACGAAGTGACTGTTTTTAAAAGTTATTTTCCAGGAAAAACGATCGATGAGACTGAACTAAAAGATGAGAATTTTTATGGTCGTCAAGAGTTTAATAGGTCTAAGGATAGGGAATAGGTTTTTTCTTTAAGTCCGATATAGGATGAAAAAATTTAATTCCCTCGGTGGTACGAATCAAACCGAAATAGTTTAACTAAACTGACACAGTTTCAGCTGGAATCAGTGGGGCAATTTGACCAAAATGGATGGCACGAATCAAAACGTTACATTTATTAGGCTGGTTAAATTGTTTCACTTATTTCTTAGTTTTATAGGAGGCACCTCACCTGCAATTGTCTGAATCGCGCTTGTCTGCCGTTTTTAGACAGAGATTATGCGGATTTCACGGATATTTAGCTCCATCGGAGCAACCTCTTTGTGGCATCTTCGATGCGAACAAACCTAAGCTCCATTGCAGTGACCTGTTTGTAGGATTATCCATACGAAAAACACATTTAGCTCCATTGGAGTGATCTGATAATGTTGGCTATCAAAGTGTTATTTGTTGTAGCCAGTGGTATTGTCGGACTTCAATTCCTACTTATCGGAGGTTCGGGATTGTATATGGCGAACAATTGGAACTATATCCCTTTCAAACGTTTTGGATCTCTAGAGGTGTGAAAAATCCTGGAAATAACCACTTTATCTTTTGCGCTTCGATAAATGATCTTGTAGCTCCAAACTACCAGAAAACGATATTCCGATTTCTTATGGATAAGTAATGGTTCAATAGTTCCAATTTTTGGAGAGTGCTGTAGTAATTCAGTTGTCTGCAAAATTTTATTAAGCACAATTTCTGAGTATGAGAGTCCTTGTTCCTCTCGAATGTACTTAATAGCTCTTTCCAACTGACCAAATGCATTATGGGTCCAAATTACCTTAACCATTCTTTAGACTTGGCTTGAACCTCATTCTGAGTTAAGACTTCACCTTTTTTTTCTTGTTGTTCCGACTTATCAATGTCTGATAGTAAGGAAAGCTGTTCATAAACGTCTTCTAGAGTTGATTCAGGCGTCAACTTGTTTGCTATTTGTATGAGATATTTTTTTAGGGCTCCATCTTTCATATCATGAAATTAACAATATGATTTCAAAATAAATCCATTCTTATAAATTTTGTACTTTCAAATTATTAATGACCTTAATTAATCACTGTTCAGGATTTGTAATTCTCTAACTTCTCGTCCTAAAGTAGGTTTACAGATCAGAGATGAAATCCTAAGGTAGATTTGCAAATTTCTCAGCTCCACCGGAGCAACCTGTTTGTAGCACTTCTGCAATTTCTTTTATATATTGTTGTGCTATTCATGTTTAGGTTAACCTTTAAAGCATCCGTGTTTATCTTGGTCAACAAGTTTTAAAAAGTCTTTAAGTTCTTTAACAGTTAGTTTTGGTGCATAAGAATGCCACTTATTGTCTGCACGTTTCCAAAATACTTTCCAAATATTTTTACTTTTTACATAAGTTGCTTTTGCATAGCCAATGGTCAATATTTCTTGTGGCTTGTTCCAAGCAGGACGGATTTCATTTAATATTACAGATTGGTCGTTAATTTCATAATTAAGGTCGACTTGATTTCTTATTTCAGGCGCAGGCCTAATTCGAGAAATGTAATTTTCCATTATCTCAATTATGTCAACAGATTTTGTAATGTCAAGTGTCATTTTTATAATTTATTCGGTCGTCTTTATTCGGACTAACGTAAATAAAAACCCTTAAAGTCTAGCCAATTTAGAGAGCTCAGTCTTCATTATTCAAAATGAATTTAACAATTTACTCCTTAATCCTAATTTCTGATCTGGAAATAGATTTACCTCTTTTTGATGTGGGAAAAATTTCAATTCAATCGCGCCAAACTTTCGCTGCAGTTGTCTAAACTATCCAGCGCCATCCTTCCAGACGAATAGGGTGTCTTATGATTGACAGAAAGACTATGATTTTTCAAATCAACTAGTCCTCAAATTTAGGTTGGCGCTTTTCTAAAGTAGCTTTAAAGGCCTCAGTTAAATCTGCGGAAAGTAGCATAGCCGCATTCCAAGTAGCCATGTAGTTTAGCGCATCGTCTACCGTATGATCTCTGGTATATTGTAAAATATGCTTAGTTCCTCTTATCGATACAGGTGATTTGCTGGCAATAGTCTTGGCAAGCTGCATTACCTCTTGCATTAGTGTCTCCTTTGAAGCATAACAATGATTTACCAAACCAATATTTTTTGCTTCCAGCCCTAACACTTTTCTTCCTGTATATGCCATTTCAGCTGCCATTCCTGGGGATATAATCTTTGGTAATCGTTGTAACGTACCAATATCAGCAACCATTCCTAAATCAATTTCTTTGATGGTAAAATAAGCATCCTCTGTACAGTAACGCATATCACAAGCGCTTGCAATATCTACTCCTCCGCCAATACATCCTTTATGAATAGCTGCTAGCACGGGTTTTGAGCATTTTTCAATAGCAGTAATTGACTGTTGAAGGGATAATATTAATCCTCTAACCTTCTCATTGCGCTTGCCAGCACAATCAATTTCTTGAAATTTGCCAACCGACATTAATAATTCTAAGTCGATTCCTGCACAAAAATGTTCTCCTTCACCAGAAAGTATAATCACCCTGACCTCATCAGTCTGAGAAAGAGTTTCAAAAATAGATTGCATTTCATTCCAAGCATCCATATGGAGTGCATTGGCTTTTTCTGGTCTATTAAATGAAACTTGGGCAATTTTATGCTCAATTTCGACTTTAAAATATTTGGTGATCATTGTGTTGGTTTGATGTAATGCAAATAATTAATTCATGCAATCTTGAGTCTTCCCATTGCTTCCATATAAACATACACTAATCTAACTAATTATCCATATTTCAATACAATCACTCCAAACTTCCGCCGTCATTGTCTGAACTATCCCGCCTCCCGGACGGGCAAGGATTTTTATGATTAAAAGATTAGTATGATTTTAATTCTAATCTAGTCCTAAAATAGGTTGACAGATTTGAGATGAAGTCCTAAAGTAGGTTTACACATTCCTCAGCTCCATAGGAGCGATATATTAATAGCCCACGGTGTCAGCCGTGGGAAATTGACGAATCCAAATCATCCTCCCGCGCAATCGTCTGAATCACGGATTAAACGGATTAAGGGATTCCACGGAATATCTAGTCCTGAAATAGGTTGACAAAATTGAGATGAAATCCTAAAATAGATTTACAAATTCCTCAGCTCCGTAGGAGCGGCCTGATTATAGCATCCAAATTTTCTACACACTCAAAAACGTAAGCCAGCTCAGGCAAGCTATGAACCACTGCACCATTTTTGATGTAATTTTAGTATATTCTATATTATGGTTGATAAAAAAAGTATTACAAACAATCAAAGAACTTCTGGACACTTTTTCCATTGAAGGAGTAATTGACCGCATTGTGCTGCTTCAGAAAATAGAAATTGGACTTGAGCAAAGTGGAAAGGGAGCTACAGTTTCAACCTCTGAAGCTAAATCCTGACTAAAGAAATGGCTGAAGTAAGTTGGACAATACAATCCATTAATGATATTGAAAATATAGCTGAATATATTGTCACCGATTCCGCGAAACAGCTAATTTATAAAAGCCTCAACTACCACTTGAGATAATAAATTTAACTTAGCAAGCTAAATTCCACCTCTAAATCCTCAATAGTATGGAATCTTACTAACTGGGTAAGTTCAGTGGTTGCAAGCGTATTGCCGAACCTTACTGCTTTAGCAAGTAGTTTTCAGGAGTGAAAAAAATTCATTGAATAGTGTAGTCCTCTTTCAAATATGTTTGGCTTTCTTTCATACTCTATATGACTACCAATTTCAGCATTATTCCAATGTGCGAAACGTGGTCCTTTAAGTATTTTATGCAAAAGCCGAATATCAAGTTTATAGGAAACAAATTTTTCAATTCTATTCTTCTCATCATCGGTTACAAAAGAAAACCCTACTCCATTGTTTGAGATTTTGCACCAAAGATCTGTATCTAAATAAATTAAGGTCACCGTGTTAGAGTTAAAATCAATCTCCTTTCTTTTATTTTCAAATCTGTTGTAAGCATTGCCGATTAAACTAAAAATTTCCTCACGATGTACATTAATATAGTCCTGCCCATCAATTTTTTCGTAATCAAGCAAATGTTTTGATAAGGTTTCTTGAATGTAATTTTCCTTTTCAACAATATTAGTTGGAAGATAAGGTTTTGAGGATACTTTAGTTTTTAAATCAAAGTATTCATAGCTGTTTAGTAGAATAACCTTAGCACTGGTATTTTCAGAAAAATAGGTTGCACCTTCTTCGATTTCTGGTACACCTCTATACTTTTGAAGTTTAGCTAATTTACCTCCTAAAACATATGTGCCTGCAAAGGGTAGGACAACTTTGGGATTTAGCTCTTGAATATATTTTACTCCATATTCAAGGAACTGATTTCTCTTTCTATCAGCGGCCTGTTGTTTTTCATTTTCCTCAAGATTGAAACATTGCGGGTAAGGCCCAGCGCCAGCGTAACCAACTAGTAACATATCAATTGTTAGGTATTGTTTTTTTATCAACTCTAATGATTCTCTTGATAAATCAAATGGACAATCATTGGTATTTACTACTGTGAAATTTAGGTCATCTATTACACACAATGTATCAATCTGTGTTGAGCCAAACTTAGCTTCGACAATCCCACAGCCCAAAAATTTTGCACATGATTCAGGGTTACAATTGTCTGCAGCCAAAATGTTAATGTAAACATCATTTTTAAGGTGAGTGCGAGTATTGTGTTGCAATTCTACAACAGTAAAGCCTAAGCGCTCAATATTACTTTTCAGAAATTTACTGTCATAGGAATGAATTAGGACAGGTATGTTTGTATTGAATTTTTGAAAAGTAGTCTTACTAAAATGGTCAGGATGAATATGGCTGACATAGATATAATCAATATTTTTAAAAAAGCTATCATCAAATTTAAGAGGTGGATAATGGTACCATGCACCATAATACTCTCCATCGGTCAACCAAGGATCGGTTAATATTGTAACACCATTTGCTTCTATAGAAACTGTTGCTGATTTTATATACCGTACCTTCATTCCTTTACTGTGGTTATAGTATGACTATCCCATTATATATTTATTTTATCATCCTATTAAATTTACAACCAAAATATTTATTTACGCAAGTGGTTGTCTGTCTTCATGTTAGATTTTTTGCACATTATCTAGAGAAATGATTCTCAGTTGAGAATTAGGGCTTTTTTTGAAAGAAATGATTCTCCATTTTTTCATCAAAATTTGGCTAGCCAGCTAAAATCTAGCTCATCAAGAGAAGGTCAAGAGCGCTTATGTATTATTAACCCTCCCGCAATTCAGCAAGGATTAGTCATTTTCAATGTTTTCAGCCATTTTATTTAAAATCATTTATATCTACTTCTTCCGCAATAAGGAGGTAGATATCAGATATATTTAGATTTGATTTCAGCTTTACACCACCCGCTTTTAATTGGTCATTGCTTAGCAAGCTATGCCATATAAGATTTACAAAAGCCTCAAAGCCTATCTTCTGATCATATTTGATGGCTTTGGATTGGGATAAGATAGTTAGTATTTGACGTACCAATTCCCTATTCTCATCTATTTTAGCTTCTACAGGCTTCAATATGGCTTGAATGATATCCTGTATCTCAAGTAATGATTCTGAAGCCAGTTTCATTTGGGCTTTTTTGTAACTCTTCACATTACTGTCATACTTTATAGATAGAATCAATGATCTGAAGCCACTCAATCTTGAGGTGTCGCTAATGTTATTTTTTAATAAAAACTCTTCTGTTTCGTTGAGCCAATTGATCAAAGCTTGCACAAAATCATATTCCCTTTTTTCAAGTCGGGTGACGATGGCAGGAAGCTTAAGTAGCTGTTCTTTCAGTAGGGAGACGAACTGGATTTTTGAATTTTTCATATTTACTCTGGAATTAGTTTGGAAGTGACTTCACCATCACTATTCTCCGACCTATCCCATTCCATTCCCTCTTCCGATATTTTCAGTTTTATGTGGATTAAGTTTTCAGATTTAATGTCTTTCAGCTTATACGATTCTACAATTACATTCAAATATTGAAAGTCTATTTTATCTCTTGATATTTCAACTTCAGAAATTAAAGTTTTTTGCAGTTTATTTGGCAGAGACTTTATAGCGGCCTTTCTTTTTGCTTCCTCTGATTTATTAGATAGCTTGGGTAAATCCTTTTCCATACTGTTGATATAGTTTGCCACTATGTCGGAGTAGGATTTGAAATCACTTTCACCTTCATTAACCTTAATCCTATTTTCCAACAGCTGCGTTTCTTGTGAAATAAAATTTCTAAGATTTGTGGAAAGACTTTTTGGAAGAGTTCTCAATCCCAATGTACTCAGCACCTCCCTATATACGAGTGTATTTACACTGGCTTTATCTATATACTTTTGGTCAGTCTGAGGAGTTTCTGCCATTTGATCCAAGGCAATCGGAATAGTCATTTCCACATCTTCTATTTTCATTCTCGGCACAGAGAAATGCTTTAGTAAATGATGCTTGGCATATTGTTCAGCTACTTGGGCTGTTTGTAAATCCGACAAAATTTTTGCTTTCGTAAAGCTAGACAATAAGCCTCCTAGATATTCGTTTAATTTCGGCATAATTTTATTGTAAAGACCTGCTTATAAGTCAATTATAAGCAGGCCAATTAATGTAAATTAATCTTCACTATTAGATTTATTGATACTCGCAATGCTATCTTCTAGCATAGTCAATATTCTATCCAGGCCTTCAGGCAGCTCATCATTCACCACCCTTACGTGTACTGCCATATTATAGGTCTTTTCAACTGATACATCCCTAGTAGATTTCCTTTTATAAGAGGCACTTGCCTTGAAATTCACAACTTTGTAATTGATTCCCAATGAAGCATCCATTCCAAATTCGGTGGACAGACTTGAGGTTTCAGTAGAAGTTAATTTAGCATTAAAATCTATAGTCATTTCATCGATTCGCAATGCTGGGATGGTTAGCATCGTTAAGAAAGGCACTTTGATAGTGACCTCCTGATTTTCAAATTCAGTATTGTCAGGATTCGCTACTTTCTTCTCAAAAGTAAAGTCCACATATCGCAGCTTTTTTGAGCCCACGTCTCCCTCAAAGCCTACCGCTTCTATAAAACTCACCTGTGACATGGCAGCAGCATGCTGAGCTTGGACGGCAGCTTGTAGTGGGCCACCGATATAGACACTAAAGTCTAAACTGTTTAATTCTTGAACTAAATTTGGCATAATTAAAAAATTTTAGGTGTTGATTGATTCCTACTCTATTATCATAAGGTTTTTCGGATACCACCTTTATAGTTTTATCGATGTGTTCAAGTGAATGGTGGATTTAGGTTTAGGTATTTTTTCACAAGAAAATAGATTTATAGAGTTCTCTTTTTCAGTTTTTTTTGTAAAAATTGACTTTCGAGTGAAGTCAGCTCAGTCTTATAAAAAATGCGGGAGGATAGATACTTTAGTAAGAGTTCTAACCTCAATTTTCCCAACTTGGCCAAACTAGTTAGACGAAAAATGTAAGATTTCAACCTAACTACTATTGGTTTTAAGTTACAAATACCAATCTCTATAACATTTCTGTAGAGAATTTAGATATACAATCTTCATTATTAGGTATATATAAGCCTAATAATAAGCTAAATCAATTGAGGATAGATGCAGTATAGGTTTTATTGGATATTACAGCGCTTATTGCGCTTAATAATTTGATCTCAGATCATTATCCAAATCCATCAGTTGTTATCTCACACTATGAATAAATGGATAAAGAAGTATATCTAGCCCTAAAATGGCTCGACAAGTTTGCGATGAAAACCCAAAGTAGATTTATACATCACTTAGCGCTATAGGCGTGATAATTTAATAGGATCGGTAATGCAAAATAACAATCACACTTAGTGAGTGAAATATTGAATTTAGTAGGAGCGGGAGGTTATCGTATTAGGATAGAGATTCTAGAACTGAAATATATAAACAGCCTGAAGTTCAAATCCGACCGAAAATCTTTCTTATTCTAGGTTCTAAATTGTAGGGGCAGAGCAATTTAGATTTTGGTGACTAATAGGACTTACCGAAATCTTTAATGCAAATCAAATAATATCTTTTCATGACTCATCCTTGGTTGTCAGAACAAGGTTAATACCCGAGATGAAAAACACCAGTCCTAGAACACCATAGGTCGCCAATATTTTAATATTGCGTTCTCCATCGGAAGTATTCACAAATAGAACAGCTGCATATATAAGGCCTACAATCCCAAGAATGGTGAGTACTGTTCCGAAAATTCTTTTTATGTTCATGTTTATTAGAGCTTTTTGCTAGGTCAGCAATTGTCAAAAACAATTGCTTGGTTATTATGAGTAATGATAATTAGGCTTCATTAATACTTCTGCAGTATGAACTTGCTAAAGTGTAGATGAAATACAGAAATTTTTTTTAAACACGGATCTCTGAAATAGAGCTTAAAAACCCGAAAACCTCGAGCAACCATAAAATCACAATAATGACCACAACAATGTTGAGTATTGATTTGATTTTACGATCCATTGGGATATAATTATTTATAAGCCAAAGGATTACACCCACCACTACAAGAACGATTAGTATATTGATTAAAGGCATTTAAATAGCTTATAAAGGTTCATACAAAGTAAATAAAGCCTAGTGTTTAATTTATTACATAAATTTTTAAAGAGTTACATAAATCACACATTTATGATTTCTGTGGAAATTCAAAATATCTAAAAACTATTAAATTAGCTGGATCACTTGGTGGTTGTAGGCTTGAAATTAGTTTCTTGGAGCTTGATTGGTGAATTCAATACAAACTGGATTTCCAATTCTCCTTATTGGTAGTTTGATTTTGTAAATGGCGAACAGTTAGTTCCAATTAAACCAGTAGATAGTAGATGCGATAAATATTGTATCAGTCATGAGGTCAAATGATCAAAAAGGTTTCTAGTAACTTTGTCGTTAGGAAACTCTTTATAGCAATTTAAATAATTTTTTACCGCCTTCACAAAAAGTAAAGCAGCTTCACTTTGAAAATCAGCGTCTAGCCATAGATTATCGCCACTGTCATCATGTTTAAGATCATTCTTAACCTTATTAATTATCTGAATTAATTCTTTATCTGATGGGTTTTTTCCAGAGAAATACTGGTACGCACTTCGGAGGTAAATTACTTCGACTTCAAGCTGATTTATGTTAGTTCTCTTTTTAGCAATACGTCCAAGAATTTCTTCTGCGGCTCCAGATAATGTAATTGAACATACATAGTCCTGTTTGTTGTAGAGTCTAGCAGCAGCTTTAATTTGTTTTATTGCAATATCTCTTTTTTCCACGCTAGATTATGTTTTGGTGTTGGGGAAAGAAGCCGATTTCGAAGCGCTAAACTGTGTCACAGCACGAGACAAACTTGATGCGAAACAAAAAGCTTAATTTAAACACTGATTGTGCTTTTTTGCCAAATCCCTGTTATCTGCTGCACTTCTCATATTTTCTGTCGTTTCCAAGCTATAACTCTAATCCCATCTGAATAATGTGTCAAGTTTGGCTGTCGTTCATTTAAGTCAATTTCACTAATTTTATAGTTCACATTTAAGCTCTTAATATTTATATTTTTTATTTCCCACTCTTTATGGTGAATATCGTAACGATAGAGTTCTCTGTCTTGGTCAAAATATAAACAGTAACGTTCTGTCAACCATTTGTCAAGTTCTGTTTTGTCTGACACTTTTTCTTTAACCTCAAATTCTGCATTTAATCTAAAGCCTTTTTTTAAATTTTTTGAGCTATAAAATTTGTCTGTCCTATGAATTTTTGCTTTTTCATATGGTAGTCCTGAAATTGCTTTTGCGATAATTACTGAGATAGTTTTTCCTGCTTCAATATTTAAGAAGTAAACGCCTTTTTTGTTGTCATTGTCAATATATGTCCTAACATTCACTTCATCAAAGTCTGATAAGTATTCGATAGAGGGCAAAAATTTAGGTCTTATTTTTTCCATTGTGAAAGCAACCAAAGAAATGTAGCAGTTTCCTTCAAAAGTATCTATGTTTAATTTAGGAGGAACACAATTTCTTAAAAGTTCAAAGGGAACTACCCAATGTAAGAATAACGCTCTGTTCCACTCTTGGTAAAATATCCAATTTCCTTCTGGCATTTCAAAAGGTCTATGTGTTTTGTTATACAATATTTCTTCAATTACTTTCATTCGTTTTCTGTCGCTCTATATAGCTGGTAATATCTTCATTGACGCAATATTGCTTAATCCCTCAATATGGTGGTATTAGCACCCGTTGCGCCTATTTCCATTTTATCAGCAGGATTATCATCATTAATTTTTTATAGTTCGCTTATAAAGCTATGTTAATCTATCTAATTATCAATTATCTAATCCACCCCACCCCAAACCACAAAAAAAAGAGCCCTAACGAGCTCTTTTGAATATTGTCTGAAATACAGAAAGCTTATTTGACAAAGCGCATTCTATAGTCCACATCTACCTTGCCTTTGGTGATGTCCATTAGCTTGGTTTTGAGGAGGCGTTTTTTGAGGCCGCTTAGGTAGTCGGTAAAGAGGATTCCTTCTAGGTGATCGTACTCGTGTTGGAAAATGCGGGCTGCAAAGCCGCTCAGTTCTTCGGTTACTTCTTGCCAGTTTTCATCGTAGTATTTGATGCCCACTTTCTCGGGTCTGTAAATATCCGCACGGATGCCAGGAATGCTCAAGCAGCCTTCTTCCATTCCCCATTCGTCGCCAAACTCATCGAGTAATACAGGATTGATAAAGGCTTTGCGGATGGGCGATTCATCTTCGTCCTCGACCATAGGTGTGCTATCGATTACGAACAGGCGCACCCCTTCGCCCACTTGCGGAGCTGCCAAACCTACACCTTGTGCACGCTCCATGGTTTCAAACATATTTGCAATCAGGCTTTTTAAATCGGTGCTATCTTGCGGAATATCCTGCGCAAGCTTCTTCAACACTGGGTCGCCGTAAGCTACTATCGGTAATATCATAAGTTACTTTTCGATTCCATGTAAGACTGCAATATAATCGCAGCGCTTACTTTATCTACATTTCCTTTAATTCGTCTATTGGCCTTGCTCATTCCACCTGCTATCATCGCTTGCATAGCCATTTTGCTGGTGTAGCGCTCGTCGTGCCATTCGTAGGCCAAACCCGGAAACTGCTTTTCGAGTTCCACCACAAATTTCTGCACCGGCACCGTACTATCTGTATCTCTTCCCATCAAATCAACGGCTTTTCCTACCACTAATTTATCTACCTGCTCAGTAGCAGTGTATTTTTTCAAAAAGGTGAATATATCCTTGCTGAGCACGGTTTCTAGCGGACTGGCTATTATTTGCAATGGATCAGTCACGGCAATGCCTACTCTTTTCAGACCATAGTCTATCGCCATCAATCTGCCCATCTTAGTTGAGTTTCACGCGGTCATCGAGCATGCGTTGCGCACGTCGTTCCAGTTCTAAAGCCTTTGGAAAGAGGATTTCATTTTCCACTTTGGCATGCACAATCAGCATTTGCTCGAAGTGCTGCAGCTCGCTATACAATACTCGCAGCTCCAAACTCATATTGTCCGTCAGCTGGTAATTGTTGGTAATATTGCGGATGCCTTCCATCTCATCGTCATGTACATCATGCTCGATGGCATAGCGCTGCAATGAGTGCTTGTTGAGATTAAAAAAGAGTTTGCCGGGATTGTAATTGCCCTTGAGCGCTGTATCCAGCTCTAAAATATACGTGAAGAAAGTATCCTCTTCTTTGTAAATATGATGGATAAAATCCTCCACAAAAAGCGGAAACACAAACTTCAGGTCTTCGATCAAGGCCTGCATTTGCTTATCCTTATCTTGAATATGGTTGATCAGCTGAGCAATAAATGGAAGCTTTTTCTTGACAAATACATGGTGCGTGTGCTTCAAATACTCAATCACCAATGGCACAGGATACGATAGTAAAAATAGATCAAATTCCTCACCTTTTTTGGTAACATTTTCCAAGCTTTGCACCACTTGGTCGAGCTTGAGGCCATGCGCATCGCAAACCTCTCGCAGGGTTTTGTCTTCGTAGTTGTAAAACCCCACCCCAAAATAATAAAGCACAGAGGCATAGACATAGTTTTCGCTTACTAAGTCATTGATCTTGCGCTGTCCTAAAGGGAAAGAATTATTTTCCATTCAACAAAGATAGAGATTACATCCACAAAAAAGTCTGCCATTGGTCATAGTTTTCTAATTTTCCCGGTGCAATAGAGCATTTTTATCATTGTAGATGAAAAACTAAGTGAAGTCAGATTCTGTTCGATTTTTGCTTTGAACCACAGATGGGTAAAATTGCCCAATCAGCATCAAAATGAATTTATTGCGAGAATTAAACAATAAATTTATAATGTGGTAGTATACCTAAGTATTTGTAGACCATGGAGCTGGGTCATAACCAAACGAAAAGCGGGAGGAATGCGTTAATAGCAATCATCCCAACCTTTTCTATTTTTACTTACAATAAATATCTTGAAGCTAATTTTTGAAAAACGAAGTGAGCGAAACGAAGAATACGAAGACCGCAATTAACCTCCCGCTGTTTGTCGGCTTGGCATTGGCAGCAGGGATTATTATAGGAGCCCAATTTAGCAAACCCAAACTCGACTCTACCGAAACGGTGATGAAAAACACGCTCAAGTTGCGTGAAGTACTTTTCTATCTCGACCGAGAATATGTAGATTCGGTAAATACAGACGATTTGGTAGAAAAGGCCATTAGTGGATTATTACAAAATCTGGATCCACACTCTTCTTACCTCCCGCCCAAAAATGCTGAACTAGCCACGGCCAACCTGCAAGGTACCTTCGATGGTATTGGTGTGGAGTTTAATATGATTCGCGATACGCTTACCATCATGGGCGTGGTGCCTAATGGTCCATCCGAAAAAGCAGGTGTTTTACTAGGTGACAAAATCATTACTGTAGATAATGTGACGATTGCAGGCGTAAAGCTTCCCAATCAAAAAATAGTAGAAACCTTACGTGGGCCAAGAGGATCGTCTGTAAGTGTAGGTTTATTACGCAAAAATGAACCTGAATTACTTAGCGTGTCGATCCTAAGAGATAAAATTCCGCAGAAATCGGTGGATGTGCACTACATGGTAAACGACGAAATTGGCTATGTGAAAATAAGCACTTTTGGTGCTGCTACTAGCGAGGAATTTAGAATTGCCTTGGCAGATTTGAAATCGCGTGGAATGAAAAAGCTGATGGTGGACTTGCAGGGAAACCCAGGTGGCTACGTAAGTGCTGCCGAATCCATCGCCGATGAACTGCTTGGTAGCTCCATGATGATCGTGTCGCAAAAAGGAAAACTCGCAAGGTTTGATAAAGATACCTACGCCATCAAAGACGGCTTGTTCGAGGAAGGGCCGCTCGTATTGTTGGTAGATGAATATTCAGCTTCGGCTTCAGAAATATTGGCTGGGGCTATACAAGATAACGATAGAGGATTGATTGTAGGTAGAAGATCGTTTGGAAAAGGCCTCGTACAGCGCCCAATCAAACTGGCCGATCAATCGGAGCTACGATTAACTATCGCTAGATATTACACGCCGAGCGGGAGGAGTATTCAGCGCTCCTACGAAAATGGCCGCGCAGCATACAGCCAAGATATTTCGAATCGCCTGTCCAACGGAGAGTTTTTCGAAAGTGACACTACACTATTCGAAGGCAAACCAAAATACGAAACGCTAAGTGGACGTCCAGTTTATGGCGGTGGCGGCATTTTGCCGGATTATTTCGTTGCGCTTGATACCACTCAAAACTCTTCTTACCTCAATAGGTTGATTTCCTCGCAAGTAATGCGCGAATTAGCCCTTGAGGTGGTAGACGAAAGAGGAATAGCATTGAAAAACATGGAATTCCGTGATTTTGACCGAAATTTCCAAGTGGATGTAAGCTTGATGAACAGACTTCTACAAATGGCGAATAAGCAGAATGTCGAGTTTAGCCAAAGCGATTTCGAGAAATCGAGAAATAAGATAGCGGGTTATTTAAAGGCTTTTATTGCCAAAAATATCTACGGGGATGAGGGTTTCTACCCAATTATCAATAACATGGATGAAGTTTATAAGATTGGTCTTACCTTGTTTGAAGAAGCAGGCGTATTGGCCGAAAAATAAAATTATTACACCATGACCTATTATCACAAACTTGGGCAAATTCCTCCAAAAAGGCATACCCAATTCAGAAAAGAAGATGGCAGCTTGTATGCAGAAGAGCTAGTGAGTTCTAGAGGCTTTTCGGGCATTTATTCCAATCTTTACCATATCACACCACCTACCAAAGTAGCCAAAGTGCTTGAGCCACAAAAGTGGGAAAGCGCAATAGACAAGGATTATCCGCTGCTACAAACTCACCTAAATACAAGTGGCGTCACCAATACCGGCTCCGATTACTTAAGTGCCCGCAAAATCCTGATGAAAAATCAAGATGTGGCAATGGGTATTTGTATGCCATCGGAACGCAAAACCGATTATTACTATAAAAATGCCGAAGCCGATGAGCTCATCTACATTCATGATGGCAATGGCAAACTGCATTCGCAATTCGGTACGCTCGACGTCCGCAAAGGCGACTATGTGGTAATACCACGCACAACTATTTACAAATTCGAGTGGCAAGAAGGCCCACTTCGTTTGCTGATAGTAGAGTCGGCTTCACCCATCGAGACGGTAAATCGCTATAGAAATGAGCTTGGGCAATTGCTGGAACATTCGCCTTATTGTGAACGAGATATTCGTCCGCCAATGTCGTTAGAGCCCGAAACAGCCAAAGGCGAATACCACATGAAAATCAAAAAAGGTGGCTATTTACATCATTATGTCTACGAAAGTAGTCCATTTGGTGTGGTAGGTTGGGATGGCTATTTATATCCTTATGCGCTCTCGATTTACGACTTTGAACCAATTACAGGTCGTATCCATCAGCCGCCACCCGTGCATCAGACATTCCAAAGTGGAGGCTATGTGATTTGCTCCTTCGTGCCTCGCCTGTTCGACTACCACCCGCTAGCTATTCCTGCGCCATACAATCATAGCAATATCGATTCGGATGAGGTGCTGTACTATGCCGAGGGCGAATTTATGAGTCGCAAGGGTATCGATAGAGGTTCATTCACATTGCATCCTGGAGGATTGCCACATGGTCCACATCCCGGCACAGTGGAGAAAAGCCTCGGCGCCAAAGAAACAAAGGAATATGCAGTGATGTTGGATACCTTCAGGCCTCTATTTATTACCAAGGAGGCGAGAGAATATTTAGACCAAAATTACCCGATGAGTTGGAATGAGTAGATTTTTTGAGAAAAACAGCTTTTGTAAAATTACATTAATTGGACTCATTTTGTGGCTGCCTATGCAACTGGCGGCGCAAGATGAGTCTATTTATTATAAAGTGATCCATCCCGAAACCAAAGCAGAATCGTATCTGCTGGGCACATTTCACACCTATCCCGAAGGTTGGTACGAAGTGCCGCTGGAGGTAAAAGAAGCGATGGCAAAATCCACCCGCCTTATTACGGAGATCGGGATCCCAAGCAATAGCAAGTTTAGCAGAAAAGCCTACAAAGCCACTCGATACAGAGGAAACAAGACTGTGTTGGATAAGTTAAATCGAAAAACTAGAGAAAGCTTCGAAAAGTACTTTGAAGAGAATTATGGTGGATCTAAAGCAGCAAAATTGAGCGCACTAAATCGAAAGCCTTATTTCATGTATGGCCAATTATTCCCTTTGCGATTTTCCGATAGCATAATGAGTATGGAGCGTCATCTGGAAGCTTTGGCGATAGAAAATGAGATTCCAGTGCTTGGATTGGAGCCCGATGAAAAGCGGATATTAAGATATTACCGAAAATACGCCCGATCGAGAAAGCCTTATAATTTGGATATTGTTGCTGAAATGCGAGCGCTAGGTAGTGCGAGGTTATTTGGAGAGTACCTAAATGGAGATATTATAGGAATGAAAAAAGTAGCTGGAGGTGCCAGCAAAATGGCCATTGAGCGAAATATTTATTGGACACCGCAATTGGTGGAATTGCTGAAAGAGCCAAGTTTGGTCGCAGTGGGCACCGGCCACCTTATTGGCAATATTGGCGTAAATGAATTGCTAAAAAAGGAAGGATTTATCGTAGAGCCCATTCCTCTTAGCCATCCACTCCCTCAAGCTTTGATAGACTATCTAGCTGAGAAAAATACAGAGTTAAATTTCTCAAAATAATCAATCATTTTAGGCTACTATCGAATTGGCTTACAATCTCCTCTTGACTGTTTCTTTCATCTTTTTAAGATGCTCTGAATCTTTAGTAAAAAACTGAAAATAAGAATGCGATGATAGCTGCCAATTTTATCTCCACTTTTGGCTAAGCTATTTTGCATGATCTTGATCCTAATTTTGCTGATACGTAGTTATTTTAAGAATAAAACTGCTTAAAAAGTAAAACATCAATTCAAGGATGATAAAGAGGTGATGAAAGGAAAAAATATTTGAATATTATTTTTTAGAAAATCCCACATCATAAGTGAAAAAAAGATTGCTAAATCAATTTTAAAATTTATTTTAGGGAAAAAATAAACCTTTCAAAATGAAATTAAATATAGTTCTCCTAACTATATCCATGTTCTTTGCTCTACTCTCTTGCGGAAGTGAAGGAGATGAGTCAGCCCCAAAACAAACACCCATTACCGATACTACACCTCCCTCCATATCAATAGCAAGCAATATTGCAGAAGATAATGAAGTGACATCTAATGAATCAAGTTCTTTAATAATATCTGGCACTAGCGATGCTGAAAATTCACAGACGGTAAATATCACATTAACAGATTTTTTCACGACTATCACAAGCACAGCTTTGGTTTCCAATCGAGCTTGGTCTAGCTCGCCTATCAATATCAGCAATTTATACGATGGACCAATCCTCATTAAAGCGCAAGTGTCTGACGCTGCTGGAAATTTTTCTCAGGTAGCTCAAAAAGAAATTATCCTTAATCAAAATGAAATCGTCATTGAAATAACACAACCTATTGCACTTGACAACAAAATCGTATTTGCTGAGTCGCGAGTAATCAGAGTTTCAGGATCAACTAATCTAGTGGATGGCCGAACGGTTACAGTTAGATATAGTGATGATGAAAATACTGTGACATCTACTGGAATAGTAGAAAGTGGGAAATGGAGGAGTAATCCTGCCGATTTGAATGCACTAAATAATGGAAATATATCAGTAAGTGCCTCAGCATCCAATACAAGTGGAGATAAAGCACAGAGCTTGCTACGCGAAATTCCTCTTGACAAAAGTATTCGGCCAATGGCGCCATCAGAAGATGGAACGGTTTGGATATCAAATCAAGTTGCCACTGATTCAGACGAAACACTTTTCGAGTCTATAACTCCTGCAGGGGCTGGTTCTAGATTAATGTTTGACTACAGAACCAGTTCTTTCAACCAACAAGTAGCTTGGTTATTTAATGTGGTCTATAGTGATGGCATCTTGGTTGAAGCCCAAGTAAATCAAGAGTTTACTCAGGCCGAAGCATTAGCCGAAGCAACTTATTACAGCACAGAAATTGGTAGATTGCCAAAATTCTTAAGAAAAGACCTTTATTCTCTTTGGATCCATAAAGGGAATAATTCGTTTGGCGGAGGGAATAATAATTTCGTAATCCACATAGGATTGGGTGATGAGGTGCTCAAGCCTAGAGGCCATGTTAACGAAGTATTTATACATGAAGGGGCTCATACTTCTTTAGATGTATATATCAAAGATGATCCTGAATGGTTATATGCCCAACAAGCCGATGGAGGCTTCATTAGCGAGTACGCAAGAGACAATCCAAATAGAGAAGATATCGCCGAGTCTCTATTGTTATATTTCGCCTATAAATATAGACCAAATACAATCAGCCAAGGAACAAAAATGCTGATAGAATCAACGATGTCTTATAGAATGAAATATTTTGATCAACTAAACCTTGATTGGTCGCCATTGATAAAATAGTCTTATTAAAATAGAATTGCACAAAGGTGCTAAATGAATTGACACCTCTTTTTAGTCCAATCATTATTATACACCTTCCACTTTGTTGTGTAAAAGTATATTGATTTTTTATAGAAAAAACTAAAAAAAAGCGCGACTTACATTCTGCTTCACCGTTAGACAAATCAGGGTAAAAATGATCTTTGATAATGGATAAAAAGAAGCAAATAGTAATCGTTGGTGGAGGGTTTGCTGGCATTTCATTTCTTAAAGAAATCGACACTAAGCTGTTTGATGTGATACTAATTGACAAACTAAATCATCATCAGTTCCAGCCATTGTTTTATCAAGTTGCCACTTCCCAGCTTGAACCTTCTAGTATTTCATTTCCATTCCGCTACATTTTTAGAAACAATAAGGAGATACGCATAAGACTAGCCAATGTCAATAATGTTGATGTGAGCACTAATAAAATCCATACGTCTATTGGTGAGTTCAAGTATGATTATCTGATACTTGCGATGGGCTGTAGTACAAATTTCTTCGGAAATGATGAGATTAGTAAAAATGCCTACACGTTGAAATCAACTTATGATGCGATCACAATTAGAAATCAAGTATTACAAAATTTTGAAGATATCATTAACGACTCGGAAAATAAAAAAGAGGAATTACTAAATATTGTAATTGTTGGAGCTGGCCCAACTGGCGTCGAATTGGCTGGTTCTTTTGCGGAAATTAAAGAAAATATTTTGCCAAGAGATTTCCATAGAATCGACTTTTCTAGGCTTAAAATTTATTTGAT
Source organism: uncultured Roseivirgaceae bacterium (assembly GCA_964598395.1). Taxonomy (GTDB): domain Bacteria; phylum Bacteroidota; class Bacteroidia; order Cytophagales; family Cyclobacteriaceae; genus CAXBDP01. Next base: position 27,272 of record CAZRBW010000003.1, read on the forward strand.
AGAAGGAAGTAAAAATACGCTTAACAGTATGAGTGAAAAAAGCCAAAGTGATTCAAGGAGATACTTGAAAAAACTTGGTGTAGAAGTATTTACGGAAACAACCGTAAAATCGTATGATGGCGAAGCATTGGCAACCGATACAGGTAAAATTATAAAGACGAAATTTGTTATATGGGCTGCAGGAATTATTGCCAATCCAATAGAAGGTATACCAAAAGAAGCTATCAGGAGAGGGAATAGGTTGAAAGTGGACCGAGTAAATAAGCTAGATAACAGCGAAAATATATTTGTTTTGGGCGACATGGCCTATATGGAAACGCCAAATTATCCAACAGGTCATCCTCAATTAGCCAATGTTGCCATTAATCAAGGGAAAAATTTGGCTCAGAATCTAAAAAGAATTGAATTGGCAAAACCCTTAAAAGAGTATGAGTACAAAGATTTGGGAACTATGGCTACAATTGGCAGGAATAAATCAGTTGTAGATTTACCTTTTGTTCATTTAAAAGGGTTTTTTGCATGGTTAATATGGATGTTTTTACACTTAATGCTAATTCTTAGTGTCCGCAACAAACTTATCGTTTTTATTAACTGGACTTGGGCTTATATCACAAAAAATACCGCATTGAGAATTATTATTAAGGATAATAAATGACTCATAATGAGCAAGAAGATTATATTTATTGGTCTGTTTTAGTAACTTTCTTTTTATGATAAGATAAGTGAACAATCCTCAAAGAGAAAATGGAATTCACATGCTAATCGATCAAAACCCGTGTCATACCGACTATCTATCGGTAGAATAAAGAAAACAAATACACAGCCTTTTTGGCTGGTCTTAACTTGGCTCAGATAAGCGAGTTCTCCTTAATTTTCGCTTGCTTTCTATCCTCCCGCAAATCTTCAATGCATTGCAATTCGAGTGCACAATAACCCTAATTTTATTGCTTTTCATTTTTAGATATGAAATTTGTCTTTATCTTATTGAAAATAAATAAGCTTTTACTAAACTATGAATTTCGAGGAAGCAGAATTTCTAGCATTAAAAAATAGACAAGAGTTTATTAGCGCTGCTAGCAAAAAAAACATTGATATAAGTAACGCCATCAATAAGCTAAAATACGAAACCGTACTTACCCAATTACAAACCGAGCTTGTGGCATTGCAACAGTGGATTCACCAAAATAAAATGCGGGTGGTGGTGATATTTGAAGGGAGGGATGCGGCTGGTAAGGGTGGTTCGATAAAGCGATTTACCGAGCATCTAAATCCTCGATATTCTAATAGAATAGCCCTGCCAAAGCCTACCGAAATTGAAAGAGGCCAATGGTATTTTCGTAGGTATATAAAAGAATTGCCAAACCCTGGGGAAATTGTGTTCTTTGATAGGAGCTGGTATAATCGAGCTGTAGTAGAGCCTGTAATGGGTTTTTGCAATGCAAAGGAATACAATCAATTTATGGTTCAAGTGCCTGAATTTGAGCATATGTTACACGAAGATGGTGTAAAAGTTATCAAATTTTGGTTTTCGATTTCCAAAGACGAACAGAAGAATCGGTTTACAGCAAGGCTGAAAAGTCCACTGAAAAGATGGAAGTACAGTCCTGTGGATATGAAAGGACAAGAATTGTGGGAAAGCTACACCAAATACAAAGAATTAATGTTCAGCCGAACCCACACCAATTATAGTCCATGGATTATCGTGAAAACGAATGATAAAAAGCAGGCTCGACTTGAGAGTATGCGGTATGTATTGTCTCAATTCGATTTTCCATTGAGTGCAAAATCGTCTGTTTCTATCTTTCCCGATCCTAATATAATCATGCGATATCATCGTAGTGCCGACCAAATAGATATATAAGTTGCTATGGAAAAGCTAAGTAAAAATGCCGTAAAGCTCTTAAATAGTAAAATTGGTTTAAAATACCTTTTAGCTGACAAGGAGATTGATTTGAAGAAGGTATTGAATCGAACCAGATATGAATATGAACTTGTTCGATTGCAAGCTAGGCTAGTAAAGTTGCAAACTTGGGTTATTGAAAATGGCAAAAAAGTAGTAGTGATATTTGAAGGACGGGATGCTGCAGGAAAAGGCGGTGCGATTCGTCGAATCACTGAACATATAAATCCACGTCATTTTAAAATTATTGCACTTGATATACCTTCAGAGGACGAAGCTCACCAATGGTTTTTTCAGCGATATGTCAACCATTTACCCAAGCCGGGCCAAATGGTCTTCTTTGATCGGAGCTGGTATAATCGGGCAATTGTGGAGCCTGTGAATGGATTCTGTACAGATAAGGAGTATCGAGTATTCATGAGCCAAGTGAATGAATTCGAAAAAATGCTTATCCAATCAGAGATCTATTTGATTAAGTTTTATTTCTCTATCAACAAAGCAGAGCAAGCACAACGCTTTGATGATATTGAAAATAGTCCGCTGAAGAGATGGAAATTGACAGCCGTCGACAAAAGAGCACAGGAGCTTTGGGATGATTACACCAAATACAAGAACGCTATGTTTGAAGCTACTAATACTCAACTAGCACCTTGGACAGTTATTGAGGCAAATAAAAAAACTAAAGCAAGAATTGCAGCCATAAATCATATTCTGCGTACTATACCATATGCATTGTAGCATTGCTTGCAATTCTATTTAAAATAGTATTTCAATTTTTCTAATTATACATAAAACCATTATCAATGAAAATTCAACTTAATTCAGACAATAATATCGAAGGAACAGATGACCTAAAGGGCTATTTGGACGAAACTATAAGCAAAGGCTTGAGCAGATTTTCAGAACAAATCACAAGAATAGAAGTCCATGTTTCTGATGAGAACGGAGCGAAAGGTGGCCAAAAAGACAAACGTTGCTTATTAGAAGCTCGCTTAGCAGGTTTTGATCCTATAGCTGTTACTCATCAAGCTGATACGCTGCACCAATCTGTATCAGGCGCAGTTGATAAAATGAAAGCAGCCCTCGATACCCGGATTGGAAAGCTTAGAAATCATTAGAATTTACAATGCTGACCCATTAGAGTCAGCATTTTTTTTCCCTTTCTATGCGTAATTATTGAATATCAATCATATAACGTCTACAATTTTCTGAATACATTATTTATCTAACCCATTTTCAATTATATTAGCAACATCTAATGTATATACACGTATTTGTGACATATAATTAATGAGGATGAAGCTAGAAGAAGCCATACAGCAGAAGAAGTTTGTAAGCGAGAGGCAAAAAGCCAACTTGAATATAATGTACACCTCCTCTTGGATCACGGGTAAGATTAGTTCGGTGCTCAAGCCTCACGGCATTTCACCACAGCAATTCAACATTCTACGAATCCTGAACGGGCAAAAGGGTAAGCCAGCTACAGTGAAAATGCTAACCGAGCGAATGATTGACAAGATGTCAAATACGAGCAGGTTGGTAGAGAAGCTCAAAATGAAAGGTTTGGTTGATCGCCGAGAATGTGAGCAAGATCGGAGACAAGTAGATATATTTCTGACTGATAACGGATTAAAAATAATGAATGAGTGCTCTACTGAAATTTCGAATAAAGTAGAAGCGGCATTGAATCTGACGGAAGAAGAAGCTGGAATTTTAAATAAATTACTAGATAAAATAAGAGCTTAGCATGGCTTAAAATGTAAGTACAAAGCGATCATGAGGTCGCTTTTTTTTATTCAAGGCAATCTTGCATATTAGTTTATGGATAATATTTATCAACAAATATTCACGATACGAGCTTCTGAAATAGATCAACAAAAGCGATTGAGAATAGATGCATTTGCTGCCCAATTGCAAGAAGTAGCATGGGAGCATGCCAATGTTTTGAATGTAGGCAAGCAATTTTTTGAAGAAAATAGATTTTGGGTATTGTCTCGCTTGCAAATTAAAGTAAATAGATTGCCAACATGGGGTGAAGAAGTTATACTAAAAACATGGCCAAAAGGAATTGATAAGCTTTTTGCGTTACGGGATTTTGAAATGAAAACGCGGGAGGGAGAAGTTCTTTTAAGTGCCACTTCGGCTTGGCTGATAATGAATAGAACATCCCGCCGTCCAATCCGCCCAGATGAAATAATAAGTAGGCTAAAACCAATAGCAAATGTAGAAGCTATAGCAGGTACGGCGCCAAAAATTGAAAGTGCCCAAACAACCTCCCGCCATATTTGCACACGAACGGCTCGAGCATCCGATTTGGATATGAACGGTCATGTAAACAACGTTGCCTACCTCCGCTGGGCTTTAGATGGAGCAGCAGAATTGAGCGCTATAGAAGCTATGTCTTTTTCCGAAATATCAATAAATTATCAATCAGAAAGCTTTTTACTTGAAGAAATAAGTCTTTCAATTGCTTCTGAATCAAATCATTCATGTATAATGACGGGTATTTCGAACCGTGACCAAAGAAAAGTATTTACGGTAAGGTTAAATTGAATAATTTGGATTAATTTCGAGTGGACAAAAGATTAAATCTGTCAAATTAATTATGGGTTATAGATCTTTCTTATGAGAGCAGCTTCCTTTATCCTATTTACCTATGCGTTTATTGGTGTTGCTTTTTTTGCTTCTAGTCAAACCAAATTAGACAGTTTACTTACAGTGCTACCAGCCCAAAAGGATTTTGAGCAGCTCAAAACATTAAATAATCTTGTATATGAGTATGCTTTTTTCGATACAGAATCTGCTGAGTTTTATGGATTGAAAGCTTATGATTTAGCTTCTCGCTTAGGAGATGAAAGAGAGAGGATAGAAACCATGAACTACTTTGGCATTGCTTTAATAGCCGCAAGGAAGTTTGACGATGCTAAAGAAATTTTGGAAAATGCTAGGGATCTTGCAGAAGAGAGCGGATATAAAAAAGCCTTAGCGAATGCTTTTAATAACTTAGGCAGGTACTATTATGCGCTATCTAATTTCCCAATTGCCCTAGAGCATTTTCTACTAGCTAAAGAACTCCGTGAAGAAATTGGAGATAGTTTGGGTTTGGCTGCTTCTTATAATAACCTAGGAGTGATTGAGAATCAGCAAGGGAATTATCAGCAAACTAGAGAGTATTTAGAAAAAGCATATTTTTTCTATTTGAAAACCGGTGACTTAGAAAGATCGGGTACCTCCCTTAATAACATTGGTAATTTTTATAGAGATCAAGGATCTTTGGATAAAGCAATAGAAGCTTACCTTGAAGGCATCAGGATCATCGAGAAAGTAGGTAAGAATCATGAATTAGCCATTTTGCAAAATAACTTGGCCATTGCGTTGGCTAAAAACGACGAACTTGAAAGGGCATTAGAATTTGTAAATAAAGCCTTGGCATTTAGAAGGGCTGGTACTAATGACAATGAGAAGATTTCTGTATTGAACACTACGGGTAATATTTTGCTCCAGTTAGGTAAATTAGATAGTGCATTAATCTTGTTGAAGGAAGCGGAAGAACTTATTATAGATAATACTCAAAATGCCTTGTATCTGGAAATTTCCAAGAATCTGGCTGATGCTTATGCAAATTTGGGAGATTATGATCAAGGTTTCTTGTATATGGAAAAAGCCTTTGCACTAAAAGACAGTGTGAATAGTGCAGAAAAGCAAAAAGCATTGCAAGAAATGAAAAATCGCTTTGAACTTGATAAATATCAAGAGGAATTGGCAATGCTCAATTTAGAATCCGAATCTCAGCAAAACTCAATCAAGCGACTCTTTGTAATTAGTCTAGCAGTAGGGGCAATTGTGGTAATACTAGTGATTTTACTGTATTTTCTGTTCCGATCAAGCAACCAAAAAAAGAAATTAAACGATGAGCTTCAGCTTAGTTCAATGCTGATAGAGAAGCAAAGGAACTCCTTGATTGAGCTAAATAAGGAGAAGGATTATTTCTTAAGAATAGTGGCACATGATATTGCCAATCAGCTTGCCAACATAAAAGGCTTGCTTACCTTGATGGAGCATGACAAGAATGATGGAGTTGACAGATGTGAGTTGGATCATTATTGTGAAAGAATTGATAGCATCACTGGCAATATGATTCTGATGGTGCGCAAAGTTTTAGACGTTCGGAATTTAGAGTTAGCAGTACTTGTACCTGATATGAAATCAGTTAATGTTCATGATTTGATTCAGAATTTACTTTTGTCTTACAAGGAAAAAGCGCGAAGTAAAAATATCAAAATCCTAGAACCTAAACTTTCGATTGAAGAAAGTATAATTTCTGATCCTCAGTTTTTGATGCAGGCATTGGATAATTTACTAAACAATGCCATCAAATTTTCTCCCGTGGATTCTCAAGTTGGTATTGATATTCAAAAAAATAGTGAGGCTCTAGTTTTTTCTGTTTTTGATGATGGTCCAGGTATTCCACCGAATGAATCTGATAGACTTTTCGAAAAATATTCGAAGCTATCAACTAAGCCCACAGCCGGCGAGGATTCCAATGGTTTGGGTTTATCTATAGTTCGAAAATATGTAACGGTTTTGGGTGGGGAAGTTTGGCAAGAAAATCGTCCAGAAGGAGGTTCAGTATTTAAGATTAAGCTACCATTGTGATTCTTTTAAAAACCAAGGAGCCTACCCAAGTTTTTTTTTCAAATTCCATCACAGATTTCTTAAGTCTATTTATTCAAACAAGCAGGAAAAGCTTAATTTTGCCAGTCAAAAATCAATTTCTATGGGAAGAGCATTCGAATTTCGCAAAGCACGCAAAATGAAGCGTTGGGGCCAAATGGCCAAAACCTTCACTAAAATAGGTAAGGATATTGTAATTGCTGTGAAGGAAGGAGGTCCAGAGCCTGAAGCTAATGCGCGTCTTCGTGCGATTATTCAAAATGCCAAGGCAGTGAACATGCCGAAGGAAAATGTAGAGCGGGCAATCAAAAAAGCTAGCGCTAAAGATGTTGCGAACTACGAGGAGTTGATTTATGAAGGCTATGGTCCACATGGAGTGGCCTTTCTAATTGAAACTGCAACTGACAACCCTTATCGTACTGTTGCTAATATCAGAATGTATTTTAGCAGATCAAATGGCTCTTTGGGCACAAGTGGTTCAGTGGCTTTTATGTTTGATCACAAATGTTTTTTGAAAATCGCTGCGGATGGAATTGATGTAGAGGAATTGGAGTTTGAACTGATCGATTTTGGTGCCGAAGAGGTTTTTGAGGACGATGATCAAATAGCTATTTATGGTGATTTCACAGCTTTTGGCTCATTACAGAAATACTTAGAGGAAAAAGGACTTGAGGTTTTAAGTTCTGGTTTTGAGCGAATCCCATCGAATTTTGTAGAATTGGATGAAGAGCAGGAGGAAGAAATCCAAAAGCTTATCGAAAAATTTGAAGAAGATGATGATGTTCAATCCGTCTTTCATAATATGCAGTAATTCATTCTCAATTAGTTCTTTTTCCATCAGTTAGCGCACCCATTCAATGAAGAAAATATATGTGGCATCCCGAAATCCTGTGAAAGTGGCTTGTACTCGAGCTGGATTTGAGCGGTGTTTTCCATATGTGATGTTTGATGTGGAAGGGGTGAATATTCCTTCTGGGGTACCTGACCAGCCAATGACTGATCAGGAAACTTACGATGGGGCAGTAAAGAGAGCTGAGCGAGCTAGAGAGGCTTTTCCTGATGGTGAATTTTGGGTTGGAATTGAAGGAGGGTTGGATCAAAAGAACGGTGCCATGGAAGCATTTGCCTGGGTGGTAATTATTGGCAAATTCAAATCTGGAAAATCTAGAACTTCCACCTTTTTTCTGCCGCCAGCCATAGTTGAGCTAGTATTGAAAGGCCATGAGCTAGGTGATGCTACCGATATTATTTTCAATAAAGACGGTACTAAAATGAAAAGTGGAGCAGTAGGGATGCTAACGCGCGATTTGCTTAACAGAACGGAATATTATGAGCAGGCTATTACACTTGCGTTAATTCCATTTATCAATCCACACCTTTTCTGATTTATCAAAAACCTTTACTTCGTAAATTCTGGAAATAGGCTCGCATAGCTTGTTCCCAATTTGCATTCGCATCCCAAGTATCACCAAGATAAATTTCTTGAGCGTAGAGCTGTCGCACATAATATTTGTGAACTAATTGGCCACCTGGTTGGGCATTTTCTTTAAAGCCAAGTATTTCTCGCAAGTTGCCTTCTGGCGCTCGCAGGAAGCTAAGAATCCACTGAAATCCATTCCGTCGAAGTACATCCTCGCTTATCGTAGCATTTACCAATTCATATTTGTAAGGATAAGTTCTGGCAATTTCTTCCAGTCGTGCATTTTTTGAGCTCGCATTTGGGTCACTTTCTGGAAACATCCTTATGGCGAGGTTGTCCAATTTTAAATCTGGGTTATAGGTTTCAAACCGTTTGTTGGCTGGGATGCTTGCTGCTCTGAAAAACGCAGGGAAATCTGGAATAAGGAAATTGGTTGAAGCAATACTAGAGCTGCCTAATGCAGTTTTGAATGCCTCATTTAATTGTTCAAATTTATTGAAAGACACGTACCAAGCAGTTGCATTACCCTTCACAAAATCAGCATCTTTGCTAAATGGCGCAATAGTCAGTTCCATTCCTCCCGTTCTATTTTGCGATAATATCAGCACATTGGCAAATTGACGACGAAGTAATAAAGGCAGTAATTCTTTTTGTGCGTCAGGCCCAGCCACCACTTCTTCTAATTGATAATAGGCGATTGCATCAATTTTATTCTCTTGCAAAATAGGATGGATTTTCTTTGCCAAATCTTGCCATGAAGTATTGCCTGGAGATATCAAAACCATGCTTCGCTCACGAAGCAATTCTGGCGGCAAGGTATTGCCACTTTTCAATTGAGCTAGCTGTGGCATCACCTCTGTGGCTTGAGCATGACTTTTGATTGGCAATATTGCCCAACCGCAAATGATAATGACTGTTAAAAATCTAAAAAAATTCAATTTCAGTTTATATTTACCTTTGGATATAAAAGTAACCACAGCAAATTAACAACGCTATCAATCTAAGAATTTTATGAGCTCGATATATTTTTTTTCTAAAACCCATCAATCAATGCAATCGCTAAGAAAATCAATCAGGAATATTTTGAATAAATCAAGTCTAATTTCCTTTCTATTGATTGTAGGTTTTATTGGATTATTATTTCCAATCGAATTAAGTGCTCAAAAAATTGACAGAGAGCAATTGCTCAAAGATATACAAATACTATCTGCCGACGATATGGAAGGTCGCAAGGCTGGAACAGCGGGAGGAGAAAAAGCAAGACAATACTTGATTGAACGCTTTAGAGGCAATCATATTTTGTCCTACGAGGGAGGTTACGAGCAACAGTTCAGCTTCAACACATTTCGTGCGAACGAGCGCTTTGATAATAATGTGAATTTGATTGGCTACATCGAAGGTGAGATTGAGGACATTATAGTAGTATCTGCACATTATGACCACATAGGCTTTGCAGAAGATAAAATTTATAATGGCGCAGATGACAATGCTTCTGGTGTTTCAGCAATGTTAGCAATTGCGGCTTACTTCAAGGAAAATAAGCCAAGGCATACCATAGTATTTGCGGCATTTGATGCGGAGGAGCAAGGTAAAAAAGGAGCGATATATTTCATATCCAAGCCACCCGAGCAATTGCGAAAAGGGCTAATCCGTCTCAACATCAATATGGATATGCTTTCGCAAAATGATAAAAACGAACTTTATGCGTCTGGTACATTTCACAATCCTTGGCTTAAGCCGATTTTAGAAGAAGTTGCGACTCCAGCAAATTTTACCTTACAATTTGGCCACGATAGGCCAGAGCAGGGTGCCGACGATTGGACAAATTCATCCGATCATGGCCCATTCCATAAGGAAGGTATTCCATTCATTTATTTTGGCGTGGAGGATCATGCCAATTACCACCAAGCGACGGATACTTTTGAAAATATCCATCCAGACTTTTACTATAATGCTGCATCATTTGTGTTGGATGCAATTATTCGTTTGGATAAAGTGGACTTGATGACGGCACCATCCTCCCGCGATTAAACTACCTTGCAAATATCTGAGATGGATCTTGGAATGATTTGAACTCCAAGGCATTTCCGCTTGGGTCAAGAAAAAACATTGTGGCTTGCTCACCAACTTCTCCTTTGAATCTGATATAAGGTTCAATTATGAAGTCTGTTCCAACTTCTTTCAGTTTGTCAGCTAAGATATGCCATTGCTCCCAAGGCAAAACAGCGCCAAAGTGCCTTACAGGTACAGACTTAGCATCTACTTCGTTGGTTTTGGCATTGCTTAGTTCCTCTGGTTTCAGGTGAGCCGAAAGCTGATGGCCAAAGAAATTAAAGTCCACCCATTTGTCGGTAAATCGGCCCATTTCACAGCCAAGTAATTCTCCATAAAAGGTTTTAGTTGCTTCCAAATCGGCAACTGGAAAAGCAAGATGAAAAGGTGTATAATTTAAAGTGCTCATTTTTGTAGATAATAAAGTAATTTAGAAATTGAGTTTCCAATACAAGCGCAAGTTGCTAAAATGAATCAAGATTTAATAAATAAAAAAGTGGCATTGGTGCTGTCGAGTGGTGGTGCCCGTGGGGTTGCGCATATTGGTGTGATTGAAGCTTTAGAAGAATTGGGCTACGATATCCACGCCATTGCAGGTTGCTCTATAGGAGCGGTGGTTGGGGGAATTTATGCAGCAGGCAAATTACCAGAATTTAAAGAATGGCTTTGCAATTTAGATAAGGTCGACTTATTCAAGTTATTCGATTTCACTCTCAGCAGTCAGGGATTTGTGAAAGGCGAAAAGGTATTTAAGGAACTTAGAAATTTTATAGACGATTACGAAATTGAGGACTTGCGAATCCCATTCGTTTGTGTGGCAGTTGATATCCTCGGCGACGAGGAAGTGGTGTTCGACAAAGGCAGTTTATTCGATGCCATGCGAGCATCTGCCGCGATTCCTTCCATTGTGACGCCAGTGCGTTTTGGAAATAGAATAATGGTAGACGGTGGAGTATTAAATCCCATTCCGCTGAATCTTATCAAAAGAGTGAATGATGATGTGTTGGTTTGTGTGGATGTGAATGGTAAGGTGAAAGCTCAAAAAAATGTAAGTAAAAGGAAGCCTAAGGAAGAAAAAGAATATCAAAACAAGGTGGAGGAATTTGCCCAAAAACTGTGGGCCTTGTGGCCGAAAAGTCAAGAGGAAGAAGAAAAGAAATTTGGGATACTAGAATTGGTCACTAAGTCTTTGGACTTAATGCAGGATAAACTTTCAGATAATATTTTAGAAAAGCATCAGCCAGATATATTGGTAACGGTGCCTAGAAATACAGCGGGAACATTTGAATTTTACAAATCAGCTGAGTTGATAGACTTTGGTAAGAAATTATTTCTCAAAAACCACGAAGAATGGATTCGAAGCAAGAAGGAAGCGTAAGTCAGTTCAACCAAAGGCTAGGGAATATTGACATCTACTTGCTCGACCAAATCCTGAAAGGTCGATTTGTTGCTAGCATGAAAGTGCTAGATGCAGGTTGTGGAGAAGGCCGCAACTTAATTTGGTTTATGCAGCAGGGTTACGAAATCCACGCAATAGATCAGAATGAGAGTGCTTTGCAAATGCTCAAATACCAAATGCACAGTCTCCATAGGGAAGATTTGGTAGAGAATGTATATAAAATGGATCTTGCAGAAATGCTTTTTCCAGACAAGGCATTCAAAATAGTGATTTGCTCTGCAGTGCTTCATTTTGCAAATAATGAGCAGCATTTTGATGCCATGCTTAATGAACTCACTAGAGTAACGGCGGGAGGTGGTTATCTATTTATCAGAGCCACCACGACTAGAGGATTATCACCGGCTTCCTATCAAACTATTGGTAATGGCCGATTTTATTTGGCCGATGGCAGCGAGCGTTTTTTGATGACGGATGCACACATATCCAAACTACTAGCAATGGGTTGGGAAGCAGTAGAACCGATTAAATCTGTATTGGTAGAAGATTATCGAAGTATGCTAGTGGCTATATTGCGAAGAAAGTAATGGTTGATTTTTTACTTGAGCAAGACCAATTTTCGTCTAGCAATTTTTATACTCCACATTCCTCTTAAGTCGCCCATTTCGTGGTTTAATGCATTGTCGTTTGGGTATTTCTCTTGCAGTGCTTCCAAGGTTTCTAATTGCACTTGGGTGTTCTCAATACCGTGGCAATTCAAGCAAAGCCCGTTTCCTATTACGATTGGCTTTGTATAGAGAATATAGTCGGAGCCAATTTTCTGCACATTATCGGTGAGTTCCAGCCCATTCTCCATATTGTATTCATAAGCCTCAAGCAATGGTAGTTCAGATTCATTGGGTTGGTCTTGTGGGTTTCTCCATCTATTGCTTGCTCGTCTTACTTCCACATCATATTCTTCCGATACCGAATTCAATAGAGGTAAAGCATTTACATTACAATAGTCAATAGCGTTGGTTATTCCTCCCGCTTCTATGGCTTGCATCAACTCTTGGATCAAACTAGCTTGGGCACTGTCGGCCACTTTTCGTCCATATTCGAATGCTCGATCTATAATTTCACCGTCGCTAATTACCCTTATTTCTCTTTCATCCAATTCTTTAGCTACATCTTTGGTAATAAGTCCCTGCTGGCTTTCTGGATTTCCACAGCCAATTATTAGACATCCAATAGCAATTAAGGAGCAAATAGATTTATACATAATTCAAAGCTTTAGGTTAATAACCACGCAAAAGCAAAATTCTCTTTTCAATTTCGTAATTTTGCAGTCAATTACACAAAGATATGTTAGATAAGCTCGAAGCCATAAAAAATAGATTTGAAGAAGTTGCCGAATTCTTGGTAGATCCCAATGTAATGAGCGATGTGAAACGTTACACACAGCTCAACAAAGAGTATAAAGATCTTGACAAGATTGTAACTAAATACCATGAGTACAAGGATGTGCTTGAAGGTATAAAAAACTGCAAGCAAATACTTGAAAAAGAGAAGGATCCAGATTTTAGAGAAATGGCTAAGGAGGAATTGGATTTACTTTTGCCCAAAAAGGATGAGCTGGAAGAGGTGATGCGGCAAATGATGATTCCAAAGGATCCAAATGATAGTAAAAATGCCATTTTAGAAATTCGTGCAGGAACGGGTGGAGATGAAGCAGGGATATTTGCTGGGGATTTATTCAGGATGTATCAACGATTTGCAGAAAAAATGGGATGGAGATTGAATGTGATGGATTTCACAGAAGGCTCATCTGGAGGATATAAGGAGATTGTTTGCGAGATTTCTGGCGAAGATGTTTATGGTAAAATGAAATATGAATCGGGAGTGCATAGAGTGCAACGTGTGCCTGCTACCGAAACTCAAGGTCGAGTTCATACTTCTGCAGCGACTGTTGCAGTACTACCCGAAATGGAAGAAGTAGAAGTAAACATCGATATGAATGATGTGAGAAAAGATACTTTCTGTTCTTCTGGGCCAGGAGGTCAGTCAGTGAATACCACTTACTCCGCTGTGCGACTTACACATGGGCCAACTGGTTTGGTAGTGTCGTGTCAGGATGAAAAATCTCAGATAAAAAACTTCGAGAAGGCCCTCAAAGTATTGCGCTCAAGGATTTACGAATTGGAGCTGAAAAAGCACAATGATGCTGTAGGCGCTCAAAGAAACTCTATGATCGGTAGCGGCGATAGAGCAGATAAAATAAGAACGTATAATTATCCTCAAGGAAGAGTTACAGATCACCGCATCGGATATACTGTTTATAATTTACCAGTAGTAATGGAGGGAGAAATTGCCGAATTTATCCAGCAATTACGACTAGCCGAAAATGCGGAGAAGCTAAAAGCGGGAGGTGGTGCCTAAGAGCTTTTTTTGGGTTGAAGGGCAATTGGAAGGAGGCATTAATTATATTGCATTTTATTAATCATTCCTTCAACGATGAAAAAATTTTTACTTCCAAGTTTAGTTCTTTTAGCTTTTATCTTTGGTTTTGGTATTGCGAAATATCAAAGCGAAATCACAATTGAAAGCATAGCCGAAGCAGAGAAAATTCTAGGTTTAGAATTTAATGATGCTAAGCGTAACCAAATGCTCAATAGCCTCAAATCCAATAAAGCATCGCTGGAAGCATTGCATGGTTATCAGCTCGATAACAACACGCCTCCTGCGATGGTTTTCAATCCACTACCCGTTGGATTCCAGGTTCCTTCGCAGCAGACAGCTATTAATTGGAATATCCCAAGCAATGTGGAAATGCCAGCAAATAAGGATGAGTTGGCATTTATGGGTATTGCTAATCTTGCTTCTCTTATTCAAAACAAGAAAATTACTTCTGTAGAATTAACCCAATTCTTTATCGACAGGCTCAAAGCCTATGGCGATACGCTAGAATGCGTGGTGACCATCACGGAGGAAAGAGCAATGGAAATGGCTCAGAAGGCAGATAGAGAAATCGCTGCTGGCAATTATAAGGGGCCTCTTCATGGAATACCTTATGGAGTAAAGGATCTGTTTGCGGTAGAAGGTTATAAAACGACCTGGGGTGCTATGCCTTACAAAGATCAAATTCGCGAGGAAACGGCTACGGTGGTACAAAAACTAGATGAAGCTGGCGCAGTATTAATTGCAAAGCTTACTCTTGGTGCTTTGGCGATGGGCGATGTTTGGTATGACGGTGTCACCAAAAATCCATGGAATATGGAGCAAGGTTCGAGTGGTTCATCTGCTGGATCGGCTTCAGCCGTGGCGGCAGGTTTGGTGCCATTTGCTTTGGGCACGGAAACTCTTGGTTCTATTGTGTCACCATCCACGCGCTGTGGAGTTACGGGTTTGCGCCCAACCTTTGGTAGAGTAAGTAGGGCAGGAGGAATGGCACTGAGCTGGAGTATGGACAAAGTTGGTCCAATGGCTAGAAATGCAAAAGATTTAGCCATTGTTTTCGACGCAATACAAGGAGTGGATGGTTTGGATCCTTCCTTGATATCATCAGCATTCAATTACGATTCGAGTAAAGATTTGAGTCAGCTAAAAGTGGGCTACATCAAAAGCTTTTTCGATGGGCAGTATAGAGGGAATGAATTTGATAAACAGGTGTTGAAGGATTTGGAGTCTCTAGGAGTAGAATTGCGGGAGGTTAATTGGGACTTTGAATTGCCAATTGCTGCCTTAAGAATAATCCTGAATGCCGAAGCTGGCGCAGCATTCGATGAATTGACTCGCACAGGTATGGATAGTTTGTTAGTAGCTCAAGGCAATAATGCTTGGCCGAATATATTTCGGTCTTCTAGGTTTATTTCCGCCGCCGATTATATCAATGCTAATAGAGTACGCACCGAGTTAATTCAGCAAGTAAATGCCTTGATGCAAGATTTTGATGTAATTGTAACCCCGAGCTACGGAGGAAGTCAGTTGCTGGTGACTAATCTCACTGGGCAGCCATGTTTGGTCGCTCCAAATGGCTTTTTCGATAATGGGAGTCCGTCCAGTATTTCATTTATTGGTAATCTATTCGAAGAGGAGAAATTGATTAAACTAGCAAGCGCTTGGCAAGAAATTACTGAGCATAATAAATTGCAACCACCTATGTTTGCCAGTAATTAATGGAATTAAAAAAAATAGTTAAAATGGCTCTCCAAGGAGCCATTTTTCATTTTGGCTTGAGCTAATAGAGATCAATCCGCTGGCAGTAGTGCAAATTTGATTATCCGAAATTCGCGAAAAGTTTCCTTGAATATTCAAGGCCTCCCGTTTGGCTGACATCAAATTTAAAGTGGTATTAGCAGGCAGCCATTTTTCGAATTTCAAGTCGATTGGCAAATGCCATTTGATGTTTTGGGAGAAAATCACGATTTGAGAATGCTGAGATTCAAATAATAGGAAATCAATAGATAAAGTATTTGCAGTATCGAATACATTGAGATTCCTCCCGCCATTTTTTTCGACAATACTCAGTGATTTATGAATCAAATGATCTGTTGGCACTATTTCGAATAACGAAATATTCCATTGCATTTCTATCAATTCTAATATGAGTTCTCTATTCACTTTTTGACAAAGTACCGCATCGATTTTTATTTCCTTCTCAAGGATATCGGCAAATACATTTTCATGTACGATCACATAAGGCGCCCATTCTAGCAAGGATTCCAATTTCTCAATATCATTCTCCTTCAGCGAAAGAATGAGCAATGCTGGCTCTTGAAATTCTTTAACAAAGTGATGGGAAGACATTTGATTGATTAATTGATTTCTGCAATAATAAGAAATGAATTGGGAATGAAAGGCAATAAAAAAGGCTGACAGAAATAATCCATCAGCCTTAAGAAAGAGATTAAGTTTTTCAGAAATCGAAGCTTAACCCTATCATGAAATTTCTACCTGCCATTGGGTAGTAGAAGTTTTCCTGCACCCGCTCACCGCCAGCTATATAGCCGAAAGTATATCCATTTGGCTCGTATTCTATATCAAATATATTGTTGAGCATAAAGGTAAATCGAGTGCTTTTGATGTGTTTGGAACGGATCAAATAATTGAAGCGTAGATTTTGGACAAAAAAGGCATCCAATTTTCGATTTTGGTTGGAAGTATTATCCAAAAATTGATCTCCTACATATTTATTAACTAATGCGATTTCCAAATCGCGGGAGGGTTGATAAGCTAATGTAGCTCCACCAATCCACTCTGGACTTAGCGCGATATTGGTGTTGCCATGAGCAATTTCTTGCTGACCTCCCGCATCATAATCGTCCACATATTCTACAAAGTCGATAATCCTGTTTTTGCTCCAGGCAAGGTTAGCTGCCAAAGTCCATTTGCTATTCAATTGGAAACTACCATCCAATTCGATACCTGCGCGGTAGCTATCATCTACATTGGTACGGTTGTATGCGCCTACGTCATTTACTTGGCCTGTTATTACCAATTGATTTTTGTAGAGCATCAGAAAGTGATTTGCTGTGAAGCTGAATCGCTCATTTCTCCAACGAATACCTGCTTCCACATTTTGCATTGATTCTGCTTTTGGTCGACTATCTGGCGAAGATTCCGTAAGGTCGCGACGAACTGGCTCTCTGTTACCTACACTGTAGCTAGCATATAGCATAGTGTTGGCATTTGCTTCGAATGTTGCACCAGCTTTTGGATTGAAGAAAGCAAAATCCACATCCTGTGTAATATTAGTGAGATTGCGATCGAAACCTAAGAATGTGTAATTGATGGTGCGCAATTGCAAATCGCCAAAGAGGTTCAACTTGTTAGTAAGCTGATAATTTGCTTTGGTAAATATGTTAAAATCCGTTTTGAGGCCATTGTTATCGTAATAGCGATCACCTGGTGTGATGGTATTTCCAAGGAATCTTCCCCACATTACCTCACCATAATGGTCTCCATCATATCTATTCCAAGCGCCACCTACGGTTACTTCTAGCTTATCGTCTGGACGATAAGTGCCACTGAAAGTGGTTCCGTAAAAGTGATTGTCCAGCCACCTGCGTCTCACTAGGTCGGTTCTACTTATTGTTTCGTCGCCAATGGTGATGGCAGGCAGATTGTAATTCGATAGTCGGTCATTAAATCGAAACTGCTCGAAATAGCCTCTGCCACGCGTGTAGTGTAGAGCCGCATTGAAAGTGAATTGAGGGTTTGCTTCCAACGCATAAATAAGCTGATAATGATCTTGCTGATAATTGTCAACTTGATTGTTGTACTCATAGAAATTGTAGGTACGGCTATCGCTATTAAGCAAGTTTTGTTGCTGCTGCTCATTCAAGCCATTGCGATCAATATAGGCTAGCATTTCTTCACGATTACCTCTAAGTCTCGATTCGGGAGTTCCTTCCCAAGCTTGGTAGGTTTCTTCAGCTCCTGAAAATACATTTAGCTTCAAAAGGCTTTTTTTGCCATGGTAGCCACCAGAAAGATAAAATGATTTCAAATCAGATCTAGCTCTATCAAGAAATCCATCTGACGAGATTCTTGACAATCGCGCATCGAAAGTGAATTTATCGTTGATTAAGCCTGTGCCGACTCTCACAGTATTTTTCCAGCTATTGAATGAGCCTACCGAATTATCAATCTGAGCATAAGCCTCCTGATTGATTAGGTCGGTTTGGATATTGATTGATGCGCCAAATGCGGCAGCTCCATTTGTGGAAGTGCCTACCCCACGCTGTATTTGGATATTCTCCACTGAAGACGCAAAGTCGGGCATATTTACCCAAAATACTCCATGCGATTCAGAGTCATTGATTGGGATTCCATTTACCGTCACGTTTACTCTTGTGGCGTCGCTGCCTCGTATTCGCAGGCCTGTGTATCCAATACCCGCTCCCGCATCGGAATGGGTGACAATAGAGGGAGTTTGGTCTAGCAATATTGGGATATCTTGTCCCAAATTCTGCTTTTGAATTTCTTTTCTATTGACTGTGGTAAAGGTTGCAGGAGTCTTGTCAGAGGCTCTTGTGGCAAATACAATCACTTCTTGTCCAAGCAATTCGCTCTGTTCCAATTCGAAAGTAGGCCTTCCAGTTAGGTTGGCGGGTACATTCTGAATCAGCGTTTTGTAACCGACAAAGGAGATTTTGAGGGTGAAATCGCTTTCTGGAGCATTTGAAATAATGAAATTACCTTCTAAATCGGAAACTGCTCCAAATCGAGTTCCTTCAATAGTGATGTTGGCATTGGGTAATGCCAATTTAGTTTCCTTATCGATTACCTTCCCTTCAAATGAAGTTTGGGCAAAGGAAACAACTGAGCCAAGGCAAATTGCCAGGCAGATAACGTACTTAAACATGTTAGAAATTTTTAGGTGAAACATTGCGAAGCATCTAAGGGGCAGATGCTTCCTTTATTTGTTTTACCATACCTCCCTTCGACCGCATTACCGGCATCAGGTTCAATGGGTATAATCTCAGCCCGAAATGTTAGGGCACCCCTTATTCTGCTGCAAATGTACGCCTATTTGCTTTTAGTGCAAATTTCCAATTACTTTTAAAGCACTTTCCAGTCTTTCGTTTTCTTTACCTTTAATGATTGTGTAAGGGAGCCTACGCTTTTTACACTCTTCCAGATAGATATTGAAGAAGTAATTTCTAAGTTCAGGATGTTCACGCTGAGGATCTTCCACCCAGGGTGTGTCGATGTACATCAAGAAGTAATGATCGTATGTTCGAGCTCTCAATTCTCTTTCGATCCAGCCTTCCACTTGTTTGAAACGGTGTAAGCTCCAGATTTTGATTACCGTAAGATCCGTATCACAGATCAAAAGCGGGGGGTTAGATTCTGCTAATTTATCTTCACTAGAAATTTGCCCTTTGGCAATTTCAGATAAGTCGCTGTATTTATATTCTCTATTTAAGTTTTTAAGATATTCACGTGCAAATTCAGGTACTAATGGAAACGAAAGTTCATTTGAGAGTTGATTCGCAAGTGTGCTTTTGCCCGTAGATTCTGGGCCTATTATGGCAATTTTTTTCATATATTCTATTTGACACTAAGTTCTCGACGCCATCGGGTGTAACCCAATATGGCAAGGATTAAAAAAATTATAAATTGAAAGGAAGTTAATATTAGTCCCTTATGGAAGTACAACGGAATAGAAAGCAAATTAGTGAAAATCCAGGCGATCCAATTTTCCAATTTCTTTTTTGCCATCAATAACATAGCCACAAAAGCCATGGAGGTGGTAAGTGCATCCCAATAGGGCACATCGCTATCAGTGAAGTTGATTAATGCATAGGTAATTATTGCAAAAGAACCAATGAGTGTTGCAATACTTATGGCCCACTCTTTTGGGCTATTGGTGGTGATTGGCAAGAAGTTATTGTTCAAATCCTTTCTTGACCAAAGGTACCAGCCGTAAATGCTCATGATAAAATAATAGGCATTA
The DNA here is from genome assembly GCA_964598395.1 of uncultured Roseivirgaceae bacterium. Taxonomy (GTDB): domain Bacteria; phylum Bacteroidota; class Bacteroidia; order Cytophagales; family Cyclobacteriaceae; genus CAXBDP01. The sequence goes on from CAZRBW010000003.1 coordinate 47,154, forward strand.
ATACCAACATCTGCATATAGTTTGGCACCAAAGCAAATATATACGTAAATCAATACGCTAATGATCCCTGTTGGGAAAACGAGTATATTTTCAAGTCTAGAATACCAAACACTAAGTAATCCAAAAAATACTGCTGTGGCCTCAAGTAAGGTAATTTGTTTAACACCCTCCCGCAATCCGTCCCAGATTACATTTACTTCCATGCCGCAAAAATAGTGTAATGTTTAATCGGATTGCTAATTAGATTGAATTTTAGATAAGTTTAGAAAAATGCGCCATTCAAATCAATATTTCACTTTTTAATATAAAGCCTAGAAAAAAGTAATTCTAAATAGCTAAATTGTACCTCGTTTAAATGGAATGACTCGTGCCAATTTGTATTAAGAAAAAGCATCCCAATAGGGTAAGGATCTAGTCAATGCAACCTGTATGCAGTTTATTCTGTTTTTCTGTTCAAAATCAAAACATTATTAAGGGTTTAAGAGATTATTAATTAAGTTTGGAGTCTCTTTTGCTTTATCGCAATTATTAACTGGTATAACGGAGAAATGAAAATGAAAAAAGTATTAGCAATTGTAGCGTTTTTTGTTGTGGGGATTTTTTCTACTCCACTTTTTGCGCAAGGCGGTTTCAACTGGCCTCCAGATGAAACATTAGCGCAGTCGGCGAAGGAAAAGTATGTACTGCATACAGATTCTAGAAAAATGGGTGATTACAAAACTGCTCATTCAACTTTAGTGTGGTTGTTGAAAAATACACCAGAATTAAGTGAGTCTTTATATATCTCTGGTCATAGAGTATTTGAAGAAATGGCTGATGTTGAAGAAAGCGAAACTAGGAAGTATGAACTCCAAGATTCCGCTTTGATGCTTTATGACTTAAGAACAAAGTACTACGGAAATGAAGCAAATATTTTAAATAGAAAGCTTATTCCTGCATATAAGTACCTTGCAAATAGGACTGATAAACTACAAGAATTGGTAAACGACTATACAAGGTTGTTTGAAATAGCTCCTGTAGGAGAAATCAATGATTTCCATATGTTGACGTATATTGATGCTGTTCGTCGTAATCAGAAAAACAATGGAGGGTCGTTGACTGATCCTGAAATCATGGCCATTTACGATAAAGTAATGTCTGTGTACGAAGAGAAAATTCAGGATGCTAAGAATAAGGCGCAGCTTGAGGACATGAAAGGTCAGATTGATGGTGTTCTTGCAGATATGGTTACAATTGATTGTAAATTCATTGATGGTCAATTAGGCGATAAACTGAGAGCAAATCCAACTGACTTGGAAATGGCTAAAAAGATATTCAGCTATTCAATTACAGCTTCTTGTACTGATACTGATATATTCACTCAGGCAGCAAAAGTTTATTATGCAAGCGAACCACAATTGGCAGTTGCTAAAGTATTAGCATCAAGAGCTATTAGAGAAGAAAACTATGATGAAGGCTTGAAATACCTTAATGATGCTATCAAAATGTCTGAAGACAATGCTGAACAAGGTGAGTTAACTATGCGAATTGCTGATATTGCATCTTTCAGAAACGAAAAAGGCAAAGCAAGAGAATTATATTTGAAGGCTGTGCAGATTGATCCTTCTTTGAAAGAAGCATATTCTAAAATAGGCGATTTGATCTTGGGCAGCTACGATCAGTGTAAGCAAGAAAAAAGCAGAGTTGATGACAGAGCTATATTTATTGCGGCTTACGATTATTACGTAAGAGGTGGCAATGGTCAAAGAGCTGCTCAAATGAAACAACAGTTCCCTACTGCTGAAATGATCTTTACTGAGGGCAAATCAGTAGGTGATGAAGTGAGAGTAGGATGTTGGATTGGAATGACTGTTAAGATTCAGAAAGCTGATTAAAGCTCAATATATAAATAACAAAAGGCCGCAAATAGCGGCCTTTTTTGTTTTAAAGAAAAACGAAATGATTGACGAGTTAGTTTTTAATGTCGTGGGGGTTTTTGCTAATTTTCTTATTTGGAAAAATCCAGATAGATAAAATTGCTAATATAAAGAGCGCAATAATTAAAAAGAGCATTGCCATGATTCAGAATATTTTGTTCAGGGCAAAAGTAATAAAAACTTACAAATTATTGGCTTAAAAAATAATTTACATTCATGCCGTACTATTAGCAACTAATGTCTAATTTTGTCCGGCAAATAAGGAATCCATTAGAATTATTTGCTATGTCTTTCGAAAACTCAAAAATTGCCTACGAAGCACTCACCTATGAGGATGTGCTATTGGCTCCAGGTTACTCAGAAATTCTTCCAAGAGAGACTGACACAACCACCCGCCTCACGAGGAATATTACTTTAAACATCCCACTTATTTCATCTGCAATGGATACAGTTACCGAAACTGATCTCGCTATTGCAATGGCTTTAGAAGGTGGAATGGGCTTTATTCACAAAAATATGCCTAAAGAAATGCAGGCAGAGCAAGTGAGAAAAGTTAAACGATCGCAGAGTGGTTTAATCATTGACCCAATTACGCTTCCTTTTGATGCTACTATAGGTGATGCGAATCGTATCATGAGAGAATTCAAAATCGGTGGTATTCCAGTAATTGATGATAACAACACATTGATCGGTATAATCACAAATCGTGATTTGCGTTTTCAGAAAAATATGAGTCGTCCAATTAAAGAAGTGATGACAACTGAAAATTTGATTACAGCTAGCGTGGGAATTTCTTTGCTTCAGGCGGAGGATATATTGCAGGAATATAAAATAGAGAAGCTACCTATTGTTGATAAAAATGGAAAGCTCACGGGCCTGATTACCTATAAAGACATTCTGAAAAGAAAGGATAAGCCAAATGCCTGTAAGGATGAGTATGGAAGACTTAGAGTTGGAGCTGCAGTTGGTGTAACACCAGATATACTAGAGCGAATAGAGGCGCTCAAAACGGCTGGGGTGGATGTGATTTCTATTGACACTGCACATGGGCATTCCAAAGGGGTGATAGATGCTGCCAAAAAGGTAAAAGCCCGTTTTCCTGAATTAGATTTGATTGTGGGTAATGTTGCAACTGCTGAAGGTGCTAGAGCATTGGCAGATGCAGGTGCAGATGCGGTGAAAGTAGGAGTTGGTCCGGGAAGTATTTGTACAACAAGGATCATCGCTGGTGTGGGTGTTCCACAGCTTTCGGCAGTAATGGAAGCTGCAAAAGGTTTGGAAGGCACTGGTGTTCCATTGATCGCTGATGGTGGCGTTCGCTACTCAGGCGATCTGGTGAAAGGATTAGCGGGAGGTGCTGACAGTGTTATGATAGGCAGCTTGCTTGCGGGTACAGAAGAAGCTCCTGGCGAAGTAATCATTTACGAAGGAAGGAAATTCAAAAGCTACCGTGGCATGGGCTCATTAGAAGCAATGGAAGATGGATCTAAAGATAGATACTTCCAAGATGCCGAGGATGATATTAAAAAATTAGTGCCTGAAGGAATCGTTGGCCGTGTTCCATTCAAAGGTTCTGTAGCAGAAGTACTTTACCAATTGGTTGGTGGACTTAAAGCAGGAATGGGTTATTGTGGCTCAAAGGATATTGCTTCACTAAGAGATGCTAAGTTTGTGAAGATCACCTCGGCAGGCGTTAGAGAAAGTCACCCTCATGATGTACATGTAACTAGAGAGGCACCAAATTATAGCCTCAGATAAAACATATTTTAAGGTTTAAATAAAAAAGGGATTCGCTAGCTAGCGAATCCCTTTTTTATTGAATTTAATTTTTGATTAAGCTTTTGAAGGCGCTGAAGCTGCTGCTTCAGCAGCTTTTTTCTGAGCCTTAGCCAAAGACTTACTTGTTAAGTCCACTACAAGTGGAGCTGCAATGTAAATCGAAGAATATGTACCAACTAGAATACCGATAAGGATTGAGAAAGAGAATCCTCTTAATACTTCGCCACCAAATATTAGTAGAATCACCATTACCAATAAAGTAGTTGTAGAAGTAATAATAGTACGACTGATTGTATCATTAATTGCCTCATTAAATACTTTCTCGAAGTTTTTCGATAATGTATTTTCAAGGTTTTCTCTGATACGGTCAAATACAATTACTGTATCGTTGATTGAGTAACCAATTACCGTAAGCATCGCAGCGATAAATACTTGATCCACCTCAAAGGCAAAACCAAATGCTCTAGCAATAGCGAATGCTGAAAGTACAATCATAACATCATGGAAGAGAGCGATAATTGCACCTAAGCCAAACTGCCATTTTCTAAATCTGATAAAGATGTAAAGGAAAATAGCAATCAAGGAAAGGATAATAGACTCAATTGAGCTTTTCTTAATGTCATCAGCGATAGTTCCACTTACTTTGGATTTACTCGAGATTGTGAAGAATCCATCACCTACTTTGCTATCATCAGCATTAAAGGTAAGTCCAGTATGACTTTCCAATCCAGCAATCAAAGCAGATTCTACATTGTCATCAGCTTCTTCACTAGTTTCAGTAATTAAGTAGCTGGTAGTTATTTTCAAAACATTGTTGCCACCGTAAGTTTTCACTTCTGTTCCAGCATTTTCAAACTGATCACCCAAAGCAATTTTTGTTTCTGTTGCAGACTGTGGGGTTGGGAAAGTCACCACAAATGAGCGACCACCAGTGAAATCAACACCAAGATTTAATCCCTGCTGAAAGATAATTAAGATTATACCTATGCCAATCACAACGGAAGAAGCAATGTATGCTTTTCTTCTTTTTGACATGAAATCAATATTGATATTTTTCAACAAGTCTTTTGACCAAGCAAAAGAGAAATCAAGTTTGGTAGAATCACCTTTGCGAGACATCCACTCAATCACTACCCTAGTGATAAATACTGCTGAGAAGAAAGAACAGATGATACCAATAATTAGCGTGATAGCGAATCCTTTAACTGGACCTTGACCCATTGTGTAAAGGATGATACCAGTTAACAATGTAGTAACGTTTGCATCTATAATTGAGCTGTAGGCTTTCTCATAACCTAATTTAATAGCGTTTAAGAGATTTACTCCTTTGCCTAGTTCCTCCCTAATCCTTTCAAAAATAAGTACGTTTGCATCAATCGACATACCAATAATTAGTACAATACCAGCAATACCAGGCAGGGTAAGAGCAGCATTGAGTTGAGCCAATATACCCACGATAAAGAACATGTTGAAAACCAATGCAAGGATAGCGACAGCTCCACCTTTGGCATAGTATGCAAACATAAATACTACAACTAAAGCCAATCCCACAATGATGGAAATAATGCCTTGTGATTGAGCTTCTTTACCTAGTGTTGGGCCGATAATGCCATATTCAACAATTTGAGTAGGAGCTGGTAATGCACCTGCTTTTAATAAATTCGCAAGGTCTCTAGCTTCGTTTATTTCGAAGTTACCTGTGATTTCTGAGCTTCCTCCAGAGATTTCACTCTGTACTGTAGGTGCTGTAAGCACATAGTTATCAAGTACGATGGCTACTCTTTTGCCAATATTCTCTCCAGTAATTCTTCTCCAGCTTTTAGCACCATTAGAGTTCATGGTCATGCTAATTGCAGGTCTTGATCTTTGATCGAAGGACTGTCGAGCATCTGTAATTACGTCACCACCTAATGCAGGCTCAGAGTTGCGACCTTTTTTCAAGGCGATTAACTCTAAAGTTTCAGAGCCATCTGCCTCTACTGCTGGACTAATTGTCCATGCGAATGACAAATTATTGTTAAGTAAGGCTCTTACTTCATTTCTTTCAAGAATTCTATTGATTCTAGCTGTATCCCTTACAGAATAAGCCAGTCCAAACTGTGATCTATTTAAAGAAAGCAAAGGCGAAACTTGACTGCCTAAAAGGTCCTGATCTGTATCTTGGGCCAATTCTGCTTCTAAGTCACTTACACCTGTTGTATCACCTTCTAATACTTCTTGTTCGTCAGATAGTTCATCAGCTAAAGGAGTGACAGGAGTAGTAGAAGTTTTAGCTTTTTCTTCGGCAACAAGAAAATCATTTACGGATTGAATAGATGATCCATATTCTTGAATATCCCAAACTTCCCAGAACTCTAGCTTGGCAACACCTTGCAAAAGTCTTTTTACTCTTTCAGGGTTATCTACACCAGGTAATTCAATTTGGATACGACCACTGCCTTGTAGCTTTTGGATACTTGGCTGAGAAGTACCGAAACGGTCAATTCTAGTTCTTAAAATGTTGAATGAACGATCAATTGCATCTTCAACTTCTTTGTTGATTTCTGCTAAGATGTCATTATCTGAAGTATTAAAGTCAAACCTCCCGCTATTTGCTGCAGTTGCAAAAATGTTTGCTAGTGACTGGTCAGGATTGTTTTCTTTGAAAGCATTGTAAAAATGGTTGGTATAATTACCACCTTGTTCACGCACTCTTATATTTGCTTGAGCTATTGCATTTTCTACCTCTTGGCCAGAATTTCTTCCAGCTAATCCACGAATAATATCCGATGGATCGATTTCAAGGGTTACTTGCATACCACCTTGCAAATCAAGTCCAAGACCTAACTCAGTTTCTTTTACTTCTTGGAATGTATATGCAATTCCAAATAGGTTGTAAACTGGCTCTCTCCATACGGAGTCCAAGTATTGTTGTTTTTTAGTAAAATCGATATTGCCTGCTTCGTCTGTTGCATATTCTGTAGCATTTTGTTGTACAGAGCTAGATACAAATGTGAAAGACAAGTAGTATAAACACAGAAGTGTTGTAACTATCGAGATGAATATAACTCCACCTTTGTTACGCATAATTGTAAAATTTAGAAATGGTAAAATGTGAAATGTAATAAAAACTTTGATCTAGGAAATTAGATCCGTTTATGGGGCATTAGGCGAAATAATTCGTCTAAAAAGGACTTTCGAAAATCTAACTATAGGCTCGGGAGTGAGCACTTTAGTCCATACTATTTTCTTCTCCTGCAATGGAGATTCCCATAGTAAAGATACTTCTTGATTTTTGTTGAGTTGCTTTAATACTGGAACTGTAGCCTCATATGAGCTGACTTGAACTTCCGTAGTATTTTCATTCTTTGATTCATCATCCGCAAATTGAGTTGAATTTTGTTGATGAGAATTTGCCGAAATCACAATAATAGAAGCAGGCTGAACTACAATAATGAACAATGCAGTGAATAGGGCTGCAAGCATAATTGCTGATTTCTTCAGTTGTTCTATTTTGTTTGTGGTTTTCATTTAGGCCTACAAAACTATAAAGCTTTTGTCAATTCGCAATAGCTGGAGGGAATTGTTTCTTGAATAGCCTACTAAAAATCAATCTTTTAAAGATTTTTCAACTTGTGATTGAGATAAACGACCAAAACATCCATTGCATTTTTGAAATGGTTGTTGTTGGGAATCACCAAGTCAGCGTCGCTTTTGAATGGGGCAATGTACTTTTCGTAAGTAGGTGCAACATGGCGATCGTAGCGGTAGAGTACATCTTCCAGATCGTAACCACGTTCATCACGGTCGCGGATAATTCTTCTTGAGAGCTTAATATATTCTTTGGCGTCGATAAAAACTTTGAGATCGAGTAAACTTGCAACCTCTGGATAGTAAAACACAAAAATACCTTCTACTACAATTATAGGGGCTGGTGAGAAGGTCAACACTTCTGGTTTAGCTGAGGGATTGTTAAAAGAATATTCAAGCTTACTTACTGTTCGACCAGCAAGTAGCTCTCGTATATCATGAGCAAATTGCTCATAATCTATTGAGTTAGGAGTGTCAAAATTTTTGACGCCCATGTCGTCAATTGGCTGCAATTCGCGAGCACGGTAGTAATTGTCTTGGGAGATAAGGCATATCTCCTTATTTGGGAAAGACTTCAATAGGGTGTTGAGGAATAATGTTTTTCCCGATGCGCTACCACCTGTAATGCCTATAATGTATGGTTTGGTCATCATCAAGCTTTGTCTATATCGTTTTGCTTGAGGAAATCAACGAGCTTTTTGACGGCAATTGCTCTATGACTAATTTTATTCTTTTCTTGGCGACTCATCTCAGCAAAAGTACAATCATATCCATCAGGAACAAAAATAGGGTCATAGCCAAAGCCGTCTTTTCCTCTCATTTCGTTGATAATTTTTCCTTTTACTATCCCTGTGAATTGTACTTCACCATTTTTCCAAGTTAAGGTTATCACGGTTTTGAATTGTGCTGTTCGATTTGTCTTCCCATCCAAATTTTTCAAAAGCTTTTGCATATTAGCAAGGTCACTTCTCTCACCTCCCGCATATCTCGCCGAATATACGCCAGGTGCTCCATCGAGTGCCTCAACTTCTAATCCCGAATCATCTGCAAAGCTGGGCATTCCAAATTTCTCAAAACTAAAGTGAGCTTTCAGCCTAGAATTTCCTTCAAGTGTATTTTCAGTTTCTGGGATATCCTCCAGATAATTCAAATCATGTAAATTCAAAATCTCAAATTGATCGCCCAATAGCTGATTTACTTCTTTGGTTTTATTGATATTTTGGCTAGCGAAACAGATTTTCATATTCGTGAATTGGAAAGTAATTAAAGATGATTTTATCTAAAAAATGTTTCTATCCAACATTTTCATTGGAAATGGAGCGGGAGGTAAAAGAAAAAGGTGCCCAACTTGGACACCTTTTGTTTTATTTACGGCCTAACCGAAATTAGGTGAACATCGAAAACTAAAATTCCTCTATCTGGTATAAGTCCGCCAGGCGAATAAGCACCATAAGCCAATGGCGAAGGCACATAAAATGTAGCTCTGCCATTTTCTTTTAAGTATTGGAAGCCGATATCCCAGCCTTCGATCACTGCACCAGTTTGATATCTAAACTCAAATGGGACATAGGCTCTGCTAGGATTAAATATTTGGGCAGTTCTTGCAACTTGCTCATAGCTTGTATCGAAAACCACACCATTAAGTAATTTGCCGGTGTAGTTCACCCTGAGGATATTGCCAGCTGTAGGAATATTACCCGCTCCAGGTTCGTGAATTACGTAAAACAAACCTTTATTGTGAAATTGGGCTGTAATATTATTAGCTGTAAAATACTCTTGCAAAACTTGGATATCATCTTCTAATTGCTTTTCGGGATCATACAAGTCATTATCGCTAAAACAAGCTGATTGTAATAGTACCAATGCAGAAAAGGCTGCCAGAGCAAAAATTTTATTCATCTAAATTATTTTTTGATTATGTCAACCATTTCAACGTCAAACATCAGAATTGAGTTTTCTGTGATTTCGGCACTACGTGCTTGTGGGCCATATGCCAAAGGAGAAGGTATATAAATTGTACCTTTAGAGCCTTTTGGAAACATCATTAGACCTTCGTCCCATCCACGGATAACCATACCTTGACCAACCGTAAATTGTAGAGGCTCATATGTTCTTTCTTCGTTGAATTTACCAACTTCCTTTGCTATATTTTCAATGCTAGTATCGAAAACGGTACCGTTCAGCAATTTGCCTACATAGTGCACTTTTACCTCGTCTCCAGCTGCAGGTAGTGGACCTGAGCCTGGCTGAGATATTACATACCTTAAGCCATTTTCAGCTATGTTTGCAGAAATTCCATTATCAGAAAGATATTGATCTATGATGCCAATATCTGTTGTTAGTTGCAATGCGATCATTTCATCAGCTTCTCTTTGACTTTTTTCCATAAACTCTTGCTGTAATGCCATGATACCTTCTTCATCAGTAATAGAAGTTACACCCATCATCACAGTGAGCATGTCATTTGCAGAAAGTCCAGGAGGTAAATTTTGCTCATAAATATCTTCTGCTGTAAGCTTAATGTGAAGACTATCACCTGCTTTTTTGCCTAAAAGGAATGCTTCTTCCACCTTGTTTTTTGCTGGAAGCGAATCGCTAACTGCAAAAATATTAGGGAAACCACTTTCAATTGAACTGAAGAGTACAGAATCATTTGAATTCCTAAGCTCAAGATTCATGACAAGAAACTGTCCATCCTTTACTTCATCGCCAGTACCTTTGTTGATGTAGGTATAGCTTATACCAGAAGCTGTTTTTTGTTCAGATTGTGAATCACATGCTGAAATGATAGCTGTTAGTGCAATTATTGTTGCAATCCAGCCGGCTGATTTTAAACTCATTATTGGTTTATTTAATTGTTTATAAGTTGTTCTTTAACTTCAATAAGGGCATTTTTGAATTTAGTTACCGTCTCTTCTAGGCTTGTGGTTGATTGACCGCCCGCCGCATTTTTATGTCCGCCACCTTCAAAATAGGTTCTTGCAAAGTCATTTACAGAAAAATTTCCTACAGATCGAAAGGACATTTTAACAGCAACGGCTCTATCGATAATTACTGCTGCAAACACAATTCCGTTTATAGAAAGTGCATAATTCACTATTCCTTCAGTATCACCAGTTTTAGATGAAAATTTCTTCAAATCTTCTTGGTCGATTACGAAGTAGGCAGTTTTCAATTCGGGCAATACAATTAGCTTTTGTGAAAGTGCATAACCCAAAAATTGAAGTCTCTCCACTGAATTATTATCGTAAATCAATTTGGAAACTTTGGAGACATCCACACCCATATCTATCAATTCTGCAGTAATCAAGTGCACCTTTTTGGTTGTGTTGGGATGCTTAAATGATCCAGTATCAGTCATTATTCCAGCATATATCGCTTCACCTATAGAAGCATCTATAAGTTCAGGATCTCCAAAATGGTGAATTAAATCGAAGATCAGTTCCGCTGTAGAAGCAGCACTAGTATCGTGCAATACATAATCAGCAAAATCTTCTGGCTCAGGGTGATGGTCGATATGAAGTTTTTTACCTCTCGCCTTTCTTACAAGGTCGCCCATTTCATTGATTCGCTTTAGCACTGGGAAGTCCAAACATACAATTAGTTCGGCTTCTTCTATTAGCTTGGCAGATCTTTCTTGATTTCCTTCTTCAAATATAATTACCTCATCATTTCCCGACATCCAATTCAAAAAATTGGGATAATCTGTAGGAGTGATTACGGTAACTTGGTGATTCTTTTTATTTAAATAACCTGCCAATCCCAACGATGAGCCTAATGCATCCGCATCCGGCTTATGGTGAGTTGTAATAACCACTTTTCGCGGGGTTTGTAGGAATTCTATTAAACCATTTAGTTTTTGCATGCTTTAGTTCAAACCGGAATTTACCCCGCTTGTTGTTAGACAAGATGCAAAACTGAGAAGAAAATTTGACAATCAAAAAAATGGCATTTCGGCGCCATAAAATTGATCAAATTTTGAAATGCTTAGGGCAATAAGATTTAATGTTCTAATTTTGCTGCCGAATTAACAAAATATATTCAAAATGTCAGGAAACAAGACTTTTACGATGTTGAAGCCGGATGCCACAGGCGCAAATAATTCCGGTGCAATTATCAAAATGATGGAAGAAGCAGGCTTCAAAATTGTAGCCATGAAAAGAACTCGAATGACAGCGGAGGTTGCTGGGCAATTTTACGCTGTGCACAGCGAAAGACCATTCTACGCTGATTTGTGTGCGTATATGTCGTCTGGCCCAATCGTGGCTATGATTTTGGAAAAGGACAATGCAGTTGCAGACTTCCGTACTTTAATTGGCGCTACTGATCCAGCTAAAGCTGAAAAAGGTACCATCCGTAACTTATTTGCCAAGTCTATTGAAGCAAATGCAGTTCACGGTTCTGATTCGGACGAGAATGCTGAAATCGAAGGTAACTTCTTTTTCTCCGCTCTTGAGAGATTCTAATCCATCGAATTTATTGGAATAAAGAAAACGAAGGCTGATCCAGTCTTCGTTTTTTTGTGCCCTAGATTGAGAATTTTAAAGACATAAAAAAACCCTTCTCAATAATGAAAAGGGTTTCTAAAATGGGTGAAAGACGGGATTCGAACCCGCGGCCTCTAGTGCCACAAACTAGCGCTCTAACCGGCTGAGCTACAATCACCATTTTTGGGAGTACAAAAGTAGATGTTTGCTTCTATTTTGCCAAAATTTTGAGCTTATTTTTATTTAGCTTCAAATTAGTACTTTGCATCGACTAGCGATCATAGGCTAATCTCTGTCCTAAGCCACCTTCAATAATTTGGCCATTTTCGTAGGCCACTCGACCATTCACGAAAGTATGACTTACAGCAGACTGAAATTTCTGCCCTTCGAATGGCGACCAACCGCATTTATAAAGCAGATTGCTTTTGCTTACCTCCCAAGGTGAATTCAGATCTACCAAAACCAAATCTGCTATATACCCTTCTCTTATATAGCCTCTGTCTTTTACAGCAAAAAGATCTGCCACATTATGACTCGTCATTTTGACAATATGCTCCAGACTGATTTTGCCTTGATGATAAAACTCCAACATCGCTACTAAGCTATGCTGAATAAGTGGTCCACCAGATGGCGCTTTGAGGTAATCTTGCATTTTTTCTTCTAAGGTATGCGGCGCATGGTCGGTGGCAATTACATCTATTCTGCCATCGAGCACAGCGGCAAAAATTGCATCACGATCTTGCTCGGCTTTTACAGCCGGATTCCATTTAATGAAATTGCCTTTGCTGGCATAATCCTTATCGCTAAACCAAAGATGATGCACACAAGCTTCGGCAGTGATCTTTTTTTCGGCCAGCGGAATAGTATTGTCAAACTGATCTAATTCGCGGGAGGTTGAAATGTGCAGAATATGTAATCTGCTGCCATATTTTTTGGCCAATGATATTGCATAAGAGGATGACTTGTAGCATGCTTCTGCATCACGGATTTTTGGATGAAACGAGGCATCTATTTGCTCACCGTATTCGGCAACGATTCTTGCCTGATTGGCCTTAATCATTGGGTCATCCTCACAATGTGTGGCAATAAGCATTGGTGCATGTTCGAAAATACCTTCTAATGCTTTAATATCATCTACCACCAAATTGCCTGTGGAGGAACCCATGAAAATCTTTATTCCCGCTATATTCTTTGGATTGGCTTTTTTTATTTCCTCCAGATTGTGATTGGAAGTGCCTAAGTAAAAGGAATAATTTGCCAAACTGGTATTGGCGGCAATGTTGAATTTATCCTCTAGCAGCTCCAAAGTAGTTGCGGCTGGCGATGTATTTGGCATTTCCATAAAGCTAGTAACACCTCCCGCCACCGCTGCACGCGACTCGGTATATATATCTGCTTTGTGGGTGAGCCCTGGTTCCCTGAAGTGTACTTGATCGTCAATTAGGCCAGGAAGCAAATATTTACCTCCCGCATCTATTACTTTAGCGGCTGAATCAGAGATAGTCCCAGCAATTTTTTCAATCCTTTCGCCTACTATCAATACATCGGCCTGAATGATCTTGCCTTCGTTGACTATATTTGCATTGGTTATCAGTATTTTCGACATAATTAATTATTTGTGGACACACCCAAAGATAAGGAAAGTCAAGTTTCATTCGAGGATTTTAAGCTGAATAAGCAAGTGCTTGATGCAATTGCCGAAGCAGGATTGGAGCAGCCTACTGAAATTCAACAGAAAGCCATTCCTCAAATTATGGCTGGCCATGATATTTTTGGAATTGCACCTACGGGTACGGGCAAAACTGCTGCATTCATTCTGCCCATATTAATGAAGCTTCGCTATCCGCAGGGAGATCATGCTCGAGTACTGATATTGGGACCCACGAGGGAGCTTATTTCTCAAGTGGCAGACGAGGCTCGGAAATTTGCCAAGAATACAGGACTTCGGGTAGTGGAATTGTATGGAGGGATTGGCCCGAAAACTCAGATAGAAAATATACAAGCCGGTGCAGATATCATTGTAGCCACACCAGGTCGCTTTTTGGACATTTATAGCCGAGGCGAAATGGTGGTGAAGCTCATCAAAACGCTGATTCTAGACGAAGCAGATAAGATGATGGATATGGGTTTTATGCCTCAGATTAGGCAAATACTAGAAGTAATCCCTACCAAAAGGCAGAATTTGCTCTTTTCGGCTACCATCCCGCAAAAGGTAGAAAAGCTATCGGAAGAGTTTCTGGAATTCCCTGTGAAAGTGCAAGTAGCACTTACACAGACCACTGCAATTACAGTGAGTCAAGAGAAATATCTTACTCCGAATTTGAAAACGAAGATTAACCTATTGCTGCATTTATTGACAACAAATGACGATTTCGAAAGAGCAATTGTTTTTGTGAAAAAGCGTGGGCATGCAGATGCTGTGTTCAAATATTTGGAGAGGAAGAATTTGGGTGATGTTAGAGTAATCCATGCGAATAAAGGCCAAAACACCCGCATGAATAGCATTGAGGCATTTAAAGCGGGAGGTATTAGGGTTTTGGTAGCTACAGATGTGATGGCGCGTGGCATCGATGTACTTGATGTAAGCCATGTGATCAATTTCGATGTGCCATTGATTTACGAAGACTATATCCACCGAATCGGTCGCACTGGTCGTGCTTTCAAATCAGGTATTTCTATCACTTTTGTGACACCTGCCGAAGAATACCATTTCGATAGAATAGAGAAGTTGATTAAGCAAAAAGTGCCACTAGCTCATATTCCAAAAGGAGTAGAAATAGTAAAAACACCAAAGGCAGAAGAGCAAGAAATGCTACGTGAAATAGATGAGCAAAACCGAAGAGAAAATCCTGAGTTTAAAGGTGCCTTTCATGAGAAGAAGGAAAGGAAATTTAAAAAGAGCTCAAGTCCTAAAAAGGGTAACAAGAGAAGGTGAGAATTTCAACCCACTAACTAAAGTGCCTTTGCTATTTTCTATTTTTTTCCGCCCATTCCTTAGCAAAATAAGTAAGAATAATATCTGCACCCGCTCTGCGCATGCTTGTAAGGGTTTCGTCAATAGCTCTTTGACGGTCGATCCAGCCTCGCTCGGCAGCAGCGGTGATCATGGAATATTCTCCGCTTACATTATAAGCTGCAATAGGTAATTCAAAATTGTCCTTGAGCAAGCGAATGACATCTAAATAGGCCAATGCGGGTTTTACCATTAGGAAGTCAGCTCCTTCATCTTCGTCTAGCCCAGCTTCAATCAATGCCTCATTTCTATTAGCTGGGTTCATTTGGTAGGTTTTCTTATCGCCAAATTTTGGAGCGGAATCCAAAGCATCGCGGAATGGCCCATAAAATGCGCTCGCATATTTGGCCGTATAGCTCATGATGGAAGTCTCGGTAAAGCCATTATCATCCAAAAGCTCACGAATATAGCCAACTCGCCCATCCATCATATCCGATGGCCCAAGGATATCGATACCACAATCTGCTTGCGCCAAAGCCATGTTTCCGAGTATTTCTAAGCTTTCGTCATTTAGGATTTTGCCATTTTCGACCAAGCCGTCATGACCATCGCTACTGTAAGGATCCATCGCTACGTCCGTCATAATGCAAGCTTCGGGAAATTGCTTTTTGATTTCTCTGAGTGCTTGTAAATAGAAAAAATTGGGATCGTAGCTTTTAGTGGCAGTTTTGTCTTTGTGTTTTTCATCAACCACAGGAAAAATGTCGAAAGTCATAATACCTAGATTCATACATTGCTCGATTTCTTTCAACATATGGTCTAAAGTATAGCGATAAATTCCAGGCATAGAATTCACCTCGATTTTCCTCCCGCTTCCTTCCAACAAAAACAGCGGGAGGATAAGGTTTGTGGCTTGTAAATGCGTTTCCTGCACCATATTTCGGATAGCAGCTGATTTGCGGTTGCGACGAGGACGTTGATTCATGTTCTTTATTTTTTGCTAAATTAACAAAAGCAAAGGTGCATTACCAATTACTGTTATTTGCTTTATTGCTATACCTTTAGCATTACTTTTCGTATTTGTAACTTAAACACCTTTGTTCAAAATGGACAAATTTGCTTGGTCAGTTTGAAAATTAATTAATGTTCCAGCGGCTCAAACGGTTACAAGAGGCTTTAGATATATTTCGCTTTTTTGAGCGAATTTCTGGCAAGAAGCCTCCCTTAGCAATTCGTAATCTTTTCATATTTTCATTTGGCGCTGTGGTTGCCATAGCCGTTGTATTCTATTTGAATATCAACACGGATTTGCCAAGAGAAAAGGTTTTTATGCTGGGGATTTTCATTTTGGCATCTTGGCTTTGGCTTACGGAAGCAGTGCCTTTATTTGCCACTGCTGTGCTTATTATTGGGTTAGAGGTACTGCTACTTGGCAATCCAGGAAATTGGGATAGCCTTGGGTTTGAAGTTGCCGAGAATCCTGGTTTTCGCAATTTCTTAATGCCTTTGTCCGATCCTGTAATCGTGCTTTTCTTTGGCGGATTTATATTAGCGATGGCTACCGTAAAAGAAGGTGTAGATAAAGCCCTTGCTGGCCAATTACTAAATATTTTTGGAAAAAGTCCATCGAAAGTGTTATTCGGCATGATGGGAGTTACCGCCATTTTTTCAATGTTTATGAGTAATACCGCTACTGCTGCGATGATGATTACATTGAGTATTCCAATCCTTGCGCAAATTCCTGCCAAAGAACCTTTTCGCAAATCATTGATGTTGGCCATACCATTTGCAGCGAATATAGGCGGTATGGGCACTCCAATTTCATCTCCGCCAAATGCAGTCGCAGTAGCCTATTTGCGTACTTCGGGATATGATGTAAGCTTTTTTGAGTGGTTTCTAATTGCACTCCCAATTTGGGTTATTTTGCTGTTTGTCTTATTTTTTCTATTATCCAAGATATATAAAGCACCAGTTGGATTTGCTGAGTTTGATGTGCCAAAAAGCCCTATCGATAAGAGAGGTTGGTTTGTCATAATTATTTTTGCTTCAACTGTTTTACTTTGGCTCACAGATTTTTTCCATGGGTTACCTCCCGCCGTTGTTGCATTGATTCCGCCAATCGTATTTACTACTACCGGCCTTATCAGTACTAAAGATTTAAAGAGACTCGATTGGCATATTTTATTATTGATTGCTGGAGGAATTGCACTAGGTACGGGCATGCAGGTTACAGAATTAGATTTGGAAGTATTGAATTATCTGCCAACTGATTCTCCTTACATTTTGGGAATATTATTATTTAGCACTTTGATTATGAGTACTTTCTTATCCAATACGGCAAGTGCAAACTTAATTATCCCATTAGCTTTGGCAATTTCCTATGCGATAGATGACTATGGTGCAAAGGCCTTAATTATTGGTGTAGCATTAATGGCATCTTCTGCAATGGCATTACCTGTGAGCACACCGCCAAACGCAATGGCTTATGCTAAAGGTGAGTTGCTTTCGAAAGATTTCGTATTTACAGGATCCATAGTTGGCATTATTGGTTTAGGCTTAGTTTTAGCATACTTTAGACTGATGAGTTATTTCGGAATTCTTTAGCAAGCCTGATTTCCCTTTTGTCATCAAATTAGTACCTTATAAGATAAGTAAATTCCGTAATTGAATTTCTTGCATCATTTTTGAACAATTGGCGTTTTATTAGGGTAAAGAAAATTGAAAACTTACTTCGTGTTTATAGATTTAATAATCGGATTTCTTTAATTTCCTCATTTAAGAATTATTTCAAATATTATATATGAAAAGGTTAAGCATATTTTTTAGTCTAATCGCTATTCTGTCTTTCAATGCTTTTGCGCAATCGCAAAGTAACGAGGCTATGGAGGTTTTACAACCTACGGAAGCTCAGATGAAGCAAACTGTGGTCGTTACCAATCTGCTAAACAATTACCATTATCGTAAAACACCTCTTTCTGATTCTTTATCTCAAGTTGTTTTCGATCAATATTTATCTTCATTGGACAATGGTAAACTGTATTTCCAGCAATCTGATATTGATGCATTTCAGCGATATAAGCTGCGATTGGACGATGACTTAAAAAGAGGAAATCTCGAAGCAGCCTATGTGATATTTGAGATATTTCGTCAGCGAATGATCGATAGAATGGTCTATTTGAATGAAGTATTGGATGAGGGTTTTGACTTCTCAACCGAAGAATATTTTGATACCAAAGCTGAAAATGAAAAATATGCAAGTAGTCTTGCGGAATGGAATGAGCGTTGGAGAAAATACATGAAGTTACAAGCATTGAATTTGATGCTTGCTGATAGAGATTATGAAAGTGCAAAAGAAGTACTTAAAAAGAGATACAATACCATTAGCAGGACGCTAAGACAATATAGAAGTGAAGATGTATTTCAAGTTTATATGAATGCATTAACAGAAGCATTTGATCCGCATACAAGTTATTTTTCACCAATCACTGCTGAAAAATTTCAAGAGGAGATGAGTTTGACCTTTGAGGGAATTGGCGCAAGACTCCAAATGGAAGATGAATACACAAAAATAGTTGAAGTAATCGCAGGTGGCCCGGCTTTTAAGAGTAAGGAGCTACAAGCAAATGATTTGATTGTAGGTGTAGGGCAAGGTGTAGATGGCGAAATTGAAGATGTGGTAGGTTGGAGACTTGATGATGTAGTAGCGCTAATCAAAGGCCCAAAAGGTACCAAAGTAAGATTGAAAATCAAGCCAGGTGAAGGTGGTATTAATGCGCCTCCAATGGAAGTGGTATTGGAGAGAGACCAAATAAAACTAGAAGATGAAGCTGCAAAAGCAGAATTGTTGCAAGTGGAGAGAAATGGGCGAAACTACAATGTGGGTGTAATTACGATTCCAAATTTCTATATGGATTTTGCTGCAGCCTCCAAAGGTGATCCAAATTACCGTAGCACTACTCGCGATGTAAAAAGACTAATTACCGAACTACAAGAACAAAAGGTAGAAGGGATTATTATTGACTTGAGAAGAAATGGTGGAGGAGCTTTGCTTGAGGCTATTCAACTTACGGGACTTTTTGTAAATCAAGGTCCGGTTGTGCAAATCCGTAGTGGGAATGGGGCTGTGAGAGTAGAAGAAGATGACACGCCAAACGTATTTTATGATGGCCCATTAAGTGTACTAGTAGATAGATTTTCTGCATCAGCTTCTGAGATTTTTGCTGGAGCTATTCAAGATTATAAACGTGGTGTTGTAATAGGAGAAACTACATTTGGAAAAGGAACCGTACAGAATGTAATCGACCTTGAAACCTATTTACCTCAAGAAAGAGATAAATTAGGCCAGTTGAAATTCACCCTAGGGATGTATTACAGAGTTAATGGCGAGAGTACTCAACAGAGAGGGGTTGTCCCTGATGTAAACCTTCCTTCAATTATGAGCGCGGAGGAATTTGGAGAAAGCTCAAGATCTAATGCATTGCCATTCGAAAAAATAAATCAAGCTAAGTTCAAACCAAACAATAAAATTGATACTGACTTGGTGAAAAACCTTAACAATTATTTTGCTAACCGACTGAAAAATGAGCAAGACTTAAATAATTTGCTTGCTGAGATTGAAGACATTAAAAAGGAAAGAGCTGAAACACGTATTTCGCTGAACCTTGAGGTGCGAAAAGATCAAATTAAATTGGCTGAGCAAATAAGAACTGCCAGAAACAAACTAAGTGGAAATGTTGGCTCAAGTGAAATCAAAAATGTGAAAGATAAAGCACCTCTTACTAATGACATTTACTTGAAAGAATCAGTGATGATAATGAGTGAGATGTTGTTTCGAAAGGTTGGTTAAATATTCTTTAAAAGGTGCTTTAAGCACCTTTTTTTATTTGATAGTGTGCTACTCAGAGAAAATATTTATTTTCAAGAAATTCTTTAATATGAAAAATTCATCTATTCGCAGCGTTTCATGTGCTTGTGTTTATCTGCTTTTCGCAGTGACTTTTATCCTACCCAATTTCTCAGCCATTGCTATGCAAGAGCCAGATGCATTAAGTGCGGAATGGCATCGCGAAAGAAGAAATGAACTTCGTAAAATAATGCCTGAAAACTCCGTTGCCGTGCTTTTCTCGAATCCAGTGCGCAATAGAGCCAATGATGTCGATTACGACTATCATCAAGATCCAGATTTTTACTATCTCACTGGTTATAAAGAACCACACTCGGTACTATTGATTTTTTCTGAAATTCAATCTGATACAAATGGGAATCAATTTGATGAAATGCTTTTTGCACAAGAAAGAAATCCACAAGCCGAAATGTGGAATGGGCGGAGATTAGGCGTAGAAGGTGTGAAGGAAAAGCTGGGATTCAAAATGGCTTTTAACGGCAAGGATTTTAAAGACCTACCGATCAATTTCAGTAATTTCGATAAGGTGCTATTTTTCAATTTCTTCAACGATGTGCGAGATACCAGAGATGGTGCAGATTTATTTGATTTGATAAATACCTTCAAAGAAAAGGCTAGTTTCCCTGCCAATCATAGTGCTGATAAACAACGACTCTATAACTTAATAAGAACAACAGATGCCAACAATCATAGCAATGTAGCCTCCACCATCGATCGTTCATTGAGTACGAATGAAAGTCTGAAATCTGATAAAATATTATCTGATTATGCATTGAATTCTAATCCTGAAATTCGCTTAAAAATTGCTCAAACCTTACCGAAAGATAATTTGGATGGAACAGCTTTGGCAGGATTAATGGGGCAGTTGAGAGAAATAAAGACGCCAGAAGAGGTAGATTTGATGAGAAAGGCCGTAAGCATAAGCGCTCAAGGCCAAATTGAAGTTATGAAAGCCATGCATCCAGATATGTCGGAGCGGGAGGTTCAAGGAATTCATGAGTTTGTTTACAAAAAGTATGGATCAGAAGCGGTTGGCTATGGCTCAATCGTAGGTGCTGGAGAAAATGGGTGTATTCTTCATTACATAGAAAACAGTGACACCCAAGTTGGCGATAGACTTGTATTAATGGATTTGGGAGCACAATACAGAGGCTATACAGCAGATGTAACCCGTACAATTCCTGCAAATGGAAAATTTACCAATGAGGAAAGAGCCATTTACGATTTGGTATATGCAGCCCAAGAAGCTGGATTTGCTGAATGTACTCCAGGCAACAACTTTAGAGCACCTCACTTGGCAGCAGCAAAAGTGATCAATGATGGATTAGTGAAATTGGGAATCATAAAGGAGGGTCAGCGTCATTCTTATTTTCCACATGGCACTTCTCATTATTTAGGCTTAGATGTGCACGATAGAGGCACTGGCGGAGTGTTTAGACCAAACACAGTTATTACTGTTGAACCGGGCATTTATATCCCAGTGGGCAGTCCTTGCGATGAGAAATGGTGGGGAATTGCCGTACGAATTGAAGACGATATATTAATAACTGAAACGGGCTGGGAAAATCTTTCAGCAGCTGCACCAAGAAAGTCTACAGAAATAGAAGCAATGATGCAACAAGAAGGAATTTTTAGCAAAATCAGTCTACCTAACATAACTGATATAAAGTAATATCATCTTAATTCGGCAAATTGAGTGTCATCTCAATTTGCCGAATTATCCATTTTGGAACCAACCATGGCCAAAAAGCTCACGATTTTACAATTGGTTACCCGACGGCAATATCGAGGTGCTGAAATGTTTGCCTCCAAACTGAGTGAGGGATTGGTAAGCCAAGGTTACAGGGTAATTTTTCTTGGGCTTTATGCTCCACCTCCCGCTGATTTGCAACCTAAAGGTGCGGAATGCTACGATTTAAATGGAGATAGCTCTGGGTTTGTTTCACTCAAATTATTAAAATCCCTCAAGAAATTTATCGCTGATAATCAGCCCGATGTCATCCAGGCAAATGGTTCTGATACTTTGAAGTATTCGGCACTTTGCAAAAGACATTTCCCTCGTATTCCACTAATCTATAGGCTAATATCTATGCCTTCTTATTGGATGGGTACCAACCCATTTAAGCGAATGGTTTATCGTTATTTTTATAGCAAAATTGATTTTGTAAGTGGAGTTGGGAGGCCAGCAATAGACCAATTGGTAGAGTTGATGAACTATCCTCCCGCCAATACCAATGTGATATATCGCGGTGTAGATGAGCATTTATTTGATAAAGAAATTTGTAGGCAAACGCTCAGAAATGAATTGAATATCTCGCAAACTGCAAAAGTTTTAATTACCGTAGGAGCACTAAAAGACGAAAAGGATCACCATTTCATGATTAATGCTTTCGCCCAAATGAATCATTTTGATAAGGAACTTCATTTAGTTTTATTAGGAGAAGGTGCCTTGAAAAGTGACTTAGTAGCCAAGAGTAAATCTATCGGGTTTGAAAATAGAGTACATTTTGTTGGCTTTAAGGATAATGTAGGGGAATGGCTCGCTGGTGCAGATTTATTTCTGTTGACGAGTAAAATAGAAGGAGTGCCAGGTGTTGTGCTTGAGGCGGCAATTCAAAATATACCAACTCTGGCAATTGATGTTGGAGGAGTGCGGGAGGTAATAGAGCACGAGAAAACCGGAATTTCCTTGCATGAAAGGGATTTTAAATCTTTCGCATTTAAAGCGGATTATCTGCTAAGTCAGCCAACTTTATTAGCCGAAATGGGAGCTAATGCCCGCCAATTGGTTATTGGAAAATTTGGCTTGTCTCGAGCCGTTAGAGAGTTTGAGGAGCTTTATTTGCGATTGCTCAATTGAGCCACTTAGTCTCTTTGAAACTCAATGAAATCACCCTCTGCAATGCCATATTTTTGGCAAAAGCCAGCAAGTGTTTCAACCACAAACATTGCAGGGTATTCAGAGGGCATAGTCTCCTCTGAATAAGGAATTGCATTTCTGTATATTTTAACTATTTCGCCAGTACTATTGGCATACATAATGTCCAAAGACAATCTGGTATTTCTCATCCAAAAACCTTGTTCTTCTTCTTTGTCAAAAGTGAAGAGCATTCCTTGACTTTCCGTCATGGTAGTGCGATACATCAAGCCCTGCGCTCTTTTGATATCGTCATCCGCAATTTCAATGTCAATTCGACGGATTTCGCTGCCATCGGCTTTTTTGAATACTAATTCTCCTTGCTTCTTGAATGCAGGCTCAGTTTTAAGGCTGGATGAGTCATCGCTTCCTCCTTCGTAAAAGCTCAAAACTGAATAAATAATCATTAAAAGAATTAAAAGAGCTGCAAAAATTATGGTTTTTTTGCCTGTATTTTTCTTAGTTGCCGGTCTTTGGATGTATGGTTTTTTCTCTCTCATGATTTATTCATCGATATTTTCGGAAGCACTAGTTACATACTGTTGGCATTGAACAAGTAATTGCGCCGCTTTAGCTTGAATGGTTTGGATTATATTTCTCTGCTCTTTTTGAAGCTCAAGCATTTGGTTTGGAAGAATATCCACCGCATTATTACTTCCATGATTATGGTCATGTCCTTCATGGTCATGATCATGTTCTTCGCCAGGTATTTCTACTTCTATAAGTTCTGCTTTCCAGTTGTTCAGCTCTTCTTCTACCGTTTCAATTTCTAGTAATAGTCCTTTAATTTTTTCCACCTCTTCTTGGGCTATTTCATCAGCCTGACTTTCACTATTGTTGGACAGTGCCACTTGCATGAAATTTTTATGTTCAGCAATTTGGGCCATCATTGCATCAACTTGACCTTGAATAGAATATGCTTCATCATGAATGACTTTGGCTTCATTCAACGTCGCTAATTCATCTTCGCTTAATCCGCTGCTTGTGCACGCAGAAATTACCAAAATTAAAAGGGCTGAAAAAAGGATATTGACTCTATTCATGTTTGCAAAATTTTTAGGCCATCACAAATTTACTAATTTATCTAATCTAACTATTACCTCGAATGGATTTCTTCTTTTTGGAAGTGATCCTTGTTACTTGCTTCCATTGGTTTTGGGTATTTCCATCTGCGATGAGACCACAGCCAATCTGACGGGTTTTCGCGAGTGCTTTTTTCCAGCAAATTAATATATCCATCTAAGATCGGAAACTCACTTGTATTTCCGTCCTCTACAGTTATTTGCTTATATTCTGCTATGTAGTGGCCTCTTTTGACCCGACGCATGCTGTTCATAAATACTGGCCATTTGGTAAACTTAGCTAACTGCTCAGGCCCAAGGTAAAATGCTGTATCTCTACCCAAAAATTTCGCCCAATATTTTTCAGTGGCTTGTATAGGCAATTGATCAGCTACCATAGCAACATCACGTTGGAGTTTTCTGCGTTTTACGAGCTCTCGAACCGTTTCATCTTTAGCTATTGGAGTGCCACCAAAACGAGATCTTACTTCCATGATAAATTTGTCCACTCCCTTGTTTTTTAGTGGTTTGTACACAGGATCTATCGGGTAGTTTAGCTCCATGGTGCTTGCCAACAGCATCCATTCCCAATTTCCTGTATGCCCAGTAAAGATGAAAGCAGGACTTCCATTGTCATGACACTTTTTGATTTTATCCAATCCTATTATATCAACTCTCTTTTGGATTTCGGTGTAAGATAGATTGTGCGCTTTTATTGTCTCAATAGCCAAGTCACAGAGATTTCGGTAAAATTGTTTGGCGATCTTTTTCTTTTCTGCCTTGCTTTTTTCGGGAAAGCAAAGAGCCAGATTTTCCTTTACCACAGGTCTTCTGTATCGGATTATGTAATAGATAATTAGGTACAAGAAGTCGGAAACTCCATAGAGTATCGAAAGAGGTAGTTTCGAAATTAGGGTGAGAAACCTGTACATGGGCGGAAAATTACATATTTTCGGCCTATCCATTTCAAAGATTCTTAATTATGGTTGGAAAAGAGGTTGAAGTATTCACTAAAATCATTGAAAATCGTCGCTCAGTGCGCAAGTATATGCCTGATGTTGAAATACCCAATGAGGTGATAGAACGATCCGTAAGCTGCGCTAGCTTGGCACCAAATAGTAGCAATTTACAGCTTTGGGAATTTCATAGGGTTAAATCAGCTAAACTGTTAAGAGAGCTTATCCCATATTGTATGAAGCAAAATGCGGCAAAAACGGCTTCTGAATTGATGGTGGTAGTAGTTCGCAAAGATTTGTGGAGAAGTAGGAGAGAAGCCCTACTTGAACCTATTATGAAGCAAAAGGATTTGCCTGAAAAGCAAAAGAAAATGGTTGCCAAATATTACAGGAAGCTAATTCCCATTTTTTACACGAACGATTGGTTCAATATCGCTGGTTTATTGAGAAAAATCACAGCCTTTTCCATTGGTCTTTTCAAGCCTATAGTGCGGGAGGTTGGTTATGCTGATGTCCGAGTTACTGCACACAAAAGCGCTGCATTGGCAGCTATGAACTTTATGAATAGCATTAGCGCCGAAGGATACGACTCATGCCCAATGGAAGGGATGGATTCCTCCCGCATCAAAAGGGCTTTGGGGTTGCCCAATTCGGCTGAGATAAATATGGTGATTTCTCTAGGCAAACGCTTACCAGAGGGCGTGTATGGAGAGCGATGGAGAGTGCCACAAACTGAAGTGTACTTTGAACATTAAAAGGAATTGTTTATCTTAATTGCATGATTTCCAAACTAAAAGAAATTTTATTCATAGATATTGAAACTGTAAGTGCCAAAGCAGAATTCGATGAAATGGATGAAAGACTGCAAAAGCAATGGAAAAAAAAGGCTAATTTCTTTAAACAAGAAGAAAAAGAACCAGCCGAATTGTATAAAGATAAAGCCGCTATTTATTCAGAATTTGGTCAAATTGTATGCCTAGGAATGGGCTTTTTGCGAGAAAAGGACGGAGAATTCGTTTTACGCTTGGGAGAGCTTTCTGGAAAGGATGAGAAGGATCTATTAGAGAAGTTTGCCAAGCTTTTGGATGAACAATTTCCTAAAAACCAGCCAAGACTCTGTGCCCACAATGGATTCGAATTTGACTTTCCGTATATCTGCCGACGAATGCGAGTGCATGGAATTCCTTTGCCTAGTTCGCTTGCCTTACTCATCAATGCCAAGCCTTGGACCAACCCGCATATCGATACCATGGAAATGTGGAAGTTTGGTGATCGAAAGCATTTTACTTCCTTGGACTTAATGGCGACTATTTTTGATGTGGAAACTAGCAAAAGCGATATCGATGGAAGTCTGGTTTCTCATGTATATCATGTTGATGATGATTTGCCGAGAATCACAAGATATTGCATTCGCGATGTAGAAGTACTCACACGTGTGTATCTCAAATTAGCTGGCCTCGATTTGGAAATAAGTTCTGTGGAATATCCAGATTCCTACTTTGAAGCTGAAGATCAAAACCCTCCCGCCGATTTAGCATAATACAATTCTGCCATCCTGTCACTTCTTTGCTTGTGGTACAGGAATTGGGATTGACGGTCATCGTCTAATCAACAAAAGAATATATATTATGCAAGAAAAAGGTACTATATCAATCCATACCGAAAACATTTTCCCGATCATTAAGAAATTTCTCTATTCTGACCATGAGATATTTTTGAGGGAACTGATAGCCAATGCGGTAGATGCTACACAAAAAATTAAACGCCTTACTTCTTTAGGAGAAAATACTTCGGAACTAGGGGATCTTAGCATAGAAGTATCTTTCGATAAAGACAAAAAGACCATTACCGTGAAGGATAAAGGTCTTGGTATGACAGGCGACGAAATCAAAAAATATATTAACCAAATAGCCTTTTCGGGTGCGACTGAGTTTGTAGAGAAATTCAAAGACGCCGAGGACGCAAAGCAGATTATAGGTAAGTTTGGTCTAGGTTTCTACTCAGCATTTATGGTGGCTGATACTGTGGAGATCATTTCTAAATCCTACCAAGAAGGAACCGAAGCAGCAAGATGGACTTGTGATGGAAATACGGAGTTTGAATTAGGCCCAGCTGAAAAAACAGATCGTGGCACTGAAATAATACTGCATGTTAATAAGGATTCAGAAGAATTTCTGGAAGAATACAGACTAAAAAGCATACTTGATAAGTATTGCAAGTTTATGCCTGTAGATATCATTTTTGGCACCGAGGAGGAAAGATTACCAGATGGTAAAGATGAAGAAGGCAAAGACAAATTTAAAACGGAAAAGAAGCCAAGAATCATCAATAATACGGCTCCAATATGGACAAAGGCTCCAGCGGAATTGAAGGATGAAGATTACTTGGAGTTTTATAAAGAGCTGTACCCATTTAGCGAAGATCCGCTGTTCTGGATTCACCTTAATGTGGATTATCCATTCAACTTGACGGGTGTATTGTACTTCCCGAAAGTGAAAGGCGACTTGGAATTGCAACGAAACAAAATTCAACTATACAGCCGCCAAGTATTCATCACCGATGAAGTGAAAGATGTGGTGCCTGAGTTTTTGATGCTATTACATGGTGTAATTGACTCTCCAGATATTCCGCTCAACGTATCGCGTAGCTATTTGCAATCGGATAGCAATGTGAAGAAAATCAACAGCTACATTACCAAAAAGGTGGCTGATAAGCTGGAAGAATTATTCAAAAAAGATAGAGCAGGTTTCGAAACCAAATGGGATCATATTGGACTGTTCGTAAAGTACGGGATGATTTCAGAAGAGAAATTTGCTGAAAAAGCTCAGAAATTTACTTTGCTGAAGAATACGGAGGGCAAATACTTCACGCTTGAGGAGTACGGTGAGAAAACGAAAGTAAACCAAACCGACAAGAATGGTCAGAACATTTGGCTATATGCAAGCGATGAAGGTAAGCAGGATGGATATATCAGAAGTGCAGGCAAGGTAGGTTATGATGTGGCAATTCTAGATGGCATACTTGATAGCCACTTTGTAAACCACTTAGAGCAAAAAATTGAGAAAACTAGCTTGAAGCGGGTGGATGCGGATGTTATTGATAAGCTTATCGAAAAAGATGAGAAGAGAGAAAGCTTATTGAATGACAAAGAGCAAGAAAGCTTGAAGGAAATATTTACCAAAGCTATTGCAAATGAAAGTGCTCAAGTGTCAGTAGAAGCATTAGCTCAAGATGAATTGCCAGTGGTGATTACGCAAAATGAATTTATGCGCCGTATGAAAGATATGGCCAAAACTGGCGGGGGGATGAACATGTTTGGCGCCATGCCAGAAACGCAACAAGTTACGCTGAATGCTAACCACCCTATCATGGCTAAAATCATTAAAGAAGAAAATGATGAGCTAAAAGGGCAAATGGCAACTCAAGCTTATGATATTGCATTGCTTGGTCAGGATATGCTCAAAGGAAAGCGTCTTACAGAATTCTTACTGAGAAGTGTCGATTTGCTTGGAAAGTAATAGTGAATCGAATCAAAAATTCAAAAGGCTACTCAAACTGGGTAGCCTTTTTTATTAGTCTTTACTTTTGAGGGATCGGATAAATTCTGCCCAAGCAAATGGGTTGAGGAAAGAGAAGGAGCGAGGTCCCACACGATCTTGAGACATTTGCCGCTGCTGGTCAAGAAAATATCGATAATTCATTTGAGGAGACATTGCTACATTTTGCACATATTGCTCATAGACCTCTGGATCTATACTTCTGGAAAATAAATTATCTGTAAGTTCTGTTGGAGCACGCATCGCTAGTATAGCTTCTTTAAAATCTCTTTCATTTGGAAATAGCATTACATTTACATTATCCAATTCTATTGTATCCTGCTTCATCTCAATCACTACAGTATAGCTATCTCCATCTATAGCAGGAATCTTCAAATATTGCCTTTGATAGCCAATCATGTTGAATACAATACTATCACCCGTTAATACTGGCAAAGTGAAAAAGCCATTATCATCCGTGTTGGTGACTAGCCTTCGGGAAGGTATGTAAATATTGACCCTAGGTATGTAAGTAGGGCTGTCTTCATCGAGAATCACACCAGAAAACTGAATGACTTTTGGAGGGTCCTGTTTAGGAGGAACCTGGGATAAAGCGTGTTGATTCACCAAACAAAGACTAGAAATCAATACTACAAAAAATATAAAGTAGATTCTAAGGCTCATATTATATAAATTACGACGTTCGAAGATAAAGGTTAGTAAGCCTTAAAACAAAAATTTCATAAAAGCCATGCGGTTAAAGAACATTAGTTTGCCCTATAGTATTCAGATTTTTAAAGCTCTTTCAGAAGAAGCAAGAGTTCGTATAATCAATTTGTTGGCAAATAATAAGGAAATGTGCATTACTGATTTGGAGTTAGTTCTTGGTTTTACACAAACCAAAACCTCCCGCCACTTGACCTTCTTGAAAAATGCAGGAATTGTAAATAGCAAAAGAGTTGATAAATGGATTTTCTATTACATCAAGGAAGAAGTATCTGAAATTTTAAGGCAAATTTTCGTCTTTATCCAAAAAGATCCACAACTGATCAAAGATCAAGAAATTTTCAAGGTGTTGTACTCAAATAGAGAACTTGCCCTCAACCAAATTGAAACGCGCAAATGGCAAGGTGATTAGTTTTTGAACATTTAGAATTAAGTCAAGCTTATTATATGAGTACTGTATCCAAATTTCTCTGACGTTCGATTTCCTATGGCTTACCAATCTCTTTTTTTCGATCTCGACCACACTTTGTGGGATTATGACAAAAGTGCTCGTGAAACCTTGCGAGAACTGTACGATGGATATCAATTGCAGGATAAGGTAGCTTTTAATGTGGAGGCATTACAAGAAAAATTTTTTGAGGTTAATTATCAACTTTGGGCAGATTATAATATCGGGAAAATTGATAGCGAATACCTAAGGACGCAGCGTTTTGTACGAATATTTCAGGAGCTGGGTGCCGATAAAAGCTTGATTCCTGCAAATTTCACAAATGAGTATGTAAATGGTTGCCCACAAAAACCTAACGTAATTGATGGCGCTTTTGAATTGTTAGATCATTTGCACGATCGTTTTTCACTGCACATAATTACCAATGGTTTTGAAGATGTACAACATGTGAAATTAGAGAAATCTGGCCTTAGAAAGTATTTCGATGAGGTAGTAACCTCTGAAAGAGCGGGAGGTAAAAAGCCGGGTAAAGAGATATTCGAATTTGCACTTAAAGTCTCGAAGGCTCAACAAAAGCAAAGTTTAATGATTGGTGATAATATCCAAACAGATATCCTTGGTGCCAAAGGAGTTGGAATTGGCCAGGTGTATTACAATCCGGAAAAAGTGGCACATCAAGAAGAGCTTACTTTTGAAATTAGCCATTTATCTGAGCTTAAGTCTATTCTCTAACACAACTCTACCTTCCTTTGAATTCCTCTAAGTATTCTCTGCATAGATGCTTATCTTTGTGTATAATTTAGTTTTCAATCAAATCTAAAAAAGATATGTCAGTAGGCTTTTTCAACGTACCAAAACCTTATAACGAACCTATAAAAAGCTATGCTCCTGGAAGTCCAGAAAGAGCATCTCTACAAGCGGCTCTTAAGGAAGCTCGTAGCAAAAAAATAGATATCCCGATGGTAATTGGGGGGCAGGAAATATTCACCGATAAAAAAGTGAATATTAGACCTCCTCATGATCATCAACATATACTAGGCACCTTCAGCGAAGGAGATGCAGACCATGTAAATCAGGCAATAAATGCTGCGCTAGGAGCTCGTGAAGCTTGGGCGGCAATGGCTTGGGAACATAGAGCAAGTATCTTCTTAAAAGCTGCAGAGCTGATTGCTGGTCCATACAGGGACAGGCTGAATGCTGCTACCATGCTAGGCCAGTCCAAAAATGCTTTTCAAGCTGAGATCGATGCTGCTTGTGAAATCATCGATTTCCTAAGATTCAACGTGCAATACATGACAGAAATCTACGCACAGCAACCAATATCCTCACCGGGTGTATGGAACCGCGTAGAGCAGAGAGGGCTAGAAGGTTTTATATTTGCCTTAACACCATTCAATTTTACAGCCATTGCAGGCAACTTGCCAACATCGTGCGCTATGATGGGCAATGTGGTTGTTTGGAAACCAGCCTACACACAAATTTATTCAGCCAATGTGCTTATGGAAATTTTCCGTGAAGCAGGCGTACCAGATGGCGTAATCAACTTGGTATATGTAGATGGCCCAACTACTGGAGACATTGTATTCAAGCATCCAGATTTTGCAGGTATCCATTTTACAGGTAGTACTGGCGTATTCCAAACTATCTGGAAAACCATTGGCAACAATATCCATGCTTACAAAACCTACCCGCGTATAGTTGGCGAAACTGGCGGTAAGGATTTCATAATGGTGCACAAGACTGCAAATGCCAAAGCAGTAGCTACTGCCATGTCAAGAGGCGCATTTGAATATCAAGGGCAAAAATGCTCTGCTGCCTCTAGAGCTTATATTCCATCAAATCTTTGGAATGAAGTGAAAGGTTACGTGCAAGAAGATTTGGCAAGTATGAAGATGGGAGGAACAGAAGATTTCGGTAATTTTATTAATGCTGTAATTGATGAAAAATCCTTCGATAAAATTGCTAAATACATTGATGACGCAAAAGCAAATCCAATGGTGGAAGTAATAGCGGGAGGTAATTACGATAAATCTAAAGGTTACTTCATTGAGCCCACAGTATTGCTAACTAAAGATCCGATGTATGTTACTATGTGCGAAGAGATCTTCGGTCCAGTATTGACGGTTTATGTATATCAAGCTGAAAATTTTGAGGAAACGCTAGAATTACTCGATTCTACAAGTCCATATGCATTGACTGGAGCGATATTCTCTCAAGATAGATATGCGATTGAATTGGCAACAAAGAGACTAAACCATGCTGCAGGTAATTTCTACATAAATGATAAGCCAACAGGAGCAGTTGTAGGTCAGCAGCCATTTGGTGGATCTAGAGCTTCAGGCACTAATGACAAAGCAGGCTCTATGATCAACCTATTGCGTTGGGTGAGTCCGCGTACAATTAAGGAGACACTAGTTTCTGCTACAGATTATCGATATCCATTTTTGGGAGAAGAATAATTTTCTCAATTGGTATAAAACAAAAAAACCTGCTTTTGGCAGGTTTTTTTGTAAAATAATTTAATCCTTACTCTGGAAGTACTACACCGTCAATTACGTGTACAACACCATTTGTACCAACTAAATCAGCAGCGATTACTTTCGCGCCGTTGATCATAACATTGCCATCAGCAATAGTCACTCTCAATTGTTGGCCATTTACTGTTGTTACCATTTGACCGTCAGAAAGATCAGCAGCCATAACATTACCCGCTACTACGTGGTAAGTTAAAATGCTAGCTAGCATTTCTTTGTTTTCTGGTAATAATAGATTAGCAACAGTTCCTTCTGGAAGGCTAGCAAAAGCAGCATTAGTTGGGGCGAATACTGTAAAAGGACCATCACCTGAAAGAACTTCTACCAAACCAGCTGCAGTAACTGCTGCTACTAGCGTAGTATGATCTGGAGAGCTGATAGCAATATCAACAACTGTGTTACTTTCAACTGGAGCTTCAATTACTTCTTCGATTTCCTCTACTTCATTTTCAGAACCTTGTTCGCTAGAACAGCTGATCATTGTAAAGCTAGAAAATGCAATAGCAATTGCTAAGAATTTTAAATTCATCTTTTTCATGTTTGTTTAATTTGATGCAAAGTTACAACTATTAAATAATCACTTGGTTCAAAATTTATCTATTTATTTTTTTAACGGTTAAATATGGGCGCTCTTCAGAGCTGAGAGCTCATTTAATTTAATATATAGTTGAAATTCAATTGATTAATGATTCTAAAATAAATAAAAATGCCTTTGATTTTTGGTCATAGGCATTTTAAAATGGGCTGAATTTATAAAAGGATTATTCCTCGTGAATCTCAATTTTTTGGATCAAGTCACCTTGCTTTATTTGGTCAATTAAGTCTTGGCCCTCCACCACTTTGCCGAAGCAAGTATGGTTACGATCAAGATGCTGTGTGTTGTCTCTATTGTGGCAAATGAAAAATTGTGAACCACCAGTATTGCGACCAGCGTGAGCCATGCTAAGTACACCACGATCATGATATTGATTTTCGCCATCAAGTTCACAAGGAATTGTATAGCCTGGGCCACCAGCACCAGTACCATTAGGGCAGCCACCTTGAACCACGAAGTTTGGAATTACACGGTGGAATTTTAAACCATCATAATAGCCTTCCTTTGCTAGTTTTACAAAATTGGCTACTGTGCCAGGAGCGTCTTTTTCATAAAAGTCTACTTTCATGGCTCCATTGGCAGTATGTATTGTTGCAGTAATCATATGTTAAATTTTTTACGAAATTAGGGATTGAGGAGGTATTTTTTACTCTATTATTCATTTTAATTCAATAGAGGCAATTTTTGCAGACGACAATTTCCCTCCCGCTTTGTTTTTTTGCTCAAATTGAAAATAGAAAAGCGCTTACCATAAATATGATAAACGCTTTCTCAACCATCTAACACCTATTTTTTAAGCTTGTACAGCAAATTGCACTTCAGCTTGAATACGTACATCGTCACTTACCAAAACACCACCTGCTTCTAATGCAGCATTCCAGTTTAGTCCCCAATCTTTTCTATTGATTTTGCCACTCAAAGAGAAACCAGCTTTGTCATTTCCCCAAGGGTCTTTCATAATACCACCAAATTCCACATCTAGTGTTACTTCATTGGTGACACCTTTTATAGTAAGGTCACCTTTCAATTTGAAGTTCTCATCATCTAACTTCTCGAATGATGTTCCTTCGAATGTTAATTCTTTGTGAGTGTCGGTATCGAAGAAATCGCCACTTCTCAAGTGTGCATCCCTGTCGTTATTGTTTGTGAAGACTGATGCAGCATCAATTGTTACTTTCACTTTTGCTTTGCTGAAATCATCTCCATTGGTTACAATCGTAGCATTGAACGTTCTGAATTCACCTTTCACATTTGTGATCATAAGGTGCTTCACTTTAAATAAGATTTCACTGTGCGTTGGGTCAATTGCCCATGTTTTTGTGTTAGCCATTCTATTATTATTTTATTTAGTTTTTCATTTGATGATACAAATGTCCAACTCAAAAACTTGAAAGCTGTTCACCTATGTTAATAAATGATGTATATACATCTATTTTTGCGAAATCAATTCTTTTCTGATTCTGCTAAGGGATTGTGGCTTGATTCCCAAATAGGTAGCGATGAGGTATTGTGGGATGCGTTGGGTGAAATGAGGGTATTTGGTTGCGAACTCAAGGTATCGTTTGCTTGCTTCTTCGCTATTGGTCTTCGCCAATCTGTACTGCAAATTGATAAAAGCATTCTGGATGAGTATTCTGAAAAAGTGTTCGAACAGATGGCTTTCTTTGCAAATGGCTTCATAGCTTTCCTTGTTGATTACCAAGACATCCGAATCCTCAAGTGTTTCGATTGTGTAAATGCCACTTTGGCCTGAGAAAAAGCTGTAGTGGTCCGTAATCCAATAGCCTTCCAATGCAAATTGAATTACATTTTTCTCTCCTTTTTCATTTATCAGATAGGAGTAGGCCGAGCCCTTCAGAAAGAAATATACGTATTTGCAATACTGTCCTTCTTCTGCCAAAATCGTCTTTTTATTAAATGATCTGACGAAAATATGCTTCCAAATGATGGAGAAATCTTTATCACTAATCTTTTTGCTAATAGTGCGCTCAATGTTATGCTTGAGTAGTGATTGTTGTTTTGCTTCCACAATTAAAAATATGAATTAAAAATTCAGCACGTAAAGTCGAAATTTATTCATCTTAAAAATCTTAAATCATTCGGTTGAATCCATAAAATCCAGAATCCATTTATACGCCTTATTTGGTGTGTAAATGAATTGGACAATCATGGGTTTATGTTTTTTTCCTTTTTGGAGATAGTAGTTCGGGTTTGGGTTATACTTTTGATACTCTTCCAAAAAGCGGGTGGTTGTTAGTTCGATTCCTGGTAGTGTCTTTTCGCCCATCAGGATGATCATTGGTGTGGTATTTTTATCTAAATAATAATAAGGAGAAGTATCTTTCCATACTTGTGGGTTTTCTGTAAATGCCTCAAGGTAAATATTCCCAGAAGGATAATTCATTTGATTCAAAAACCAGTACATATCGAGTCCTGCAGCATCAATCAATACAGTGCCTTTTATTGGATTTTCTACATTAAGACTATCGAAATAGACATCTCGAACGGAAATCAAACTAGCCAAATGACCTCCCGCCGAATGACCCGAAACGAATATCCTATCAGGATTGCCACCATAATTCTGAATGTTATCATGCACCCATTGCACAGCTTGGGATGAGGCTTTGGCCATATCATGTACTTGATATTCGGGACTCAGTGGATAGTCAATAATTACCGTCACAATTCCCTTTCGTGCGAAGCGGCTTCCCAAGAAATTGTAAATATCCTTATTGCCCGAATTCCAACTTCCGCCATGGATAAAGATTAAGACGTCATTTTGACCATTGGATTTCTTCGGACTGAAGATATTTAGTTGCTTTTCGGGCAAGGAGCTCAAAAAGCCATTTTCCATGTAGGTAATGTCCTTGTACTTATTTACGCCTTTGAATGAGCAGGAAAGTGAAAGCAGTACAATTCCTGTAAGTGGTAAAAGCTTGATTAATGTTTTCAATTCTTTTCTGATTAAAACTCAAAAGTGAAGGTAAGGTTTGGAATGGGATGATTAAGTCATAAATAGATTTTTTTCGCAGAATACGCTGAAATATAAAAGCCAGTCGAATGTGACTGGCTTTTAGGATCTTCTAGAAAATAAGTTAGCTTTTAGTAAATCAAATCAAATCTGTCGAGATTCATTACCTTATTCCAAGCAGCAGCAAAATCTTTTACGAATTTTTCTTTAGCATCTTCTTGAGCATATACTTCTGCAAGTGCTCTTAATTCAGAGTTTGAGCCAAAAATCAAATCTGCGCGAGTGGCAGTGTATTTTGCTGCTCCAGATTTTCTGTCTTTACCTTCAAATTCTTCTTTAGTATCTGAAGTAGCTTTCCATTCGGTGCTCATGTCCAACAGATTCACAAAGAAGTCATTAGTAAGCACATCTTTATTTGCACTAAAAATTCCATGTTTGGAGCCATCGAAGTTTGCATTTAGAGAACGCATGCCGCCAACAAGTACAGTCATTTCAGGAGCAGTTAGCGTTAGCAATTGTGCTTTGTCTACCAGCAGTTCTTCTGTAGAAATGGTGTATTGTGTTTTCAGATAATTGCGGAACCCGTCAGCCATTGGCTCAAGAAGTCCAAAAGACTCAATATCTGTTTGTTCTTGAGAGGCATCCATTCTTCCAGGATTGAAAGGAATACTGATTTTATAGCCTGCATTTTCAGCTGCTTTTTCAACACCTGCATTACCTGCCAATACAATCAAATCAGCCATAGAAACTTTTTTAGCATTCGATTTCGCGTTGAAATCAGTTTGAATCTTCTCAAGTGAAGTTAATACTTTCTGCAACTGAGCTGGATTATTTACTTCCCAATCTTTCTGTGGAGCCAAGCGAATTCTAGCGCCAT
Source organism: uncultured Roseivirgaceae bacterium (assembly GCA_964598395.1). GTDB lineage: Bacteria > Bacteroidota > Bacteroidia > Cytophagales > Cyclobacteriaceae > CAXBDP01. The sequence continues at coordinate 83,383 of CAZRBW010000003.1, forward strand.
TTGCGCCACCTCTTCTGTCTGAATGACGGTAAGTTGATGCGGAAGCCCAAGCAGTTGTTACCATTTCGCTTATAGACAAGCCCGAATTTAGGATGCTTGATTTTAGGCTATTAATATCTTGCGTATTAATCAAAGTATGATTTACCGCTGGAATTGGATCTTGCCAGATCAAATCTTCTGTTGGTGCTTCTGGGCCTAAATACGTTGTTTTGGGCCCCATATCTCGGTGAGTTAATTTAAACCAAGCTCTTGCAAATGCTTCATTGAAGGAAGCTGGGTCTTCAAGAAACCTTCTTGAGATTTTCTCATATTCAGGATCTACTTTCAATGACAAATCCGTTGTCAACATGTATGGAGGATGCTTTTTGTCTGGATCAAATGCATCAGGAATAATTTTGTCTGCGTCTTTTGCTTTCCACTGATGAGCACCTGCTGGACTTTTGTCCAACTCCCATTCGTATTTGAAAAGGAATGTTAAATAGTCATGACTCCATTTTGCTGGAGTTGATGTCCAAGTTACTTCTAAACCTGAGGTAATAGCATCAGCGCCTTTACCTGTTTTATATGTGCTTTTCCAGCCAAGTCCTTGCTCTTCTATATCGGCAGCCTCAGGTTCTGCGCCTACATTTGAAGCATCTCCTGCTCCGTGTGTTTTGCCAAGGGTATGTCCTCCCGCAATTAGGGCAACTGTTTCCTCATCATTCATTCCCATTCTGCCAAAGGTCTCACGGATATCGGCCGCTGCAAGTAATGGATCAGGGTTTCCATTTGGACCCTCTGGGTTGACATATATTAAACCCATTTGAACTGCTGCTAAAGGATTCTCAAGTTCGCGATCTCCAGAGTAACGGTTTTGGTCATCGAGCCACTTACTTTCAGCACCCCAATAAACGTCCAATTCCGGTTCCCACACATCTTCTCTACCGCCCGCAAAACCGAATGTTTCGAATCCCATAGATTCTAAAGCAACATTGCCAGTTAGTACCATCAAATCAGCCCATGAGATTTTATTGCCGTATTTTTGTTTGATTGGCCACAACAGTCTTCTTGCTTTATCTAAGTTGGCATTATCTGGCCAGCTATTTAAAGGAGCAAATCGCTGCTGACCAGAGCGGGAACCGCCGCGGCCATCTCCAGAGCGATATGTACCTGCGCTATGCCAAGCCATTCTGATAAACAGCCCACCATAATGACCAAAATCTGCAGGCCACCAATCTTGAGATTCTGTCATAAGAGCTTCGATGTCCTTTTTGAGGGCAGCATAATCAAGGCTAGTGAATTCTTTTGCATAGTTGAAATCTTCTCCAAGTGGATTTGATTTCATTGAGTTTTGGCGCAGTAAGCTAAGATTTAGCTGATTAGGCCACCAGTCGCTATTGCTTGTAGCAATCATATTTGAATTGCTCTTTTTCGTAGCGCCTGAATAGGCATCTAATTGAGCATCTTTTTCTCCTTGCTTTTGACAGGCTGAAATTAGTGCAATGCTTATCAAAAGCACTCCGCCTAATAATTGTAGCTTTTTCATTTTTGAGATTTTATTATTTGTTGGTTTTGAGGACTTAGAAACACAAAATTAGTCTTAAATATTTCAACAAGACTTAGATTTTTTTAAAATACTGTTTTCTTATTCGATGTTAAAATCAATTTTAAGATTGCTTTAACTCTTCTAAAGTTCTTAAATCTAATGCATTGATCTCAACCGAAAATGTAATAATCTTGAAAAAAGAGGTTTTTTATATTGATCAAATGATTTTAAAACTAGGCTGATCTTTGGCAGACAAAGTGGTTTTAATTTTCCTTTTAGAATAATGTGTCTCTATATTTAGTTTCAAGCCTTCAAGCTGATTCCTCAAGCCAAATTTAATTGTGTCGAATGAGCTATAAGCAGATGTCTTGATAAGCCTTCTCTTAATTTAGTTCATGAGCAAATTGTATAACCTAAATTCACCTATTTTTCAATTTTTTTTACACGCAAATAATTTCTGTCTTTTAATCAGTGCTTTATGGTTTTTCTCTTTTCCTCCATTATTCAATATTAAAATTTTATATACAAGCAGGGGTTTAGCTTCATTGGTTTATAAAAAGATTATTAACATAAGATTCTGTTAAACAGTTAATTAGCAATTTAATATTTCCATTAGGAAGGTTTTGTTAATATAATGTATGTATAAGATTGAGGATAATTATGCCTAGATTTTAAAATCATTTCAGACAAATGCAGTCAAATTTCAAAAATAAATACCCTATGAAACGATTAACCTTACTGCTTTTTACCCTCTTGATTTCCACCTCTATATACAGCCAATCTGGTCGAGTGGTAATTGATGAAAATAGGGAAGGTATGAAGCTGCTTGTGAATGGAGAACCATTTATGGTAAATGGCATGAACTGGGATTATTTCCCAATCGGTACCAACTTTTCCTATAGCTTATGGAATCAGCCAGATGACTTTATAATGAAGGCGCTGGATGATGAAATGTCCCTGCTGAAAAATATGGGTGTAAATACGATTAGAGTTTACACGGGTATTCAGAGAAAATGGATTCAGTATATATATGAAAAGCATGGTATTTACACGATGTTAAATCACTCATTTGGTAGATACGGACTTACTTTAAATGGCACATGGGCACCTAATACCGATTATGCTGATCCAAGAGTAAGAGAGGTGTTGTTGCGGGAGGTTACTGAAATGGTACAGGAGTTTAGAGGCACACCTGGCCTGCTATTGTATCTGCTAGGTAATGAAAACAACTACGGATTGTTTTGGGATGGAGCAGAAACTGAAGATATACCTGTAGAGGATAGACAATCAACCATCAGAGCAGAATCAATGTACAAGCTTTTCAATGAAGCTACACTTGCTATGAAAGCGGTGGATTCGTCAAATCCAATCGCTATATGTAATGGTGATCTACTCTTTTTAGATCTGATTGCTGAAGAATGTAAAGACATAGATATACTTGGTATTAACGTTTACCGTGGCATTTCATTTACTGATATGTTTGATAGAGTGAAGAATGAGTTTGGTAAACCTGTACTTCTTACTGAATTTGGTAGTGATGCTTTCAATGCGCTCACAAATGAAGAAGATCAACAATCTCAAGCAATTTATAATCTTGCCAACTGGAAAGAAATATATGAAAATGCAGCCGGTTTAGGTAAAGCTGGAAATTCGCTTGGTGGTTTCACATTTCAATTTAGTGATGGCTGGTGGAAATATGGCCAGACAACAAATTTAAGTGTACATGACAACAATGCTTCATGGTCGAATGGAGGGTATCAATTCGACTATGTTGAGGGCGAAAATAATATGAATGAAGAGTGGTTTGGGATTGCTGCTAAAGGACCAACCAACGCAATGGGCTTTTATCAACTTTATCCCCGTACTGCTTATTATGTATTGAAAGAAGCCCATCAGGTTAATCCTTATTCAAGTGGAACTTCGTTAGCTTCCATTCAAAGAGACTTCGCGCAAATTAAAATCACTGATGCATTTTTAAGAGCTAGAGGAGATAAGGCTGCACTTCAAGGAGATCAATTAAGTAAAATCAGTTTGAGCAGACTTAGTGCTCAATTTTCCACATTCAATACGGGAGGTAGTTTAATCACGACACCAAGTTCAGCGATCCCTGGAAGCAATGATTTTCCAAACCAATTGGGCTTCGACCACATGCAATCATTTTTTGTAGGTGTGCAGGCCAATCCAGCTCCTGAGTTTAGAGCCAATGTTGAATTCAATATTTTGGGCAATGTAGCTCGCAACCCAATAGATCAGATTTTCTACGAAAATAGAGGAAGGCCAGTAGAAGTTCGATCACCCAATGGCACCATTGAATTGCAGTCTGAAAATAGAGTTCAAGTATATCAGGCGAGCTATGAATGGAATCATAAAATGTTCAATTTGAATGGATTCTATCGTACAGGTCATTACCATTGGGGCTACGAAGGAGATTTCTTCGGTCTCTATCCAGAAGCGAACTATGGCCCAATGATCGATATATATAATGGTATGGCACCATTTGGTATTGAGATGGAAGGGAAGAAACAATTAAAAGATTTTAAACTAGCATTCGGGCCAGAATTGTGGTGGGGAGCTAACCCAGCCTTTTTGTTAAAGTACAGAAAGGAACTAGGTAAGAGCACTACAGTAACTGGTATTTTCCATGAGGATTTACAGCAACGAGGTCTTTCAGAAAGTTCCTTTGCTATTCCTCAGCCGAAAACGAGAAGACTGAGTGTTCACTTGAATCAAGACCTTGGAAAATTTGGAATTGATCTTGGAGGTGTATGGGGTGGCCAACCTTTGCAGGGAAGGGTATTCCAAGCAGTGAGAGAGGAAAGTACTGGTATGGCAATTTATCAAGACCAAATCAGAGCTAAGGATAACTTCGGCGGAAAAGCGAAATTAACTTACGAGGGAGGGAAATTCAATTGGTATGCACAATCGGCTGCTATGGGATTAGTTGCTCAAGGTGGCGCCGACCAAACATTAACATTCACAGGCTGGAGACTAAAGGATAGCGGAAGTGGCAATCAATACAATTTCCTCTCTGGATTTACTTACAATGTAGGCAACCTTCAAATTGCGCCTAATTTCCTTTGGCAAAAGCCACTTGAAGGGCCGATTCCAACTACTATAGGAGGTGCGGCTCGCCCAAGAAATATTCTCGACGACCCATTCGTAGTTAGAAGTAATAGAGAACAAACAGCAGGAGAAATATTATTCACTTTTGACAAAACACCAGGCACTTACATGTACGATTGGGATAGTGACAGGACGGAAGATTCTGAATTAGCTTTCAGTCTAGGTTTTGTATTTCGACACTTGCCAACAATCCAAGATGCTGCCATAGGTATCTTACCGGATGGACGTACCTTATTTGCTTTTCCAGGCTCCGCTCCAGCGCAAGACTTATGGGAAGTGAATGCAAGAGTAGTTTCTAAACTGAGTAAGGATTTTGGATGGATTGCAAACATGTATATAGGGGATGCGCAAGCTAATGGTAGCGATGCACGTACCATCCAAAGACAAGGAATGGATTTGAGAATGATCTATAAAACGGTAAAGCTTAATTCATTCGTAAGAATAAACGACTGGGGGCCATATGATTACCACCGAGATTTCAACCTTACTTTCCCTTCGCAATTTATGACAGATATTTCGGTAGCACTTGGCAAGCCAGATTGGTTCGACATGCCAGATACTCGTATTGGTCTGAGAGGTACTTACCGTACACTTGATAGATTTTCGCCTCGCTATAACCCAACTCAAACAATTGATGGCGCTGGCAATATGGTTCCTGATCCTACAGCTATTGGCTTTGGCAATGGTAATGAATGGGAAATCAGGACTTACATTTTCATTAACATCGTTAAATAAAATATTTTAGGATGAGAACTTATAATAAAAATAACTGGAGGAGGGATTTTTCCATTTGTCTGCTTCTGGCACTTTCTCTTGGTTGCATTAGAGATATAGATGAGCTGGAGCCAGCCACATTCTCTACCAATCCAGCGGTATTTTTGGATGGCTTTAGTGCAGGCTTAAATTATGCAGCCTTTGGTGGATCAGTACCCACTGCATTTAACGTGGATACAGAGGTAACTTTCACTACTACATCCCAAGCTTCCATGCGATTTGAAGTGCCCGATGCAAATGACCCGAGAGGAGCATATGCGGGAGGTACATTCTTTACCGATGTGCCAAGAGATTTATCTGAATATGACGCGCTTACTTTCTGGGCAAAAGCTAGTAAGGCAGCGACCATAGATGTAGTCGGTTTTGGCAATGATTTGGGTGAATCAAAATATCAAGTCGCACTAAATGGAATGGCCGTTAATACCAATTGGCAGAAATACTACATTCCAATCCCGGATCCAGCCAAATTATCGGCTGAAAGAGGAATGTTTTATTATAGTGAAGGACCCGAAGAGGGTAGAGGCTATACCTTTTGGATTGATGATTTGAAATTTGAAAAGCTGGGCACAATTTCTCAGCCACAACACAGTATTATTAGTGGTAATACTCAAGTTGAAACTTCATTTATTGGTGCAAATAGAAGGATAGATGGCTTACAATCATCATTTAATTTACCTAATGGTATAAACCAGATACTAAACATTGCTCCAAGCTATTTTGTATTCTCATCTTCCAACGAATCAATTGCTTCAGTAGATGCTGCAGGAAATGTTTCGGTAGTGGGTGGACCTGGGAATGCCATAATTTCTGCCACTTTGGGCAGTGTTCAAACTAGAGGTTCTTTGACTATTCAATCTATTGGCCAATTCGTTGCTGCGCCAGTTCCAACTCACCCAGCAGATAGAGTAATCTCACTTTTCAGTGAAGCTTATACTAATGTGCCAGTAGATTTTTTTAATGGATATTGGGAGCCTTTCCAGACTACATTGTCTGCAGATTTCGAAGTCCAAGGAAATCGAATTTTGAATTACTTTAATTTCAATTTTGTAGGCATTCAATTTAGCTCACCCACTATTAATGCAACTGATATGACTCACTTGCATGTGGATATTTTCATACCTAATGCGTTGAGTGGAAATGCCCGCTTAACTCTTGAAATGGTAGATAATTTAGTGGAACCAGCAGGTATATTTACAACAAATATTCAGGCATCCCAATCTCAAGAATGGATAAGTCTGGATATCCCGCTTTCTAATTTTGCAGGACTTAAAAGCAGAGCAAATCTCTATCAATTAATCTTTGTGGATGCATCTGGAAATATCCCAGGCTTCTATGCAGATAATATTTATTTCTACAAAGCTGAAGTTCCTCCTGCTGTTTTATCGGAGCCAGCTCCTACACCAACGAGGAACGCGGCAGGTGTGATATCCATGTTTAGTGATGCTTATCCAAATGTTACGGTGGATACTTGGAGAACAGATTGGTCCTCAGCAATCTTAGAAGATATCTCCATTCAAGGAGATGCAATTAAGAAGTATTCAGCACTTGATTTCGTAGGAATTGAAACAGTAAGCAATCAAATCAATATCGAGAACATGACGCATCTTCACGTAGATGTATGGTCACCAAACTTCACTAATTTTGGAATTAAGTTAGTTGATTTTGGCCCTGATGGTGGATTTGCGGGAGGTGATGATACAGAGCATCAAGTGGATTTTGCTGGATTACCAACAGGCGAATGGGTGAGTTTGGATATTCCTTTAAGTAATTTCACAGGGTTGACTACTAGAAAGAATTTAGCTCAAATGATATTGGTTTCTCAGCCATCCGGTGGTGCCATTGTTCATATTGATAATATGTATTTCTATGATGAAAATGCTGCAACTACTCCTGTTGGGTTAACTGTACCGGCACCAACACCAACAAGACCTGCTTCTGGTGTGATATCCATGTTTAGCGATGCCTACCCTAACGTAACAGTTGATACCTGGCGTACAGATTGGTCGTCGGCTGTATTAGAAGATATCTTGGTGCAAGGCAATGCTGTCAAAAAGTATTCTTCTTTAGATTTTGTGGGTATTGAAACCGTAAGCAATCAAATCAATATCGAGAATATGACGCACATGCACATGGATGTGTGGTCTGCTGATTTCACCAATTTCGCGATTAAGTTGGTGGACTTTGGCCCTGATGGAGGCTTTGGTGGAGGTGATGATACGGAGCATCAAATTAATTTTGCCACCCCAGCACAAGGTCGTTGGGTAAGTTTGGATATTCCTTTGAGCAACTTCACAAACCTAACCACCCGCAAAAATTTGGCTCAAATGATTCTCGTTGGTCAACCTTCTGGTGCTACCATTGTGCATATCGACAATGTTTATTTTTACGATGCAAATGCAGGAAATGGATCAACAGGATTATCAACACCAGCACCTGCCCCAACCCAGCCAGCAGCTGATGTAATATCAATGTTTAGCGATAGTTACACTAATGTAACTGTAAATACCTGGCGAACAGACTGGTCATCCGCTACATTAGAAGAGTTATCTATACAAGGTAATGCAGTTAAAAAATACTCCTCATTAGATTTTGTGGGTATTGAGACTGTGAGTAACCAAATAAACATTGAGGAAATGACGCATTTCCGGATGGATGTATGGTCTGCCGATTTCACCAGCTTTGGGATAAAGCTGGTTGATTTTGGTCCTGATGGCAGCTTTGGTGGAGGTGATGATACAGAGCATCAAGTAAATGTTGCCACACCTGCAAAGAGCCGTTGGGTAAGCTTAGATATACCATTGAGTAGTTTCGCAGGCCTAACCACCCGCAAGAATTTGGCTCAAATGATTCTTGTGGCACAGCCATCTGGTGCAGCAACTGTTTATGTTGACAACGTCTTTTTCTACAAAACCAGTGGAAATGGAGGAGGCGGATCTCAAACTGGTACAGCCATATTTGAGGAATCATTCTCTCAAGCAACATCTATCAATACCTGGGAAAAAATTGCAGATGCTAATAGCAATGAAGCTACTATCCAGTGGCTGGCAACTGGTGGAGTAGAAGGTGGTGCCATGCGAGTGTCGGGTAGTAATCCAAACACAGCCGCTGGCAAAGCCTATATTTTCCAAACCCAAAAGAGTGGGCTTAATTTTGGTGGAAAAACCAAAGTTAGACTAACGTTTTCTCTTAAACTTGATGCTCCATTAGTGGCTGCTGCTGTTCATTTACAAACAATTTTCCCTGGAATTGGTGCAACCAATAATTTTGATTTGCAAGGTCAAGGTTTAAATCAATCTACTTGGACAAACTTCTCTTTTGAGTTTGACAATTTGAACAACAACGCAGATAATTTCATCATGCACTTTAACATCGCCAGTGGGGCAGTTACAGGTGCAGGAGGAGTTATTCTCATCGATAACATACGACTTGTAGGTATAGATTAAGCAAACCACCATCTCAGAAATTCTCTGAGATGGGATTTTTCAACTGTCCAGTTTTAGTACGCTCAGGAGGTATTAAAACTTTAGAAAAATAATAATCTGATGAAAAAACTAAATATGAAAACAGCATTTATAATGGAAGGAAGGACTTTGTTAATTCTCTTTGTCCTTCAGTTTGCCCTTTTTGCCTGTGAAGTTGATGACTTCCAGAAATTAGAAGAGCGGAATTGGCAATTGGTGTGGAGCGATGAATTTGATGAAGCCGCAGGAACTTCTCCAGATCCCAGCAAATGGACGTTTGATATTGGAAGAGGGCAAGATGGTTGGGGTAATCAAGAATTGCAATCCTATACCAATTCTCCTGCGAATGTATCCACAAATGGTCAAGGTCATTTAGAAATAACAGCTCTTCAGGCTGGTACAGGTTTTACCTCGGCAAGGATCAAAACGCAAGGCTTATTCGAACAGCAATACGGACGCTTCGAAGCTAGAATCAAAACTCCATATGGGCCTGGATTATGGCCTGCATTCTGGATGTTGGGATCTAACATAGATGAGGTAAGTTGGCCACAGTGCGGAGAAATAGATATAATGGAATTGCGCGGTCAGGAGCCACATAAAATTGCAGGAACAATTCACGGCCCTGGCTATTCTGGTGGCAATCCCATAGGTAAGAGCTATTCTTTATTGAATAATCGATTCGATGCGGAATTTCACATTTTCGCGATTGAATGGAGCAGAGAAAAAATCGATTTTTTCGTAGATGATTTTCTCTATCAAAGAATTGAACGTGGAGATGCTCCAGGCCCTTGGGTTTTCGATCAACCGTTTTTCATGATCTTGAATGTGGCTGTGGGAGGCAACTATGTAGGATTCCCAACAAGCCAAACTCCTTTCCCTCAAAAAATGACTATCGACTACGTAAGGGTTTACCAAGAGTCAAATTGATTTAATTTTTTCTAATAATACATTTCTGTGAACGTATGAATTTAGCCTCAGAAGAAATTTCAAAGCTAGAAGTAGGTAAAAAAGTGCACATGGATATGGTGGAGTATGAAAACGAGAAATACTTCAAGATATCCAATTACGATGCTATCCGACCTTTCTTTATGAGCATCGTGAGCGATAGCAATCATTGGATGTTTATTTCAAGTAATGGAGGATTAAGTGCGGGGCGGAAAAATTCAGAATCTGCACTATTTCCCTATTACACCGAAGATAAAATTACCGACTTTGCTGATATTACGGGTAGTAAATCCATCTTTCAGATTCACAGAAAAAATGAAATGCTTATTTGGGAGCCATTTTCAGAAAAGCTTACAAATAATTACAAACTCAGTAGAAACTTATTTAAAAGCATTTATGGCAATCAAATAGTCTTTGAAGAAGTGAATCATGATTTGGACTTAATATTCCGATTCAAATGGAGCTCGAGTAATAAATACGGATTTGTAAAAAAGTCGGAGTTAGTAAATAATTCTGCTGATCCTTGCAAAATTACTTTGCTAGATGGTATCCAAAATATTCTCCCTTTTGGTGTGCCAAGTGAGCTTCAGAGATCGTCCAGCAATTTGGTGGATGCTTATAAACGATGCGAATTGGAGCCTAAATCAGGTTTAGGAATTTATTCGCTTAGCGCTATCATCGTTGATAAGCCCGAACCAAGCGAAGCACTGAAAGCAAATATCGTTTGGTCAATTGGCATCGATAAGCCTACTCATCTACTTTCATCAAAGCAATTGCGTTACTTCAGGGCAAAACAGTCTGTGAAAGCTGAGAATGATGTTCGTGGGGAGAAAGGAGCTTATTTTATTGTATCTCATATTGAATTAGCGGCTGGATCCAAAAAGGACTGGCTGATACTAGCAGATGTAAATCAGCGATATTCACAAATTATTGCTATTGCTGATTTAATTCAGCACGAGCCAAATTTAGCAAAGCAAATCCACGACGATGTTGAATTAGGAACACATAAGTTAATCAATCTTGTGGCGGGAGCTGATGGTTTGCAATTTACTTCTGACAAGTTGAAGGACAATCGCCATTTCTCAAACGTGCTGTTTAACATCATGCGTGGAGGTATTTTTGATGATGGCTACCGAATTGAAAGAGCAGATTTTGTTGATTACCTGACAAAGGCAAATAAGGAAGTTTTCCAAAAAAACAAGTCGTTTATTAGTGAACTCAAAAGTGATTTTGACCTGAGTTCGCTAAAGAAATTATTGGATAATGTACACGACCCAGATCTAATTAGGTTGTGCATAGAATACCTCCCGCTCAAATTCAGTCGCAGGCATGGTGATCCAAGTCGCCCATGGAATAGCTTCACTATCAATACCCAAAATGAAATTGACGGCTCCAAAAACCTAGATTATGAAGGCAATTGGAGGGATTTGTTTCAGAATTGGGAAGCTCTTGCCTATTCTTATCCTGAGTTTATCGAAGGAATGATTTTTAAGTTTCTCAATGCCACAACTTTCGATGGCTACAATCCTTACAGAGTGACCAAAGATGGCTACGATTGGGAGGTTTTGGAGCCAGATAATCCTTGGTCATACATTGGCTACTGGGGTGATCATCAGATAATCTATTTGCAGAAATTTTTTGAGATTATTGAGAAATTCAAGCCGGGAGCTTTGCAGTCTTACTTTGATAAATCATTGTTTGTGTATGCTACTGTACCCTACAAAATCAAATCCTATGAGATGATTTTGGCCAACCCAAAGGATACCATCGATTTTGATTTTGAACAAGATGCCCAAGTTCGGAAAAAGCGGGAGGAAATGGGTTCGGATGGAACACTGCTAGTCGATGGTAAAAAGAATATTTACCATGTGAATTTGCTTGAAAAGATACTAGCCACAGTGCTTGCCAAAATGTCCAATTTTATTCCAGAGGCAGGTATTTGGATGAACACCCAACGACCAGAATGGAATGACGCAAACAATGCGTTAGTTGGCAATGGTGCTTCAATGGTCACTTTGTACTATATGCACCGCTTTCTTACCTTCTTTCAAGGCCTATTGAATTCATCAGAATTGGAGCAGATAAAAGTGTCAGCCGAGCTGATCGAATTTTATCACAGTGTGCGAGAAACATTGGAAGAATTCAGTCCTGAGTTGGGTGCGCCGATTGGCAATCAAAAAAGAAAAGCCATAGTTGATCGCCTAGGGATTGCTGCATCGGAATATAGATTGCAGATTTATAAAACAGGCTTCTGGGGGAACCAAAGAAGTATTTCTCTTGGAGGTTTGCAAACTTTTACTCAATTGAGCTTAGATTTTATCGAGCATTCCATCCTTGCCAATCAGCGGGAGGATAAGTTGTATCATGCCTACAATTTAATTTCCATTGGACGTTCAGAAATTAAATCTAGCCACCTAAGTGAAATGCTCGAAGGGCAAGTTGCTGTGCTAAGTTCTGGCTATCTTACTTCCCACGAAGCGCTCGAAGTACTTGATGCACTGAAGAGTAGCGCTTTGTTCAGAGAAGATCAGTATAGCTATATTCTTTATCCGGATAGGGATTTGCCAGGCTTTTTAGAGAAAAATATTATTCCAAAGGAAGATGTTCAATCATCAGAATTGCTGACGAAGTTGCTTGAAAATGGGAATGAGCAAATAATAGAAGAGGATTTGCATGGACAATTCCATTTCAATGGAAATTTCAAAAATGCCATCGACTTAGAAAAGGCGCTCAACAAATTAGAAGGCTTAAAGCAGCAGGAGCTCGTGTCGAAAGAGCGGGAGGTTTTGCTAGAGTTGTTCGAAAAAGTATTCAATCACAAATCCTTCACTGGCAGGTCGGGCACTTTCTTTTCCTATGAGGGTTTAGGTTCGATCTATTGGCATATGGTGTCAAAATTACTTTTGGCAGTACAGGAATGCTGTGTAAAGGCCATTGCGGAAAAAGCCGATCCGAAAGTAATAGGCAAGTTATTGGATCATTACTATGAAATAAATGCGGGTATTGGCAGTCATAAATCTCCAGATCTTTACGGCGCCTTTCCAACCGATCCCTATTCGCATACGCCATCACACAGAGGAGCGCAGCAGCCAGGAATGACTGGCCAAGTGAAAGAAGATATTCTAGCCAGATACTCAGAATTAGGTGTATTTGTGTTTGATGGTAAGCTAGTTTTCAATCCTTGTCTTCTTCAGAAAGAAGAGTTTATCTCAGAAGCTTCGCAATTTGAATATGTAAATATTCAACACGAGCGAAATACAATCTCTTTGGCTGAAAACAGCCTTTGTTTCACCTATTGCCAATTGCCTATCATTTACATCATTTCAGATAAGCCTTCCATTGAGGTGGTATTCAATAATGGGACATCAAGAGAATTCGAATCAATGATATTGGATGAAGGGACAAGTCAAAAGATATTTAAGCGGACGGGTGAAGTGAATAAAATTAAAGTTTCGGTAGCCCAGTCAATTCTAAAATAAATGGAAAAGCATTTTCATATATACTATGAAAGGCCGAAGCTCAAAACTTTTTTACTATTACTTATAATAGCTTTTACAGCTACTAATTGCAATAATCTGCCCATGAAAGAGACAGAAAAGAATACAATCACAGCAGAAGAAATTTTAGGAAATCCTAAATATCAGGCTATTTCCTATGGAGGGTTTAGGCATAAATCGCGGCAAATAGAACCAACCTTGGCTGAGTTGCGGGAGGACATGAAAATTCTCAATGCAATGGGAATTAAAGTCTTACGGACTTACAATGTGCAATTCAAAGAAGTTTCAAACCTATTGAAAGTGATTCGTGAGCTAAAGGAGGAAAATCCAGCATTCGAAATGTACTTGATGATGGGTATTTGGATTGATTGTAAAAATGCCTGGACAGAATACCCGCCCGACCACAACCAAGAAAGTGAACATAATGAAAGCGAAGTGAATCGTGCAGTTGCTCTAGCTCAAGAATACCCAGAGATAGTGAAGGTTTTAGCAGTAGGCAATGAAGCGATGGTTAAATGGGCTGAGAAATATTACGTGCAACCTAGAGTAATATTGAAATGGGTGAATCATTTACAAAACCTGAAAGCTCAAGGCGAATTGCCAGAATCATTATGGATTACTAGTTCAGATAACTTTGCCTCCTGGGGTGGAGGTGGCAGCGAATACCATGTCGATGATTTGACAAAATTATTCGAAGCGGTCGATTATGTGTCTATTCACACTTACCCGATGCACGATACGCATTATAATCCTAGCTTCTGGGGAGTTTTAGAGGAGGAAGAAAATCTATCCGATATCGAAAAAGTGGACGCGGCGGTACTTCGCGCTAGAGATTATGCCATTTCTCAATATCAAAGTGTGGTTGACTATATGGAAGGACTGGGAATTAGTAAGCCTATTCATATTGGTGAAACAGGCTGGGCTACGAGATCGAATGAGTTCTATGGAGACTTTGGATCGAGAGCTACAGATGAATATAAATCTGCTACTTATTATCATTTGATGCGCGAGTGGGCTGATGAACAAGGATTGACATGTTTCTACTTTGAAGCTTTTGATGAGCCATGGAAAGACGCCGCTAATCCCCAGGGTTCTGAAAATCATTTTGGACTTATCAATATGAAATCTCAAGCAAAATACGCTTTGTGGGATTTGGTAGATGCCGGAGTTTTTGACGGCTTATCCCGAGATGGAAATCCCATTACCAAAACCTACAATGGAAATTTGAAAGATTTGATGAAAGATGTAAAAGTGCCTCCATCGGGCTTAGAGATAGTTTCTTTTTGATATTTTGACAAACTCTCGCCATGAATAATAGAAAATATTTACTCCTTCATTTTACCATTTTACTCATGCTAACGAGCGCTTGTCAAAATTCCAATTCATTAAAAATTGAAGTGTTCGAAACATCGGCGGGAGGAAATAAACTCACTAAAATTGTAGACTTTCAAGGCGCAACACCTCCCGCCAAAAGAGCCAAAATCTCAATAGATGTAAATGACAGATATCAGACCATTACTGGGTTTGGCGGATCATTTACTGAGGCTTCTGCCTATCTGCTCAATCAGCTAAGCGAGGCAAATAGAAATAAAATTCTACAAGCCTATTTTGGAGAATCTGGCGCAAGATATTCTCTCACCCGCACCCACATGAATTCCTGCGATTTCTCATTGGGCAACTATTCTTACGCATCAGTAGAAGGAGATATTGAGCTTGAGCATTTCACAATAGAGGAAGATATGGATGATATTATTCCGATGATTAAAGACGCGCAGGCCATATCAAAAGAAGGCTTTAAAATCCTTTCTTCACCTTGGACTGCTCCGCCTTGGATGAAAGATAATAAAGATTGGCGTGGAGGTAAATTGCTTCCAGAATACTATAATACTTGGGCGTTATTTTTCTCCAAATATCTGACCGAATACCAAAAACAAGGAATTGATATTTGGGGATTTACGGTTGAAAATGAGCCGCTTGGGAATGATAACAATTGGGAAAGTATGCACTATACACCCGAAGAAATGAATGAGTTTGTGAAGAACCATTTAGGCCCAAAGCTAGAAGCTGATGGACATGATGTGAAGATTTTGGGTTACGATCAGAACAGAGATCATGAATTGAAAGCATGGGTGGATGCCATGTATGATGATTCGCTAGCGAACGCCTATTACGATGGCACAGCAGTGCATTGGTACGCAAGCACCTACGATTATTTCCCTGAAGCATTACAATATGCACATAGCAAAGCACCAGAAAAGCATCTGATACAAACAGAAGGGTGTGTAGATGCGGAAGTGCCAAGGTGGCAAGATGACGGATGGTATTGGGCAAAAGAAGCCACCGACTGGGGTTGGGATTGGGCACCAGCCGATCAAAAATATTTGCATCCTAAATATGCTCCAAGTTTTCGCTATGCGCGAGATATTATTGGCAGCCTTAACAATTGGGTAGATGGCTGGATCGATTGGAATATGGTGCTTGATAGGCAAGGTGGACCCAATTGGTTTGAAAACTGGTGTGTGGCTCCGGTGATCGTAGATCCTGAGTTGGATGAGGTGTATTTCACGCCAATATTCTATGTGATGACCCACTTTAGCCGATTTATAAGGCCCGATGCGGTGCGAATTGGATTTGAAAACTCGGATGAAGATTTGATGGTGACGGCGATTCAAAATCTAGATGGAGGTGTAGTGCTCATTGTATTCAATCAAACAGAACAAGCAAAAGAAATTGAATTGACTTTAGGAAAAGGTACAACGGAATTCTCTATTTCATCAAAAGCCATTCAGACTATTTTACTTTCTAATTCACATACAGACCTGAAAGATTTTCAAATTTAATAAACCAAGAATTATGGCTGCAACAGAAATTAAAATCAGAGACAAAGTGCCATTTGGGCAAAAGGCTGCATTTGGTGCGGGTCATCTTGTAAATAATTTGCTACCAGGAGCTCTTGGTGTTTTCGCATTTTTCTTGTTGACAGCATTTGGAATGGATCCATTTTTGGCTGGGCTTTTAGGAGGATTGCCGAGATTTTTTGATGCCGTTACCGATCCGATAATGGGCTATATATCAGATAATACCAAATCCAGATTTGGTCGTCGCCGGCCATATATTTTTATTGGTGCCATCCTCAGTGGGATTTTGTTTGCAGTGTTATGGCAATTAAATCCCGAGAACTCTCAGATGTTCAATTTCTGGTACTTCCTGATCTTTTCCATGATCTATTTGATAGGGAACACAATGTTTTCCACGCCTCTTATTGGCTTAGGCTATGAGATGACCTTCGATTATAATGAGCGAACTCGTTTGATGGGTTTTTCGCAAACAGTTGGTCAAGTAGCTTGGATGGTAGTGCCTTGGTTTTGGGTGATTATTGCCAATCCAAATCTGTTTGAAACTCAGGCTGTAGGTGTAAGACAACTCGCCATAATAGTTGGGGCAATTTGCGCTATTTTGGGCGTATTACCAGCTATTTTCTGCAAAGAAGTGGACCAGTCCAATCTCTCAAATCGTGATGATTTGAGTCTGAAAAACCTTCTGCAAAATGTGAAGAATTTGTTTAGAAACATGAAACTGATCGTTAACAACAGTTCTTTTGCGAGGCTCTGTGGAGCCACTTTTTTGGTTTTCAATGGATTCCAAATGGTAGCTTCTTTTAGCTATTTCATCATCGTTTTTTACATGTTCAGAGGTGATTATGGAGCTGCGGGCTCATGGCCAGCTTGGTTCTCCACGATTAGTGCAGTTGCTACCGCGTTTTTGATAATTCCCACCATCACGTGGATGGCAAAAAAATGGGGAAAGAAAAATGCCTTTATCATTTCTACCTTGATTTCTATAGTGGGCTATTTACTCAAATGGTGGGGTTTTAATCCTGAAAATCCTTGGCTCATCTTTATGCCAATTCCAATGATGGTTTTTGGCATCGGGGGGCTTTTTACTTTGATGATGAGCATGACAGCTGATGTTTGTGATTTGGACGAATTGAACAATGGAATGCCAAGAAAGGAAGGAACCTTCGGCGCAATATATTGGTGGATGGTAAAACTTGGTCAAGGCCTTGCCTTAGTTTTGGGTGGTTTGATTTTGAAGCTTATAGGTTTTGATCAGAATGCGACAATCCAAAGTGCAGAGACATTAACGAATTTAAGATTAGCTGATATTTTAGTGCCCGCTTTCACCGCCGGCTTGGCTATAATTGTAATGTGGAAATACGATTTGAATGAAGAGAAGGCCAGAGAAATTAAACTGGAGTTGGAAAGGCGACGAGGTGAATTGTAGTCTATTCCAGCAATAAAACTATTAGTAGAACGAAAATCTTTGAACAACCATGTCATTCAGACCTAGTCAATTTTTAAGCTACAAGACTTCTGACCCATCTAGAAAAATCAATTTTCTGGACGAAAAGTCTTCTGAGGATTTGAGTAATCTTTTTATTGAGGTATTTAATGACGGCCTTCATGGAATCTGCTTTAGCTTGTATGAAGATGGTCAAAAACCTGGCGACATTATTAGCGCGGATCAAATACGCCGGAGAATGGAAATACTAAAGCCATTTACCAAGTGGATTCGTACTTTTTCCTGTATCGAGGGTAATGAATTAATACCTCAGATTGCCAAGGAATTTGGAATCAAAACCTTGGTTGGCGCTTGGCTGGGAAAAGATGAAGAAAAAAATCACGCTGAGATTAATGGATTAATTAGCCTTGCCAACGCTGGCCACGTAGATATTGCCGCAGTTGGTAATGAAGTCCTTTACAGAAATGATTTGAGCATGAGTCAATTGCTCAACTATATTGCTGAAGTGAAAAAAGCTATCCCAAATATTCCTGTAGGCTATGTAGATGCCTATTATGAATTTGTTAGACATCCAGAATTGGTGAATATTAGTGATGTAATTTTGGCCAATCTGTATCCATTTTGGGAAGGAACACCTATTGAATATTCATTGGGTCACATGATGAGTATGTATAACCAAGTGAAAAATGTTGCTGACGGAAAACAAATCATTATTTCTGAAACAGGCTGGCCGACCAAAGGAGAATCATTAGGTGGTGCGGTGCCATCGCTACAAAATTCACTTAAATATTTTATCAACAGCCAATTATGGTCAATGGATGAAGGTATAGATATGTTTTACTTTTCCTCATTTGACGAGGCATGGAAAGTGAGCGATGAAGGCGAAGTTGGCGCCTATTGGGGAATTTGGGATAAAAATGAACAGTTGAAATTTCCACTTGGGTAATTTGGATTTATGTAAATTAGTTGAAAACGGAATGGTTTTGCTCTACAAATAAATTAACCTCCCGCCGAACATCGACTTTATTTATTGGTTACTAAAAAGTTTACCGAACCTTTGTTAAGCTTGGTTGGCACCTTAAAAGTGATTTCAAGGTTTTTAAAAAATGCCTTTGTATATTTCATTCTAGTTTTTCAAAAGCCTGATTAATTTAATGATTCAAATTAACCTATATATAACTTCACTTCTTTGAAAAAGAACGTTTTATATATTATCCTGTTAATTTCTTTATCTTTTATTACCCAAGCTCAAAATTTCCCTGAAAAGGGAGTCCCTTCACTAAATAATTTCACGCCAGATCAGTATTTAAACGCTGGAAAAACCTGGGACATAGACTCCTCTCCAAATGGTATTATCTATTTTGCTGCGGACAGAGGCTTACTTGAGTTTGACGGTAATTCATGGAAGATTTTTAAGGGGAGCAATGGTTTCACTCGATCATTAATCGTACTCAACGATTCCACCATTTACACTGGTTCGGATTTAGATTTTGGTGTTTGGCAAAGAAATGAACTCTTAGATTTCGAGTACCAATCATTGTATGCATTTGGCTCAAATATGTCCAATTTGAATGAAGAGTTTTGGAATGTTTATAAGCTGGGAGAAGACATAATATTTTTATCCGCAAGTAATATTTATGCACTTCGCGGAGACCAAGTAGTCAAAATTGCAGCTCCGGACAGATTAGCGGGAGGGTACATGCTTGGAGAGAAACTGTATATTGCTGATAGTAGGCAAGGATTGTTTCAATTCGAAAACTATGCACTTGTTCCGGTAGTTAATTTTCCTGCTAACAATAGACTCGAAATTGTAGGCATTTACGAAGATGCAGATGGGATCGTCTTGGTTTCCAAGGATTCTGGGCTCTTCAGGATTGCTGGGGAGGTTCTACAACCTATCAGAAATGACCTTTCGCAAGTATTAGCACAATCAAAAGTATTTAGTTTCCAGAAAATGGGCGAAGAGTATTTCGCTTTTGGAACAGTGCTCAAAGGCTTATTTATTGTATCTAAAGATGGTCGAGTAATCCATCAGCTAAATAGAAATAAGGGCTTAACGAGCAATACCATTCTTTCATTGCATTTCAACCGCTATGGCCAAATATGGGTCGGGATGGACTATGGCATTTCATCTTTAAATCTCAAAAGCAATGTTACTTCCATATTAGATTATGTTGGAAATTTTGGGAATAGCTTCACTGCTTTTATCAACAATGGAATTTTTTATTTAGGAACAAACCAAGGTCTTTACCAGTCGAAATGGGATGACTTGAACAATTACCGCGAGAATTTCAATTTCGATCTGGTACCAGCATCAGAAGGACAAGTTTGGACGCTCGATTCCATCGATGGTAGATTGCTGATGGGTCATGATAAAGGTTTATTCTACGTAAATGAGAGGTCTATAGAAAAAATAGCCGACCAAGAGGGAGTTTGGTCGATGGTTCCATTTGGAGATTATTTACTAGTAGGAAATTATAATGGCATATCAATTTTCAGGAAAAATGGCACCAATTGGGCATTTGATAGGAAAATGAACCTGATTTATGGCTCTTGTAATCAGTTAATTATTGAGAGGGATAATATCTTATGGGTTAATATTCCAAATTTTGGAATCGTTAGAGCTGAATTAGATAATGGCTTAGAGCCCACAAATAGGGTAGTTTATGAGACAGCTATATTCGATGGTAATGAAACCTTCCTAACAAGTGATGAGACCGGAATTCATGTAGTTACCAACAAACTCACTTATTCATTTAATCCCAGTGAGGGTAAGTTTTTTATAGACTCTACTCAAGTTAAGTTTGCCAACATTTCCGAGTCCTTTTCAGGACTTACAAAATCCCGACTGCTCAACTCAACGTATGAGTTTTTGCCAAAATTCAACGGCTTCGACTTGAAATTTATACAGCAAGATGCTTTTAATGAAATAGCGAATAATTACCTGATGATTCGAAAGATTGAAACATTAAGTGACAATAGCACAGTTATACTTAGACCGAATCAGGAAATTTCTTATCAAAGTAAGTATCTGAAAATCGAGGTAATTGTACCAAACCAAAATGGTGTGTCTTATCAATTTAAATTGAATGACAATGAATGGTCTCCCTTTTCAGCAAACAATACTTTTGAATTTAGGAATCTGAAAATTGGTGAGAATAAAATTTCGGCAAAAGCCTCCGTGGATGGGAATCTTTCTGAAGTACAGTCCATTACAATTTATGTAATCGCCCCTTGGTATTTGTCCTGGTACGCGTATTTGATTTACTTAATTATCTTTTGTTTACTAGTTTTTGCTATTTATCTGTGGTTTCAGAAGTCATTAGATAAGCAAAAAAGGATATTAAAAGAAAAGGAACAACTGTTTTTGCTGGAGCAAGCTGAGGAACACAAAAAAGAAATACTATTGCTTGAGCAAAAGCAGTTGCAAGATGAATATGATCAGCTTGAACAGCAATTGAAGAATAAAACCATTGATTTAGCTGTAAAGGCAAGGGAAAATGAAGAGAAAAATCGATTGATTCTCAAAATCAAGGAGATTTTTGAATACACACAGAATAATCCTTCCAAGCTTAGCGTAAAGTTAGGAGAGGTGCGACGATTGTTGGACTCCTATCTAACTGATGAAAATAAGACTTTTGAAATTCAAATGGATGAATTGCATCAAGAGTTTTTTAAGAAGCTCAAAGAACAATTCCCAAGTTTGTCTAATAACGATTTGCGTTGGTGTGCTTATTTAAAAATTGGTCTTAACTCCAAAGAAATCGCTGAGATCCTTAATATCCTACCCTCAAGTTCCTATATCAGCCGATCCCGTCTCAGAAAAAAACTCAACCTTAAAGGCGACGAAGATTTATTCGACTTTTTGAATTCGATTTGAGGGTTCTATTGTTCAATTATTTTATTTTCAACCCCTTAGTATTCTTAAGAAAAAAACCGGTTTGCTTTTATAAGAATTCAGAAACTCGAGAAATAAGTCCAATTTTTCTTTTGTGTTACAAAAGTGTTTCACGAATAAACCAAAAAAGGCCAACATTTCTGTTGGCCTTTTTATTTAACGCTCCTCCTCTTGGGCTCGAACCAAGGACCCTCTGATTAACAGTCAGATGCTCTAACCAGCTGAGCTAAGGAGGAATGTTCCCTTTGGGACTGCAATATTACGAGGCTTTATAAATAAAACCAAAACTGTGAGAAAGATTTTTTTCTAATTGATAAAGAAAATATATAAGTAAATGATAGTGAATGCACTTAGAAATACGATTCCTGAATTTGCCAGCCAGATTAACCATTTCTTAGGCCGAAACTCCTGACTGATATCTTTAGAGGTAATTGCTTTTAAATTGATAATGGCAATTACTGGTGCAATTAGGAAGGATAGAGTTGTGGCTAAATCGACCAATTGAGGCATGCTGTCGGAAAGGAAATAAATAATCGCTAACGCGCCAATTGATAGAATTATCAATATTCCAAAGTACAATTGCTTTTTGAGTTTTTCTTCCTCCCGCTTATCTAGCAGCAAACGGATGGTTTCTCCCATTGCTCTGCTGTAGCCATCCATTACCGTAATTGCAGTGCTAAACATCGTGGTGAATGCCGCCACTGCTATTATCCAATACACCCAAGGACCTATGGCATTTGTGTACATATTGATTATTTGACTGGCAAAGGTGGTGCTATTCGTAGAAAGCGAAATATCTCTACCATAAATTAGCAATGCGCCTAAAGTCATAAAACAAACCGCAAGAATTGTGGAGATAGCATAGCCAAAATTGAAATCCATAAGCGTTTCTTTGAGCTTTGGATAATAGCCCGTTTGCTTGATTCTCTCGATTGTCCATACGCTATTCCAAGTAGATAAATCCACCGCAGTTGGCATCCATCCCATAAGTGCGATAATAAACATCAAGCTAGTTTTGCTCGTAAGGTCTGCCTTTGGCATTTCTGAAACCCCAGCGGGAGGGTTGAAAATCGCGCTGAAGAATGCAACCAAGGTGGTAATAAGCAATACCGTCGCTATAATCTTCAGCAAACTGTCTAGTACTTTGAATTGCCCTAATACCAATATTAGCATACACACAAAGTAAACGATAAGGGCAATCCATTTTGGGTCTAGGCTTAAGTTCAGTAGGTTGCCAAGCATGCCAGCTGTTACAAAGTTCACCGCAGCGGATACGGAAAACATACATCCAAAACTCAATAGGAAATACATGGCCAAGACCCATTTGCCTTGTGCTTTGTAGCCTTCTAATATGCTTTTGCCAGTAGCTGAGGCATATCGTGATCCAAACTCGAAAAAGGGATATTTAAAGATGTTGGCTAGCAGAATAAAGGCAAGTAAGCTAAATCCATAATCGGCGCCTGCTCTTGTGGATTGTACCAAATGAGAAACGCCAATGCATGTGGAGGCAAATAATATACCTGGGCCGAATGTCTTTAAAAGGTTGCTAAGTCTTGGGTTCATTCTATTGAATTTGGAGACAAAAGGTACAACTTTTTGCGTATTCTGATATTTATGGAAAAATGAGTCATATTGACAGTAATTTCCTCCAATGCATACGATAATCGGAAAATATGTCCACAAAATCCTTTTAAAAATTTGAATTTTTGCCTTGGTATAATTTTCCATTATGTCTTTCCCAAACAAAACAATAAAATAATGGCACAATTAACATTAAAACCAACAAGCAATTTCAGAGGAAGCAACATGAATTCCTTCCTAGAGAGATTTTTTGAAGATACCAACTTGATGAACTCTACAAGAGGCTCATTCATCCCCAAGGTTGATATTGCGGAAACAGAAAAGGATTTTGAAATCCAAGTAGCTGTACCGGGACTCGAGAAAACTGATTTTCAGATCGCTATCGAGGAGGATCGTCTGATTGTAAGTGGCGAGCGCAAGTTAAAGGAAGAGAAAAAGGAAAAGAATTACCATTCTATCGAAACGCATTATGGCTCTTTTAGTAGATCTTTTTATATCCCTGAGAATGTAGATAAGGCTGCTATTGGCGCTACATACGAAAGTGGCATTTTGAAGATATTACTTCCTAAGGACGAAAAGAAAAACATCAAGAAATTGGTAGAGGTAAAATAATTTACCCAAAACAGGATAAAAGAGCGGGAATCCTCCCGCTTTTTTCGTTTATAAAAAACTACTCTTTCACCTTTGGCGTTAAGCTATTAACTTGAGGAAATTCACAATTAAATGAAGATAGAATGAATAGCAGACAATTTTTTGCGGGTGTGATCATAGGTGCGGTGGTAAGTACAGTAATTGTTTTGCTAACCCTTCCTCTTTTTCTTGAAATGAATTCGAATAGCGAAACGATTGAGCAAAAGCAGAATGTATCCTACACAAATTATAGCGATACAGAAAATATAAAATATAGTGTGCCAGATGGCCTCAACTTTATAAATGCAGCCAATACGGTGAAAAATGGAGTTGTTTACATCAAATCTACCTCATCTGGCCGAAATAGAGGCTCATTATTAAATCAGTTTTTTACAGATCCCGACGAATCCTCCCGTAGCCGTCGTCGTAGAGATATGCCATTTTCTTCATCGGGTTCGGGGGTGATACTTACGCCAGATGGCTATATCGTTACCAATCATCACGTAATCAATATGGCTGAGCGTATTGAAGTGACACTAAGTGATAATCAAACTTATCAGGCAGAGCTAATTGGTACAGATCCAACCACCGATCTAGCGCTTATCAAAATCAAAGAGAAGAATCTTCCCTTTGTAAAATATGGAGATTCGGATGAGGTAAATATTGGTGAGTGGGTATTAGCTGTAGGCAATCCATTCGATCTCAACTCCACTGTCACAGCTGGAATTGTGAGTGCTAAAGCTAGAAGCATTGATATATTAAGAGAAAATTCTCTTGCCGTGGAGTCATTTATCCAAACAGATGCAGTGGTAAATCCAGGGAATAGTGGTGGCGCATTGGTGAATTTGGGTGGGGAGCTTATTGGCATTAATACAGCTATTGCTACTCGTACGGGCTCATACAGTGGATATTCGTTTGCCGTGCCTGTTTCTTTGGTCAAAAAAGTAATTGAAGACCTTAAAGAATTTGGTAAAGTGCAGCGAGCTATTTTGGGTGTGATTATCATCGATTTGAATTCTCAACTAGCAAGGGAAAAGAATTTGCCTATAAGCCAAGGAGTATTGGTAGATCAAGTAAATATCAATAGTTCGGCTTATGATGCAGGTATTGTGAAGGACGATATCATTATTGGTATTGATGGGAAGAAAATAAATACAATATCGGAACTGCAAGAAACAGTTGCGAGACATAGGCCAGGGAAAGAACTTACCGTGAAGGTTTTTAGAAATGGATCGGAATTGAATCTGAAAGCGACCTTAAAAAGTGCAGAAGGTAATTCAGCTGCTGTGCCAAGAATGATTCCTACAAATGCTCAAATTGAGGGGATTTCCGTAGAAAAAATTCCTTCGCCGATTCTAGAGGAATTGGAACTGGCGGGAGGAGTAATGATAGCCGATGTACAAGAGGGTAAGTGGATGGAAGCGGGTTTACAAGAGGGTTTCATCATCACATTTATCGGAGACAAGCGTATTAATACAGTGGAGGATTTCCAAGCTGCTGTGAAGGAGTTTGAGATCGGGCAAGAAGTTGTGCTTATCGGTCTTTACACTGATGGAAGAAAATCCTTCTACTCATTTACTTGGTAAAAGGAAGGTTCCTTTACAAAAAGCTATTAAATTTAAGCAGAGTTTAGGCTCTGCTTTTTTTATTTATACATTATAAAAATCTCTTCAAAGCGATTTTAATTATTTCCATAGACTCAAATTATTATGCAAGATCAGTCATTCAAAATTCAGGATTCTCTTTCTCTTTTAGGAATTAAGGCAACAAATCAAGGAATTTCTACAGGTAACAAATCCTGGGAAGGAAGCGGAATTCAATTTGATTCTTATTCGCCAGCAGATGGAAAGCTGATAGGTTCGTGCAATGGAGGAGGTGAAGAGGATTTCAAGCAAGTAGTAAAAGAAGCCCAAAAAGCATTTGAATATTGGCGGATGGTGCCAGCACCGCAAAGAGGCGAAATTGTACGGCAAATAGGGGATGAGTTACGTAAATTCAAGGATCCACTGGGGAGGTTAGTTTCCTACGAAATGGGCAAATCCCTGCAAGAAGGTTGGGGCGAAGTACAAGAAATGATCGATATCTGTGATTTTGCTACAGGGCTCTCAAGGCAATTGCACGGATTCACAATGCATTCGGAAAGGCCATTCCACAGAATGTACGAACAGTACCATCCATTAGGCGTTGTCGGAATTATTTCTGCGTTCAATTTCCCAGTGGCTGTTTGGGCTTGGAATAGCATGCTGGCTTGGATTTGTGGCGATGTATGTATTTGGAAGCCTTCAGAGAAATCGTTTTTGTCGGCTATTGCTTGTCAGAATATCACAAGAGAGGTATTTAAACGAAACCATCTACCAGAAGGCATTTCGAACCTAATAGTTGGTGATTATAAAGTAGGTGAAATGATGAGTAATTCGCCAGCTATTCCACTAATAAGCGCTACAGGATCCACCCGCATGGGCAAATTGGTGGCAGAAACTGTGGCCAAACGATTAGGTAAAACCATCTTAGAGCTTGGTGGCAACAACGCCATGATTATAACGCCAAGCGCAGATTTGAATATAGCCATTCCTGGTGCTGTTTTCGGCGCCGTTGGTACGTGTGGACAGCGTTGCACATCCACCCGCCGATTGATTGTGCATGAGTCTATGCTCGAATCGGTAAAAGAAAAGCTGAAGTCTGCTTACTCCCAATTGAAGATTGGCAATCCATTGGATGAGAAAATCCATGTTGGGCCACTCATCGACCAAGGTGCCGTAAAAGATTACCAATCAGCTATTCAAATACTAAAAGATAAAAATGCAGAAGCAGTGGTAGAGGGCGGAGTATTGGAAGGGGAAGGCTATGAATCGGGCTGTTTTGTGAAGCCAGCCATCTACTTTGCGAAGCCTGATTGGGAAATTGTGCAGAAAGAAACGTTTGCACCTATATTATATATATTGACCTACAGATTTTTTGATGAAGCTGTAGCTATTCAAAATAGTGTACCTCAAGGTTTATCTTCATCATTAATGTCGCTGAATCTGCGGGAGGCTGAGCAATTTTTATCTCACAAAGGGTCTGATTGCGGAATAGCAAACGTAAATATAGGCACATCTGGAGCAGAGATTGGTGGGGCTTTTGGTGGTGAGAAAGAAACAGGCGGAGGAAGAGAATCTGGTTCGGACGCATGGAAAGCCTATATGCGCCGACAAACAAATACCATCAATTATGGAAATACCCTTCCGCTTGCACAAGGTATCAAATTTGATTTGTAGTATTACTCAATAATTGAGTTCTGCTTTAAAGCAAAAAAGCCTATCTAAATCATGCTTAGATAGGCTTTTTAATTTGTGGAGCATAACGGAGTCGAACCGATGACCTCTACACTGCCAGTGTAGCGCTCTAGCCAGCT
>CAZRBW010000004.1:0-20319 GCA_964598395.1 uncultured Roseivirgaceae bacterium
GACCCAAAGAAACTCGCTGCGCTCAAACAGTCTTTGGCTCTAGAAAGCCTATTTACTCCACATATTTCTTAACAGGAAAATCTCCTAGGCCGAGCAGGTAAGAAATAGGAAGATGATCAAATTATAAACTCATCTTCCAAATGAAATTCGACGTTTTAACTTCAAAGATTTTTTTAATATTTGTTTGGGTGATAAACATGTCTTTCACAAGCGTTAAATAAAAGACATTAATTGAGAAGGTAATCAAACGATTGCCTTCTTTTGTTTTAGCCAAATTGCCAATATTCCTACAAACAGAATCGGCATAAACATCGCCTTCTCCCTATCAATAAGCCCAAGATTAGAAAGTGCTTGGCTAAAAATGAAAGTGCCTACCATAAAATAAAGCGTGGCCATGATGCTCCATGCTTTTCGTGGAAATGATCTCAGTTGAAACGAGCGATATAGACTAACAATGATCACCATAAGAATAAAGATGTTTTGCGCCATTAATCCATAGCCGAGCATATTTTGTGAGTCGCCAGGCATGGGTCGAAACAGAAAAGTGAAATAGCGGGAGGGAATGCTCATTTTCCGCAAATCAAGTCCGTGATTAGTATCAGCGAATCGATGTTGCATTTCGCTGAGGCTTTGGGCAATGGCACTAAATGACACCTCAAATACATCAACTTTTGGAAGCAACCAAGGCAAGGAAATAATACCAAGTACAATTGCTCCAAGCAAAACAGCCCATTCTCGCAGTTTGATATTACCTTGGATAAATCGCTCTATGAAATATCCTCCCGCAAATGCTCCCAAGCACAATGCCGCCATGTGCGCCCGAATATGCAGTAGCAATACCAAGGCAACAATTAACCCAAGCCATCTTTTTCTAGGCAATAATGCCGAATAGAAAAATAGCATTATGGCAAATACTGCTGGGCCATCTTTACCTACTGCCGCTGTCCAAAAGTGCATGGATGGCCAAAAAAGGAAAATCAAGAATAGCAGAAAACCAATGCTTCTTTCAGCTTTGATTTGAAATACCGCTTCACAAATGCCTATGAAATAATAAATGCCCCAAAGGCCTATAAGCGAGAAGAGATAAAAAACCACCACATAGCTCAGTCCTAAAAATTGCGAAAGTGGATAAATCAAAAAGAAAATAAAGCTAATACCGCTGCCATAAAGCCCAAGCCAATTATCTGCATTGCCACGGAAGGTAGGATCATGATAATATTCCCAAGCATCGGATGAATTATGGAAGGTGTACCAAAAATAAAATGCGGTGAATAGCAAATGCCAAATCCACAACACAAATGGCAACGTAATGGGAAAATGGCTAAATCCCTTCCAATACTTTTGCAGAAGGATTAAAAAAACTGCACTTATTGCCAATAGTAGCCCAATATCAATAGCACTAATCATTACATTGTGGCTTGTAAACCCAGTTTTTCAAATTTGCCATATTCAAACTTTGCATTCCGCAAGATTCCCTCTGTAGGGCAAAGCAATCTAGAATCCGCTTGAGGTTATCCAGATTTTGCTCGGTGTGAAATCCAAAATTGTGCGGATGCCACCAAAGATGATAACAGGCATTTTGGCTCGCTGCAAACTCTATATCCTTGCAGATCCTATCTATTTTCTGCGATTCGAGACTTTTGAGTTTGGCTTGGTATGGTCTTAAAAATCTGCTTGCTTGTGCGTTTAGAATAGCTCCATTTTGTAATTCACTTTGTGCGTAGGCATTATGCCCGTACAAATTGAAATAGCTGTCGGCTAGACGTACAATTCGTTTTCGCTTTCCTTCGCTCGATCGACTATCAGGTTTCCAAATCCATGCATTTTCATTTCCGCGCACCACTTCTATTCCAGCTTGCTCACAAATTTGTAGGTAACTTTCATTGTATTGATTGCGTGGAAAAACGAGTGACTTCAGCTCAAATCCTAATCTTCCTCCCGCTTTTTTGGCAGCCATCAGATCTTCATAAAAATCAGCTAGCTGCTGTCCAGCTTCCAAACAATAATAATGGGAAAAGGTATGTGTGGCTATTTCTTGTCCATGTACTTTGGCAATCTCCTTAATCAGAGAAGGCGCAAAATGAAACGGATCATCTTCCTCGGATTTACCAAGACTATGATTTTCCAGATAATAATAAGCGCTCAAATTTTTGGACTCGTAATTCGGTTTACGAGCAGGCAGCGATGCTTCCAATTCATCTTTTCCATCACAAAAAAGCATGCCAACAGTGGCCCAAGTTACTTCTATACCATAGGTTTGGAATAAGGAAAGCATTGCTGGAATTGCCCTTTCCCTTGTATTAATAAAATATGCTTTTCTGGAATTGAGCTCGTACTTATCCAACACTCCCCAATAGAGTTCGAAATCGAGCGATATTATGAATGCGCCTTTTTTGGAAGGAGTATTTGGTTTTGCCTTCATACGTTAAGCTACTACTGGTGCTTTATTCTTTTTTGTGAGCTTCAGTTGACGGCTATAGCGCTTCCATTTGCTTACCCTAATTCTCCATTGCTTCTGATCCATAAAGCGCAAAACCACGAATAGGAAAAGTAGCATAACCATGCTTTTCATCCGTATGGCAATGCCAAAGTTTCCAGATATTTGTGCTAATGCAACAGCGGAGCCTACAAAGGCAATAAAGGCGGTTTTGGTGATAAAATCGGTATTAAAAAAGAATTTAATAAAACCCGACCTAATAAGCTGGAAAGAGATAAGGAGATAGAATAAGTTTTCGAATGAAACAAAGAAGCCTAAAATACCATTGGCATTAAAGAATATCGGGAAATAAAGAAACACAAATATCTTTTGAAATAAATTGAAGTTGCTTATATCAACCCCTGAGTCCGCTCGGCTACTCAATTTATTTGCTAAGTTGGAGGTCATCTCAAAACCTTCGTCAATTAGTCCACCTTCACCCTCTATTCCAACATACTGAAAAACAGATTGATATAAAAACCCAAGTGTGATAGTAGATACAAGAAATAAGGCCACTTTTTGCTTGACCTTGAGATCCTTATTACCAAGCAACAGGGCAATACCAATTGAAGCTAAAAAGATGAAAGCCATATGAGGGCGAACAAAATAAATAATTGGTAAGGAAAGCAAAGCCAAAGGCCATCTATTGAATGGTTTCGATAAAGAAAAAAAGAATGCCCCTATTCCCATCAGTATTATTGATCCTTTGCCTAATGAGCCTGACCAAAAATGTAAGTTGGGCAGAAAAAAAACTAATGGCATAAGTGCTGCACCCAACCAATAGTGCTTAAACCGAATGTTTTCCTTGAAAAAAAGGTAGAAAAACATAAGTCCAACATACCCAAAAAAGGCGAATAAGAGCATCAGGCTTTCATATTTCAAATTGAAAACCTGAATAAATGGCCAAGCCACGAATTCGATAAAGGGTGTGCCTGTAGCAAAATAATCGATCCAAGATTCTCCACGTACTTGAAGTATTACTTTGTTGAAATAGGCATGACTATCCGAATTATTACTCAACGCATATAAGTAATACCCAAGAGCCATCAAAAGATGAAATATATAAAGCAAATCCAAAACAATCACTTGAATGTTTGGGAACTGCCATTTCATAATACGGTTGAGGACAAAACCGGTTGAAATGATTATGATAAAAAAGATAATGTCAACTAGACCCTCCATGAACCCTCAAGTTAGATAATTCTAAATAATCTTAGTGCATAACGATAAATTCTTACAGAATTATTTACGCTAGACAACAACCCTATTTTATCTTAATAGAATACTGAGAAACAACTTTACGTTTATCAATCAAATCTAAAGAAAAGCGGGAGGAATATTTACTTCATCCAAAATTCTAGTTTACCTCCCGCCATTATTTCTGAATGCTCAAGGTAATTCCTCGTAAGTTCTATTCCATTCAATACAACTTTCTCCACCTCATATTTACTTTCATCCCAATTATTACTCACAATTCGAAAGCTGTTACCATTTGGAAGTGGAATAGCAATTTCTTCGAATGCTGGAGTCCCCAAAATGTAATTACCCGAAGCTGGATTTACTGGATACATTCCCATTGCACTCCAAATATACCAAGCCGACATTTGTCCACAATCTTCATTTCCACTTAGGCCCTTGGGAGCATTTTGATATTGAGTATTCATTATTTCATGCACTCTAGCTTGGGTTTTGGATGGCTCGCCTGCCATTGCATACAAATATGCAATGTGGTGGCTTGGCTCGTTTCCATGCGCATATTGACCAATCAAACCTGAAATATCAGGTGAAGCTTCTTCTCCTTCTACATTTGGTTGAACCCAAAGAGAATCGAGCTTTTGCAAAAACTCCTCACGGTTTGGAAAAAGTTTGATGAGGCCATCGACATCATGAGGCACAAACCATGTGTATTGCCAAGCAGTACCTTCTGTATATTCATCATTTCTATGGCTAGAGAATAGTGGATTGAAGTTTTCTACCCATTGGCCATTGGCTTTTTTTCCACGCATAAATTGTGTACTGGGATCGAAATGATGCTGGTATGCCAATGCACGTTTCTCAAAATGTGCTGTAATAGAGTCTTTACCCAGCATTTTGGCCATCTCAGCAATACACCAATCATCAAAAGCATATTCCAACGTTTTGCTCACCGACTCATTTTCCAAATCGGCAGGCACAAAGCCATATTCCTGCAAGTAGCCAATCCCAAATTTATCTTGGGTAGCACTGGCAATCATTGCGTCCAATGCCCTTTCGCCATCGAAGCCTCTTATGCCTTTTTTCCAAGCCTCCACTATTACGGGGACAGCATGGTATCCAATCATGGTATTGGTTTCTTGGCCTTCGAGTGCCCATACTGGCAACACTCCATATTGGTCGGCATGCAGTAGCATTGATTGGATCATATCTGGTAGTCGCTCTCTTTGGGTAATGGTGTATAATGGATGCAAGGCTCGAAAAGTATCCCAAAGCGAGAACAGTGTGTAGAATTGGAAATCATCTGAGGAAGTTACTTCTCGATCAGGACCCATAAATTCGCCATTATGGTCTTGAAAAA
Organism: uncultured Roseivirgaceae bacterium; assembly: GCA_964598395.1. Taxonomy (GTDB): domain Bacteria; phylum Bacteroidota; class Bacteroidia; order Cytophagales; family Cyclobacteriaceae; genus CAXBDP01. The sequence goes on from CAZRBW010000004.1 coordinate 5,031, forward strand.
TGGTGGGTGAAATTACACTATGGTAAAGTGCGGTGTAGAATATACTTAGCTTATCAGTGTTTGTGCTTTTCACTTCAATTTTGGCGAGTTCAGTTCGCCACTTTGCTTCAGCTTCAGACTTCACTTGTTGGAAATCCCAATGAGGAACTTCAGTTTGCATGTTTTCCTCTGCATTGGCCATACTTACTGGAGATAGAGCAACTTTTACTAACAATGGTTCTTCAGATTGAGGAAATGAGAATGCCGCTTTTATTCCTGTCCCATTTCCGTTATTAATTTCGCTTTCGAGTCTTTCTACATTGTCATAGTCTTGATTGAACTCCAAAGCAAAATAAACGCGCTGATCGCTTGCCCAGCCTTTAGAATATCGGTAGCCAATAGCCTTTCGTTTATCTATAAATTCCAAATGAGTTTCTGTTGGCGAATCCCAATTCATGCCATGCACAAGGTCTAAGATCACATTTCGCTTGGAAGCACTATCTGGAAAGTGATATTTATGAAAGCCTACTCTTTCGCTTGCGGTAAGTTCTACATTGATGTTGTAATCTTCGAGCAGTACTTGGTAATAACCAGGCGAAGCAAATTCATTATCATGCGAAAAAGAGGAAACATAGCCAGAAGAAGTATTACTGGCATCACCACGCTGGAATTGTGGCATTCCGATAGTTGGCATTAGCAAAATATCATATAAGTCGCCAATGCCTGTCCCGCTTAGATGCTTGTGAGAAAAGCCAAAAATTGTACTATCAGAAAAGTGATAGCCAGAGCATCTTTCCCACCCGCCTATTCCAGTATCCGGGCTAAGTTGTATCATTCCAAACGGGACGGTGGCACCAGGAAAAGTGTGCCCTTGATCGCCTGTACCAATAAATGGATTAACGTATTGTAAGATATCAATTTGAGGGTTCAGCTTTTCTTTATCAGCGCAAGAAACCATTAATATTAAACATAGCCATAAAAGCTGCTTCATAACAATATTCTGATTATCCTTATCTATTCAACAACTTACCAAAGTAGAAAAAGATTATCGATTTTTTTAGCTATAAAATTTTGTTTTTGGACTTAATATTTAATCCCAAAAGTGGCATAAAAGCTTAAATCCTTTAAACTTCCTTTTAAATACAAGTTGAAATTACTAGCTTCCTTCACTGAAAACCACAAATTTTTACATTAAACCACTGAAGAAATGAAGAAAATTAATCTGTTTACATTGCTGCTATTGGGTCTTTTTATATTCCCTGCTGCATTGCACGAAATCACCGAGCCGGTGGATTATGAAATGATCCATCGAATTAAGAAAGAAGGCTTAGAAAATTCTAAAATCATGGATATTGCTTGGAACCTTACCGATAGGATTGGGCCTCGCTTATCTGGTTCTACTGGACTGAAAAATGCCTACGATTGGACTAGTAGTACTTTTAGAGAATGGGGATTGACTAACGTAAAAGTTGACCCATGGGGTGAATTTGGTCGCGGATGGGAAGTTGAAAAATCTTATATCGCGATGAAGGAGCCTTACTATCAAGCATTAATCGGTATTCCTAAAGCTTGGACCAATGGCACCAATGGCCTTGTAGAAGCTGAGGCAATTTATGTGAATATTACGAACGATCGTGATTTTGAAGCTTATAAAGGAAAAATAAAAGGTAAGTTTGTCCTAACTCCAGTTACCATTCAGGCACGCACCACTTTCCAAGCTGATGCCCAACGATATACAGATGAAGCCTTAGAAGCTATGAAAGAAATGCCAATTGGCATTGGGGGAGGTGGAGAGCAATTCAGTGCAGAAAGAATTGCAGAATTCCGCCAAGCACAAGAATTAAGACGCAAAGCGCAACAGTTTTTTATTGATGAGGGTGCACTAGCAATTATTAATACTCATAGAGGTGGAGGTCATGGTACGTTTTTCACAACAAATGGTGCCTCATACGCTGTAGATGCTCCAGAAGTATTGCCAGAAATGGAAATCGCTGTAGAGCATTACAACAGAATGGTGCGCTTATTAGAAAAAGGTGTTCCCGTGAAAGTAGAAATGGATTCCAAAACGAAATTTCTTGATGAGGATTTGAATGGGTATAATGTATTGGCTGAAATCCAAGGTACAGATCCGAAATTGAAAGAAGAGATAGTAATGCTTGGCGCTCACTTGGATAGCTGGTTTGCTGGCACAGGTGCTACAGATAATGCAGCGGGTTCATCTGTAATGATGGAGGCAATGCGTATTTTGAAAACGCTAGGTGTGCAACCGAGAAGAACTATCCGCGTGGCTTTATGGGGTTCTGAAGAACAAGGTCTTTATGGCTCAAGAAATTACGTGAGGAAAACCTTTACTCAAGATGGACAAAATGTGCCAAATGCTGCACATGAGAAATTCTCTGCTTATTACAATATAGATAATGGTACAGGAAAAATTCGTGGAATTTATACCCAAGGAAACGACGCAGCCAAACCAATCTTCGAAGAGTGGTTTAAGCCATTCCACGATATGGGTGCGGAAACTATTACTATCCGAAATACAGGAGGTACAGACCACCAAGCTTTTGATGGTGTAGGCTTACCTGGATTCCAGTTTATTCAAGATCCGATTGACTATGGCACTAGAACTCACCACACCAATATGGATGTGTATGAAAGATTGCAAGAAGCTGACTTGAAGCAAATGGCTGTAATTGTAGCATCTATGGTATATCACACTGCAATGAGAGACGAAAAAATACCTAGAAAACCAAGAGCGGTGACTAACTAAATTAGACTCCCTCAATATAAAATCGCCACGCAGAAACTAATTCCGCGTGGCGATTTTTCTTTATATGTAGCTACCAAGTTCAAATTATGAGGGCATCCACATGGAAGTGGCTGCTATCTTTTCCAGTCGGCTTGGGATGCTCAATTGATTTTTAGATTTCGTAAAAAACACTAAGCCCTTGTAGCTAGTAAGATACTTATAGCTTGTAGAGAAAAATACCACGGTAGTTTCCACTACGATGCCATCGTCCATTTTGCCTATCATCCTCGAAAACTCTTCGGGATGTACTTTTATCAAACTTCCACTTGCCTTTATTGCTTGGCTTATCGCAGCCGCGGCGGCGGCGGCTCCTGCAGTTGCTGCACTCATAAAATTATAGTTCTTAGGTTCACTTATTTGCTATTCATCAAATCTTCAATCTCTTCTGCTTCAATCGGAATATTCTTCATCAAATCAAGATAGCCATTTTCTTGAATTACAATATCATTCTCAAGCCTGATTCCAATATTTTCTTCTCTAATATAGATTCCTGGCTCTATCGTGAACACCATTCCTGGCTCAATTTTACGATAGATATTACCAACATCGTGGACATCCAATCCAATGTGGTGAGAAGTGCCATGCATGAAATACTTCTTATAAAGCGGCTGATCAGGATGTTGATTTTTTACATCGGTTTTATCTAACAAGCCCAGCTCTATAAGTTTGCCTTGCATAAAATCACCCACCTCTTTATGATATTGAGGAATAGTTGTACCTGGTCTCAAAATGCTCTTTGCATAATTTTTTACACTCAATACGGCATTGTAAACCTCCCGCTGTCTTTGGGTAAATCTGCCATTCACTGGGATCGTTCTAGTCATGTCCCCATTGTAATTGGCATATTCTGCTCCCACATCCATCAGCAACAAATCTCCATCATTACATGGCAAGCTATTATCAATATAGTGAAGTACACAGGCATTTGCCCCCGAGGCAATTATCGGCTGATAAGCAAAGCCCTTTGATCTGTTTCTCAAAAACTCATGAGCATATTCTGCCTCAATTTCATATTCCTGTACACCTGGCTTCACAAAATTGAGCACACGTCTGAAACCTAGCTCTGTGATACGACAAGCCTCTTTCAAAGCATCAATCTCTGGCTGCGATTTTATGGCTCGCAAGTTTTGCATTATTGGCGCAGATCGCTCAAATGTATGCAATGGATATTTCGCCATACACCATTTTACAAATCGAGCATCACGGGTTTCCACTTCTACTACAGCACGCAAATGTTCATTTGTATTCAAAAACACCTTTTTGGCAAATGGCATCAACGTGTTGAAAATACTCTCGAACTGATGTGTCCAATAAATACTTTGTACTCCAGACGCTTCCATTGCCTCCTCTTTTGTGTACTTATGACCTTCCCAGATGGCAATATGATCATTGGTTTCTCTTAGAAATAAGATTTCACGCTGCTTTTCGTCTGGATGATCTGGAAAAATAACCAAGATACTTTCTTCTTGATCGATACCTGTGAGGTAGAGCAAATCATTGTTTTGGCGAAAAGACATAGTGCCATCCGCATTCGTTGGCATTATGTCATTGCTATTGAAAACAGCAATAGCATTGGATGGCAATTGCTTTTTGAAATTATTTCTATTTGTTCGATAAAGTGATTTATCTAGTGCCGTATATCTCATGATTTAAATGGATTGTAAAAGATTTAAAATTGCATCTATATTGGCATAATAGCAAAAAAATAGATGCAAGCTAGCGCAAATGTGGCGGGAGGTAGATGGGTTATTCCTTAGGTTTATTGCTCTTTTACATGTAAGCTGTTAGAAAATAGCATCCTCAAAATGCCTTATTTGCTCGCCTAATATAGCCACTATATCGAAGCGTATGGGGCCAATGTATTCATGCTCTTCTTGAAATGCTTTGGCAGTTTCCATCAGCAAATTCCATTGGTTTTCGCTCACCATTTGCTCGGGAAAGCCGAAGTGCGAACCACTTCGGAGTTTCACTTCTACAAATACGAGCATATCCTCCCGCTTTACTATTAGGTCAATTTCTCCACGGCGATGTCTATAGTTTTGAGCAACTAACTCATAACCTTTCTTTTGCAAATACGCTAATGCCAATTGTTCTCCAGCTCGGCCTACTTCTTTCCTATCCTTATCCATCTTGTCTTTTTCTCTTCTTCAGCTCCCATCAGGTATGCGTATGGTTCTGTAGCAGGTGAAAGCTCAAACAGTTTTTTCATAATCGCTATTGTTGGTATGATCAAAATCATCCCGATAACGCCCCAAATAGCTGCTCCAACCAACAAGGCAAAAAAGGTGATAAATGGATTGAGGCTTACATTGGAGCCCACAATTTTGGGTGTAAGAAAATTGCCCTCGATAGATTGAATAAGTGTAAAGGCTATTACCACACCGAATGGATACCATAAACTATCCTTCGTAACTAGTGCAAAGGTAAATGGCAGGATGGCTGCCATTAATGGTCCGACTAAAGGAATCATATTCATCAAAGCGGCAAATACCCCAAAAAACACTGCATGCTGAATTCCTAAACCTAATAGAGCTGCGGTACTCAATACAGCTAAAATCAGCATCACTTTACCTATGCCAACCAAATACTGCTGAATAATTATACGAACCGATGCTAAGGTAGCATTCACTTTTTTCGGATCATGATTATGAAAAACTTTGATCAGAAAAAGCCTAAAGTGATTTCTATAATATAAAAACAAAAACATAAAAACAGGAATCAAAATGACTCCTCCCAAGCTGCCAACAGTTGACATTACAGCTGTGGTAATGTTTGCACTATTCTTTTTGAGAAAACCAAGGATCTCTTCTTTTTGCAAAACCACTGAAATATCTGAAGGTACGCCTGTAAGGTTTTCAATAGTGGAATTTAGGCTAATGATTAAATCATTGATCCGCTCTTGAATATTCGACAAATCTTCCACGAAGCTAGAAAGCTGAATAAAGAAAAATGTAAAAATTCCTAAAATTGAAAGAATTGCCACGCTTAATGATGTCAATGTGGCCAAACTCCGAGGGAATTTCCACTTCTCAAGCTTATTGTTTAATGGCACCAAAAGCATGGATGTATAAGCTGCAAAAAGTATTGGCACCAATAAACTCCGGCCAAAAATCATGATCACAACCAACATTATCATTAGTAAGCCAATAAAAACAGCCTTTACATAGGGCGGGAAATTCATTGTATTCATAGAGTTCGAGTTGCTCATATTATAATTCTAATATACTTGATACTAATGTGCATAAAAAATATTTAATGAAATGCTATTCACTTACCATTACTCAATCAACTCTCTATCCAAAATTTACATTGTGTTGTAATTTCAAAAAATCAAATGAGGAATTTTACAATTATTTACCATACAAAGGTTCCATTTTAGTAATTTGCTGTCCTATATGCTACCAAAAAAGAATTCGACTAGAACTGCCACTTGGAAAAAACTCAAAAGGCATCATAAGGAAATCAAAGACCTTCAAATGAAGAATTTATTTGCTCATGACCCTTTAAGATTCCAAAAGTTCTCTATTCAGTTTGAGGATATCCTGCTCGACTATTCCAAAAACAGAATTACCGAAGACACCATGCAATTACTTTTTCAGCTGGCTCAGCAAGCTGGATTAGAAAAAGGGATAAAAGCTATGTTTTCGGGAAAGCACATCAACGAAACAGAAAATCGCGCTGTGCTACATGTGGCCTTACGCAATTTGGATGGCGAACCGATGATGGTAAACAAGCAAAATGTGATGCCCGATATAATCGCTGTGCTTGATCAGATGAAAGAGTTTTCTGAGAAGATAATCAAGGGCATTTGGAAGGGATTTAACGGAAAACCCATACAAAGCATTGTAAATATCGGTATTGGTGGTTCGGATTTAGGCCCTGTGATGGTAACCGAAGCATTGAGGCCATACAAAGTAAAGCATATTGATAGCCACTTTGTATCGAATGTAGATGGAAGCCAGATTACAGAAATTCTCAAAAAAGTAGATGCCGATAGCACACTTTTTATGATTTCCTCAAAAACTTTCACTACCCAAGAAACCATGGCAAATGCGCATGCTGCTAGAAAATGGTTTCTCGAAAACGGCGGGAGGGAAGAAGATATCGCCAAACATTTTGTGGCTATTTCTACCAACGAGGAAGCTGGGATTGCATTCGGTATTGATCCTGATAATATTTTCACCTTTTGGGATTGGGTAGGTGGCCGCTATTCTCTCTGGTCTGCAATCGGCTTATCCATCGCATGCACGTTGGGTTTCGACGTTTTCTACGAATTGCTAGAAGGCGCACGAGCTATGGATTTGCATTTTAGAGATGAACAACCAGCATCTAATATTCCTGTGATCCTTGCAGTATTGGGTATATGGTACAACAATTTCTTCGAAGCGGAATCACAAGCTATACTGCCTTACAACCAATATTTGCATAGATTTCCAGCCTATTTGCAACAAGCCGATATGGAAAGTAATGGAAAATCGGTGGATAGAAAAGGCGCTAAACTCGACTACCAAAGTGGCCCAATCATCTGGGGTGAGCCAGGTACTAATGGGCAACACGCTTTTTATCAGTTAATCCACCAAGGCACCAAACTGATCCCTTGCGACTTTATAGCTACCGCAAATATCCATCACAAATTGGGCGATCAGCATGACATATTGATGGCAAATTTCTTTGCACAAACTGAAGCCCTAATGAATGGAAAATCGCGTGAGGAAGTAGAGGCAGAACTCAAAGCCAAAGGTGCCGATGAGAGTGAAATTGCCAAAATTGCTCCTTTCAAATGCTTCGATGGCAACAAGCCAAGCAATAGTATTCTGTGCAAAAAACTCACTCCATATACACTAGGCAGCCTTATTGCCATGTACGAGCATAAAATATTCGTGCAAGGCCTAATCTGGAACGTATTCAGTTACGACCAATTCGGAGTAGAATTGGGCAAGCAACTCGCTGGCAAAATATTACCCGAACTTAAAAGCGATACCCAGATAAAAAGCCATGACAGCTCCACAAATGGTTTAATCAATGCATTCAAGAATTTTCGATAAATGACACCAAACTATCCGCTTAAATTTGAACCGATTTATAAAGAAAAGCTGTGGGGAGGAGATAAACTTCGCCGCCATTTGGGCAAAGATTTCTCACCATTACCAAACTGCGGCGAAAGCTGGGAGCTATCTGGTGTAGAAGGGAATATTTCGAAAGTGGCCAATGGTCCATTGCAAGGAAGCTTGCTCTCAGATCTACTTCTATCGAGCGGCGAAGAAATTCTGGGCCAAAAAGCTTTCAAGAAATTTGGTGCAAATTTCCCACTGCTAGTTAAATTCCTAGATGCAAATAAAGACCTAAGCATACAAGTGCATCCTAATGATGAGCTGGCAAAAACTCGCCACAATGGATTTGGGAAAACAGAAATGTGGTATGTATTGCAAGCTGATCCTGGCGCTACATTAATAAGCGGATTTAACCGCGAAATGAGCAAAGAAAGCTATTTGCAACACTTCAAAAACCAAACGCTAGAAACTACCCTAAACCGCGAGAAAGTATATGCTGGTGATGTATTTTTTATCCCAGCTGGCCGAGTTCATACAATTGGTGCTGGATTGTTAATCGCTGAAATTCAGCAAACATCAGATATTACATATAGAATTTATGACTTCGATAGAGTAGATGCTGATGGCAATAAGCGCGAACTCCATGCTGAGCAAGCAGTTGATGCAATTGATTACCAATATCACAATCAATACAAGTCGCCAATTGATAAGGAAACTACAGGCGAACAAGAAATTGTGCGTTGTGAATACTTCACTACCAATTATCATCATTACACCAATAATCAGAAAACAGTGATCCGACCTAATGGAGATTTTAGAATCATAACTGTAGTAGCTGGTGATGGGAATCTGGAATACGCGGGAGGAAAAACAGCCACCAAAGCTGGTGAAGTATGGCTTATTCCAGCAAGTTTAGCATACTGCCAAATAGCTACCGATAGCAAAATCACCTTCTTAGAAACCTTTGTTGAGCTGAGCTAAATTGTAATTTGCTTCCTCCAAAAAGAGAAAGAAATGCCAATTCTCTAAATTCATCGGCTTTATTGCCCAATCTACATTATCTTTAAAGCATGAGTAAATCAGATAAAAAACTCTTTCTGCTGGATGCCATGGCGTTAATTTATAGAGCCCACTTTGCATTCAGCAAAAACCCAAGAATCAATTCGAAAGGCATGAGTACAGGAGCGGTATTAGGTTTTACTAATACGCTCGTAGAAATATTGAGCAAGGAAAAGCCAAGTCATATTGCTGTGGCTTTTGACACCTCCGCTCCTACTTTTCGACACAAAGAATTTGAACCTTACAAAGCCAATAGACTCGAGCAGCCTGAGGATATCCAAACGGCCATTCCTTGGGTGAAAAAACTTGTGAAAGCCTTCGATATTCCTTGTCTCGAAAAAGACGGCTGGGAAGCGGATGACATAATTGGGACCATCGCCAAAAAAGCTGCCAGAGAAAGCTTCACTGTATATATGATGACTCCCGACAAAGATTTTGGTCAGCTAGTCGAAGAAAAAGTATTCCTTTACAAACCTGCTTTTATGGGTAATGGCGTGGATATTATGGGCATTCCAGAAGTCCTCAAAAAATGGGACATCGAGCGTATCGATCAGGTGGTGGATATGCTTGGACTTATGGGCGATGCGGTGGATAATATTCCAGGTATTCCAGGTGTAGGCGAAAAAACTGCGGTTAAGTTCCTTAAGGAATATGGTACTATTGAAAACCTTCTAGAACATGCCCATGAGCTGAAAGGTAAAATGAAGGAAAAGGTGATCGAAAATGGCGAATTGGCACTATTATCAAAAAAACTTGCCACAATCGATATCGATTCTCCTGTTGATTTCGATGAGGCGTCATTAGTCTTTAATGGGCCAATTGTGGAGGAAGTAAAGGCTATATTCGACGAGCTGGAATTCCGCACGCTATCCAAAAGGATGTTTGGAACCGAAACTACCAGCCCAACGGTAGAGCTGTCGGGTGAGCAGCTAGATATGTTTGCTACAGCAGTAAAAGAAGAAGAGCCAGAAGCAATTATCCCGTCTGGTAAAGGCAGTATTGCCAATATTCCGCACGATTATATTCTTATAAATACGCCTGAGCTGATCAAAAGCCTAATTCATTATTTATCCATCCAAAAAGCATTTTGCTTTGATACAGAAACCACTGATTTGGATGCGATTGAAGCACAATTGGTAGGGCTTTCATTTTCTTACATTGTCCATGAGGCCTATTATGTGCCCGTGCCAGAAAAGCGGGAGGATGCCCAAAAGCTGCTTAGTCAATTTAAAGAAGTCCTCGAAAATCCGACAATTCTAAAAATCGGCCAAAACCTGAAATACGATATGCTGGTACTCCGCAAGTACGATATCAAAGTAAGCGGCCCGATTTACGACACCATGCTGGCCCATTACCTGATCGACCCAGAAACTCGTCACGGCATGGACTATTTGGCAGAAACCTATTTGAATTATACACCAGTTTCCATCACCGAGCTCATTGGCAAGAAAGGCAAAAACCAAGGCAATATGCGTGATGTTCCGCTTAAAGAAATCACTGAATATGCTGCCGAAGATGCAGACATTACTCTGCAATTGCATAAAGTACTTGCCCCATTAGTCAAAAAAGACAATCAAGAAAAACTGCTCAATGAGGTAGAATTTCCTTTGGTAGAAGTGCTGGCTGCCATGGAATTTGAAGGCATTCGAGTGGATAAAGACAACTTAGCCGAATTCTCAAAAGAGCTGGAAGGTGAAATCGAAGCGCTAGAAAAGGAGATTTACGAACTTGCTGGAGAGGAATTTAATATTTCGAGTCCAAAGCAGCTTGGCGAAATTCTGTTTGATAAACTCAAAATCGAAGAGAAGCCAAAAAAGACCAAAACAGGTCAATATGCCACAGGAGAGGAGATTTTGAGCAGGCTGGCCATCATCCACCCGCTTCCTTCCAAGATTCTAGACATCCGTGAACTGCAAAAGTTGAAATCGACCTATGTGGATGCTTTGCCAAAATTGATCAGTCCAAGCGATGGCCGAGTGCATACTTCTTTCAATCAAGCAGTAGCTGCAACAGGTCGTTTGAGTTCTACCAATCCCAATTTGCAAAACATCCCAATTCGTACAGATCGTGGTCGTCTTATTCGCAAAGCCTTCGTTGCCAGAGATGAAAATCATGTGCTTATGGCTGCGGATTACTCGCAAATAGAATTGCGCCTAATGGCTGCATTTTCGAAGGACGAAACCATGGTGCAAGCTTTCAAAGAAGGGAAAGATATACACGCTGCCACCGCAGCCAAAATCTTTAAAGTGCCATTGGAAGAAGTGGATGGTTCGATGAGAAGGAAGGCTAAAACAGCCAACTTTGGAATCATTTATGGTATTTCTGCATTCGGACTATCTCAGCGATTGGCCATTCCTAGAAAAGAAGCTGCTGAAATTATAGAAGCATATTTTCGTGAGTTTCCAGGTGTGAAACGATATATGGACAATGTAATAGAAAAAGCGCGGGAGGTAGAATATGTGGAAACCATTCTCGGCCGCCGCAGATACTTGCGAGACATAAACTCCCGCAATATGACCATGCGCGGGTTTGCCGAGCGAAATGCTATTAATGCGCCATTGCAAGGTAGTGCAGCCGATTTGATAAAAATTGCGATGATAAACATCCACCAATGGATGAAGGATGAAAAGCTAAAAAGCAAAATGATATTGCAAGTGCATGATGAATTGATTTTTGATGCACATAAAGATGAAGTCGAGATATTGAAAAAGCATATTCCAAAACTGATGTCGGAAGCCATCAAGCTAGATATACCTATATTGGTGGAAGCAGGTATTGGCGATAATTGGCTGGAAGCTCATTAATCATGTGAAGCAAAAAATAAGAATCCGATGAATTTAGATTTAAAAGGAAAACGAGCATTAGTGGGCGGATCGAGCCAGGGCATTGGCAAGGCAATAGCCATTGCATTGGCAAAATTGGGTGCTGATATTACCCTAATTGCCCGGAATGAAGCATCCTTGAGATCTGTTTTACAAGAGCTAGACAGCCGAAATGGCCAAAGACATGACTATTTGGTGGCTGATTTTTTTCATCCTGAACAGGTGAAAAAGGTTGTAAATGATTATCTAAATTCGGGAAAAGAAATCCATATCCTCATCAACAATACTGGCGGGCCAAAAGCAGGCCAAGCAATTGATGCCTCTGAGGACGAATTTAAACAAGCCTTTGATGCCCATGTAATTTGTAATCAGATATTGACCCAAGCCGTAGTAGCAGGAATGAAAAAGGCTGGCTTTGGTCGGATAATTAATGTGATTTCTACTTCGGTGAAAATACCAATACAAGGCTTAGGCGTATCCAATACCATACGCGGCGCAGTAGCAAGCTGGTCCAAAACGATGGCCAATGAATTAGGTGGATTTGGAATTACGGTAAACAATGTGCTACCTGGCTTTACCAAAACCTCCCGCTTGGATTCATTAATTGAGGGCAAGTCGAAAAAGCTCTCTGCAAGTATCGAAGCTGTGGAAGAAAACATGAAAAGCAGTATTCCCGCTGGCCGCTTTGGCAGTGCAGAAGAGGTCGCAAATGTGGCTGCGTTTTTAGCTTCACCAGCCGCCAGTTATGTCAATGGAGTGAATATTCCAGTAGATGGAGGGCGCACAGGCTCAATGTAATATGGACAAACAACACTTTCCTATATTCGATCTTCATTGCGATTTACTTAGCTATCTTGCTCATCGCCCCGACCCTGACCCATTTTTGCCAGAGCTGGGCTGTAGTATTCCCAATTTGCGTCGTGGCAAAGTACGTTTTCAGGTAATGGCTATTTACAACGATGTATATGCCAATTCTGCAAAAATGGGCTTGAAACAAGCTGAGATTTTTAGAGATTTGGCAACGCAGCACCCTGATTTTTTCTATTTGCCAAAAAATATTTCGCAGATTAAAAGCGAATTATCATTGTACCGTACGGCGATAATCGCTGCTATAGAGAATGCGGCTGGAATTGCCACTGAAGAAATGACCATCGAGCAGGCATTTCAAAATCTGGAAAAAATTCTGCTCGCCACCAAGCGTATTCTCTATATCAGCATGACCCACCATGGTGAAAATAGATTTGGTGGTGGCAATTATGCCAAGGCCGGACTTAAGGATGATGGCAAAAAACTGCTTGATTACATTAATGGCAAAAACATCTGCATCGATTTGTCTCATACAAGTGATGCACTTGCCAATGATATTTTGAATTATATCCATCAGCATAATCTTAAGATTATACCAATTGCTAGCCATTCCAATTTTCGAGAAATATGGGATCATCCTAGAAACTTGAGGGATGAAACTGCCAAAGAAATTTATGCAATGGGTGGCATTATTGGGATCAACTTCGTACGCGCGTTTGTAGATAATGATTATCCCGATGCACTCCTCGATCATATCGAATATGGGCTAAAATTGGGTGGTGAAAATCAATTGACTTTTGGAGCTGATTTCTTTTATACTGGCGATCATCCTGACCCTACTCGGGTACCATTTTACCATCAAGCACATGAGGATGCTTCCAAATATCAGGGCATTCTTGCCCAGCTTTCGAAGAGAGGAATTACCCATGAGCAATTAGAAAAATTGGCTTATAAGAACGTTTTTTCTTTTATTGATAAAATATGGGTGTAAAACCCATCATTCGCTATCGAGAACCAAGGCAAGCAATGCAAAAAATCGAAAACTATATCACCGGAGAACTCAAAGCTCCAAAAAATGGCCAATATCTAAATAATATTCAGCCTGCTACGGGCGAAGTTTATAGCCTAATTCCCGATAGCGATGAGCAGGATGTTGCTGAAGCGGTGGATGCTGCCAAGAATGCATTTCCATTATGGTCGACCATGCCCGTACAAAAGCGGGTGGATATTTTAATGCGAATTGCTTCACTTATTGAGCAGAACTTAGATGAACTTGCGACGGCCGAAAGTATCGATAATGGCAAAGCATTATGGCTAGCCAAGTCGGTAGATATTCCCAGAGCGGTAAGTAATTTCGAATATTACGCTACTGGCATTTTGCATTTCAACAGCGAGGCTCACTTCACCGACCAATCAGCCATCAATTACACACAAAGAGTGCCGCTTGGTGTGGTTGCTTGCATTAGCCCTTGGAACCTCCCGCTATATTTATTCACTTGGAAAATAGCTCCTGCATTGGCTTCTGGTAATACTGTGGTGGCAAAACCTTCTGAACTTACACCCATGACGGCCTACATGCTGAGCAAAATATGCATAGAAGCAGGTTTGCCAGCTGGCGTTTTGAATATCATACACGGTTTAGGACCAAAAGCTGGTGAGCCTATGATTTCTCATCCCGATGTCAAAGCAATTTCATTTACAGGTGGCACCCAAACGGGCAAACGGATAGCGGCTATTGCTGCTCCAGAATTTAAGAAACTATCTCTCGAGCTAGGCGGAAAAAATCCTAATATCATCTTTGCAGATGCAGATTTTGATGAAGCCGTAATGGGCACTTTGAAAGCTGGGTTTAGCAACCAAGGACAGATTTGTTTATGTGGCTCCCGAGTGTATATACATTCTAGCATATATGAGAAATTTAGGGATGCGTTGGTAGAAAAAGTGGCCAGAATGAAGGTAGGTGATCCGATGGATGATAAAACCAGAGTGGGTGCTTTGGTATCGGAATCGCATATGCAAAAAGTGCTCTCATACATCCAATTGGCACGTGAAGAAGGCGGGAGGATACTATGTGGTGGCGACAGAGTGATTTTGGATGGCAAACTAAAAGGTGGTTATTTTGTAGCTCCTACGATTGTAGAAGGCCTCGGAATCGATTGCCGTACCAACCAAGAGGAAATCTTTGGTCCTGTGGTTACGCTTCAATCTTTTGAAACAGATGAGGAAGTTTTGAGTTATGCAAACAAGAGTTCATATGGCTTGTCCGCCACCATTTGGACTCAAAATCTAAAAAGAGCACACAACATTGCTCACAAACTCGATAGCGGCATAGTGTGGGTAAACACTTGGCTATTAAGAGATCTGCGAACACCATTCGGTGGGATGAAACAATCAGGAGTAGGACGTGAAGGTGGAATGGAGGCCTTCAAATTTTTTACTGAAGAGAAAAATATTTGTATCAAATTATAAAATAAATTATCGATTATGGATTTTGGATCATTTGACCCTCAAAAAATTAATGATTTAATATTAGAGTTTATTGTAGACTTTGGCCCGAGACTATTTGGAGCAGTTATAATCCTTATAGTTGGTACATGGCTAATAGGAAAAATTGGTAGTCTTATAAGAAAAGGCCTTGATAAAGGCTCTTTCGAACCCTCCCTAAAATCGTTTTTGACTAGCCTTACAAGGTTTGCACTTTATATAATGTTATTCATTACAGTATTGGGCACAGTTGGAATTCCTATGACTTCTTTCTTGACCAT
>CAZRBW010000004.1:20419-99568 GCA_964598395.1 uncultured Roseivirgaceae bacterium
ATTACAGCGCACCCTATTCGTAGAATTGCATTTCCTGTTGGGATCTCCTATGGTTCCAATATAAAGCAAGCTCGAAAGGTAATTATTGATACTCTTTCTAAGGATCCAAGAGTATTGCCAGAACAAGGCGTGCAAGTGGTTTTATCAGAACTGGCTGATAGTTCACTAAATCTTAGTGTGCGTGTTTGGGTAAATGCCGAAGACTTTTGGCCATTGACTTTTGAAGGTTTAGAAAATATAAAAGAAGCTTTAGATGCTGCTAATATTGAAATTCCTTTCCCACAGAGAGATGTGCATTTGAAACAATAATAGATTTTTAAAAGAGTCTTTTTGTTGCCTTAAAAGTTTGGCTTGTCGCTAATTGTAGTGACAAGCCTTTTCTTTTCCTCCCGCCTTGACCAATTACAATAAATCTATAAATTGTAATTGCTTTGTTGGAAATCAGATTTCGAGAAATTTACTTCAATTAGAATTTAATAATTACTTTGTTCGTTTAGAGAAAATAGAGAATTTGGTATAGATACTGATAACAACAACTTATATGGAACCAAAGAAATCATTCAACGACTTAATTGCGAATCCTGATTTGCCTGTATTGGTAGATTTTCACGCAACTTGGTGTGGGCCTTGCCAAGCATTGGCGCCAGTAATCAGTGATGTCGCAAAGGAATTTGGCGAAAAGCTGAAAGTGATCAAAATAGATGTGGATAAAAACCCTGCGGTAAGTCAGCAATTTCGGGTACGTGGTGTGCCTACACTTATATTATTTAAAGGTGGTGAAATTAAATGGCAACAATCAGGCATGATGACAAAAAGAGACCTTTCTGCTATATTGACTAAATTTTTGTAGATCATGAAAAAAAGACTGCTGCTATTAATTGCAGTAATATTCGGTATCCTCATTTTATTGACTGTAAAGGTCCTATATGATTTTGGTGCATTTAGAAATCCCTCAAATAGCTATAGCAGCAGCCTAATAATAGAAGGCGTAAAAGGCCCTGAAGATATAACCATAGATTACGATCGTAGTTTATTATTTATTTCATCAGACGATCGCCGAGCCCGAATGCGCGGAAAGGAAGTAAAAGGTGGGATCTACTCCATCAATCTAAAGGATGAAACGCTCACTCCAAAAAAGATCAGTCCTGCTTTAGATTTTGAATTCAATCCACATGGCATCTCACTTTACAAAGGAGCACTTGGAATTACAAGACTATTCGTCATCAACCATAGAAGCACTGGGCATTTTATCGAAATATTTGATTATAGAAATGGCCAATTACGGCATTTAGAAAGTTTAACTGGACCTGAGCTTAAAAGCCCAAATGATATAGTGGCAGTTGGGATTAGGGCATTTTATTTCACCAATGATCACGGCACAGAGCAGGGATTTAAAAGACTGTTGGCAGATTTGCTAAAACAAGGAACAGCTTCGGTTGGCTATTTTGATGGCAAATCTTACCGAATAGTGGCAGACGAGCTCAATTATGCCAATGGCATCAACACTAGTCAAGATGGAGATATTGTATTTGTATCAGAAACTACTGGAAAGAAAATCTCTGCATTCCAGCGTAGCTACACAAATGGCACATTGGAATTGCTCCATAGTTTGGATTTGAACACAGGAGCAGATAATATAGAAATAAACGGAGACGGTACTCTACTTGTGGCTGCACATCCAAATATGCTTGCATTTATGCGGCATGCGAAGGATTACAAAAAGAATTCTCCTTCTCAAGTTTTGCATTTGGATTACGTTCCATCAGAAGGCTTTTCTAACGTAAAAGAAATCCTGACCGATGACGGCAAAAACTTGTCGGGCAGTAGTACTGCGGCCTATCATGGCGGGAGGTTATTTGTTAGCAATGTTTTCGACCCAAAAATATTAGTGGTGGATATGAAGTTGGAGTAAATGGATGAATTTGCCTTATAGAAACTGCCAAAAGTTTACAAATTGAAACTACCTGAGCACATTTCTTAAGAAATCACTTAAAAAATTAATGATACTTGTTTAGAAAATTCACCTTTCAGTTGAAAATTTTACCGTTAAAATAACAATTGCTCCAAAGCATAACTAAGTCGTGATATAAATTCTAAAATAAATTACCTTGGCGAAGGTTTTTAGAAGAAATTATTCATGATTTAGAAGATAGGCAAAACACCAACCCTCTATGTTTTTGTCGTCCTTCAACTAATATTACTAAATGCGATTTTCAAAATTTAAATTGAAGGGAACACTATCGTTTTCGGTGTTTCTTATCTTCCTCCTTTCTAGCAATTTCACCTATGGGCAGGAAACTTCGGGAGTATTCGGTAAGGTTACAGACTACTATAACCTGAAACCTTTAGAAGGGGCAAACATTACGATCAAAGAATCTATCAATTCAGGAAATGTGGTAGGTTTTACGACAAACCGACAGGGAGGTTTTTCATTTTTCACAAGGTATCCACTGCCCTTTACCCTTCAAGTGACAATGGTTGGCTATGAAGTCAAAGAAGTCCAGATTACTGAGCAAACCACAGAAAACCTCGATATACGGTTAATGCCTAGCGATTTTGTCTTAGATGAGTTTATCGTAAGTGGCAGTAAAGTAGAACAAGAAAGATTAACCTCTCCATTATTAGTGGAAAAACTGGGTATTATTGAATTGATGCAAACTGCATCAATAAGTGTTTTTGACGCTATTGGAAATATACGTGGTGTTGATGTAGTAACTCAAAGTATGGTGTTAAATACCGTTAATACAAGAGGCTTCAATTCAACTGCTAACACACGCTTTGTCCAATTTTCAGACGGAATGGATACGCAGGCGCCAGGGTTAAATTTTTCATTGGGCAATGTTGCAGGCATCCCAGATATAGATGTTGAATCTGTAGAATTGATACCTGGCCCAACATCAGCATTATACGGGCCAGGAGCTTTCAATGGAGTTTTATCCATTCAAAGTAAAAATCCATTTGATTATCAAGGATTTAGCTTCACTGCAAAAACAGGGATAAATGGGATGGAATCAGGTGGTTCTGGAGCTGGAGATTTTGGAGGAAACCCTGTCAGAGAAGCCTCAGCAAGATATGCAAAGGCCTTCAATAATAAATTTGCCTTCAAGCTAACGGGTAGTTTCTTAAAAGCTACAGATTTCCGGGCAGACAACTATTCCAATATTGGTGTTGGACTTCCTTTTGAAACCTTCGCAGACAATCCAGGTATCGATGGGCTTAATATTTATGGAGATGAAATAACTAATATGCTACCAATTGGTGGTAATGACTCATTAGTAGTAGTTAATAGAACTGGCTATAAAGAGGAAGACTTGGTAGATTATAGAATTGAAAATGCAAGAGCCTTAGCTTCTCTGCATTATAAATTTACACCAAAAACAGAGCTTATACTACAAGGCAATTATGGTACGATCACCACCATGCTTACTGGTGACAACAGAATTTTCTTACGTGATTTTTCGATATATCAAACAAAAGCCGAGCTTAAAGGAGAGAAATTTAATCTGAGAGGCTATATGACTGGCCAAAATTCAGGTAATTCCTATGATGCAGGCTTGTTGGCTGTCAATATGATAAGAGCCGCAAAACCTGATGAAGATTGGTTCCAGCAATTTCAAATAGGGATGAGAGCGGGCGGAGGTGGAAATTATTCAAGAGCCAGAAGCATTGCCGACTCAGGCTTTGGGCCTGGACAGGATTTCCAGCCAAGATACAATCCAGGGACCGCTGCATTTGATTCACTAAAGTTGGCAATTCAAAATTCATCTGAGCCAGGCTATGGTGCCAAAATTGTTGATAGATCAAAATTATACAACATCGACGGCTCTTACATTTTAGATGAGATTTCTGATTTTGCTAAATTTACTGTGGGTGGCAATTACCGGTACTTCACTCCAATTTCTGATGGTACGATATTTACAGATACAATAAATAATGAACTGAGCGTATATGAGTTTGGCGCATTTGTTCAAGCAACAAAAGACATTTTAGATAAAGACTTATACTTTACTGCCTCGCTGCGCTATGATAAAAATGAAAATTTCAAGGGTCAATTTAATCCGAGATTATCTGTAGTTCATACAGTAAAAAAGGTTCATAATATTCGAATGAGCTTTACAACTGGAGTTCGTTTTCCTTCTGTGAGAGAGCAGTTCTTTAATCAAAATCTTGGAGATACAAGACTTGTGGGTGGTTTGCCTCAAGTGGTAGGTCAATATGATTTAGGGAATAATGCTTTTACGGAACAAGGTCTTAATAGATTCAATGAGGCCGTAATAAAAGATATCACTTTAGATCCAATTAACAATCCAGAGCCTTTAGGGCAAAGTCAAGCATATTTGAGGCATCTTAATCTCCTGGAGCAATCCGTAATAAAACCTAACCAAATTAATGGAATTCGACCAGAAAGGGTTACTACAATTGAATTTGGTTACAAGAATGTATTTGAAAAAAGAAGATACGTGGACGTTACAGTTTATCGAAATTATTACAATGACTTTATTGGCGTAATTAGATTGGTAAAACCAAGAACGAGCCCAAGTGTAGATCTATTTGCAGCTGCCCTCCAAGCAAACAATAGCCCAGAGAGTGATAATGTCTTTATTTTTGGAAATAGTAATTCTCAAATAATTACGCAAGGTATTGAAGGAACTTATGATGTAACTTCCCCTGAAGGCATCAACTTCGCTTTAAATGCAACCTATGCACAATTATTGAAAACAGACGAAAACGACCCAATTATTCCATCTTTCAATACCCCTCTTATGAAAACAAACTTAAGTATCGGGCATAGAAAGGCAACAGAAAATTTTGGATTCAACTTCGTTTGGAGGTTTAGGTCTGCATTCCTTTGGGAAAGTGCTTTTGCAGATGGAATGGTTTCAGAATATAGCACTTTTGATGTTCAGCTTACCTATCGGTTACCAAAACTCAACTCCAGCATTCGTGGAGGAGGAATGAATATTTTCAATGAGAAATTTGTGAATGCTTATGGAGGACCAGGAATCTCTTCTATTTGGCACCTTACATATACTTTTGATCCTTTCTTCTTCAAGTAAAAAATGAAAAAGAAATTAAAAATTACATTAATGAGCTCTAAGATACTTTTCAGTCTAATTTTCTTAGTTACTTTGGTAAGCTGTGAATATGAGTTTCCAGAACCAACAGCAACCCAAGAACCGTCATCAACTCAAGCTGATTTTTCAAATCTAATTGTATTAGGCTCGTCCAATCAAGCAGGCTTTATGGATGGCGCACTATACAACGATGGTCAGTTAAACTCTGCGGGCAAGTTACTCAGCAACCAATTCTATGTGGTTTCAAACAAAGCATTTAACTTGCCGTCGATAAACTCTAGATACGGTTTTAACACCCTAATCTTACCTAATAATGAGAATAGAGGAAGATATGAACTTTGGTTTAACCAAAAAAACTCCAGAACTCCAGATAGATTAAGTGTTCCTGGTGAGCCTATTAGTTCATTTAGTGGCTCTCTCTCTGAAATTCAAAACCTAAGCGTACCGGGATTTAGATTGGCACATTTCAACCAAATGGGGAATTTCAATTTACCATTAGCAAATAGATTTGGCCAACAATTAAATTCAAAGTCGCTAGTAAATTATGCCAATGATCAAAATGCAAGCTTCTTTGTGATTGACCCTGGAATCGATGACATTCTCGGCTATGCTCTTGCGGGAGGGTCTGGTACTTTAAACCCAACTGGAACAGTCGATGACTATCAAATAAATGATGCAACGGCTACAAGTGCATTTTCAAATGAACTTAACTCCATTATCAATAACTTGGGACTGGGTGGCACTAATAGCTCAAAAAGTGCAGTAATTGCAAATATTCCCGATATTACAGATTTCCCGTATTTTCATTCTTCCTTCTACGATATCACTCCCTACATTGAAAATTCCCAATTGGCTAGAAATAGAGCTTACAGTGCTACATTCAATGAGATTGTGCTCCAATATAACAACCAACCAAATTTGGGTGATGCAATGAAAAGGCCCTTTTTAGACCTTGCAGAAGATCGCAGAGGCAATTGGGGTATTGTGATTGTAGATCCAAATTTGGCTCCTATTGTCAATTTCCGAGCTAGGATTGCAGGACGAGATACGACTGTTACTTTACCATCAATCAGACATATGACCCCCAATGAATTGGTGGTATTTGAAGTGAATGGATTATTAGGAGTTGGCGATTTTGGTCTTCCTCTTAATCCCGTACCAAATAATCAAAGCCTTACAATGGTACAAATCAATAGCATAAAGCAAAGGATAGATGAGTTTAACCAAATTATAAAGTCATTGGTTGATTCTAAAAGCAATTTAGCCTTGGCAAATATCTATTCCGAATCAAAAAAATTACATGAAGGAAGAAATAGATCTCTTAGAACTTCCCCACAGGGAATACTTATTAATGGTTTGATATTAAGGCCCAACACTATCGAGAATGGTGCCTTTTCAGCCGACGGCATTCATTTTAACCCAAGAGGAAATGCATGGTTTGCCAATATTATCCTAAAATCTATTAATGAAAAATTTAATGGAAATTTGCCTTTATTAAATGTAAACTCTTATAGAGGTAATTTCTTTGAAAACAATTTTTAATCCGATGACTAAATTATCATTCAGCCTCATTTTAATATTTTTTCTGTTTACTGTCTCTTGTCAAGAGGATCAAAACTGTCCAGTGTTGCCAGAAATATCTGCAGGGAACGACATGCTTGAGTTGGTTGAAACATCAATAAGACTAGATGGTACCGAAAATGTGGAGGGAGTAGAAGCAGTTTGGGAAGTAATACAAGGAGAAGGTGGGGAAATAAATCGTCCATTAAAATCAAACACCATGTTCAAAGGAGTCCCAGGAGAAGTCTATATCCTCAGATATACTTTTTCCAATGAATGCTCAAGTGTTTCTGATGAAGTTACTATTTCATTTTGTCAAGTGCCTGAAAGAGCATATGCTGGTCCTGATAGAATTGTAGGTCAAGGAACAACAACTGCTCTAAATGCTGAAACGCCTACTCAGGGAACTGGGTTTTGGGAAATTATATCGGGTGAAGGAGGGCAAATTGCCAATGCTACCAATCCAAATTCACAATTTACTGGCCAAGCAGGAATTGCTTATCAATTGAAATGGACCGTAGAATTGGGTTGTGGAACAAAATCCGATTTAGTGAATATTAGATTCTTCACCCAAGGCTCATTTACTGATCCTAGAGATGGTAAAATTTATGAAACAGTAAAAATTGGAAAATACACATGGTTTGCAAGGAACCTAGATTACAACGCTCCAGGATCTTTTGTAGCATTTAATCCTATGTTCCAATTTGAAGGAAGATTCTATACTTGGGCTGCTGCAATGAACTTACCTCTTACTTTCAATAATCAACCATACAATGGAGACGAACAACAAGGCGTTGCCCCAGATGGATGGAGAATCCCATCAGTAGCAGAAATCCAAGATCTTATCAATAATTTAGATAAAGGTCAAGACGGATTCTCTCAAATTCTGAATGGCGGTGGATCAGGTTTCAATATGCTTTTAGCTGGTTTTGGCTCTGCTAATGGCACAGTTACCCGCATACAACAAGGTGGATTCTACAGTAGAAATTCTGAAGTAAATACTGCCGAATTTGGATTCCTTATCCCTAATAATGGTTTACAAATCGCTTCTTTCAGCAAATCAAGAGCATGGAATGTGAGGCCAGTTAGAGATTAATCACTTAAAAAGGCCACGCATTTCAATTCGATAGCAATAGGGGTAGGCAAAGAGCTTACCTCTACCGTTGTACGGCAGGGTTGATTCTCCTTAAAATATTCGGCATAGATTCGATTGTAGGTTTTGAAATCGGCCTTCATATTGGTAAGGAATACTGTGACATCAACTAAGTGATTCCAAGTGGCACCCGAATCCTCGAGAATAGTTTTCACATTCTTGAATACTGAATGGCATTGAGCTTCTATATCATAGCTCAGGATGTTGCCATCCTCATCGAGCTCAACTCCAGGAATCTTTTTGGTGCCACGCTCCCTTGGCCCAACTCCTGACAAAAATAGTAGATTTCCCACCCGCCGAGCATGTGGATAAAGCCCAACAGGTTCAGGTGCTTTCGATGATTCTATTTTTTCGTTTTGTGCCAAAGTTGTTTGAATTAACTATTCCTCGTATGCCCATGAAATCCCCGTCTTCATGTCTTTTACTGTAACCCCCACATTTTTCAAACTAGCTCGAATCTGATCCACCAAGTCGTAGTTTTTATCTGTTTTGGCTTGAGCATATACTCCCAGAAGCGATTGAATTACCGTTTCTACTTCAGTGATTTTTTCCTCCCGCAATCCTAATATGTCAATAACAAAAGTTCGGTAGGTTTTAGCTAGTAAATCAAATGCCTCCTGACCTATAACTGAAGGATTCAACTGACCCGTTTGCATGCTATTGATCTTTTTCAAAATATTGAACAGATGTGCGACCACTTTTGCAGTATTCAGATCATCATTTAAGGCGCGATAGCAATTATCTGCCAATTGATTTATTTGCTCTACTTGCTTCTCATCCACAGAAACTTCTGGATCAGCCACAAATTCCAATTCATTCAATACTCGCAAGCCATTCATTAGCTTCTTATATCCTTTTGCTGCTGCAAGTAAGGCTTCATTAGAGAAGTCGAGTGTGCTACGATAATGCGCTTGAAGGATGAAAAAACGAGCCGTCATCGGGCTATACGCACGATCGAGCAACTTATGTGAACCTGTAAACAGCTCTTGCAAATTGATGAAATTACCCAATGACTTGCCCATTTTCTGGCCATTGATGGTAATCATATTATTATGCATCCAATACTTGGCTGGGTCGTGTCCATGGCTTGCTTTAGATTGAGCAATTTCACATTCGTGATGAGGGAATAGCAAGTCCATTCCTCCGCCATGGATATCGAAAGTTTCACCGAGATACTTCGCACTCATGGCCGAGCACTCCACATGCCAACCAGGAAAGCCATCACTCCATGGAGATTTCCATCTCATAATATGCTCAGGTGATGCTTTTTTCCATAAAGCAAAATCCAATGGACTACGCTTATCTGTTTGGCCATCTAGCTCTCTAGTGCCTGCCATCAAGTCCTCTATCACTCTACCCGAAAGTTTGCCATAATGCTCGCTTTCAGCATATTTCATTACATCGAAATAAATTGATCCTTCCGACTCGTACGCCAATCCTTTTTCTACAATCTGCTTCACCATTTCTATTTGATCAGGAATATGACCGGATGCCTGCGGCTCAATGCTTGGCGGGAGGGTATTGAGCAAAGCCATATCTCTATGGTAGGAATTAGTATGCTGCTGTGCCACTTCCATAGGCTCCAATTGCTCCAGTCTAGCCTTTTTGGCAATTTTATCTTCACCAGAATCTGCGTCTTGTTCCAAATGGCCCACGTCGGTTATATTGCGCACATAGCGAACTTTATAGCCTAGGTGATCGAGGTAGCGAAATAGCAAATCGAAAGTAATTGCGGGGCGGGCATGGCCCAAATGAGCATCACCGTACACAGTAGGTCCACATACATACATACCTACAAATGGAGGATTTATTGGCTGAAATTCTTCTTTTTGGCGAGTGAGCGTATTGTATACACTTAGTTGGCTTTGCATCTTACAAAAATAGCGAATTATGAGTTTGACCTGATCAATTTAGTGGAATAGAATACAAATTTCATTAAATTAGCTAGTAGCCCAACGGAAATTCTGATTTTTTACAAAAGCCATGAAAATCCAATACTCGGAAAAATGCTTTGAACATGCCCTTGAGGAGCAAAAAAACCGCGCACCACATATGCTCACCAAAGTAGCAAATACCGAGGCCAGAAGAGCAGGGCAAATTAGAGGTTTGGTGATTGAACATCATGTATCGGCATGGTTTCGAAAGTTTTATCCATTCCAGTATTTAGATGCAGATAATTACCAACAATGGACACAACCTTGCGCTCATGATTTCAAACTGAAAATATCCTCCCGCATTTTACGAGTGGATGTAGCTGGTCCACGGAAAGATGGCAGTTTTGGTTCCTATCGCCAAAAACCAAGATCAGAAGTGGATTTCCATATTTTATGCAAAGCAATAGGTTTCCAAAAATGGGATCAAATTGATTTCCACGAAGGATTTGAAATTATTGGCGTATTGAAGGCTTGCGATTTTACAATGGAAATTTCTCCTAAAAATATTATTCCCTTTCATGATTGGCTTAAAATGATACATCTTTGACCATGGATCAATTGCTAGTAGAATTACTGCCAGAAAACTTACGTGAGAAATATCTCAAGCGATTGGCTAGGTATGCAAATAAGTATGGTTCAGATAAGCTCCCGAAGTATATCAAAAAGTTGAACGCTGAAATACAGCGGGAGGATTTGAGGACTAAACTATCCAAAAAACTCAGTGCTTCCATTGAGCCTCAATACTTGGAAAGTGCCCTTTTTGAACTTGAAAATGGCAAATACTTAGATTGGTATTTGAAAGACCAACAAGAGCCATTTGAAAAAATGCTAGCTCATTTCTCTCAACTCAAATCTTACACCCCAATTTTAATTCATAGCGATTTTCGAGAAGCCAGTATTGAGGACAATTCAATCGATTTGATCGTAACGGATCCTCCATATCCTAAAGAGTTTCTGCATTTGTATAAAGATTTGGCTCTGTTTGCCGCCAGAGTTTTAAAGCCAGGTGGCTCACTCGTTGCCATGGCGGGCCAATCCTATTTGCCAGAGATTTTTGATCTGATGAAAGTGGATGGCTTGCAATATAATTGGACTATTAGCTATTTGACTCCAGGTGGCCAAGCTCCACAACTTTGGCAACGAAAGGTGAATGCATTTTGGAAACCTGTGCTTTGGTATACAAAAGGGAAGAACCAACGCTGGGTAGGCGATGTGGTAAAAAGCGCAGTAAATGATAATGACAAACGGTTTCATTTTTGGGGACAATCGGAGTCGGGCATGGGCAATCTCATCAGCAAAGTGAGCTCGGTTGGCGATATAATTTTGGATCCATTTATGGGCGGGGGAACCACAGGCTTGGTAAGCCTGCAATTGCATCGCAAGTTTATTGGAATTGAGATTGATGCTGATTCATTCAATAATGCCAATGAGCGAATTGAGGAATTATTGAAAGGAATGCGTAGCTAGCATTTTGGAAAATATCTGTTAAAACCTAGTTAAGACGAGCTAAGCCTTGACGAATACCTATAATACTTATTATCTGCATGCTAGATAATGCTCCTGCTTGCTCTTATTAATGTTTGATAATTGTTTTATCAAATTCAACTCATTATCTTTGTGGTGATTTTAAGATGTGGAAGGGGACTTGAGTCCCCTTTTTCATTTTTCCCAACTGGATATGGAACTGGAACAAAAAATTGCAGATAAGGTAAATGAACTACTTGAGGATGAATCTCATTTTTTAGTGGAGGTAAGCCTTAGTAACAACCGCATAGGCACCAAGTTGCTAGTACTCCTCGATGGTGATGAAGGTATTAGCATCGAAAGTTGTGCAAGAGTAAGTAGAGGCTTAGGTCGTTGGATTGAGGAAGAAGAATTAATTGAGAGCTCCTATCAACTTGAAGTGTCGTCTCCAGGTATTGAAAGACCTTTACAAGGTTTGAGGCAGTATAGGAAAAACATAGGTCGCACGTTGAAATTGATTAGTCCTGATGATATAACTCGTAAGGGTTTGCTAATGGAGGTAGCCGAAGATGGCATCCGAATAGAAGAAGAAGTAAAACCAGAGGGTAAGAAGAAAACTGTAAAACAGGAAGTATTCGTCCCTTTTGTGGAAATAAAAAAATGTACCGTTTTAGTATCATTTAAATAAAGCTATGGATAGTGGCAATTTAATAGAATCCTTTGCAGAATTTGCCCGACAAAAAAATGTCGATCGGCCGACAATGATTCGCATCCTAGAGGATGTGTTTCGTACCATGATTCGCAAAAAATATGAAACTGATGATAATTTTGATATTATTATCAATGCCGATAAAGGCGATTTAGAAATTTGGAGATCACGTGAGATTGTTGATGACAACTCAGAAGATATTTGGGATCACGATAAGATTAGCCTTACGGATGCACGCAAAATTGAACCTGACTTTGAGGTAGGTGAAGAGGTAGCTGAAGAAGTAAGTATTGAGCATTTTGGTCGAAGAGCGGTAATGACTGCTCGCCAAACATTGATTCAAAAAATTAAAGATCTTGAGAAAGATATTCTATTTCAAAAGTATAAGGATATCGTTGGCGAAATCATCGTAGCCGAAGTATATCAAATATTAGGTCGTGAGGTCTTGTTAATGGATTCGGATGGAAATGAACTTTCCATTCCGAAGGATCAGCAAATTGGAAAAGACAGATACAGAAAAGGCGAAAGCGTAAGGGCGATTGTTCATAGGGTAGAAATGGTCAATGGAAATCCAAAAATCATTCTTTCTAGAACTTCCCCTGTATTCCTTGAGCGTTTGTTCGAAAATGAAGTGCCTGAAGTTTATGATGGCTTGATCACCATCAAAAAGGTAGTTCGCGAACCAGGTGAAAGAGCAAAAGTCGCTGTAGAATCTTATGATGATAGAATAGATCCAGTAGGTGCTTGTGTGGGGATGAAAGGTTCGCGAATTCACGCTATCGTACGTGAATTGCAAAACGAAAACATCGATGTAATTAACTACACTGACAATTTGGATCTCTATATCCAAAGATCTTTGAGTCCTGCTAAGGTTTCCTCTATCAAAGTAAACAATGAAGATGGAAGAGTCGCTGTTTACTTAAAGCCCGATCAAGTTTCATTGGCGATTGGTAAAGGTGGATTGAACATCAAGTTAGCAAGCAGACTAGTTGGTCTTGAGATAGATGTATTCAGGGAGATTTCAGACTTTGAAGAGGAGGATGTGGATCTTGACGAATTCTCTGATGAAATCGAAAGCTGGGTAATTGATGAGCTGAAAAAGATTGGTTTGGACTCAGCGAAAAGTGTATTGGCCAGAACAAAAGAGGAATTACTAAGACTTACAGACTTAGAGGAAGATACAATTGAAAGTGTACTTCAGGTTCTTAGGGAAGAATTTGAATAAGTAACAAAGAAATAATTTTTGAATTTTAGGGGGTAATCATTTATGTCAGAAGAAAGAACGATTCGATTAAACAAAGCGGCAAGAGACCTCAATGTAGGATGGCAAACCTGTGTTGAATTTCTTGCCAAAAAAGGTTTTGTGATTGAATCAAATCCTAATGCGAAGGTAACTCAGGAGCAGTATAATCTGCTATCCAAAGAGTACGCCGATTCCGCAATGGAAAAGGAAGAAGCTTCGCATCTTACAATAGGTAAAAAGCACAATGAAAATGTTGTGATAGATACCGCAGGAGATGAAGGAGAAAAGAGTAAAGAGGATGATAAAGAAATCTTTATTAAAAGTGTAGGACAATCAACAGAAGTTCCTGAAACTAAGCCAGCAAATACCCCTGCTGCTAGTTCTGCGGAAAAGAAAACTGAAGAGGCTCCAAAAGAAGAAGAAAAATCAACTACTAGAATTGAATCTCCAAAACTGCCAGGAACAACGGTTATTGGTAAAATAGACCTTGACAAGCCAAAAGCTAAAACACCTTCAGCTGAAGTAGAAAAGCCGGCCGAGAAACCTTCTGAGCCAAAAATTGAGGCTAAGAAAGAGGTAGCACCAGAAGCAAAACCAGTTGAAAAACCTGCTGCTGAAGCACCAGTGGCAAAGGTGGTTGAAAAACCAAAGGAGGAAGTTAAAGAAACTCCTAAGCAGCCTGTTGAAGCTAAAAAAGAGGAGCCTAAGGTAGAAAAACCAGCTGAAACGAAAGTGGAAGCCAAGAAAGAAGAGCCTAAAGCAGAAGTAAAACCTAAAAAGGAAGAGCCTAAGCCAGAAGCTAAAAAGGAGGCTCCTCAAAAATTAGAATTGAAACCTGAGGTAAAAGATGCCGAAAGCGAATCAGGCCCAGTTATTAGAGCTGAAGCTGAAAAACTTAGGGGATTGAACGTATTAGGGAAAATTGAACTCCCTGATAAAAATAAGAAGAAGAAAGTAACATCAAGTGATGCTGCTGGCGCAGAGAGACGTGGAAAGAAAAGAAGAAAGCGCAAGGTAGTAAACAAAGAAGTAGATGTTAAAAAGGATGGAGCTGCCGCTACTCCAAGAACTGCCAGTTCACCGGCAGGTCAAGGTTCGTCCGACACTAGGCCAAGAAGAGGCAAAGTAGCACCACAAACAGCAAGAAGGCCACAAAAGGAAGAGCCTTCTGATAAGGAAATCCAAGAGAAAATTAAGGCTACTTTAGCTCGCTTAAGTGGTAATACTAAAGGAGGATCTCCATCCAGATCCAAATATAGAAGAGATAAACGATCTGCAGCTGCCGATGCTGAAGAGGAAAGAGCTAGATCAGAGCAGGATAACTTACAGACTTTAAAAGTTACAGAATTTATTTCTGCAAACGACCTAGCATCATTAATGGATGTAAATGTAAATGACATAATTGCCAAGGGATTAGGCCTTGGAATGTTCATTTCGATCAACCAAAGACTCGACGCAGAAAGCATAACTTTCCTTGCTGATGAATTTGGTTATTCAGTTGAATTTATCTCTACTGAAGATGAAGAATTAATTGATGTAGACGATGATGAACCAGAAGATTTAGGGCCAAGAGCTCCTATTGTGACAATTATGGGTCACGTTGATCATGGTAAAACGTCACTTTTGGATTACATCCGTTCTTCAAAAGTAACTGCTGGAGAAGCGGGAGGTATTACTCAACACATCGGCGCCTATGATGTAACTACTGATGATGGTCGTCGAATAGCGTTCCTTGATACGCCAGGTCACGAAGCATTTACTGCTATGCGTGCTCGTGGTGCTAAAATTACGGATGTGGCAATTATCGTGGTAGCAGCCGATGACGCCGTAATGCCACAAACAAAAGAAGCAATCAACCACGCACAAGTTGCAGGTGTACCTATTGTAATTGCTATCAACAAAGTGGATAGACCAAATGCAAATCCTGAAAAGATAAAGGAGCAACTTTCGGCTATCAACATATTGGTGGAAGATTGGGGTGGAAAATATCAGTGCCAGCATATCTCAGCCAAAACTGGACAAGGCATTGATGATCTTTTAGAAAAAGTGCTTCTTGAAGCAGAATTGCTTGAATTAAAAGCCAATCCTGACAAACTAGGTTCGGGTACTGTTGTGGAAGCTTCTCTAGACAAAGGAAAAGGGTACGTATCTACTGTGATGGTACAAAATGGTTCTATGTCTGTTGGTGATGTTATTATAGCAGGCTCACATTATGGAAAAGTCAAAGCGATGTTCAACCATAAGGGTGAAAAAGTGAAGAAAGCTGGACCAGCTACTCCAGTATTGGTACTTGGCCTTGGTGGTGCTCCACAAGCTGGTGACAAATTCAACATTATGGGCAGTGAAAGAGAGGCTCGTGAAATTGCTAACAAGCGTGAGCAAATACAACGTGAGCAAAGTATGCGTACCAAGAAGCATATTACATTGGATGAAATTGGACGTCGTCTGGCGATTGGTTCATTCAAAGAGCTTAACTTGATTGTAAAAGGTGACGTGGATGGTTCCATCGAAGCACTTTCGGATTCATTGCTGAAACTTTCTAATGAAGAAGTCAAAGTAAATATCATCCATAAAGGTGTTGGTCAGATTTCTGAATCAGATGTATTACTTGCTTCTGCATCAGATGCAATCATTATGGCCTTCCAAGTTCGTCCATCGGCATCTGCTAGGAAATTGGCAGAGCAGGAGGAAATCGAGATCAGAATGTTCTCTATCATCTACGATGCAATCAACGTAATTAAAGATGCAATAGAAGGTATGCTTTCTCCTGATGTGGAAGAGGTAATTACTGGTACTGCTGAAATTAGAGAAGTATTCAAAATCTCTAAAGTAGGTACTGTTGCAGGTTGTATGGTTCAAGAAGGATTCATCAATCGTAAGAATAAAATCCGCTTGATTAGAGATGGTATTGTAATTTATACTGGTGATTTGGGTGCCTTGAAGCGATTCAAAGATGACGTGAACGAAGTGAAAAAAGGATACGAATGCGGTATGAGTATTCAAAACTTTAATAACCTAGAAGAAGGTGATTCTATTGAAGGCTTCACTATGAAGGAAACTAAAAGAAAGCTTAAATAAGCTTATTTCAAATATTGAACATAAAAGTAGATTGGCTATTTCGTCAATCTACTTTTGTTTTACGGCCAAATGATTTCAGCACTACTTCAATTCTTGCTAATCTTAAATTACCTAAGCACCTTCCTTTTGGCAATGGGACTTGTTCGTCCTTGGTGGGTATTGTGGTTTATGGATCATATTAATCGGAATATGGTGATTAAAATTTACGGAAGTATTGCCATCTCCGGCTGGCTTATTTGGACTAGTCTAAGCTTTCTTGCAAAGTAGAAATACAGGTTTTCTATCAAGCAGGGTTGTTGCAAATATGTAGATATCTCCTCCTTCTTTTATTTTAGTTCTTCTACGAACAGCGGCTACAGTTTCAGGAAAATTCCTTGTAGTAATATTTGCCTTACCATCAGGCAAAATTTCCCTGAGTTTGCGACTATGTGGCTGCTCAATACCAATAAGCTCAAAGCTACGTCCTGGGAAATCTTCAATAAAAGAAGCTGAGGTGTACAAATGGCTATTCGGATGCAGCTTTTTCAAATCATAACGAATAGCTATAGATCGAAATCCTCCCGCTTTCAATATGGCGGCATTGGGCTCATAGATATACCTATTAGGCATAGATAATCCAATGGCTGAGGCTGCCTCTTCTGTTTTTGAGAATGTAAAAGAGTTAATTTCTGATTGACTTTTAATGTTTACCGCTTCAATAATCGGCTCTTTTAGCCAGCCCTTTTCCATCCATATTAGAAGTTCCTTACATTCATTTTCTACAGCAACAACCCAAATTTTCTTCACGCCATCCAACTTCATTATTGCAGCATTCACATCCAACATTGGAGCAGCTTTTAGTAAAATTTGCCTGCACTTTTTAAATAATGCATTTTGAATTAAGGTAATGTCTGGCTGGCAATCCATCAACATAAACACCTTGTCCTTTTTATCATCTCTTCGAGCTGGATCTAAGTAAATTAGATCAACATCAGATTGATAATCAGCAAGAAAATCTAAACCATCGTTCGAGTATACTTCAATATTATCTGCTCCTAAAACTCGGAAATTATGTTTGGCAATATCACACAAATGTCCTTGTCGCTCAATAAATTGAACCTTCTCAAAATGCTTGCTGAAATAAAAACTATCGACTCCTGTACCTCCAGTCAAATCCACTAAGGTTTTCCCTGAAAACAATTGAGCTTTGAACATGGCTGTTAGCTCAGATGAGCATTGCTCCATTGAAATGGCGGGAGGAAAGATTATTCCTTCTGTCTTGAACCATTCAGGCAATTTTTGTTTGGCCTTTTGCCGAGCAGCTATTTGTGCTACGGCTTCTTTTAAAGGAAAATCCTGCCCTACAGATGCCTTAAGCATCAGTTGAGCAGGATTTTCACTTTCATTATTTATAATAAAATCCTTTACATCTATTCTTTGTAATAGGTCAATCAAAACGCTAATGAATGATCTACAAGATACTTGGCTATTTGCACAGCATTGGTTGCTGCACCTTTTCTTAAATTATCAGCCACTATCCACATATTCAATGTGTTTGGTTGTGATTCATCTCTACGAAGACGACCTACAAATACATCGTCTTTGCCTTGAGCCATATTTGGCATCGGGTATTCATTTTTTGATGGATTATCCACTATTGTGATTCCACTAGTTTCGCTCAAAAGCTTTCTTACTTCATCTAAATCAAAATCCTGATGAAACTCTACATTAACCGCCTCTGCATGTCCGCCAATTACTGGAATGCGCACAGTGGTAGATGTCAAGGCTATGGAATCATCACCCATAATCTTCTTTGTTTCATTTACCATTTTCATTTCCTCTTTAGTGTAGCCATTTTCCAAAAACACATCGATATGAGGTATCACATTCAAATCAATCGGATGTGGATATACTTTGTTTCCCTCTCGGCCAGCTCTCTCGTCCATTAGCTGATCTACGGCTTCTTTGCCAGTGCCAGTTACAGATTGATAAGTACTCACGACCACTCTCTTGACGCCATATTTTTTGTGTAGCGGATTCAATGCCAAGACCATTTGGATAGTAGAACAATTCGGATTGGCTATAATGCGATCATCAATTCTTAGCGTTGAGGCATTGATTTCAGGCACAATCAACTTATGACGAGGGCTCATTCTCCAAGCAGAGGAATTATCCACTACAATGGTTCCTGCTTCTTCAAAAAGTGGGGCAAACTGTAAGGAAACACTACCTCCCGCCGAAAATATTGCAATGTTAGGTTTTCGAGAAATAGCTTCTTCCATAGAAATAATGCTATGATCAACACCTTTGTAGTTTAGCTTTTTACCTACCGAACGTGCCGATGCTACAAGCATCAATTCATCATATTGAAAATTGTGCTCTGCCAAAACGGTCAGAATCTCTTGGCCAACTAAACCTGTGGCACCAACAATTGCTAATTTCATTAAATTTTAATTTTGAATAAATAAGATGACCTAATTGCAATGCACAAAATTGATAGAATTTGGCTGCAATTCAAACCGAAATAAGAATCATATCGACGTTAAGTCTGAATTCTGACTAATAAAGTCAATACTTTATGAAAAAGTTGGAGGATATTAAAAATACTTAGCTGTAGAATTTAGGTAACGCTCTGGAAATTCTCCACTTGCAGCTTTTTCATAATCTGCATGACTGCACGGAATTATACTTTTATTAGGGAATGGCCGCTGCAAATCGTTGGACACCTCCATCCACCATTTATCGGTAAACTTGCTTTTGTAAAACACCAACCCATCCTTTTCGCGTGGCATTTCCACCGTGAATTTCACATAATCACTGCCTTTGAAATCACTTTCATTTCGGCGATGATAGAATCCTTCCACGAAATACCAAATCATAGTAGCCACCACAGAGGCAGTTTGCATGTGGGCATTATCTAGATCGGGGTTGTATTCGTAAAATCCTGCTGAGCTCAGTTTGTTATTGAGACCTGCATACCAACAAATTTGACAGGCTTCTTCTCCAGTGAGTCCAAATGGCTGTGCATTAGCATTGCCAGGCGCATCTCCGATTCGCACCGCCGAAATATCGAAACTGATCAAATCTGCATCTCTGATAAATGGCTCTGTTTCACGAACATTAGATCGAACTTGACCAAGGCGGATCATATCAAAATATAATTTCTCCATCACCTCTAGCGATTCCTCAGAAGTAAGATAGCTCTGATGTCCAATTTGTGTGTAATGAAGCAAGAAGTTCGGGTTGTGAAGCAATATTTTGTTGATATGGCCTTTAGATGGCCCTTGACTTTCGTCAAACTCCAAATCTAAAAAAGCATCGACATTTACCATTGTTACAAGTTTACCAATTTCTTCATATGCTTGAAATTGGGCGACATCTATGTCATGCGAACCGCCAATTATTAAAGGCAATACATTTTCACTCAACAATACTCTGCAAATCTCTTTCACGCGAAAGCCAGTATCCTCCACATTTCTACCGGAAACAAGGTTACCTAAATCGATAATTCTATACTTTCCATGTCCCTTTTTGAGACGATATAGTTTTTTACGAATTTCATCTGCCGCTCTACAAACCCCCTCATTATTTATTGTTCCACGATTTTCGGTGATACCAAGTATCGCAATATCCATATCCTTAATGTCTGGAAACTCGAAACCATGAACGTGGATATTCTCATAAAATGAATGAAAATCATCAATCTCCTGATAAAGGCTTTCATCTACTGGTGTAAAGAATATTTTAAGATTCATGCTCCTACTCTATTTATTTGATGCATTTCGCCAATACTGATTTAACATTTCAATCGAAATTCCAGCATTTGGGTAAATGACTAAATGAAGGTTTGAAATTGAGGAAAAATAATGAAGAATCAATCAAAATTAAAAAATGATTGAAATTGGCTAAGAAAGTAATTGATTGGCATAGGCAAATTTGATCAAGCCTACAATGGAATTCGTTTTCGTTTTGCGGAAAATGTTCTTACGGTGAGTTTCAACTGTTCGCTCAGAAATAAACAGCCTTTCAGCAATAACCTTATTAGGACATTCCTGCGCAATAAGTGCCAAGATTTCACGCTCACGACTGGTTAATAGCTGAGGCCCATCTGGCTTTGATAAATCTTGCATTAACAAACCTGTGATATCTTCACTCACATATCGCTTGCCATCCCTTACCTTATACAAAGCTTTGATTAAATCTTCGTTAGTCGAGCCTTTCAGGATATAGCACTCTACGCCTTCCTTAAGCACATCTTTTACCAAATGAGGCTCATCATGCATGCTAAGTACCACGATTTTGAGATATGGATATCTGCTTTTGGCTTCTTTTATTAGCTGTAGCCCTGACATATCCGGGAGGTTGAGATCGGAAACCATGATATCGAATGAGCCTCTGCTTAGGAAAACCAACGCCTCTGCTGCTCTGCTAGCAACGGCTTTTACTTGGAATTGCTCTTCTCCCTGTAATAAGGCTTTTACACCCTCCTGCATTATTGGGTGATCATCTACAAGTATCAGCTTGAGTGGCTCCATAGTCTTCAACCGAAATATTTTCTGAAAATAACGGAGAAGATTTTTAGGAACAACAATATGAGCCGGCATTTTTAAACTGAATTTACTTTTTGTAATAAACAGTCTAAAAGTATAAACCATAAATCTCACAAACTATCCCATGGCGAAGGTAATCAACTAAGTGTCAGTGGGTATTTATGCAGCGATTACTTCTTCCGATTTAGCTACCAATGGAACATTGATTATGTAAGTGCTGCCACCAAGTCCGGGCGATGAATCTATTTCAATTTCTCCTTTGATCAAATTCAATCTAGAACGGATGTTCTTCCAGCCATTACCTTCACTTTGCTCCAGCTTACTCACATCGAAGCCTAGTCCATTATCCTCAATAGTGACAACAAGCTCATCGTCGTGCCGTACAAACTGTACATCCACTTGACTGGCTTGTGCATATTTCACGATGTTGTTCATTATCTCTTGCACAATTCTGTAAAGAGAAATTTCTTTCAAATCACTCAGTTTTTCATCGAGATCGTAGGCATGCACTTGAAAGTACACTTTTCCGCTATTGTTGAATCGCTCTGCCAATTGTTCCACAGCAGACACAAGTCCTTTTTTCACTAGCACGGTTGGCATTAGGTTGAAAGCAATATTGCGAACTTCGCCATACATTTCGTTGATAATGTTGACAGAGCTATCGAACATTGCTTGTCGATCTTCGATGGTTATTGGCTTTGGATTATTAGCATCCAATCGGTTTATGTTCAATTTGAGGGCGGAGATTAATTGGCCGAATCCATCATGAAGGTCTTCTGCAAAACGCTTCCTTTCTATTTCTTGTGATGAAATTACCGCCAATAATTGCTCTTCTTTTAGGCGTACTTTCACCTTTTCCAATTCCTCCCGCTGTTTTGCATGGCGGCGGCTTTGCCAAAGCATTCCAAATAGTATAAGCAATACCAAACTAGCCCCCAATCCTGCTTGCACTACTCTATTTCGCTGGATAGTAAGTTCTTTTAATTCGCGATCTGCTTCTAATACAAGAATTTGATTTTCCTTTTTCTCATTCTCATACAGAGCCTCCATTTCAGCAATTTTTTCAAGATTTTCTTCGCTTATAATTTCTTGATTTAGAATGTTAGATTCTTCTTTCAAGTCGTAGGCAAGCTGATAATTGCCTAAATTATAATTGGCCTTTGCCTGGTTATTTAGAGCTTTTACTTCAAAATATTTATCTGACACTTCTCTACTCAGATCGAGCACTTTTTGCGAATAAGTGAACGTCTGCAAATCTTGGCCGGAGTTTAGATATGAAACAGCCATATTGAAGTTGACTTCCAGTGCAAGCCGTGGGTTATCCAATTCCTCACTTATAGCAAGGGCTTTTAAAAGATAGGTACGTGCTTGCTCATTGTAACCCTGATCTAAATAAATAGCGCCTACATTTATGGCATTATTGGCCATACCGAGGAGGTTTCCTCGTTGCTCGAATATCTCGAAAGCAAGATTCAAATTCTCAGCAGCCTGCTCATATTTTCCTGCTGCGGTCAGAATAGACCCAAAATTTTGATATGCACTCGCCAACTCCATAGTGTCGCCAGACAGTTTGCTATACTCCACGTATTTCTCCATCGCTGGAATGGCCTCCTCAATCCTGTCTTGATAATAATAAACCGAACCAATCATATTTTGCACAATTGCCATCCCTTTGTAGTCTTTGGTTTGGTCAAAAACTCGGGCAGCTTCCAATGAAAATTCAATGGTTTTGTCATAATTGCCAAGATTGCGATGTGCCATTCCAATATTTAATAGATTTTTGGCTAATGCATTCTCATTGTTCAATTCTCTATTAATTTCTGCAGCCTTTTGGTAATAAAATATTGCGCTATCAATGGCTGATTTTCTAAACTGCAAGCTGCCTAAAAAATTATACGCATCTGCTTTATGTTGCTCGCTACCTTCCTTTTCAGCCCTATCTCGCAGCTGGTACATTTCTGGCTCCAACTCTTGCCATTTGGCCGTCAAGTTTTCTCGCAAATAAATAACTAGCTCATCCATTGATTTTTCTTGAGAATGAGAAGCTAAAGGTGATACCAAAAAAATGGTAATCATAAATAGCAAATACTGTGGCAGAATATAGGATTTCATCTCGGTTTGATTTTCAAGATTTTAGGTGTAGAGAACTATGGACTAGTAAGTTAGAAAATTCTTTGCATCCAAAGCAGATTCCGCTGGGATTTCTTCCATCGGAACGTGACCGGCATTTTCGTAGATAATCAGTTTGGAGTTTCGAAGGAGCTTTTCGAATTCGAATGCATCTGTATAAGGAATCCATTGGTCGTACTTTCCCCACATTATCAAGGTGGGAATGCTCATATCAGCGAGGTTCTGGGCGGGAGGTAGGGGGTAATTCCTCCCGCTTTTCACAATAAATGCTTCTCGATTGCCCTCCCTTCTCAAGAGATAATAATATCTATTGATAAGCTCTTCGGTCATTTTACTTTTATCAAAATAGACTTGCTCCATATTCATTTTGAATAGGAAACGCGGAGTAAACTTTGACAGTACTTTTCCAAAGGTTTTGTTAGAAGCCAAATCAAATATCCATGGTCTTCCTCCACTTTGCTTCGGGATGCCAGACGCATCGAGCAAAATCATTTTCTCTATTCTATCAGGATAATTCACTGCTGTATTCCAAGTAATAAGTCCACCAAGAGAATTGCCTGCCATGTAGCATGAAGTAATTTGAAGATGATCTAATAAGGCTACCACCAAGCGAGAATAGGCTTCAGGTGAATAATCGTGATTGGGATGTGGTCCTGATAAACCAAAGCCTTGTAAATCCATTCGAATAATTGTGAAATCATTTTGCAGTTGTGCGGCCCAATCATCCCAAGTATGCAATGATGAAAAAGTGCCATGAATTAGAATAAGAGGAGGCCCATTGCCCTCCACGCTGTAGTGAACTTTCATCCCTTCCCAATCGAGCCATGCAGAACTATGCGAAAAGTAGCTTTCTTGCAGCTTTTCAACTTTGATATCTGGCTTATAAAGCAGTATTGCTGCCAATACTAAAATTGACAGCAATACAATACTTGAAATCTTGATTACTTTCATTTGCGGCTATTTGGCTCCCAAACTACTGAAATCTACAGGTGCGAAGTCGGTATAAACTGAGGCTGGCAATTCATCAAAAATCATGATGTCAGTAAGTTGTCGCTCTCCTCTATTGCCAGAAAGCATAATGTCACCATGCATGGCCCAATCTGCCCAAGGCATCACAAAGCGAGGAATACTATCAGTTGCATTTGGGAAATATGCCCATTGATTTACGAGCTTGCTTTCATCGCCGACCCAAACATGATATTTATTTTGAGGAGTGACACCCACGCCATCGAAAGTAAGGGTTAGTAATTCAGATTCTTCACCCAATTGAGTTGTGTCCTTACCAATATATTTTAGCGTAACGCCAGAATCTTTCAACTTGTAAGGCATCAGTAGCCAATAGGAGTCATTTACCCAAGCGCTATATGCGCTATTTATTATTTGCTGCAGTGTATCTGCATCGGTAATTTCTCTACCAGCCTTCATCACTCTGCCTGTCCTATCATTGATATTGACCAGCATAATTAATTCTTGCGAAGGTGTTTCAATACGAACATCACCTGTGGATTTGTTCCAGGTGTGCTGTCTAGATCCAAAGAAATTCCAGTGAATATGTTGAGTCATATCCCAATTTTTTCGGCCACCTAGAGCCTCCATTACTTCATCGGCTATTTCAATAGCTTTTTCATCTGAGGCTGCCAGATTGAACCCTTCGGCGGGAGGATTGCCATAATCCTCTTCAACAGTTGTTGTTTCATTTTTTGGTGTATTGCAGCCAAATAGCATTGCAAAGCCAATAAGCACAGGCAAAATCCTTTTCATTATCATAATTTTAGTTGGTTGTTGGAATCCAAATATTTACTGATGTTCCATTTACTTCGTCACTTTCAATTTTGAGCTTTCCTCCATGCATACTCAATATCTTGTTCACCAAGAACAAACCCAATCCTCTGCCTTGCTGTTCGTTGGTTGATCTATCAAACTGCATAAAAGGTTCTATTCTATCCAAAAACTCTTTTTTGATTCCATGTCCTTTATCTGAGAAATTAACTTCATAAAAGTCCTTTTTTAATTTGCTAGTAATAGAAATATGGGAACCTTCTGCTGAAAATTTAATTGCATTGTTTAGAATTTCGGTGCAAATAAATACAAAATTTTCACGGGATATTTGCACGCTTCCCTCTTCAAGATTAAGACTAATGTCTTTGTTTCGAGAGAGATCGTTTCCCAAATCCTGTGCAACTTCCTTTATAATTAATTGAGCGTTTTCTATCCTCCCGCTTACAAAAGTCTTTATTGATTCAGCATCCTTTTCAATCTGATTTAGTTTGCTGTATAGTAAGTCTTGTTCAAGTGTATGTTGCAGTCTGATTGCCGATTGGTAAATGGCTTTTACCAAATCCTTATGCTCATATCGAGTGAGTTCATCGTAGTAGTCAAGAAGCATTTTACTACTCCCGACTATTCCATAAAGTGGCGTATTAAATTCATGATTTGCAGTTCTATTTATTTGATCGCGTGTTTCGTTTGCTTTGAGGGTGATCATCTCTCGTATAGCAGTTTGCTTTTTCAATCTAATTTTTACTGCATCTAATAATTCTTTAAGATCGAAAGGCTTCGTGAGATAATCATCCGCACCAATAGACATTGCATCACGAAAATTCTTTTTTTCAACTTTGGCTGTGAGAAAAATAAAGGGGGTGTTAGAGATTGAAACATGCTCTCGTACGCCATTTAGTACTTCAATACCATCCATTTCGGGCATCATAATGTCGCACACAATCAAATCTGGCTTAGTTTGTATGGCCTTCATAAGGCCATCAAGTCCATTAGTCGCCGTATTTGTGGAATAACCGTTTATTTCTAAAAACTCAGAGATATTTTCTCTTACGGTATTATCATCTTCAATAATGAGGATCTTGGACATTGAATTATTTGCGGTTTGGTATTTCTATGGTAAATATAGTGCCTTCTCCCAACACGCTATCAACAAAGATTTTCCCTTTGTGAAGATCCACTAATTGCTTGACAATCACAAGTCCTAGACCTGTGCCTTGAATATTCGTAACATTTCGAGCTCTAAAAAACGACTTATACAATTGACTAAGTTCATCTGAAGGAATGCCAATACCAAAATCTTGTACTTTGATAATTAGATTGTCATCATCTACTTGAATTTCCAATCTTGGGGCAGGTTTATTCTTTGAATATTTGAGTGCATTGGAAATTAAGTTTGAAATTACAGGATTCATCAACTCAGGATCTATCCAGAAGGTTTTGCGAGATCCTTCGATACTAAACTCTACCTTTCTTTCAGCTTCTTGATTTTCGTATAATTCTAATACTTGATGACACATTTCTTTAATATTCACATCCTCAGGCTCAAACGGCGTTTTACCCGCCTCCGCTTTACCTAAAATCAAGATGTCGTTCATTAGAGAAGTAAGCCGCTTCGTTTCTTTAATGATTTTTTCATAGTGTCTCATCAGTTTTTCTCGAACCGCCAACTCCGTATTTTCAGAGTAAATACTCAACAATTCTATACTTGATCTGATGGCAGTAAGAGGTGTTCTGAACTCATGAGATGCCATTGTAACGAATCGGGATTTGAGTTCATTAAGCTCTTTTTCCTTATCCAATGCCTTCTTCATTTCCTTCTCTGCTTCTACATAGCTCATTACGTTTCTACTTACTGTTTGAATACCAACGAGCTCCATTTCCAGGTTAAACACAGGCTTCGATACAGTTTCGAACCATAAGGATTGGCCAGTTTTAGTTCTGAATTTGAGTCGTTGGGAAATCATTTCCTTTTGAAGCAGAAATGCAGGATCAATAGCGTCTAGGTATTTTTTTTCATCTTTTCCTGCGAGTAATCCAAATGGCATTTTCCCTTGCCATTCTGATGGCTCAAAACCTAGCAATTCGACCATTGATGGAGAAATGTATGTAAATTCCCCCTCAGGATTGTGAATACATACCATATCCGAGATATTCTCAGATATCATTCTGTACTTTTCTTCACTTTCTCGTAGTAGCGATTCGGCCTTTTTACGATCTGAAATGTCGTAGAAAACCATAATATGACATGGTTTCCC
Organism: uncultured Roseivirgaceae bacterium; assembly: GCA_964598395.1. Taxonomy (GTDB): domain Bacteria; phylum Bacteroidota; class Bacteroidia; order Cytophagales; family Cyclobacteriaceae; genus CAXBDP01. Next base: position 47,329 of record CAZRBW010000004.1, read on the forward strand.
TTCGTATTGGATAGGCCGCACGAATACACTCACCCAACGAATATTGCCAAGCTTATCTACGGTTTGATATTCTACTCCATTCAGCGATCCGCCATCGGCAATAAGCTCCTTATGCTCTCGCAATTCCTTTTTGTATTTGAAGAATTTAAGAAGAGACTTGCCAAAAAGCTCTTTTTGATTTTTGTATTGGTAATGACCAATCAAGGCTTGGTTCACGTAAACGATCTGGTTTTCGCTACTCTCAGTAATCATTACTGGTATAGGCAATGTTTCAGCTATTGTTCGGAACCTATTTTCACTTTCCTCTAGGTCTTGTCTAATTTTGATTCTGTCGGTAATATCTCTTGCCGAAACCTGAATCTGAATTACCTCCCCCAGTTTGTTGCTTACAGGGTGTAGCAGTGTTTCATACCAAAGAGTATCCTTGCCTTTTTTGATAAACTTAACTTCAGCTAGCGATTTGATATTTGCTCTAATTGCATTTTCAAATTCCAGTTTAAAGGATTCCATCGAATCCTTTTGAACCAAGTCGAAAATGGTTTTTTCCTTCAACTCTATTGAAGAAAAACCTAAGTTCTTGATCGAGGGAGACACATATAAGAACTGTCCTTTAATATCGAGAAGGAGTAAAATGTCATTCAAATTTTCTGATAAAAATCTAAACTTCTTTTCACTCTCAATGAGTTTTTGATTAGCCTGAAGTTTATCATGAATATCTACTATTGATCCAAAATAGCTTTGCTCACCATCCTCATTTGATTGCTGTAAAAATAGCTCTACCCATCGGAAATTATTGGTTTTATGCTTTAATCGAAGTTCGCAATTTATAGCTTCGGCCCCTTTCTTTTGTGTATTATTCCAAAGCTCCAAAGCAATATCAAGATCCTCTTCGTACACAAAATCGAAGAAGTTTTTACCTCCCGCTGTTTCGCTTTTGTATCCGGTCAGGTTCTTCCAAGCTGGATTGGTAAAGATTATTTTTCCTTTATCATCAAATTTAATAATTGCTTCAGAAAGAGATGTTACTACTTTTCTGTATTCCTTTTCTTGCTCAATTAGCGCAAGTTCAGCACGTTTCATTGCCGTAATGTCAGCAACAGTACCGTCAATTCTATGTACTTCTTTTGAGTTTAGATGGGATATTCGGCTTCGTACTCTAATCCATCTCACATCGCCGTTTTTTCTCACAATTCTATAAACAACTTCACTTGCAGGTGTGCCTTTCACTGTATTTTCAGAGGCCGCTTTAGCTATATTTCTGTCATCTGGATGCGCAATTTGATACCACAAACCTGGGTTTTCATTGAAGTCTTTTTCCTTGTATCCAAAAATCTTTTCGAGTGAATTTCCAAAAAATGTGCTTTCCTTTTTGATCACATTATATGACCAAACAACATCATCAATCGAGCTAAGAACTTCATCTCGTTTCTTTTCACTTTCTTGCAATGCGAGTTGGGCGTAGCGCTGCTCCGAAATATCCTTAATGCTACCATAAGCACCTTTTGGAGCTCTGCTTTCATCATCTATTTCAGGTCTTATAAATAGCTCAACCCAAATTACCTTTCCCTCCCTTGTCACCATCCGTACTTGCTGGAATTCCATTTTACGAACACCAGAAATGATCTCCTTCACTATGCCAGATTTGTTCTCAGCTTCCGTCGGGTGGAAATAGCTCACCAAATCTTCACCTATGGAATTTTCCTCATTATAGCCCATCAATTGTTTCCAAAAGGGATTGAGTAGCGTAAATCTTCCGTAAATATCTGTTTTGAAAATTACTTCTTGTAAACTGTTTATCAGGTTGCTATATTCTTTTTCCTTTGCTGCTACAATTTGCTCTGCAAGTTTTTTCTCAGTAATGTCCCTATTAAAACCAATAAAGCGATATGGATTATTTTCTTTATTGAAAAGGACCTCACCCCTGCCATGTATCCACTTATAGCTTCCGTCTTTTTGTCTCAAGCGAAATTCCACATCATACTCGAGGATTTCCCTTGTGATATAAGCATTGATTGTGCGGATTACTCTAAAATAATCTTCTGGGTGCAACTGATCATAAAAGCTTTGTAAAGTTGCAGGAAGATCGTTTGGACTGTAACCCAGCATTTCGAACCACTGGGAAGAATAAAAAGCTTCATTGGTTTCGAGGTTCCAATCCCATAGACCATTTCTTGTGCCTTTAATTGCCAATTCATATTGGCGATTTTTGCGCTCAAGGCTTTCCATCAAGTCCTTTTCGATTTGATTCGGTTGAGCAAACAATATCAAAGAAAGCGGGAGGGTATTGGCCTCAGCTTGGAAATAAGGAATTAGGGTAATCTTGCAAGTAATATTGCGTCCTTCTACATTTTTAATTTCGACCAACATTTCGAAGCTACTTCGTGATTGCAACTTCTCCAAGATTTGATTACTACTAATCGCACCAAACAAATCACGTAGAAAATCATCTTCGCAAATTTTACTGTTGTGAAGACCAGTAAGTTCTCGAAAAGCTGCGTTCGCAAAATGAACTGTGCCATTTTCCATTACTATTAAAGCACCTTGCTGAAGTTTATCCAAACTATTTAGGGCAGATTGCTCCAGTCCATTCTCGGATTTTTGACTTATTTCATTTTTCGAATTGTCCATTTCCTATAATTCAGATTGAAAAGATAAGAAATAATCGGAATATACTAGCTTACTCGACTCCAATTCACTTCTGAATTTTTTTGCCTTTCTATTTGATCAAGTATTCCTCTATGTTGAGGTAATTCTAATTGTGGGTCATTTTGAAGCACTTCTAAAGCAGTGGCTCTGGCTTCTTGTAATATTTTACCGTCTTTAGACAAATCTGCAACAAGTAAATCAAGTATGCCACTTTGCTGTGTTCCTTGAATATCACCTGGACCACGAAGCTCTAAATCCTTCTCAGCAATCTCAAAGCCATTATTAGTTCTCACCATCGTTTCGAGCCTTACTTTCGCCTCCTTGCTCAACTTCACACTCGACATCAGTATGCAGTAAGATTGTGAGGCACCTCTACCGACTCTCCCTCTAAGCTGATGCAATTGAGCTAAGCCAAATCGCTCGGCATTTTCTATCACCATCACGGATGCATTCGGCACATTTACCCCAACTTCAATTACCGTAGTAGCTACCATAATTTTGGTTTCGCCACGGACAAATCTATCCATTTCAAAATCCTTATCTTCTGCTCGCATTCGGCCATGCAATATACCAACAGGCACTCCAGGAAATGCTCTCTCCACAGACTCAAATCCATCCATTAAATCCTTCAAATCCAGTTTTTCAGATTCCTCGATAAGTGGATATACAATGTAAACCTGTCTACCTTCATTTATTTGCTGGCGGATAAAACCAAAGACATTTAGTCTATGGCTGTCAAATCTATGGGTGGTAATAATGGGTTTACGACCTTTGGGCAGCTCATCAATAACAGAAACCTCCAAATCTCCATAAAGAGTCATTGCCAAGGTTCGTGGAATTGGAGTGGCAGTCATTACTAGAATATGAGGCGGAGTGTTTTTATTCTTCTCCCAAAGTCGAGCCCTTTGCGCCACACCAAATCTATGTTGCTCGTCGATTACAGCAATTCCCATTTTATTGAAAACTACCTTCTCTTCAATAATAGCGTGGGTGCCAACCAAAATATGAAGCTCACCGCTGTGGAGTTCATCAAATATTTTTCTTCTGTTTTTGCCTTTCACTGAACCAGTGAGCAAAGCGATTTTTACTCCTATCAAATCTGCAAATTCACTCAAACCAATGTAATGTTGATTGGCCAATATTTCTGTTGGAGCCATTAAGCAGGCTTGAGTGCCATTGCTTATAGCTATGAGCATAGAGAGAAATGCCACAATAGTTTTTCCGCTACCAACATCTCCTTGCAAGAGTCTATTCATTTGCTCACCACTTTTCATATCGGAGTGGATTTCCCTTACCACCCGCTTTTGAGCTTCTGTGAGTTCAAATGGCAGGTGCTCCTGGTAGAAATTCTTGAGCAAGCCAACATCTAAAAATACTTGTCCTTTCAATTTCTCCAGCCTACCTAATTTCATTTTCAATATTCGTAACTGTATGTAAAACAGTTCTTCGAAAACAAGCCTGGCCTTGGCTTTTTGCAGCATTTCGGCTGAAGATGGAAAATGGTAATGACGAATTGCCCTTGCCTTTTCTATGAGCTTAAATTTCTCTGTGATATACTCAGGCAGTGTTTCTCTAATTTGCGGGAGGGCGACTCTCAACAAGTCCTTGATGATTTTTGAAAGTGCTCGACTGTCTAAAAACCTGCTTTTTAGCTTTTCGGTGGTGGAGTATACTGGTTGTAAGTAGGCTTGTTTTTGATTGCTTTCAGTAAGCAATTCCATTTCTGGGTGGGCAATGCTGTAGCTAGTGCCATATTTTGCTGGTTTGCCAAAAACAATGTAGGCAGCACCGGGTTTTACCACCCGCAAAATAGCTTGCTGCCCTTTGAACCATACTAATTCCAACCGGCCTGTTCCATCTTGGAAAATGGCTGTCAATCGCTTTTTCTTACCTTCTCCTTGCCAACCAATCGCAAATATTTTCCCTTTGATCTGCACAAAGGGCATTTGCTCATTTACCTCAGAAATTGTGTGAAATTGAGTGCGATCCTCATGTCTGAAAGGATAATGCTGTATGAGGTCGCCGCAAGTAAAAATGGAAAGTTCCTTATTAATTAAGGCTGCTTTTTGAGGGCCTACTCCCTTCAGATATTCTATTTTGGTATCGAAAAACCCAGCCATTACTCATTCTTCCACTCAAGGGTATTAAGCATGTGAATCATATCTTTTTTCAAGTAATCGATTACTGGCGCAAGCGAATCATTTTTAGTGGCCGTGTTGAAATACAAAGCTGCACGCAAAAAATGATTACTCGAATCTGTCGAAAAAAGCTGAAATGGTGTTGGTACCTCACCGCTCAATTCTGCTATTACCCCTGTTTTATTTTTAGGAGTAAGGATAATAGATTCTTCGATTGCATAGGCTCTTACTTGATGTTTAGAAGTCAAATTAAATGCGTCTCTCAAGTATTCCTCTAGCTCTTTTTGCCTGTTGAATAAGGGCTTATAGGTGATTTGAATGCTCGCATCGAATATAGGATAGTCTATATCGAGCCAATATTTTTCTGATAAATAGCCTGTATCTGGGCTTACGATTGCCAGGGTGTTTACTTCGAATCGATACGGCAGACTGTCTCCTAAACTTTGATAGGTAAAAGGCGGAAGGGTTATTTTATTGTAGCCATAAGGCTTTGGCAAATAGGAGGTTTCGCAAGCTGAGATTAGACAAAGGAAAATTATTCCAGATAGCAGTATTTGCTTTGGTATTACTTTAATCTGTGAAATCAGAACTTGACTTGGAATTATCTGCATTAATAAAAACTCTTACCCTTTTTATTCTCTTGTTATCAACTGCAATAACGGTAAAAATAAACTTGCCGTATTGAATTTTCTCACCAGCTCGTGGAATTTTGGCTAATAATTCGAGTAATAAACCTCCAAGCGATTCGCTATCACCTTTTACTTCCTCGAATATTTCTGGGTCTTCATCTATAACTTTGCAGAAGTCGTTGAGAGAAACTTTTCCTTCGAAAATAAACGTGTTTACATCAAGCTTTTGATGGACAATCTGTTCATCATCAAATTCATCATTGATTTCTCCTACAATTTCTTCAATAATATCTTCTAGTGTGATCAAGCCTTGGATTCCACCATATTCATCCACGACTAGCGCCATGTGTACACGCTTTTGCTGAAAATCGCCTAATAGGGTTTCCACTCTTTTGTTTTCAGGTACAAAAAATGAAGGTCTGAGTAATTCTTGCCATTTGAAGTGTTCATCCTTGTCAATATGTGGCAAAAAGTCTTTTATGTATAAAATACCTTCGATTTTATCAATAGTCTCCTTATATACAGGCACCCTGCTAAATCCAGTCTTATTGATCTTGTCCATCAATTCATGAAAATCCAAATCATAATCGAAGGCGGTGATATCCATGCGGGAGGTCATTATTTGCTTCACTGTGAGGGAACCAAAATTTACAATTCCTTTAAGGATTTCTTTTTCCTCTTTGGTAGAGTTTCCAGCATCAGTAAGCTCCAATGCATGTGTAAGTTCATCCACTGATATATCATAACCTTTTGTTTCAACCCGCTTTTCAATTATATCTCCCATGGAAATAAGAAACCATGATAGTGGTCTGAAAATGAAGTTCGCTATATTAAGAAATGGAGCAGTAGCTATTGCAAACTTCATTTTATTTTGGTTCGCATAGATTTTTGGAGTTACCTCACCGAAGAAAACTATAGCGAAAGTGATAACTGCCGTAAGAATGGCTACCACGGAACCTTTGGCCGTTTCCAATCCATATAATTTCCAAGTGAAAAAAGTAGAAATGGTGACAATAGCAACATTCACCAAGTTATTAAGGATTAGAATAGTTGCTAAAAGCAATTTTGGCCTGCTTAATAATTGAGGAATTCTTCCCTTTCCGTTAGATGGATTTACTTGGCAATATTTTATTTCCTCTTGAGAAAGAGCGAAGAAGGCAACTTCTGAGCCTGAAATCAATGCTGATAGTGCTAGCAATAACACTAACACTATCACATTGAATAGTATAAATGAGGATATAGGCTCTTGTAGAACCTGCAATAATAGAAAACTCGAATCGGGGTCTTCCAAAGTATTTAGCTAATTTTTCTGCAATTTAGAAAGGAAGATCGTCTTCTTCACTATTTGCACCCGAAGGTTGTCCTGAATTTCTTGGGGTTAGCATTTCTAAGGAAGTTACACGCACTTTTGTGGTGTATTTATTATTACCATCCTTGTCCTGCCAAGTATCAGTTTTCAATTTTCCTTCGATATAAACTTTATCTCCTTTTTTCAGGTATTGTTCAGCAACTCCTGCCAAACCATCCCATAATTCTAGGCGATGCCATTCTGTGATTTCCTTTTTTTCACCGTTGCGGTCTTTATAACGTTCGGTCGTAGCGATGTTGAAGTTAGCAACCTTGGTGCCGCTGTCCAATGCTTTTACTTCTGGGTCCGCGCCCAAATTCCCTATAAGGATGACTTTGTTTACTGCCATGATAGATTAAATTTAGGTTAAAAATTGATTAAAAAAATTCTTGATCAATACAGATTTTGGCAAAGATTCTATTTCATCAGTTGAAAAGAATCCTGCATCACCTAAAGGTTCCTCTAAAAATTTCTCTTTATTATCAATATCGACCAAAAAGAATTTGGCATAAATCACCTGATGGGACAAGACATGCTTGAACTCAGGCATTTCAGATTTAAATATAATGGAATTTTTAAACAAATCAGAGCAATTAGCATAGTTTTTTAATAATTCTAAATCCATTCTATTGGTTGTCTCTATCATTGGCAGATCATACAAGCCTTCCCATATATCTCCCTTGGGTCTTTTAATCATATAAATATGACTTCCCTTCTGCCAAATCAAATAGTGAAAAAATCTAGACCTTACTTTTACTTTTTTTCGCTTTACGGGTAATTCCGCTTGAGCTTGATTGGCAAAAGCAAAGCATCCTCCTGCAAAAGGGCATTCACTACACAAGGGTTGGGATGGCTTGCAATGTAAAGCGCCAAACTCCATAATTGCTTGATTAAAAAGGTCAGGATTTTCAGCGGTAATTAATTGATTGCAAATATTTCTAATCGTAGTTTGTGTGCTATTTGCAGAAATATCGTCCCAAATACCAAAAAATCTGGTGATCACCCTCATTACGTTTCCATCTACTACCGCCACTGGTTCTTTAAAAGCGAATGAGGCAATTGCGGCACCTGTGTATGCGCCCACGCCTTTCAGCTTTATTAATTCTAGATAGCTGTCAGGGAAATTATTATTCAATTCATGATGGATATGTTTTGCACAAGCATGCAAATTTCTCGCACGACTATAATAACCGAGCCCTTGCCACAATCTAAGAACCTCATTTTCATCTGCTAAAGCCAATTTATCAATCGTAGGAAATTTTTCAACAAAGGCTTCATAATAGGGCAAGCCTTGGGAAACTCGTGTTTGTTGAAGAATTATTTCAGAAAGCCAAATTTTATATGGGTCTTTAGTGTTTCTCCAAGGCAAATCACGCTTATTTACGTGGTACCAGCTAATCAAAATGTTGGAAAAATCATGTATTGCCATTTTATTCAAGAAGTTTTTCAAATATATCTAGTCAATCAAAGCTACATTTTTATCAAATAGTTTTTTAAAAAGCAAGCTTCATTGTACCTTTGCCCTCCCAAAATCCTTGGGTTTTAGTTTATTAGGAAATTTCAAACGAATCAAAGAAGTGACTAAAGCAGAAGTAATCGCAGAAATTGCAGAGAAAACAGGCGTAGACAAATCAGATGTTAGTACTACGGTAGAAGCATTTTTCTCTGTTGTAAAATCCTCTTTATCAAAAGGTGAAAACATTTATGTTAGAGGATTTGGTAGCTTTGTAAATAAAAAAAGAGCTAAGAAAATTGCTAGAAACATCTCCAAAAACACGGCAATTGTAATTGATGAACATTATGTTCCAAGTTTCAAGCCTTCAAAGGTTTTTGTTGAAAAAATCAAAAGCAGCAAACTGGTAAATTCTAACGGGAAGTAACATTCTCGTCAGACGCTTAAACGAATGTCAAAATTTCAGCTTATTCTAATTGTCTCTTCAATAATATTGGTGGCTATAATTTATAGTTTGCCTAAAGTTGTTGTAGATAACGAAGAAGCGGCGGGAGGAAGACAGGCTAATGCTGTTGATCAAGAATTGGACATGGAGGCAGGCAAAACTATGCCTGCTCACATGTCGGATTTTTCTCAGGAAGAAAAAGAAGAAATTGCACAGCTTCGAAATAAAGTTAGTAGTAGTGCAATTGCTTCAGAGATTAATGAGGCGGCAAATCAATTAGCGACCTTATATCAGAAGTATAGCCGTTTTGATAGCGCTGCTCATTATGCAGGGGTATTGGCAAATAACCAACCGACAGATGCTAATGTAAAGCAGGCTGCCTTTTTATATTTCGATGCATACAGTTTTTCTGTAGCACCGGAAAAAGTTAGATCAAATGCCGACAGGGCATCAGATTTACTAGGCAAAGTGCTAGAAAAAAATCCGAAGGACTTAGAAGCCAAAACAAGACTTGGTCTTATTCTCGTGAATTCGCCGCAGCCAATGCAGGGAATTATGATGGTAAGAGAAGTGTTAGAACAAGAGCCTGAAAATGAATTCGCTCTCTTCAATATGGGATTACTTTCAATAGAATCGAGGCAATTCCCTAGAGCAGTTGAATACTTTGAGCGATACCAAGTTGTGAATCCTGAAAATGAAGAGGGTCAACTATATCTAGCAATTAGTTATCTTGAGGCCGGAAACAAAAACAAAGCCCTTGAAAGCTTTGGCAGATTGAGGGAAAGGGCTTCTGATCCTGAAATGATCAGAACTATCGATCAATACACAGAGAGATTAAAATAATTTTTTAACAAAAACATTAATATTATGCCTTGCGGTAAAAAAAGAAAAAGACATAAAATTGCTACTCACAAGAGAAAGAAGCGTCTAAGAAAAAACAGACATAAGAAAAAATAATACCTGATTTCAGGTGCAAAACCGTGCTTTTTAAAAAGGCACGGTTTTGCTGTTTTGCTCCAAATGGAGCAAGTATTTTTTCTATGTAAAACTTAATCCTTTACGACATTGAGTAGCGAACTAATAATTAATTCTGCTCAAGATGGATGTCGTATAGCCCTTTTAAAAGACAAAAGCTTAATTGAGTATCACTACGATAAAGACGAAGATCGCTTTACAGTAGGAGATATTTACCTTGGGACAGTACGGAAAATAGTACCAGGACTTAACGCGGCCTTTATTGATATTGGATACGAGAAAGATGCCTTCCTCCACTATCAAGATTTAGGCCCACAGTTCAAGTCATTGGTAAAGTACACCAAATTTGTACAAGGAAATAAAGATGCTACAGGTAAGCTAAGTGGTTTTAAAACAGACCAAGACATTGATAAGCTGGGGAAAATTTCCCAAGTTTTATCTAAGGGTATGAAAATACCTGTGCAGGTTGTAAAAGAACCCATTTCTACAAAAGGACCACGACTTTCATGTGAGTTATCATTAGCGGGCAGGTACATGGTACTTGTGCCCTTTTCATCTGCTGTGAATATTTCGAAGAAAATATCGGAGCAAGCTGAAAGAAAAAGATTATCGCGCCTCATTTCATCCATAAAGCCAGAAGGCTTCGGTGTCATAATTAGAACAGTAGCTGAAAAAAAAGAGGTTGCTTTACTTGATAAAGATCTCAGACAACTACTTGAAAATTGGAACGAAGGAGTAGCTAAATTAATAAAAGCACAGCCTAAGGATAAAATAATTGGCGAAATGGGTCGTACATCTTCTTTATTAAGAGATGTATTGAATGAGTCATTTGATAGTATTACTACAGATGATCAAAAAATTTATGATGAAGTAAAAGGGTTTATCCACAAGATTGCTCCTGACAAAGAGAAAATTGTCAAGATGTATAGCGGAAAGACCAAGATTTTCGAACACTTTGGTGTAGAAAAGCAACTTAAAACACTATTTGGTCAGACCGTAAGCTTGGCGGGTGGTGGGTATCTCATCATCGAGCATACTGAGGCTCTTCATGTAATTGATGTCAATAGTGGTAATAAATCGAATGCTGAAGCTGATCAGGAAGCGAATGCCTGGTCTATAAATATGCAAGCAGCCAATGAAATCGCAAGGCAATTACGTCTAAGAGACATTGGTGGTATTATCGTTATCGATTTCATTGATATGAAAAGACCTGAAAATAAGCGAAAGCTTTATGATCAGATGAAATTCGAAATGGAATCGGACAGGTCTAAATTTACCATCCTCCCGCTTACTAAGTTTGGATTGATGCAGATTACTCGTCAAAGAGTAAGGCCAGAAATGAATATAACCACGAAAGAGCTATGTGCTGCTTGTGGTGGTACAGGTAAAGTATCGGCAACACTTGGTATTGCCGATCAACTTGAGCAACATTTAGAATACTTACTTCTCAAACAAAATGAAAAGTCAGTATCTGTAATTGTTCACCCATATCTATACTCATATTTTACCAAAGGCTTCCCTTCAAAAAGGACTCGATGGTTTTTGAAATATAACCGATGGATACGAATTGTCCAAGATTCATCGTTAGGCCTTTCAGAATATAAATTCATCAACAAGTTTGGCGAAGAAGTTGAAATGCAGCTAGAATCTGCCGAATAATGCGCAAGAATCTATTACTTTTTTTTATCATTGGGATGTCAGTTTTGGTTGCATGCTCAACCGAAACTGACTCCATTGATACTAGCAATGTTAACTTAGAGGTGAAAATCACCAGACTGGAAAAGGAATTTTTCCAGCTCGATACCCAAGAAGATATTCTCAATTTCCTTGTTACTCATGAAGATGTCTCCACCCAATTTTTGGGATATAATCCTGATGACATCGGGCTTATTGAGCAATTGCACAAGATGAGATACGATCCTGCAATTGGCGAACTCTATGAAGAAACCCAAAGAGTTTTTGCAGACATGGCTGATTTTGAAAGCCAGCTAGAAGAAGCTTTTAAAAGAATCAAAGTATTATACCCCACATTTGAGCCACCAAAGATTTATACTATGATCACCGGCATGGGAAGTGACTTATTAGTTACTGACAGTTTGGTAGTGATAGGGCTTGATTTCTTCTTAGGTGAAAACGCCAAATTCCGCCCAATTGATGTCCCAAATTATATTCTCCAACGCTACAATAAAGAATATATCATTCCCGCTATTATTACGCTAATTTCAGATAGGTTCAATAATCTCGACCTTACTGAGAATGCAATGCTCAGCGAAATGATTTCTTATGGAAAGGCGTATTATTTCACTAAGCTGATATTACCTGCAGAACCTGATGCAAATATAATTGCCTACACTAGCGAACAAGTAGCGGATATTAAAGAGAATGAAGCAGTAATCTGGGCACATTTCATTGACAAACAGCTTCTGTATGAATCCAGCCATTTTGAGAAAAATAAATACATGGGGGAAAGACCATTTGTTGCTGAAATTGGCAGAAGGTGTCCTGGTAGAATTGGCGCTTGGCTTGGCTGGAAAATCGTAAATGCCTATATGACCAAAAATGAGACAGTCTCTATACAAGAACTGATGAATACTGAAAGTAGTGAGATAATATTTTCAAACTCTGGCTATAGACCAGGTAGATTTTGAATAAATTGAATACTTGCTTCTATTTGAAGTTTTTTATCAAATTTCCCTTCTGCCAATTTTCTTGAATTAATTTGCGCTTCCGCCAGTCTATTTGGGCTATTTACGAATGGCCCAATCGACTCAAAAAATTCCTCGAGATTTTCTGAATTGTAGGCAAATCCACAATCGTTTGCCTCTACCAAATCCTTCATCCATCCCTTAAAATTAAGGATAATTAACTTCCCTGCAGCCAGTCCATCAAATAGCTTATTTGGACTACCAGTGTTTAGTATTGAAAATGGCGCATAGGATACTAATACTGCATCCGAAGACTCTAAAAGCTCTTTTACTTCCCATTTGGAACTATGCTCTCTGAATTCAACATTTTTTAGATTGAGTGATTCTGCTTTTGCCATAAGCATTTCTCTCTCCGCTCCTTCACCCATCAGTACAAAGGTCAACTTGGGCATCTTTTCCAAAGCCAATGCCGCAAGATTCAAAAGGTTATCTAAACCATTAGCCCGGCCCATTGCGCCAATGTAGCTTATTCGAAAGACGCTAATTTCATCTTTTTTAACCTCCCGTCTAAAGCCAAAGCATTCGACATCAGCAAAATTTGTAATTGTGATTATTGGTTTCCTAATAACGCCCAGTGTTTTGCGAATCGCATTTTCAATTGACGGAGAAAGAGCGATTATCCCAGCTGCATTTTTGTAAATTCTTCTTTCCAATTTATACAACACAGACTTAAGCATAGGATTTCGAATATAGCCTAATTCAATTGGCGCATCTGGCCATAAATCACCAACCTCCACGATGTAAGGCTTTTTCAAAAACATGCCCAATGCGGGTACAGAAAGTGGGGTAGTAATTAGATAGAATAAATCGGTACTGGTAGTAAGAGATTTCGCAATGGAATATGCTTTTCTGGCAAAGGCTGTAAATGACTTTATTCTTTGCCAAAATTTAAAATGATTGTAATAAGGAATAGGCAGATAAATTACCCTAATGCCACCAATAACGAGCTCCTGTTGTTCAGATTTATTCCAAGAACTAATTACTTTCACTTCAAATCCACTTTCAACTAAGCCTTTTGCTAAATACCATGAGCGTATACCACCACCATCTTCAGGTGTTTTGAAATACTGATGGATAATGGTAACTCTATTCATATGCGAAAGATAAAAACAAAAAAGCGGGAGGTTATGCTTAAACCTTCTGTTGCTTTTCGAAATACTTGCACATAAAACTCAACTTACAAGTATTGCAATTGGGAGTACGAGCTAGGCAGACATATCGGCCATGCAATATAAGCCAATGATGCGCTTTGGGTACAAGCTCTTTTGGAATATGCTTTACTAATTGCTTTTCTACTTCTAGAGGAGTTTTGGCTGTGAGTGGCACAAGACCCATGCGTCGCGATACACGATATACATGGGTATCTACAGCCATTGTTGGCTGATTGTAGACGACGGATAAAATCACATTTGCGGTTTTGCGACCAACACCTGGCAATCTGATAAGATCTTCCATTCTACCAGGAACTTCGCTTTCGAAATCATCTACCAGTAATTTGGCCATTCCGATAATGTGCTTGGTCTTATTATTCGGGTAGCTAATAGACCGAATATAAGGAAACACCTCATCGAAGTGAGCAACTGCAAGAGACTCCGGAGTTGGGAATCGTTCGATTAGGGCTGGAGTGACCATATTCACTCGCTTATCTGTACACTGAGCACTTAAGATCACGGCAATAAGAAGCTGATAAGAGTTGGCATACACCAACTCTGTTTCAGGTTCCGGCATTTCGTTAGAAAAGTACTCGATCAGTGCTTTGTACCGATCTATTTTACGCATTCTGATTTTTTTTAAACCGAATGCAAGTTAGCGTTTTTTGAGTACGCTAAAATCGATTCCACACATCTATCAGATGGGCTTGTGTTAAAATTGCTCAGAATTTTCACAGCTGAAAGCATTTCACCATATTGATCGATTATTTCCTGATCGACCAAAAGAGAAAGCTCTATTTGCTGGTTTTCCTCCGGGCTAGTTTCTTCATAAATGTATCTGACGATGTCATTTTGGGTAGATGTTTTGATCATACGCTATATTATGTTTAACCATTTTTTTCTTTAAGTTAATCAGTGCATAGCGCATTCTTCCCAAGGCTGTGTTAATACTAACACCAGTGGATTCGGCAATTTCATGAAAGCTCATTTCCATGTAATGGCGCATTATCAGTACTTCGCGCTGCGTATCAGGCAGCTCTTTGATAAAGCGTTTCAACATTGCATTAGTATCATTCCGAATCTGAACATTCTCCCACGATTCTTCAGTAAATTCAAGCGTATTGAATACTGACGAACCGTCCTCCATAATAATGGTAGGATAGCGTTTCGCTTTTCTAAAATGATCTATCGCAAGATTGTGAGCAATTCTTTGAACCCACGGCAAAAACTTGCCTTCTTCATTGTACCTTCCAGACTTAATGGTGTTAATCACCTTAATGAAGGTTTCCTGAAATAAATCTTCCGCTATGTACTGATCTTTTACGATCAGATAGATGGTGGTGAAAATTTTGTTCTTGTGGCGTTCGACCAGCTGAGCAAAAGCATCTTCGTTACCATTTTTGTAAAGCGCCAGCAGTTGGCTGTCGCTCAAACCATAATCTCTCATGTGTTTGTACTTTTAGTAAACGTAGAGCTTTATATCATATTGTCTGGTTTAGGGTGTTGGTAAAAAAATAATATAGTCTCAAATGTATTCTTTCGAAGGTTACTTGCAAAATTTTTTAATTGTTTTTTTGTTATATCTGATAAAATAATCGCTTCTGTAATGAATACACCAATATAATTAGGCATTCTGCGAATTCTATAGTCAAAAACCTTGCTGCAAAAAAATTGAAATAATATCCGAAACCATTTGCTAAAACGTACTTTTGTATAATAGTATGCTCGATTCAACATTGGAACTTAAACCATTCGATCCTGAAACAATAAACCCGAAAGAGTTTATTATTATTCATAAGGCTCGTGTCAATAATCTTAAAAATCTTTCTGTTGCGATTCCACGCAATAAGCTTGTGGTAATTACTGGGCTTTCGGGTTCTGGTAAGTCATCTTTAGCCTTTGATACTCTTTTTGCAGAAGGACAAAGAATGTATGTCGAAAGCCTAAGTGCCTATTCGCGGCAGTTCTTGGGCAGAATGCAAAAGCCTGAAGTGGATTTTATCAGAGGCGTTTCCCCTGCAATTGCCATTGAACAAAAAGTAAGCAATCGCAACCCTAGATCTACGGTAGGCACTAGCACAGAGATTTATGATTACCTCAAACTCTTATTTGCCCGAATTGGGATTACCTACTCTCCCACATCTGGTGAAATAGTTAAAAAAGATTCCGTAGCGGATGTAGTCAACTTCCTATTGGAACATGAGCTAGGCACAAAATTTTTGGTGCTTTGCGAATTGAAGCTTAGCAATGAAAGACCCCTCTCAAAAGAACTTGAACTGCTTTTACAAAAAGGCTTTTCTAGAGTGATGGTGAATGGAGAAGTTTCTTTCGTAGAAGATTTGCTTTCTGAAAATCTAAAATTAGGAAAAAAGGATAATATTGAGATTCTGATAGATAGAGGCG
Source organism: uncultured Roseivirgaceae bacterium (assembly GCA_964598395.1). Taxonomy (GTDB): domain Bacteria; phylum Bacteroidota; class Bacteroidia; order Cytophagales; family Cyclobacteriaceae; genus CAXBDP01. The sequence continues at coordinate 63,222 of CAZRBW010000004.1, forward strand.
TTGTAAATAAGGAGGATGAGGATGCCATTTTTAGAACTTCAGATTCCATACAAACAGCTTTTTTCGAAGGAGAAGGTACATGTATCATCCAAATAGTGGGAGGTGAGCAAAGAGTATTTTCGGATAAATTTGAGTTGGACGGCGTTGTATTTGAAGAGCCAAGCGTGAATTTCTTTAGCTTCAACAATCCCTATGGTGCCTGCCAAACTTGCGAAGGTTTTGGCAAGGTGCTGGGAATAGATGAGGATTTGGTGATACCAGATAAGAGTTTGAGTATATATGAAGGAGCTGTTTTGCCTTGGCGATCCGAATCATTTACAAACTGGCAGCAACCCTTGGTGAAGAATGGAATTCACTTTGACTTCCCAATTCATAGACCATACAATGAGCTTACCGAGGAGCAACAAAGACTCGTATGGGATGGCAATAAGTATTTCGATGGCATCAACTCTTTTTTTGCTCATTTAGAGTCAAAAACACATAAAATTCAATATCGAGTATTGCTATCTAGATACAGAGGAAGAACAGTTTGCCCTGATTGTAGAGGAAGTAGATTGAGAAAAGATGCTGCATACGTCAAAATTGATGGGTATTCGATTACAGACTTGGTATTAAAGCCAATTGATAAGCTTGCGGAAATTTTTGACTCCTTAAAAATCAGCGAATTTCAAGAAAAAGTAGCGAAGAGAATTTTAACGGAAATAAAGAACCGAATTGGCTTTTTGGAACAAGTTGGTTTGGGCTATCTCACATTAAATAGACTTACCTCCACTTTGTCTGGTGGAGAATTTCAGAGGATAAAATTATCAACTTCCTTGGGCAGCGCACTTGTTGGATCCATGTATATTTTGGACGAGCCGAGTATTGGACTACACCCTAGAGATACGGATAGACTAATAGGCGTATTGAAATCTCTCCGGGATATTGGTAACACGGTGATTGTGGTGGAGCATGAAGAAAAAGTAATGCATGCTGCAGATCAGATTATAGATATTGGGCCAGATGCTGGAAATCATGGTGGGAATTTGGTGTTTCAAGGAACGATGGATGAACTTAAAGCGTCATCTGCTTCGTGGACGGCCAAGTATTTGAATGGAACTGAGAAAATCCTCCCGCCATCCTCCCGCCGACAATGGAAGGATGCAATTATAATAAAAGGTGCACGAGAGAATAACCTCAAAAGTATTGATGTTCAGTTTCCGTTAGATATCCTCACAGTAATTACTGGGGTAAGTGGTTCAGGAAAATCTACTTTGATCAAAAAGATTCTGCATCCTTCTATTGCCAAAATATTGGGTGTGGGAGCAGAAGCAACAGGCAAATTTGATAAGCTGGAAGGTGATTATAAAAGAGTAAGTCAGATCGAATTTGTAGATCAAAACCCAATTGGCAAATCATCTAGATCCAATCCTGTGACTTATGTGAAAGCTTACGATGCAATCCGTCAGCTTTATGCCGAGCTTCCAATGAGCAAACAAAGAGCATATAAGCCAGCGTTTTTCTCATTCAATGTTGATGGCGGACGTTGTGAAGATTGCCAAGGAGAAGGAACGGTGAAAATCGAGATGCAATTTATGGCAGATATTTACCTTACCTGTGAGAGTTGTAAAGGCAAGCGATTCAAATCTGAGATTTTGGATGTGGTATATAATGACAAGAACATCTCTGAAGTATTGGAAATGACTGTTGATGAAGCACTCATATTTTTTGTGGCTCAACAGCCAATTATCAATAAATTAAAGCCTCTTCAAGATGTAGGCTTAGGCTATATTCGTTTAGGTCAATCTTCTAATTCTCTTTCTGGTGGTGAAGCTCAGCGAGTGAAACTGGCTTCTTTCCTTGGCCGAAGTGGTAAAACGAGTAAAGATCATATTCTATTTATATTCGATGAGCCAACTACTGGACTGCATTTCCATGATATCAAAAAACTATTGGGGGCTATAAATGCCTTGGTAAATCAGGGAAATTCGGCAATAATAATAGAGCATAATATGGAGGTGATAAAGTCCGCAGACTGGATCATTGACCTCGGCCCTGAAGGTGGGGAAGCGGGAGGATATGTAGTGTTTGAAGGCACTCCCGACGAAATGATCAAAAGCGATATAGGCTATACCTCAAGCTACCTGAGCGAAAACTGGCAATAAAAAAAGCTGTCCCTAATTGAGACAGCCTAAATATCTTCAGCTCTATATAAATTTACTTTGTCAATTCTTTTCTGCGAAGAATTGTCTCTACAAATTTCCTTTCGTTGTCTGTATTGAAGATACGGAATGGCAAATAGATAAATTGCGCTTTAGATAATACGAATAAGAAGGCATCTTTTCTGACTTCGGCTTTTTTGATTTTGTCCCAAGTGACAGGCATTCCTTGCTTGGTATTCACCCAGATGATGATGTCCTTGCTGGTGATTTGATAGCTTAGTTTCTCAAAAAGCATTTTGGTTTGCTCCATTTGAGTAACTCCAGCAAACTGAATAAGCCAAAATAACCAATAAAGAGCTAAAGCGATAAGAGCACCTATCCACCACCAATTAGATGGAACAACGAAAGTCATCGCGCAAATGGCGATAAAGATGAGCCATACCCACCATTGCTCTTTCAGAATATTCTTGAGGCCTAATTTTATAAATGTGCTGGTTTCCAGCTTATACTTTTTCGTTTTAACGATCATTACTAATTGAATTTAATTTCTTGCCCTTCAAAAGGCTTGCAAATATCCGATTTTAAAAGGAATTCAAGAAATAAATATTCGATTAAGAACCAACCGCTTTAAGACTTAAATCTAAGCTTTTATATGAATGAGTAAGTGCGCCAACTGAAATATAATCAACACCTGTTTCGGCCACTGATTTGATATTGGTTTCGGTAATACCTCCAGAAGCTTCAGTTTCGAATCTGCCTTTTATTAATCCGACTGCCTCAATCAGCATCTCTGGTTTCATATTATCGAGCAAAATTCTATGAACTCCTCCTTCATCCAACACTTCTTTTACTTCATTAATTGATCGAGTTTCAATCTCAATCCTCAAATCTTTGCCTTGTTCCTTTAAATAAGCCCTGGTGGCTCGAATGGCCTTTGTAATCCCTCCACAAAAATCAATGTGGTTATCTTTCAATAGGATCATATCAAACAAACCGAATCGGTGATTTACACCTCCTCCGATAGCAACTGCCCACTTTTCCATCATTCTGAAGCCTGGGGTTGTTTTGCGGGTATCCAAAAGTCTAGCTTTTGTATGATTTATCATTCGATTCAAATTGTGGGTATAGGTTGCAATTGCACTCATTCTTTGCATACAATTGAGCACCAAACGTTCGCCAGTTAAAATACTTGCTGCAGGACCATCTACTAGAAATATCACTTCTCCTTTACTCATTCTAGAGCCATCCTTTTTTAGTATTTGTACAGAAAGTCTTGGATCTAGCTTCTTAAAAATCATTTCGGCCAAATCTACTCCCGCCACTACGCCATCATCTTTGCAAAGTAGACGGGCCATTTCATTGGCACCAGGTGGGATGGAGGCTAAGGAAGTATGATCACCATCGCCTACATCTTCCTTCAATGCTAATTCAATAAATTCATTGATACCTTCTTGCGATAGGTAAGGGAGAGTTTTCCAGTTCATCTATTTATTCTCGGCTAAAATCTAAATTGTAAACTTTATATATATCATTAACCTTGCGTACTCGAACCAAAACTCTAAAATTTCCATTGGCCGAAGCATACTTTCCTATTATATATTGAAGCCCATCTTTTGGGCCGCCTTCGTGAATTATTTGAAAGCTAATGGGTGGATTCTTTTGAAAAAAATCTTTTAGGACGAACTCCGCTTGCGCACTGCTGAATGTCTGCTGATCCTTTTCAATGGTAATATCTACTCTTTCATGGAGCATTTTGACCAACTCATTTGAATTACCACTTTTTATAAGATTGCCTGCTTGAGTTAACACAGCATTTTGACCTAATGCATTTTGCGTAAATAGGAAACTAATGAGCAAAAGACTTGTTAAGTAAACTAAACTTCTATTGTTTAAATGCATAATTATGAGGTTTTTAAAAACACACATTTGTCTAAAACTGTGCCATATGCAAAAAATATCTCTAGAATCGAAAAACGAGCTATAAGTCAAATTTAGTAAACGAGCTGTATCTTTGAAACATGAATAGGAAAGTATTACTTATGATTCTCGATGGCTGGGGAATAGCCAGCAATAAAAGTGTCTCAGCAATAGATGCCGCCAATACTCCGTTTATAGATGGTCTATATGAAAAATTCCCCCATAGCAAATTACAAGCTTCGGGATTATTTGTGGGCTTGCCTGATGGACAAATGGGAAATTCCGAGGTAGGTCACATGAATATTGGTGCTGGTCGTGTAGTATATCAGGATCTGGTAAAAATAAATAAGTCTATTCAAGAAGGTGAAATTAGAAGTAATGCTGTACTGATAGATGCATTACATGAAGCAAAAAAACCTGGAAGAGCTTTACATCTGATGGGATTACTTTCCGATGGAGGCGTTCATTCGCATATAGACCATTTGATAGGGCTATGTAAAATTGCAGTTGAAAATCAGATTGATCAAATTTTTATACATGCATTCACTGATGGGCGAGATACTGACCCAAAAGGTGGCTTGCGATATATTCAAGAACTTGAACAAGCCATAGAAGGCACTCAAGTGAAAATTGCCTCCGTTGTTGGCAGATACTATGCAATGGATCGGGATAAGCGCTGGGAGAGAGTGAAAATTGCATACAATGCATTGTGCTTGTCTAATCCACCAAAAGATGAAGCCGTACTCAATTTGCAGCAAGCCATACAAGACCAATATAATAAAGGAGTAACTGATGAGTTTTTACCTGCTTTAATTCCAGTAGATATTATGGGATATAGAGTGGGTAATATAAAAGAGAATGATGTAGTGATTTGCTTCAATTTCCGAACGGATCGAGGTAGAGAAATAACAGAAGTGCTTACTCAGAAAGAGTATCCCGAGTTTGGTATGAAAACCCTCCCGCTGCATTATGTTACACTTACACAGTATGATCAAAGTTTTAGAAATGTTCATTCGATATTCACCAAAGATGATCTAAGAAACACCTTGGGTGAAGTAGTAAGTAAAGCAGGGAGAAAACAAATAAGAATAGCTGAAACGGAAAAATATCCGCATGTGACCTTTTTCTTTTCTGGCGGTAGAGAAGTGCCATTTGAAGGTGAAGAAAGAATTATGTGCCCTTCACCAAAGGTAGCCACATACGATTTAAAACCTGAAATGAGCGCAATGGATATTCGAGATGCCATCATCCCGAAATTAGAGCGGGAGGAAACAGACTTTATCTGCTTAAACTTTGCCAATCCTGATATGGTAGGGCATACAGGTGTATTTGAAGCTGCGGTAAAAGCTTGTGAAGTAGTGGACTCATGCGCTCAATCTGTGGTCGAAGCTGCTATAAAACATAATTACTCAGTCATTATAATTGCAGACCATGGCAATTCCGACGTGATGATAAACCCTGATGGCTCTCCGAATACAGCCCATACCACCAACCCAGTTCCATGTATTTTGCTTGATCGTGAATTCAGTGGAAAATTGAAGGACGGCAAACTTGGAGATTTGGCACCAACAATACTTACCTTGATGGGAATAGAAATTCCGACCGAAATGACAGGAACTTGCTTGATATGATAAAATCCTTCTCCTTTATATTATCGTTTACTTTGGCGTTTCTTGCTTGTCAATCGCCAGATCCAAAAATTTCTTCTTCGGAAAAGGATTATCCAGATGTACCAAATGCTATTCGAACAGCTATCCAAAACAACCTGGACGAGCAAATGAAATTGGTGAAAAAAGTAAACACCAATGGAAGTATTGAGGAACAAATCATCCAAACTGACAGCTCGAAATTCTATGAAGAAATGAGTCTATTGCTTCAATATGATTTGAATAAACCTGCTTATCGTGGAGTTTTTGATATAGAGAAAAACATTGATGCCAATGGAAATGAAATAGTAACCCTCACAGCAAAAGAATCAGAATCACCAAATATTATAAGCGCACAATTTACCTCCCGCAATCAGCAACTCTTACATGCCAAGTGGATTGTTAAAGATAAAAACTATGTTTATCACTCTGAGAGAGTGTTTAACATTTTCTTTTCTGAGCATAACAGCAAAATCACACTTAACAATTATCAAATAGCTATTGGCCAGAAAATAATTGCACAGGATAGTGTTTGGTACACTGTGGACTCCAAATTCTATCAGGAATAACTTAAATCTTAAAGAAAGCTTGTAAAAGGCTCATGTTTTCACCTTCATCTTTTAGGATCATAATAGCACTATTTGGCTGGAAAGTTAGCAACCTCTCTGCAACCGAGCCAAGCAATACAGATGCAGCACCAGATCTACCTTTCGATCCAAGAATAATTAAGTCAATATTTTCCTCATTAGCTAGCGCTGTAATTTTATCAGAAGGTCTCTTATCATCATCTAGTGTAAATACTTTGTGCAATTTCACGTCTGAGTCTCGATAAGGTATAAGCATTTTTTCCATGTCCTTTTCGGCATGCCCACGCAATATTTCAGAAAATTCCTCATACGATTTCCCGGTTTTATAGAAACCCTTTGGCACTACAAACACGTTTTGGCAAAACACTTCTGCGTTGGCCTTATCCGCAAGATAAATAGCCTCTTTTACCGCCATTTCCGAATGCTTCGAAAAATCTACAGCAACTTGTATTTTAGAAATCGATAATCGACAATCCTCAGGTACAAACAACACCGAGAATTGGGATTTCAGGGTAAGCTGCCTTGCGGCATTTCCAGTGCCTCTTAATTTATTCTTGCGGCCAACAATCGCAAGATTAATATTTTTTTGCTTGCCTAGTTTTAGTATTTCATCAGTCTTTTTTCCTTCCCGAACTATAATCTGACTATTAAATTCACTTAAGTTGAAGTGTGACTTGACAATTAGCTCTTCCATTTCTTTTTTGATGACTTCGTCCACAGGCACTTTCAAGTCAGGATAGCGAGATCTCACCTCTTCAGAAACCTCAAGGGTTTCAGCAATATTAACAAAATACATAGCTTCCACGGGGATTAGCTCAGTTAATAGACTAGCATATTTGATAAGCACCTTATCCATTTTGGAAAAATCAAGTGCTACTAAGATTCGTTTATTCTGACTCATGAGTTTGATGATTGAGCTAACAATTTTCTTCAAGTTAGGGAGAATTCCAAGTTCAATAAATGATTTTGGTGATTTAATATCTTAAATGGCAAAAGGATTATGTAATAATTGTGAATGAATGAGTAATGTGGGTAAATTTGCCTGCGTTTAGGAATTCTCGAAGAATGGAAAATAAGAATGAAAACAGCGGGAGGGATTCCTTTCTTACCAAGCTCCAAAGGAAATGGAAATTAACGAGTATTTTCCAAGTAGTGATTGTGTTAATCGTTTTTGCGCTTACTGGTCTAACCACTGTTTCCGTGAAAGTATGGATATATAAATTCTTTAATTTAAGTGATAATATGAGTTTAATGGGTCGTGTTGGCTTTTTTGTACTCATTACATTACCTACCTATCAAACTCTATTGCTATTGTATGGGTTTATTTTTGGCCAATTCTCATTTTTCTGGCAAAAAGAAAAGCTTATGTTGGCTAGAATTAAATCTGTCTTTACAAAAAATAAATAGCCTAAATGGCCAAAAAATCAAAAAATAAGTTGTCCGATTCTGAAAAGCGCCCTGTAAACAAGGCGGCTTTGAGTAAGCTAGGCAGGATATTCAATTACATGAAACCCTACATGGGTAAATTTGTCCTAGGTCTAGTTTTTTTACTTTTATCAAGCCTCACCTTATTGGCCTTTCCAGAGTTGGCAGGCAGGCTTGTAGATGCTGCATCAGGTAATTCGGATTGGTATATAACTGATGTCAATCAAATTGCTCTGTTGCTTTTGGGAGTTTTATTGGTGCAGAGTTTCTTTTCCTTCTTTCGAGTGTATTTATTCGCTAGAGTGAGCGAAAGATCTATGGCCGATATCAGGCTCGATTTGTACTCTCGATTGCTTTCCCTACCGCTTAGCTTTTATGACAAGCGAAGAACAGGTGAGCTTTTTAGTAGAATTACTTCAGATGTATCCCAACTTCAGGATACTTTTTCTATCACATTGGCCGAATTCCTCAGACAAATATTAACTCTGCTCGTAGGGGTATTTATTATTTTCTATACAACGCCACAACTTACTTTATTTATGCTAGCTACTTTTCCAGTAATTGTGATTGTAGCATTTGTATTCGGAAAATTTATTCGATCACTTTCTAAAAAGACACAGGATGAATTGGCCGCGGCTAATGTGATAGTGGAGGAAACATTAGTAAGCATACAAACTGTAAAGGCATTTACAAGCGAACTATTTGAGACTAGAAGGTACGATTCTGCATTGGGCAAAGTGGTGAAAATCGCGCTTAAGGCAGCTAACTATAGAGGAGCATTTATTTCATTTATCATTTTCGCGCTGTTTGGAGGCATAGTTGGCGTAATGTGGTACGGCGCCACATTGGTTTCGACTGGCGAGATTAGTGTTGGTAACCTATTGTCTTTTATTCTATACACGACATTTATTGGTGGCTCCATAGCTGGACTGGGAGATTTGTATGGTCAAATCCAAAAAGCCATTGGCGCATCCGAAAGAGTAATTGAGATTCTAGATGAAGAAGGGGAACACATTGAAAAATCGGGAATGGAAGAAGTGATCTCATTGGAAGGTCACATACAATTTAATAATGTTAGATTCACCTATCCAACTAGAATGGATATTGAGGTACTCAAGGGGGTGAATTTGACCATCAATCAAGGTCAAAAAGTTGCATTAGTGGGGCAGAGCGGAGCAGGTAAATCGACGATCATGCAACTATTAATGAAATTTTATGTCCCTACATCTGGACAAATAATGATAGATGGACATTCAATCAACGATCTTTCGGTTTCTGCTTATCGAAAGAACATTGGAATAGTACCGCAAGAAGTTCTATTATTTGGTGGTAGCATAGGTGAAAATATTTCTTATGGAAAACCTGGCTCGAGTAGAGAAGAAATTGAAAAGGCAGCTGAAAAAGCATATGCATTGGATTTTATAAATTCATTTCCAGAGGGAATGAACACCTTAGTAGGAGAACGCGGCGTGAAATTGAGTGGTGGGCAGCGACAAAGAATTGCGATTGCGAGGGCAATTTTGAAAAATCCAAAAATTTTAATTTTAGATGAAGCAACAAGTTCATTGGATGCAGAGTCAGAATTTTTGGTTCAAAAAGCCTTAGATGAGTTAATGAAAAACAGAACAACTCTCATAATCGCTCATCGCTTGGCAACCATCAGAAAAGTCGATAAAATCTATGTTTTGGCGGATGGACAAGTAATTGAGGCAGGAACTCACGAAGAATTATCAAAAAATGATGTGGGAACTTACAGCAATCTAGTGCGATTACAGTTGCAAATAGATTGAAAATTTGTACCTTCAATACAGTTTTTATATAGAAAATAAAATCAACTTAAACCCATTGAAGGAATTTTACTTCTTATTAATTTTGTCCAAAAGGTTTGTTTAAGTTGCATTTTGATTTAATTTTAACCTTTTAATACGTAACATCACAAATCACCATATTACTATGAGAAAAATTGCTACCACTTTTTTGGTTTTGATGGGTTTCTTGCAGGCCTACTCGCAAAACGTGCAATGGGCCAGCACCGTAATGGAAGCATCTTCTGAAAGGTCACTTGATTTCCAGAAAGACTATGCTCTCGGCAAACCCGGAATGATCCCTGACGGCAACACAGGACCAGTTTTCTGGAGCCCAGCAGGCGACAATAGCAAAGAATTTATTAAAGTTGGATTTGAAACTCCATTAGTTGTAAAACAAGTTATCATCAGTGAGACCATGAACGGTGGCTCTATCTCTGAGATCTACGGTTACGATGCAAATGGTAGAGAATACCCTTTAAGAAAGTATAATGCAATGTCACAAAATGGAAAGAAAATGACTGCGGCAACAATGCCAAGCGGAAGTTCTTTCGAAGTTTCAGCTATCAAGGTCGTACTTGATGGAACCAAAGTATCAGGCCAAAAAGGTATTGATGGCATTGGTATTACAAACACTGCTAAAATTAGCTATGCGCCAAAAATGTTAGGCACTGGTGTTAACACAACAGATTACCACGAAATTAACCCAATCTTAACCCCAGACGGAAACAGACTTTACTTCAGTAGAAGAAACCACCCAGAAAATATCGGTGGTGTGACTGACCGTGTGGATATTTGGTATGCAGATCGTCAAGGTGATGACTGGGGACAAGCTGTTAACATTGGAGAGCCAATGAACAACCCGGGCTTCAACTTTATTGCTGATGTAACTGTGGATGGCGAAGAGGTAATTCTTGGTAACGTTTATGGCAAAAAAGGAAATATGAAGTTTGGTGTTTCTAAAGGTGTGAAGTCTGAAGACGGAACTTATGGAGAGCCTACAAAACTTGATATCATCAATTTCCATAACTACGATGATGAGTTCAATTTCACTATAAGCAAGAATAAAGAAACTATGATCATTTCATCTGACATGGATGAAACTGAAGGTGGTAGAGATCTTTATGTGTCTTTCTTGAAAAACAGAGATAAAGGTGAGTGGACTTACCCTCTAAACTTAGGTAATGTTTTAAATACCGAAGGCGATGAATTAACACCATACTTGGCTCAAGATAATGTAACATTATTTTTCACTTCTACTGGCCATGAAGGTTACGGGAATGGCGACATTTTCAAAACTACAAGACTTGATGATACTTGGACTAACTGGTCAGAACCAGAAAACTTAGGCCCATTTGTTAACAATCATCAAGAAAATGCTTACTACATTCAGCCTGAATGGTCTGAATATGGTTTCCTAGCAATTGGTGAAGATGGCGTAAATGCAGACATTTACACATTGAGACCAGAAGTTGCTCCAGATGCTGCGATGGTTGAAGTAAAAGGCCGTGTATTGTCAAACTGTGATGCTAGCAAACCAATTGGTGCTACTGTAACACTTACAGCTAATGGCAAAACGTATACTACTCAGTCAGATGCTAATACAGGTGCTTATTCATTTTTAGTTGAGTCAGGTCATAACTACACGATCTCAACAAATGCTGAAGGTCACAAAGCATTCTCTGAAAGCTTAAATATTGAAGCTTCTGAAGTGTTCAAAGAAATTAACAAAGATCTTTGCCCAGAGCCAGAAATCATTATCCTAAGCACTACTAAGATCCTATTCGACTTCGATAGAGCTACTCTTCGTCCAGCATCAAGAACTGAACTTGACAGAACTTATGAGTACTTGCAAGAAGCAAATGTATCCTATATCATCATTGCTGGACATACTGACAGCACTGGTCCTGAAGTATACAACATGGGCTTATCTGAAAGAAGAGCGAAAGCTGTTGTGGATTACTTAATTGGCAAAGGATTCTCTGCTGATAAGATTAGGCCAGAATGGTACGGCGAAACTAAGCCAGTTGATACTAACGATACAAGAGAAGGTCGTCAGAACAACCGTAGAACGGAAATTACTATCTACAGATAAAAGATAGAATTAAAAATCATACTTGAAAAAGGAGGCTTCGGTCTCCTTTTTTTATTTTTAGGTGAATGAAATTATTCTAAATTTGGTTAGTCTTTTGAATTAATAAAATGCCTATTGACATGTCGAATCTAGCAGCAGAAGGATTATTGAAGAGTTTTAAATTAAGGCTGACTCCTTGCAGGCACGAGGTAATATCTCTTTTTATTAATGTAGACCACGCCTTGTCTAATTCTACTTTAGAAGAAAAGGTGGGCAAAGATTATGATAGAGTAACTATTTATAGAACCCTCAGAACCTTTTTAGATAAAGGCATCATTCATAAAGTTTTAGATGATGAGGGCACTCCAAAATATGCATTATGTAGAGAGGCATGCGATACACATGACCACAATCATGATCATGTTCATTTTAAGTGTTTAGCATGCGGAGAAACCAATTGTATTGAATCCGTAGTAATTCCAAAACTAAATCTTCCGGAAGGTTATCAATACAAAGAGGCTAACGTATTGCTTCAAGGACTTTGTAAGAATTGTAATGCTTAGAAATTAAAAGAGAATTTCTTCAGTTTCTTCGAGTTTTGTAACTGGGCTACCTGGCCATACAACACCAGGAGGGAGGTCTATTTTAGGTCTATTTGGTAACTTGAAGCCGCCATCTCCATCATCAGATCCTCCATTTCCATTTGATCCTCTTTTGCGCATCAGCAAAAACATGAAATACACAAGAATGAGGTAAACCACCCCGCACAAAACCATATCGACAAAGTACAGCGCCATACTTAATTATCAATTTTCCAAAAGTTATAAAATTTCCCTTAATTAGAAAACGACCTTATATGAATTGTGTTCAATTTTATATTACTGGAAGGCGAAGAAAATTAACCATACGATAACCAATATTGGTAAAAGTATAGGAATTGAAAATCTCAGTATATAGCCAAAAAACGATGGCATTTTGACACCAACTTGTTCTGCTATTGATTTCACCATAAAATTAGGGCCATTACCAATGTATGTCATTGCCCCGAAAAAAACTGCAGCAATAGAAATTGCTTTGAGTGATAGAATGCTATCAGGATAAGCTCCACCAGCAAAGTCTCTAACTTGTGAGATTATATTGATATCTGCACCTTCCGCAGCCATAGATGCAGCCAGAAAGTTTAAATAGGTAGGTGCATTATCTAAAAACCCTGACAATATACCTGTACCCCAATATAAAGTGTTATGAGTTATTAATGCTGCACCGCCCTCTGATTTTGCAAAATTCCCAACCAATTCCAGTGCTGGTAGCATGGTAGCAAATATTCCAATAAATATAAATGCTACTTCGCGTATTGGCTCAAAATTAAATTCGTTGCCTTTATGTGCTTCCTTGTTGGCATACTTCCAAGAGAAGAAAGCAACTGAAAGCATGATTATCTCCCTAAGAAAAGAGAACTTCTGACCATCATATGCAATGTACGGAACGCCCTCAATCACATTTGGATCAAGGAATACTGCGGCAATAACCACTGCCAACCAAACAAAATTTCTCAGACCTATAATGCTTATTTTATTTGTGAATTCAGCAACATCCTCTTCATCGTCAAGTGCTGTTGTTTTGTTTCTCTTATCTATGAAATAAAAGATCACTGCTAAAAAGATACATACAAAGATCCATGGCAATAAATTTTGCTCTAATGTCCAGAAAAAGGGAACGCCTTTAAGGAAACCTAAGAATAAAGGTGGATCACCAATCGGAGTTAATGAACCACCAACATTGGAAACCATAAAAATAAAAAAGATGATGTGGTAAGGCTGTATCCTGCCTTTGTTTAATCTAATGAAAGGTCTAATCAAAAGCATAGAAGCTCCAGTAGTACCAATCAAATTAGAAATAAGAGCGCCAATAAGTAAGAGAGCAGTATTTGTAAGGGCTGTGGACTTTTTATCAACTTTAATAAGAATCCCTCCAGATGCAATAAATAAGGAAGCTAAAAGAGCAATAAATTGAACATACTCGGCAAGTGCATGTACCGGACCATGAGTATTATGCAGTCCATATAAATAATATATGATTACAATAGCGCCTAATGATACCGCAACGATGGGGTAGTTTTTATGCCAAAAATGCTCGTAGAATAAAGGACCTGTGGCAATCATCAACAGTAGTATTACAAATGGCAAAACCGACCAAATTGGAGCAGCTGGGTGGTCTGCTTCATTAGAGTCGGCATTTACTTCGGCAACGGACTGTTCAAGCAAATTTGAATCAATACTCTCAACATTTGTAAGCGCATAATTAGTATCCAAGTCTGCCGCAAAAGCAAAACTTGATACACCAAGTGCACAAATAAAGAATACAGAATAGATACATATGTGTAGATAATGCTTCAAAGGCATGAGAGTAGCAAATTTTGGTTTACCTAGTGCTTAATTTTCAATTTCATGGTTAATATTATCAATTTCCATTAAAATCAGAATTAATATTTGATAATCTGATACCCTATTATACCAACTGCGATAAAGCTGATTCCAAAGAAGTCTTGATTAGGCTCTTTTTGTTGGGATTTAAACTATGTACTTTGATTAATGCGTTTAAAACTGTTTGGCTTACATCTCTAAATATGGCTTCATCAGTAATTTCAATATCTGTATCACCACTCATTAAATAAGCAAATACACGAGCCATTCCACAATTAGCTATGAAGTCAGGAATTACTGCGACGTGATCATCTGCATATGAAGCTATAGGCCCAAAGAATATTTCTTCATCGTTAAACGGCACATTTGCTCCAGCTGATATCAATTCTAATCCTCCTGCTAAAAGTTTATTAAGATCATCCTTGCGAACGAGGCGGGAGGCAGCGGCAGGCACAAAAATTTGCGCACCTAATTCCCATGCCAATGAATTCATTTCATCAAAAGGAATCATATAATCTGCTTTCAACTTATTACCGTCTCGGTTCAAGAATAAGATTTTTATTTCCTCAAAAGAAAACCCGTCCTTATTAATCAAACCACCATCCCTATCAATAATACCAATGATTTTAACACCAGCCCTAGCTAAATAATAGGCTGCTGCTGCCCCAACATTCCCCCAGCCTTGGATTAGGGCAGTTTTACCTTTGTGATCATTCTCCCATAATTTGAAATAGTGAAATATGGATTCGGCCACTCCGAATCCTGTTATCATATCAGCAACGGTATATTTACGTTTTTGGTCAGGAGTGAAATTAGCATCCTCGATTACCTTTGAAACACCTTGTCTCAATTGTCCAATTTTATGGATTTTTAATCTCTCACTTGGGTTGAAATGGCCATTCACGATCCCTTCTTGTGGGTGCCAAAGACCAAAATCTTCTGTAATAGGAATTACATCATGAATTTCATCCACATTCATATCTCCACCAGTGCCGTAGTAATTTTTAAGCAATGGAATTACTGCTTTATACCATCGTACCAAAACATCTCTTTTGCGTGGATCGGATGGATCGAAATTGATGCCTGACTTTGCGCCTCCTATTGGTGGGCCTGATACAGTAAATTTCACTTCCATGGTTTTGGCAAGAGCTTCTACTTCTTTGCGGTCAAGGCCTTTGCGCATTCTAGTTCCTCCTCCTGCAGCCCCTCCTCGTAGGGAGTTTATTACAACCCAGCCTTCGGCTTCAGTTTCTGCATCGTGCCATTCAAATACAATTTCAGGACTTTTATTCTCAAATTTCTCTAACAGTTCTTTCATGGATTTTCTTTTCGAACCCGAAAATACTAAAATTAAAATGGAAGCTTACCGCAAATTTGACCTGATGAAGAATCACTTTTCGCACCTGTCACACTTGCCAAAGTATTAATCTGATTGTCAGCTCTCAACAATCCTAGAAAAGCAAAAATAAGGGCTTCCTTAAAATCAACGATTTCTTTTGATGGAATTTCTATAGTGAATTTTCCGCCCAAATTGGCTTGAAGAACCTCAATCAAAAATTTATTGTAAGTACCTCCTCCCGTTACCAATACGATTCCTCCCGCTGGCTTTAATTCCAATATACCTTTGGCAATTTGAAAGGCGCCATGATGAACCAAGGTGTGCAAAACGTCACTGGGTTTATCTCTATAATTCAAAATTAACGGCAAAATTTGTTGCTCAAACCACTCTGAACCTAGACTTTTAGGATAGAGTTGTGAGTAGAAAGGTAAATTATTTAATTCCTCAAATAAAGCTGAAATGAGTTTTCCTGATTTGGCGATTACTCCATTTTCATCATACAACTTTCCAAGCCATGAGCATACATAGTTCAAACCCATATTGCATGGAGCTAAATCGAAAGCAATTCTCTTTTCATCCAGTATTGTGGACACATTCCCTATTCCTCCCAAATTGAGACAAAAGTCATAATCGCCAAACAATAGTTGATCACCAATAGGTACTAAAGGCGCGCCTTGTCCACCGTTGGCAACATCAAATGAGCGAAAATCCGAGATTACAGGCAACCCTGACGCTACAGACAAATGACTGGCAGAACCAATTTGTATGGTTAGTCCACGGTCGGGCTGGTGAAAAACTGTGTGTCCATGTGAGGCAATAAAATCAGCCCGCTTTATTAAGGATTGAGTAAAATCTCTGACCTGCTTCCCCATCCATTTCCCTAAATCAACATCCAAAATGGCAAGTTCAAGACCCGAAAGTTCCTTGGCTTTGCCTAGAAGATTTTTCCAATTTTCAGAATAAGCAATGGTTTCAGCTTTTTCAATTTCGAATTTCCATTTTCCATTTTCCTTCCAAAAATTACAGCAGGATATATCAAGCCCATCCAGCGAAGTTCCCGACATCAAGCCAATTATTTTCCAATGTTTACTCATTTTAATTTTTTGAGCCTAAAAGAACTAGATAAAAATTCCCGATATGTATAAAAATCAGTCATAGAATAATGATTGTTCTATATTTGAAACGATTTCCAAGATTAAAATAAAAGCATTGATATGCAATTTGCCATTGATATTGGTAACACACATAGTAAAATTGCGACTTTTGAAGGCAATGAATTAAGAAAGCGGGAGGAATTTAGTTCGTTGGAAGAATTAATTACCTCACTGCCATCAAACTTTTCAACCTTTCCGAGCATCATAAGTAGCGTTAAACATATTCAACCTCACCCAATTTTTGATAATTCAGTACGTTTAAATCATCAAACACCGTTGCCATTTGTGAACCAATACCTAACACCCGAGACCTTGGGTATGGATAGAGTGGCAGCTATGGCTGGCGCTTGGGAATTGTATCCAAACGAAAATGTATTGGTAATCGATATTGGCACTTGTATTACCTACGATATACTGAATGAAGCTGGAGAATATGAGGGTGGAATGATTAGTCCTGGATTGGAAATGAGACTCAAAGCAATGAATCAATTTACAAGTTCACTCCCGCTTGTTTCGAGGAATAATGGTGCTGAAAAAATTGGTAAATCAACCACAACTTGCTTGCAAGCTGGCGCAAAGTTTGGTGTGGAAGCCGAAATTGAAGGCATAATTAGCCTATTTAAAGAAGATTATCCTGATTTAAAGACAATTATATGTGGAGGAGGAGGTAAACTTTTTGAAAGAAGAAAGCAATCGTCCATCTTTGTGCTCCCAAATCTTGTGCTATTGGGATTGAACTGCATTTTATTATACAATGAATTTAAGAAAAAGAGTTAACCTACTAGTTGTCCTTCTCTGCTTTATCACATTGAGTTCACTTGCTCAAGGCTCCCGTTCACCATATACTAATTTGGGAATTGGTGATATCCAAAATGGGGCATTAATGAATAATGCTGGCATGGGAATGAAAGGTACGGCCAATGGTAGTTTTCTGTTTTTGAACAGTGCCAACCCAGCCTTATTGCCGCTGAATAATATATTTACTTTTGAGTTTGGTGGTTTTATTGAAACAAGAAGAATTCAACAAGACACTCTTAATGAGAATTATCTTTCCGGTACTTTCTCTCACATAGCATTTGGTCTACCAATAATTCCAAGCAAATGGACGTTAAGCTTTGGTTTGAGTCCATATAGCACAATAAATCACCGGGTTAGAAGGACAGGGTCATTAGAAGGCTCAAATTTTCAAATTATCAACGACACGGAACTAAAGGGTGGATTAAACGAAGTATATATTTCCAATGGAGTTAGATTAAACAAGTATGTCTCTCTAGGCATCAAAGGCTCATACTTATTTGGTACTCGCCTTGAAGAAACAGAAACTAGACTTGCTGAGGATAATTCTCCGCTTTCTAATGTCACCACTAAGTTTTACGATCGTATTACTTATTCGGATGTTAACTTGACTGGAGCAGCTGCTTTTACAATCCCTTTGCAAAATCAAAAACAAATCATCATTGCAGGGACCTATTCATTCGATGCAGATGTGAATACTAACAAGTTCACTAAGTTAGATCAGATTCGTGGTAATGATGGTATAGTGATTAGTAGCGATACCATCTTGACACAACAGCCTGGCTTTTTCAGACTTCCTGCCTCTATGAGTATTGGAGCAACTTTTAGCAAACGAATCAACTATCTGATAGGCGCAGAATATCATATGTCAGACTGGTCTCAATATGCTACAAATAATCTCCCTGCTGGCTCTTTGGCAAGAAGTTCGTCCTTTGCTGTTGGTGGAGAATATACACCTAATGCAGCCTCGCTCAATAATTATTTGCTTCAAATGACTTACCGCACTGGTTTCTCCTATGAAAATACTCCTTATATCATCAATGGTAACCAAGTAAAGGAAGTTGGCATTAATTTTGGCTTATCTGCACCATTAAGATACAACAACCTAAGTCTTTCAATGAAGGTGGGTTCTCGAGGAAGTACCGGAGGGAACATGATTTCTGAAAGATTCTTTAAAATCGGTCTCGGTATTACAGTAGGTGATGAGAGCTGGTTCTACAGAAGTAGGTTTAACTAATGGAAAGGAGACCCTTATGAACTTATTTGCTAAAATGTGGATGGCCATCATAGTGTTGGCAATTTCACACAATTTCGCACAAGCACAACAAGGCTGGAACTGGCCTGAAGACCCTCAGCTTCGAGACCTTTCAAAAGAAAAATATATACTTTCTAATGATTACAGAAAGGCTGGTCAATTTGCTGCTGCTGTGCCTCCATTACAATGGTTATTGAAAAACACTCCTGATTTAAATAAATCCATTTACATAAGTGGAGTAAATATTTACTCGGAGTTGGCTGATATGGAGACAAATATTGAAAGAAAAGAGATTTTAGCAGACTCTGTTCTTAGATTGTACGACATGCGCATCCAATATTATGGAGAAGAAGAAAGTGTTATTGATAGAAAAGCAATGGATGGGTATAAGTATTTTAGAGAGGTATCCTCCCGCTATCCTTCACTCATTGCCACCTTCGAGAGAACTATCGAGCTCAATGGAATAAACATGAATGATGGTAACATCATTGCTTACATGGATATTGTAAAAAGAGCCAAGACTGAAAATGACCAATATAGTGATGATCAAGTAATTGAAAAGTACGATCTAATCACTTCTGTGATCAATGAGAAGCTTGAAGCTGGTCAAGATGCGCAAAAACTTGAATTGTTTAAAAGTCAAATAGATGGATTATTGAGCAGCTTAGTAACTGTAGATTGCGACTTTATTCAAAACAACTTGGGGCCAAAACTTGCAGCAAACCCAGATGATATCAGAACGGCCAAACAAATCGTGATATTCTCTTTGCAAAACAAATGTGCTAGTGGAGAATTATTTATGACAGCAACTCAAATTGTATTTGAAAAGCAACCAGATTATGGTATAGCAAGATTGCTAGCTGCGAAAAGTAAGCAAGAAGGAGATTTTGAAAATGCCTCTAAGTTTTTCGCAGAAGCAGCTGGCTTAACTGAAGATAATTCTAAAAAAGCTGACAGCTATCTTGAGTTAGGAGATATTGCTGCCCGTAGGGGTAGAAAACCTCAAGCAAGAGCTCATTATTATAAAGCACTTGAGCTCGATCCTTCCAAAAGAGAGGCATATACATTTATAGGTAGTTTGTACTATAGTAGTTTTGACCAATGCGCAGGTAAGGAAGATTGGGTAGCAGATAGATCAGTATATATCGCTGCTTACGAAATGTTCAAAAAAGGTGGTAACACTAGAATGATGGCTACTATGCAAGCACAATTCCCTTCAGCTGAGGAGTTATTCACCAAAGGCTATTCAGTAGGCGACGAATTCAAAGTGGGCTGCTGGATAAATGAAACAGTGACTTTGCAAAAACGATAGAACTTAAATATTACGAAAAGCGGTTAGATCACATAAAGTGATCTAGCCGCCTTTTTTATATGATAACCCGAAGCCTTACCTTATTATTCACCATTTTACTTGCTATTCTTTCCATCTCCTGTGAAAGAGAAGCTGTGAATATGGATGAGGTGGAGCCCTACCAAGGACCATGGCTAATCTCTTACAATACGATTACTTACTATAGCGACTCTGCAATAGTAAGGGTGAAAATAACCTCCGATACACAAGTACAATTCGAAAATGGTGATGCTGAATATCCAGATGGTCTTTTCCTCATATTTTATGAAAAAGATGGCACGCAGTCCTCAACACTAACAGCAAACAAAGGTTATTTTAATAAAAAAGAAGCCTTGTATACTGTCGAAGAGGATGTTGTGATAAACAGTATGGTAAAAAAGCAAATATTAAATACCGAATTGCTAAATTGGTTACCAAACGAACGGAGAATCTATACAGATCGCTTTGTAACTATCGAAACAGAGGATGAAATACTTAAAGGCCATGGCCTAGAAGCACCTGAAGATTTCTCCACATACAGAATATTAAGGCCTACAGGAAGCTTTGCGGTAAAAAATTAAAATGAGACTTTTAGATGTAGTTATATTTTCGCTTTGTGTAGTGCTTTTTATTATAGGTGTATGGGAAACTATCACTTTAGGATTAGGAAGTTCCTATTGGTTGTTTATGTTCTCCATAGGTTTACTATTTTTGTATCAATTAAGAAAAATGAAACAACCTAAGAATACCGATGACCCTCCTCCCAGTAAAAGCGGGAGAATAAAAACCAAAGGAGCTAAAAAGTAAAATTATGGCTACAATCCCTTTGGTTATTATAATTCTCTGCTTGCTTTTGTCTGCGCTCTTCTCGGGCATGGAAATAGCCTTTTTATCTGCGGATAAATTCCGAATCGAACTCGATAAAAAACAAGGCTCTTACTCAGCCAAAATACTTTCTACATTTTACAAAGGCCCTTCCAAGTTCATCATCACGCTGCTGGTAGGCAACAATATCACCATTGTCATATATGGTATATTCATGGCCTTAATCTTGGAACCCATTATCAGGGATTGGTTTTCTTTCATGGATGACTCAGTAATGGTAGTGCTTATATTGCAAACTGCAATTTCCACAATTGTAGTTTTAATATTTGGAGAGTTTTTACCTAAAAGTATTTCGCTGATAAATCCCAATGCAATTCTACAAGCCTTTTCGATTCCATTGATGGGCATTGCCTACCTATTATATCCAATTGTTCAAACCATCAATTTCATTTCGAAAATCATTATCAAAAAAATTCTGCGCTCCGAATACTCAGAGGATCAACCAGTCTTCGGGCTTACAGATCTTAACATTTTCCTCAAAAGACATATCACCTCCACAGATACAGATAACAATGTAGAAGTAAGTACCAAAATATTCAACAATGCGCTTGAGTTTAAAAAGATACGCGTGAGAGAATGTATGATCCCTCGTACGGACATTGTTGCTATAGATATAGAGGATGGGATGCCTGCACTTAAAAATGCCTTCTTTGATAGCGGCCACACCAAAATTCTTATATTCAAGGAGTCCATAGATGATATCATAGGTTTCTGCCATGCATTAGCACTTTATAAAAAACCCAATCAGATTGAAGATATTCTTTCACCAATCTTAATTGTACCCGAAACTATGCTTGCCAGTGAACTTCTTATCCAATTTACAGCTGAGCGAAAAAGTATTGCGCTAGTTGTAGATGAATTTGGTGGCACGGCAGGCTTGGTTACAATTGAAGACGTAATCGAACAAATACTCGGAGAAATTCAAGATGAACATGATGCTGAAGACTGGATAGAAGAGAGAATTGACTACAACAAATTCCTCCTAAGCGCCCGTCACGAAATTGATTACCTCAACGAAAATTACAAATGGAACATTCCCGAAGGAGACTATGAAACCTTAGGCGGTTTTATTTTGGCCATAACAGAAAATATTCCTTCACTTGGGGAAGTCATAAAATCTCCTCCTTTTACCTTCACAATCATGGGAATGAACGATGCAAGGATTGATACTGTGAAGGTTACTATCGATGATAATTCACTAAAAGAGGATTAATAAAAAATCCATTTCCATTAAGTTTTGATTTTCAGTTATTCTCTACCTATTTTTGCGGTTCTTTAAAGAATAGAAGATGGGTTTAATCAACAAGATTCGCGAAAAGTCCGGTATAGCGGTAGGTATCATTGCCATAGGCTTAGGCCTGTTTGTAGTAGGTGGTGATATACTCTCACCTAATTCAACACTATTAGGTGGTGATAAAACAATAGTTGGAGAAATTGCTGGCCGAGAAATCAGCTATCAAGAGTATGTCAATGAGATTGAAGAATACAAGTACAACTTCTCACAAAATACGGGCAGAAACCCAAGTGAGATCGATATGTACACCGTAAGAGAGCAAGCTTGGCTTTCCCTTATTGCCAAGTATGCCTTCCAAAAGGAATTTGATAAATTAGGTATACAAGTTACAGATGAGGAAATCATTGACATGGTTCAAGGCAATAACATAAGCCCTGAATTAATGCAAATGGCTACTAATCCTGAAACTGGTCAATTTGATAAGAGTTTCATTACTGGCTACTTGCAAAACTTGAGCAGCTTACCTGTTGATGCCCAAATCGCTTGGTATAATTTCGAAAGAAACTTAGCTCCTGGTAGACTTAGAGTCAAATACGACAAGTTAATTACCGACACTTATTATGTAACTTCAGCAGAAGCTCGTAGAGAACATGTATTACAAAATACTGTAGCTGATGTGAAGTACCTTTATATCCCTTATTATTCTGTAAGTGACTCTCTAGTGTCAGTAACTGATGCAGAGCTCACTACTTACATGAAGAATAATCCAGAGAGATACAAAACTCCAGAGACAAGATCTATAGACTTTGTAACCTTTCCACTCATTGCAAGTGCAAAAGATTCAGCAATTTATCGTGAGGATATTATCGCATTGCGTGATGAATTAGCAAGAACTGACAGTGACTCTACTTTTGCAAGGTTAAACACAGAGGGCGCATTGTCATATGGAACCTACACTGAGGCACAGTTACCGCAATCACTTGAAGGTCTAGATTTGCAAGAAGGGCAAGTTTTTGGTCCTTTCGTATTTAACGGCTTTTATGAAGTTCACAAAATTTCAGAAGTACAAACTGATGGAACTAAGTCAGCTAGAGCTAGCCATATTTTATTTAGAACAAACAACGGAGAAAATACAGCAGAAAAGCGTAGAGAAGCTGAAGAAGTATTGACTCAAATTAGAGGTGGTGCCGATTTTGCCACAATGGCAAGAGAATATTCAGATGATACATCTGGAGCTGAAGGTGGAGACCTTGGCTGGTTTAGCGATGGCGGAATGATTGCTCCCTTCAACGATGCTGTGTTTGCTCAATCAAATACTGGCCTGATCCCAAGATTAATCGAAAGTGAATTCGGATTTCACATTATTAATGTAACAGAAGCTCCTACTTCACTTAATTACAAAATAGCTAGTATTCAAATCTCTATCGATGCTACTGACGAAACAAGAGATAATGCTTTCCGTGATGCTGGTAGATTTTCTTCAAGAGTTGGTAATTATGACCAATTCAAGGCCATCGCAAACGAAAACAATTATGCAATTTATGAAGCTTTCGATATTACAAACTCTGACCGCAGCATCAATATCTTAAATAATGCTAGAGAAGTTGTAAGATGGTTGTTTAATGATGCCAAAATTGGCTCGTTAAGTGAAGTGTTTGAATTAGATAACCAATATGTAGTTGCTATCATGACAGGTAGGACTGCTGAAGGTATAGTGCCATTAGAATATGCAAGAGCTGATGTTGAGCAAAGAGTAAAGAATGAAAAGAAAACTAAAATCATTCAAGATAGACTTGCTACTCTTACTGGTTCCTTAGAACAAATTAGAGATGCCTATGGTCCAGACGCAAGAGCTGAAATCAACGCATCTCTTACATTAAATGGAAATACCCTCGGTCTATTTGGATCAGCACCTACTGCAATTGGTAGAGCTTTTGGACTAAAAGCTGGCGAAAGAACTAAACCAATTGGCGAAGCAAGTGGTGTTTTTGTTATTGAAGTAAACAGCATCACGAATGCTCCAGAAATCACCGAGCTAGGAATTTACGGAGACATACTTAGACAGAGATATCCGGATAGAGCCGGCTTCGCAATCAACGAGGCCATCCGAGAGTTTGCCAATATAAAAGACTACAGATACAAATTCTTTTAAATATTCAAATCGGCCTTAGGGCCGATTTTTTTTACCCAAATTTTTCTGATTATGCAAAGGCCAAAACCCTCTTTGGAAAGCTTAAAAGCAAAACTAGATGAACAAAGCTCCTTCCCAAGCCTTTACATGTTTAAATTCATCATTCCAAAGGAACAAATTAATGAAGTAAAAAAGCTATTTCCACGGCATGATGTCAGCATAAAACCATCTTCAAAAGGTGCGTATATTAGTCTAACAGCAAAAATAATGGCTAAATCAAGTGACGAAATTATTGCTGTTTACAAGGAAGCTTGGAAAATCGAAGGAATTATTTCACTTTAAGGAAAAACCAAAAAGACTATGTGGAAAGAAAAAGATAATAAACTGACAAAAACATTTGAATTTGAAAACTTCGTAGAAGCATTTGCCTTTATGACTAAAGTAGCATTTGCAGCCGAAGCGCTTGGCCATCATCCTAACTGGAGCAATGTGTACAATAAGGTAACAATAGAACTTACCACACATGATGAAGGCAATACGATTACAGAAAAAGATCGTAAACTTGCCAAAGCAATTGACAAATTGTAAATAAGCGGATGTCAGAGTCAAAAACAGCTCTATATCTAGTTCCTACGCCAATAGGCAATATGGAGGATATCACCCTTCGCGCAATTAGAATATTGCGGGAGGTTGATTTGATTTTAGCTGAAGACACCCGCACCACAGGATTGCTGCTACAAAAGCTCGAAATCAAAAATAAGCTTCATAGCTACCACAATTTTAATGAACATAAAGTTGTACAGGGCATTGTCCAAAGGCTGCTGAATGGAGAAGTGATGGCATTGGTTTCTGATGCTGGAACTCCGGCTATATCGGATCCTGGCTTTTTGCTAGTGCGTGAATGCCTCAAGAGCGATGTGAAGATTGAATGCCTACCCGGCCCTACAGCCTTCGTGCCAGCACTTGTGAAATCTGGCTTAGCTGTGGATCGATTTACATTTGAAGGGTTCCTCCCGCATAAAAAAGGCCGCCAAACAAGACTCAAGGAATTGGCTAATGAAACCCGTACGATGATTTTTTACGAATCTCCTCATCGCATTATCAAAAGTCTGGAGCAATTTACCGAGTATTTTGGTGAAGATCGACTTTGTTCTATTTCTCGAGAAATCAGTAAGTATTACGAGGAAACTGTGAATGGAACGGTAAAAGAAGTTATGGAGCATTTCAAAAACCAAGATCCAAAAGGTGAGTTTGTGATGGTAATACAAGGGAAAAGCTAATGCGTAAATTTATAAAATCCATTTCCTTCAGTCCCTTTTACTTTGGCAAAATCAGGGGCATAGGATCTCTATTGATGATCAGTGCAGTCATTCTGCTGTTACTTTCTCTTTGGATGCATCCTTATTTTCTATTCATCACATTAGTGCCATTGCTGTTCTTCATTCTATCAGAGCGCGCTCCGCTACATAGTCTAAAAGAAGCCATCCCGATGATGCTTCCATTGGTGATCATCTTCCTAATTTGGGCATTTTTCTTCAAAAAATACTTTGAATTACCTTGGGTAGCCTTTCCTATCAATTTCTTGGGAATGACACTCGTAGCTTATTTTTCGCATATTTCTTGGCGCATAGGTAAGAACACATCTGGCTACTTTGGCTTTGTGTTTTATTGGCTTGCATTCGAATACTTAATGCATAGCTACCTCCCGCAATATGCCCAGCCTACTTTGGGTGAATTACTTGCCATTGAGCCACAGTTTCTCGGCTGGTATGTAGAGACAGGATCAATGGGCGGCACTTTATGGCTTTTGATTTCTAATCTATTGGCCTTCAAATTTTTTCAAGGAGATTTAAGCATCACGCATCAAAAGCAAAAAAAGCTTTACGGCATATTGTTCATCCTTATTATAGCCATACCCATTATCATTGCGTACTTGTATTATGCCGAAAGTGGAGTAAGCTATTTGATTGCCGACGGCAAAGATTTTGGTCAAGTAATGATCCCAAACGAGTGGAATGGCAAAGCAAGCAAATACAGTGAAAATGGAGATTTTATAGGGCTCATTGGTGCATGGATGGCGCTTTTTCTGGCGGCATCCATTTTGGTAAAAGAAAAGACTCGTCTCAAAATCCATGGAAAGAAATCTAAAAGAAATCCTTGACCAAAGCTTAGTGATAATTGAACAAGCTGCTGAGTTTATTTCGGCTGAGTTTTCAACCATCAACAAAGATCAGATTGAATACAAAGGCTTCAATGATTTGGTATCTTATGTAGATAAAGGCGCCGAGAAAATGCTGGTGGAAGGGTTGCAAAAAGTATTGCCTGAAGCGGGAATTTTGGCAGAAGAAGGTACCGGCAAGCAAGCAAACGAAAAATATACTTGGATAATTGATCCAGTGGATGGAACGACGAATTACCTCCACGGATTACCCATTTTTGCCATAAGTGTGGCATTGATGGAAAACGATCAGCCGATTGTAGGAATAGTCTATGAAATCAATCGGCGGGAGGTTTTTACTGCAACGCTTGGAGGCGGTGCATTTTGCAATGGCAAACCTATCCATGTATCAAGCGCAAAGACCTTGGGTGAAAGTTTAATCGCCACAGGCTTTCCATATTACGATTTCGGCAAAATGGAAAACTACTTGAGTATCCTCCATTCATTAATGAAAACTTCGCATGGCTTGAGAAGACTTGGCAGTGCAGCGGTGGATCTGGTTTATGTAGCATGTGGTAGATTCGAAGGCTTTTTCGAGTACAATCTCAAACCTTGGGACGTAGCTGCTGGCACATTAATCGTAAGAGAAGCGGGAGGTATGGTTACTGAGTTCGAGGGTGGAGATAATCCAATATTCGGCAAAGAAATCCTTGCAACCAATTCTACAATTCACCAATCAATAATCGAAACTATCGCCAAACATTGGTAGCTAAGCCCATACTTTAGTGCCTTCCGTGCAGTTTTTGCACATTTCTATTTCGGTGCGTGACCGTATGAGTGATTTTCGGAAATTATCGTACGCGGGACTATGCCATATAGCTTTGAAGCTTTGGCCATCTACATTTCCCATTTCATGTTCGGCGTCCTTATCGAAACAGCAAGGCACTACTTTGCCGTCCCAAGTAATGACACTCGAATGCCACATCTTCCAGCAGTGGTTTAAAAGCTTGTTCTTTACTTCCCATTTGCCATTGGCCGTTTGCTTGTAGCGAGAATACTTATCGATTGTCGGAATTAAGTCTGAGCCATTTTCATAATCATAAATTTGTGCAGTTTTGAATCCCACTTCATCCACTCCCAACTCTTTTGCCAATAATTTCACTTCTTCAATTTGATGCTCATTGGGCTTCACTACCAAAAATTGAAAAATGATATGAGGAGTAGCAGATTTCAACTCCTTTTTCCACTTGATTACATTCTTGGTACCTTCAATTACCTTTTCCAACTTCCCTCCAACTCGATAGGATTGGTAAGTCTCTTGCGTAGTACCATCGATGGAAATGATCAATCTGTCCAATCCTGATTCTACCGTTTTTTTGGCCAAATGATCTTTGAGATAATGTGCATTGGTAGACGTAGCAGTATAAATTCCTTTCGCTGAGGCGTATTTCACATAATCCAAAAACTTAGGATTTAGATAAGGCTCACCTTGGAAATACAAGATCAAGTAAATCAATCTAGGCGCCAGCTCATCCATCGTTTTTTGGAATAATTCCTCTTGCGCCATTCCTGTTGGTCGGGTGAAATTACGCAGGCCGCTTGGGCACTCTGGACAGCGCAAATTACAAGAAGTAGTAGGCTCAAATGAAAGACTTATAGGCATCCCCATTGGCACAGGATTGCGAGTAATCCGACTATAAAAATAGCTTAGCAATACCTGAGCAGCGTTCCAAAGTCGGAGTACGGTAAGCTTTCTAGTAAAATTTAATCCGTCCTTTAAATTATTATTCACAATGAAAGTTATACTTGCAATGATTCATATCAAACTAGTTCTATTTCTTTCCTCCTCAATTGAGAATTATTTGTAATTTCATGCCTCTATGAATACACTCTTTGGCGCAATTTTACTTTTCTTAAGTTTCTTCCAAGGAGCTTTGCCTGAGCTTTCTCCAGAGGCAACTGTAAGTGTAATCACTTGTGGTCCTGGCAATAAAGAAGCCTTTACTGCATATGGCCACACGGCCCTTCGCATCAAAGATCCAAGATTGGGATTCGATCGAGTGTACAATTACGGCACATTCGACTTTAATACACCAAACTTCTATGGAAAATTCGCCACTGGCCGCTTAAATTATATGCTAAGCGTAAGTTCTTTCGATCGATTTATAGCGGAATATCTCTATGAAGAAAGATGGGTGAAGGAGCAAGTGCTAGATCTCGATATCAATAAAAAGCAAACTGTTTTCGCATTTTTAGAAGATAACTACCTGCCTGAAAATAAATTCTACCGATACGACTTCTTCTATGACAATTGCGCCACACGAGTAATCGACGCATTGATCGAAATATATGGCGAGGGTATAGCATTCGACAGTGCCAATTATGAAGACATTACATTTCGTGAAATGATAGATCGATATCAAGCTCCTTTCCCTTGGGCTGACTTTGGGGTTGACTTAGCACTGGGTTCGGTAATCGATACCAAAATGACCTACATGGAATTTCGCTTTTTGCCAGATTATGTTTTTAGTATGCTGGCAAATGGAAAATATAATGGTGAGCCATTAGTGCTGCAAACCAAAGAGTTGGGTTATCAGAAAGAAGATTTTCATTATCAAGCCTGGTTTAGCCCAGCTTTAATGGTCGGATTATTATTTGCAATAAGTATCCTATTTTCAATTAGAGATCTTCGTAGAAGAAAAACCTCCAAAGGATTTGATATTGCCTTATTCACCATCACAGGATTATTGGGCGTACTTGTATTATGGCTTTGGTTCGGAACTGCACATTCTGCTACAGCCAAAAATTACAATCTGCTATGGGCAAACCCATTTCATTTGATTGGTGCGATATTCCTCATTTTTAGCAAAAAACTGAAAGACTGGGTTGCAAGTTACTTTTTGGGAATTACTTTACTTACCGCAATGACCTTAACAGGGGCGATCTTTATTCCTCAGCAATTTCACTTATTGTTTTTTCCTTTGATGGCAATAGTAATGCTAAGGTCTTGGCTTATTTATTATCTCAAATGCAAGCCAGCAAAGCTGTAGCAACACAACGGGCTTTGTCAAGAACTAAAGTCCTTATCCTCCCGCAATAGTTGCCAGATCAATTCACTCTCATAACCTTTGGTTTGGGCAAAGCGTGCAGTCAAATTTTTACGCTCAAAATCAGTCTTTCCTTTGAGCTTATTCCATTTCGATTGTAAAATCATTTTCAAACTCTCAAAGTATTCAACTTCTTCTATCGATTGCATTGCCTTTTTCATACAGTATTCAGAAATTTTATGCTGCTGCAACGCATGTTTTATTTTAATTCTGCCCCAAGCTTTTACCCTAAATTTTCCTCCCGCAAAAGCTATTGCAAATCGCTCTTCATTGACAAAGCCTTCGACTATCAACTCACTTATAATTTCCTCAACTTCACTACTATATAATCCATGCTCATATAGTTTCTGACGCACTTCGTGTTGGGAGCGTTCTTGATATGCGCAGTATTTCATCATCTTCACCAAAGCTTGCTTGGGCGTGAGCTTCTTCTTTTTACTTACTTCCTCATCATCTGAAAAACTTCCAATTGCCATTATTCTTCTACCTTTAAGCTTAATGCATTAATTTAGCTCAATATTGACAAAATAACTTATGCGCACCAAAATTGTAGCCGGAAATTGGAAAATGAATAATGACTTCGACGCTGGATTGAAGCTGGCATCAGAAGTTTTTTATATGGTAAATGATGAGATAATCGACCCAAATATCAAAGTGATAATGGCACCTCCATTTATCCATTTGGAAGCTCTGAGCCGCAGGAAACCTATCAACCGCAAACTGGCAATTGCTGCACAAAATTGTAGTGAGCATAGTCACGGTGCCTATACTGGCGAAGTATCTGCGGCGATGATCAAATCTACAGGCGCCGAATATATCATTATTGGGCATAGCGAGCGTAGAGCGTATCACAATGAAAGCAGTGAGCAATTGGCCAAAAAAGTAAATGAAGCACTCGGGCAGGAGCTTACTCCTATATTCTGCTGCGGCGAAGAATTATCCATTCGCGAAGCAAATACCCATGTGGAATTCGTGAAAAAGCAGATTGAAGAAGGACTTTTTCATTTAGATGCGGAAAGCTTCAAACAAGTGGTAATTGCCTACGAACCTGTATGGGCAATTGGTACGGGTAAAACAGCGAGTTCAGCACAAGCTCAGGAAATGCATGCCAATATTCGCGAGTGCATTGCCCAAAAATATGGTAAAGAAATAGCGGGAGGAATTTCCATTCTATACGGTGGCAGTTGCAATCCAGGCAATGCGACAGAACTATTCGCTCAAGCTGATGTAGATGGTGGGCTTATTGGCGGAGCTTCTCTCAAAAGCCGAGATTTTCTATCTATTGCCAAAGCCTTACAAAACTCATAATTCAAGATTAACATAATTGATCAGCCTATATGTACACCGAACTTACCTGCGATTGCAAAGAAGAGTATAAAGAAATAATCATGGCTGAGTTGGCCGAAATAGGCTTCGATTCCTTTATGGAAGATGAATTGGAAAGCTTCTTTTATGCATATATAGAAACGGCAAATTATGAGAAAAAAGCAGTAGAAGAGCTTTCGCTTCGATACGCCAAGGCTGGTTTTGTCTATACTGCTAAAGAAATTGCCAAGGAAAACTGGAACAGCGAATGGGAAAAAAACTATGACCCAATAGCAGTGGAAGATCAGGTTTTTATACGGGCGCATTTCCATGAAGCACAGCCAAACTTCACCCATGAAATTGTGATTACGCCAAAAATGTCTTTTGGTACGGGGCATCATGCCACCACTTGGCAAATGGTGAAACTACAATTGGATATCGACCACAAAGGCAAGAGCGTATTGGATGTTGGCTGCGGCACGGGAATATTATCGATAATGGCAGCCAAATTAGGTGCTACGAAGGTTCGTGGCTTCGATATAGAAGAATGGGCAATTGAGAATAGTATTGAAAACGCTGAGAATAATGGCTTTCCAAATATCCAATTTGAAATTGGGACGATGGAATCTTTAAACATTGATGGCATTTACGATATCATACTCGCAAATATCAATAAGCATGTACTCACTGCAGAAATCCCAAGCTATGTGGATCATTTGAAGGCGGGAGGTTATTTATTGCTAAGTGGCATTTATGAACATGATATTGTCGATATCGAAGCCATTTGCCATTCGGTCGGCTTGACCAAAGAAAAGCAAATTGTAAAAACTAATTGGGCGGCTTTGGTCTTTCGTAAATAACTGATTGATAATAATTTCCTTTATGGAGATTATTAAAAATTGAAACCACTTACCTGGCATTTGTCGTTGTGAGTTTGACTACCTTAGGTATTATGTCTAAAAGGATTTTCATAACGGTTTTGAGCTCCCTTCTGCTATCATTTTCTGGTTTCACTCAAGAAATCAAATTTGAGATAGTAGAAGGAGACACAGTATTTCTCCCCCGTTTCGAATCCGAAAGAGATTCCTTATTCTTCTATTTTCCTGAAACATTTTCCCGATTTATGGGCATGGCTCAACATCCTGCAGCAACTCAAGCGGCTCGCGATCTCAATCGCCATTGGGATGCAGAATTTGGTAAGCTTAATGATGAGCAAAAGGAAATTCTATTTGATATGACCTATGTGGCTTGGAGCAAAAAATTCGAAGCTGCGCCAGATTTAAGCAGTTTTTTCAATCTGTTCTCTCGAATTCTGGACGAGGAGTTTATCACCGAAGAACAAAGAGAAAGTTTACTTGCAGTTTCCTCCCGCCTTATTCAGCATAGTGATAGGTACAAATGGAATCAATTTATCAATAGAGTTACTTCCTTTTTAAACGACCAAGCACTCTTTTCTAGCACTGCAAATAGTCTTTTCGTTTTCGAACCTGAATTTACTATCCAATGGCAGGATGCAGGAATTGCCATGCTCGAAAGCGATATTGAAACCAACCCACGCAATTTACCAAACATCAAAAGTTGGACAGCGGAGAAACAAAAATTATTAGGCGCGGCTGGCTCGCCAGTAATTAAAATCTTGCCAACCGATATGCTAATTGTGAAAGGAAGAGATTCACTTCAAATATCAGGAACAGAAGGCACATGGTATATTCTGGAAGATATCTGGCAGGGAAATAATGGAGGTATCGACTGGCAAGTAGCTGGATATGAGACAGAATCAGTTGTGACCGAGTTAACCACTTACACCATGCGAACCAATCATCCAGAAATAATTGCTGAAAATACGCTCCTGCACTATCCTGAAAAATTACCGAAAGCGGTGGAGGGTTCCTTTGTTTTCAGAACGCTACGAACTCCAGAAGGTCGGTTAGATTATCCTCGATTTACCAGCTATGCGGACGACATTGAATTGATCATTCGTGCTGAAACAGACTTTATATACCGAGGAGGAATTGCCCTCAAAGCAAAAGAACTGAAAAGTAGCTTGGAGCCTGGTGAAAATGCAGAAGTTCGTATTTTTCGTGGCGAAGAGTTAAGATTAAGAGCCACTTTGGACGATGTGGTTTTCGAGGATTCGGTAGTTAACTCAACTAGTGGAAGGATGGTCATTTATCACGAAGGCGATTCTATTTATCACAACTCCATTCAGTTTCGCTACAAACCTTATCATTCTGAACTAACGCTTGTAAAAGATCGCTCAGCATTCAAGCACTCTCCATTCGTGTCAAGCCATTTCAAGGTAGATATTTTTGCGGATATGCTTAAATGGAATACTGCTGATGACAAAATCCATTTTCAAATATTGAGTGGGCGCGACGTAGTAGCAGCTGTAATCGAATCGCACGATTATTTCGATATTGCTACTTACAATAATTTGGGAGAGTTTTATCAATTCAATCCCTTATTGGTAGCGGTTGGTCATGCGCGTGAAATCAATAATGCTACAGTTTCCATTTACGATCTAATTGCCAAAACTGGCCGAAGCAAAGAAGTAATCCACAATGCGATGATGAATTTGGCTACGGCCAACTTTGTGGAATATGACGCTGAACTTGAGCGAATCACCATTCTGCGCAAAGGGTTCCACTATGTTCTCTCTAGCCGTCAACAAAAGGATTTTGATCGGATTTTGATTAAATCCATCACCAATGCAGGATCCAATGTGATTCTTAATATTGGCACAAGTGCAATGGATATCAATGGAGTCGAGAAGTTCTTTATTAGCGAGCAAAAGGGCATTTTTATCAAACCAAAGAACCAATCTGTTTCCATTGCAGGCAACCGAGACATCAAATTTGATGGCGCCATGAATGCAGGGAACTATGAATTCAATGGCGAAGGAATCAAATTTAGCTATGATGAGTTCAAAGTAGATTTACCCAAAATTGATTCGATAAATCTTACCGTAGCGCAGGCACAAAATCCGAATGACTCTATTCCGGGGCCAAAAACAGCAAAAGTAAATAATCAGCTAAGACAAACATCTGGCTCAATAATATTGGATAATCCCAAAAACAAGTCTGCTAGAAGTGGATCCCCAGAATTTCCAGCATTCTCATCGGATGTAGGTTCTGTCATCTACTTTTCCAATCCAGAAGTGCTAGGTGGTGCGTATGACGAAAGCCTTTATTTCGAAGTGCCTCCTTTCCGCATCGATAGTGCAAATAGTAGCGATGCGAGTAATATGAAATTCGATGGCAGATTTATCGGCGGCGATATCATCGAAGATTTTAACGTAACTGTAAGGGTGCAAGCAGACAAATCCTTCGGTTTTGTAAAGGAACTTAGTGCGGAAGGCTTGGCTATATTTAATGGAAAAGCCAAAGTATATGATCAGCTAAAAATGAGTGCATTTGGCTTGCAGTCTGCTGGTAATCTTGGGATATTCAATGGAATGATGGCCTCCGACACATTCACTATTTACATGGATTCAGTGATTGCCAACAATGTGAAATTTGATTTACCTTCCTATAAAAATGGCGGATTCTCCATTCCTCCAATAAAAGGATTAACCCAAAAAATGCTTTGGAATACCAGTGGAGATACGTTGAGTCTGGCGACAGATTCACTCACTTCTTTTTCGCTATTTGCTGAAAAGGTGCAATTCGAAGGAGAGGTGGACATCACCAATCGTGGAACTTTTGCGGGAGGGTTTTTGAAGATATCTGAAGGCGAAATTCTATCAAGCGCAATGAGTATGGGCAGCGATTTTATCCGTGCCGACAGCGCTTCATTGGTAATAAATTCTGATGAAATAGATTTCCCGCTTATGCGAGGAAACAACTTGCAAGCGACATTTAGAAATGATAACAATGAAGTGGTTTTAAAACCAATGAATGGGATTTCAGAAATATTAGATTTTCCTTTCACCGAAATGAAAACCGAAATGGCTGAAGCAGTGTGGAACATCGATAAAAATACAATTGCTATAAAAAGTCCAGTTGGCCTAGATGGAACCTCTCGTTTTGTTGCTTCCCGTGCGGATGGCGATGATTTAGTAATTGATGCTGCTGGAGCCGTTTATGATCTCAATACCAAGAAAATCCTTATTAGCGGAATTGCCAAAATACCTGTAGCAGATGCCTATTTAATTCCTGAAGGCGGTTTATTATCCGTAGGAGATGGGGCAGATATTCGCAGTTTTAAGAATGCCACGCTACTACTTGATACTATTAACGAATACCATAAAATCGTAAATGCTGATGTTACCATTTTATCCAAAACTAGATTTGATGGATCGGGATTTTATGAATACAAAAACGAAATTGGCAAAACTTTCAACATCCGATTCGATAATTTCGAATGGCGTACCCAAAAAGACCAAAGAGGAAATCCTACATTCTCATATACCTTTGGCGCCGGCTATGTGAATGAAAAAGATGCCTTAGAAATATCGCCTAAGGTATTTTACAAAGGTGATGTATATATGTATGCCTTCAAGCCTGCCTTGGAAATGCAAGGATTTATCAAGCTCGATTTGCAAACCTTCCCTCAGAATAAGTCATGGATTGAATACAAATCGGATGGTGAAATGGCAGGAATTCAGATTGATCTTGATAAGAGTGTAACAGAATTCGGAACCCCTGTTTCTGCGGGCTTGCATTTTGGAATATCCAATATGTATGGCACTTTCATTTCTGATAAGAAAGATCAGTTCGACCATGATTTGTTTAAGCCCAAAGGCCAAATGAGTTTTGATACCAAAACCAATGAATACATTATTCGGGACGAAGTGGCCTTTAACTCGATGGCATTAGCGCAAACCTATTTTGCGCTAAATGACCAAACAGCAGATATCCGATGGGAAGGCCTCCACAATTTTACAGAAAAAGCGACACCCATAAGCGTAACAGGAGCTGGCAAAGGAAAAGGCAATCTCAAAAATAATGAGTACTCACTTGAAGCGATGCTGCATTTCGACCTAAAAACACCGAAAGCGCTATTGGATACTTTGGGCTTTTCATTCAAAAGTGTGACAGAGTCGCAAGGATTACCTCCCGCTCTTTTGGATAGGACGGGTATTTCCTACCAAGTGGCGCATCTAATAGGCGAGGCTGCTGCCAATAAATGGGAGCAAGGTTCTATTCTGCAGGCCACTCCACTTTATGCTGCATCAGAAAAAATCGCTAGCGGGATTGTACTTTCTAATGTTGAATTACGTTGGTCTGCTGATAAAAAAGCTTTTTACAGCTCAGGTCCTGTTGGTATTTCCCATTTTAATAAGAAAGAAATCAATGCCGAAGCGGAAGCTTATATTGAAATCAAAAAATCTGGCTTTGGCGATATTGTAAATGTGCTCGTGCGCCTGAGCAATAATACTTGGGCATATTTCCGAATGGAGGATAATAGCTTGGTGGTGTATTCATCTATCCAAACAGCCAATGAATATCTCGAGAAAAATAGCAATTTGTATTCGGCAGCAGCGGGTGAATTGGTATTTCAGCCAGGCGAGTTGAGAGATGCCAAAGCATTTGTGGAGTACTTTTTCAAAACTTATAGAGGCAGCGGAGAGCTGCCCGCTTTGGATATGGATACAGCCGCAATCAAAACTGAAAAGAAGAAGAGTGGGTTTTGAT
>CAZRBW010000004.1:99668-106025 GCA_964598395.1 uncultured Roseivirgaceae bacterium
TATTGATTGAGGAGTCCAATTAACTTATCTTTGTATTCTTCGTTGAAAATTTCTTATGCTTATATATATTTTTTGCGTTTTGGCCGCATATCTTTTGGGCTCTGTTCCTACATCCGTTTGGGTGGGTCGCATTTGGTTTGGCTTGGACATTCGAGAGCATGGTAGCGGCAACGCAGGTGCTACCAATACATTCCGCGTCTTAGGCAAAAAAGCAGGCATCTTTGTGATGCTGGTGGATATTCTCAAAGGCCTATTGGCAGCTACTGTTGCTTTGATTCTACTCAGACAAGGTTATATCGAAAGCGAAATGCTAATTCTCTGGAAATTGATTTTGGGCATTGTCGCCATAGTAGGACATATATTACCTGTGTTTGCTGGCTTTAGAGGAGGTAAGGGAGTTGCAACATTAGCAGGAATGATGATGGGCGTGCAGTGGGAAATTACGCTCATTTGCGTGTTTATATTTCTTATTACGCTTTTGCTTAGCAATTATGTCTCTCTTAGCTCAATGGTAGCAAGTTTAAGTTTTCCACTACTTGTGGTACTTGTGCCCGGCTTTCAGCAGGACAATTTAATATTACCCATTTTCGGTTTTGCCTTATTTGTAGCGGTAGTTTTTACCCACAGAAAAAATATCAAACGCCTCATTCGAGGTGATGAAAATAAAACATATCTAATCAAAAAATAGCCTTTCACATGTCGGATCAAATCAAAAACTATATAGAAAGCAATCAAGACCGCTTTTTGGATGAACTTTTCGAATTGCTCAGAATTCCTTCTGTAAGTGCCGATGGCGCCTACAAAAATGATGTAATCAGAGCTGCTAAATTTGTGGAGCAAAGTTTATTGAAAGTTGGGGTGGATCATGTTGAAATATGTGAAACGGCTGGTTTTCCGATAGTTTATGGTGAAAAAATAGTGGACCCTAACTTGCCAACTGTGCTTGTATATGGCCACTACGATGTGCAACCTGCCGATCCGCTTCACTTATGGGATACACCTGCATTTGAACCGGAGATCCGCAATGGAAAAATCTTCGCTCGTGGCGCATGCGATGATAAAGGGCAGTTTTATATTCACATAAAAGCCTTTGAAGCGCTCATGAATAATGGCGGCCTGCCTTGCAATGTCAAATTTATGATTGAAGGTGAGGAAGAAGTTGGATCAAATAATCTCAATATATTTGTTAAAGAGAATAAGGAAAAGCTCAAAGCAGATGTAATTCTGATTTCTGATACCAGTATTTTCGCTATCGATTGCCCGTCCATTACAGTAGGCTTGCGAGGCATGAGCTATTTGGAAGTAGAAGTAACTGGACCAAATCGAGATCTTCATTCAGGTGTGTATGGTGGTGCTGTTGCCAACCCAATCAATGTATTGGCTAGAATGATTGCCAGCTTGCAGGATGGCGATAAGCGAATTACCATCCCAGGCTTTTACGACAAAGTTGTAGAACTAACCAAAAGCGAAAGAGCTGCATTAAATTCTGCTCCAAGAGATGAAGAAGCCTACAAAAAAGAATTGGATGTGGCTGCACTGGAAGGTGAAGCAGGCTATACCTCACTCGAAAGAACTGGAGTAAGACCCACATTGGATGTGAATGGAATCTGGGGAGGATATATCGGCGAAGGGGCCAAAACAGTTTTGCCATCCAAAGCATACGCAAAAATCTCGATGCGCTTGGTGCCAAACCAAAGTCCAGAAGAGATAACAGAATTATTTACCAAGCATTTCAATGCCATAGCACCAGATAGTGTAAAAGTAAAAGTTAAACCTCATCATGGTGGTGAGCCAGCGGTAGTTTCTACCGATTCCAATGCCTACAGAGCAGCGAGTGCTGCATTTGCCGAAGCTTGGGGCAAGGAGCCAATTCCTACGCGAGAGGGTGGCAGCATTCCAATTGTCGCGCTTTTTCAGCAGGAGTTAGGTCTCGATTCTATCCTTATGGGCTTTGGCTTGGACAGTGATGCAATACATTCTCCAAACGAAAATTTTGGTGTGTACAACTTTGTGAAGGGCATCGAAACCGTAGCGTTATTTCATAAGCGATTTGCCGAAATGAATAAATAACTTGCTGAACCTTTGCTTCCCCAATTTCATTTATCAAAATATGATAAACCTACGGATAGTTTTTTCTTCACTTTTGGTGCTTTTTGCCCTCAGCAGTTTTGGGCAAATACAGCCACCACCAAAGTGGACATATACATTCGATACAAAGGAAGCCAAAGTAGGTGATGAAATAGAACTTATCTTCCAAGCCGAAATTCCTCAAAATTGGTACATCTATTCCAATGATTTCGATGAAGACTTAGGACCCATGCTCACTACTGTGAAGCTGGAAAAACATCCTTCTTTTGAAGTGCTTGGCGAGCTTATGCCAATAAAACCTAGTCGCAAATATGACGATATATGGGCTGGTGAGGTAAGCTATTTTATGGGCACAGGTGAGTTCCGTCAGCGAATTAGGATCCTGCTAAGTGACTTAAAAATCATCGGCAATATCGATTATCAGATGTGCATAGAATTGCCTAATGATAGTCGCTGTATTCCATTCGACGAAGATTTTACATTTCCTGCAATCTTCATTTCTGGCTCTGCCAATGAGGAAACTTCGAACGCCGGTGAAACTGATTCTACAGAAAGTGAAGAGCAAATCACCCCGCCAATCGTAGAGGAAAATATACCTACTGAAACCCGCCAAGCCATTCCGCTTGAGCCGATCGATGCAAATGGTGATACTGGCGAAATGAGCCTTTGGGCATTTATGATTTTATGTTTTTTGGGTGGGATAGCCGCCTTACTCACCCCATGCGTCTATCCGATGATTCCGCTCACGGTCAGCTTTTTTACAGGCAAATCCAAGTCTCGCAGACAAGCACTTATTCAAGCATTTTTCTATGGCTTTTCTATCATTGCCATTTATACTATTTCGGGTACTATAGTCGCCAAAGTAAGTGGGCCTGAGTTTGCCAATTGGTTGAGTACGCATTGGGTACCTAATGTGGCCTTCTTCGCTATTTTCATCTTTTTTGCCTTAGCATTTTTGGGAATGTTTGAAATAACGCTGCCAAGTAGCTGGGTAAATAATGCCGATAAGCAAGCAGATAAAGGTGGATATTATGGAACGTTCTTTATGGCCTTCACATTGGTATTGGTTTCCTTCTCATGCACGGGACCTATCGTGGGCACCATATTGGTAGAATCGGCGGGAGGATTAGTGCTCAAGCCAATTCTAGGCATGTTTGCATTCTCCATGGCTTTTGCTATCCCATTCACTCTTTTTGCAATATTTCCAGAGTGGCTCAATAGCCTCCCAAGATCCGGCGGATGGATGAACACCGTAAAAGTGGTACTTGGATTCCTGGAGCTGGCTTTGGCATTTAAGTTCTTAAGCATTGCTGATCAGGTGTACCATTGGGGCATTCTGGATAGGGATATTTTCTTAGTTATTTGGATTGCCGTATTTATCGGCCTCACTATTTATTTGTTTGGCTTTATCCGTATGCCACACGACGATAAAGTAGAAAAACTTGGTGTACCGAGATTGTTGCTAGCATTGACAAGTCTTGGTTTTGTTATCTACCTAATGCCTGGCTTATGGGGCGCACCACTAAAAGGAATGGCTGGTTACCTCCCGCCTATGAAAAGCAATATGTTCACTTTCGCGGGTGGAAATACCGCTTACACCGATGGCGAAAACCAACTTTGCGATATTCCCAAATATGCTGATTTGTTTGAATTGCCACATGGACTGCAAGGCTATTTCGATTACGAACAAGCATTAGCCTGCGCCAAAACACAAGGCAAACCACTCTTTATTGACTTTACAGGACATGGCTGTGTAAACTGCCGCGAAATGGAAGCACGAGTATGGTCCGATCCGGCAGTGCTCAAAAGGCTGCGGGAGGATTTTGTGATTGTGGCATTGTATGTAGATGATAAAAGTACCTTGCCAGAAAACCAATGGTACATTAGCGAATACGACAACAAAGAGAAGAAAACAATCGGCAAGCAAAATGCTGATTTCCAGATCACTCGGTTCAACAATAATGCACAGCCTTATTACGTAATTCTCAACCACGAAGAAGAATTACTCATACAACCCAAAGCTTACGATTTGAATCCTGTCAATTTTGCTGCATTTCTTGATCAGGCTAATGCAAGTTTTGACTCAAATCGGTGATACCAACCTAACCCTTATATTTCTAGACAAAAGGCTCCTGCTCAAAGCAACAGGTGGATTTTAGCTCATCACTTTGTTTGTTGAATTCTATTTATTGAGCCTGTAAATCAATAAGTAAAGAAAATTAAGCGCAATTTTTTATCGAACTTATTTGCTCAATAAAAATCTTTTATTATCATTGTGTCATAGTTGACTAAGACACCATTACAATATGATATCAATTCAAAATATTAGCTTTTCCTACGGAAAGAAAAAGAGCGTTCTATCAGAGGCTAATTTGGAAGTGCAAGGAGGGATCATTGGGCTTTTTGGGAAAAACGGTACAGGTAAAAGTACACTGCTATACCTATTGCAGGGTTTGCTCAAGCCCACTGAAGGTACTGTAAGTGTCTTAGGTCAAGACCCTTTTCGTAGATCAGCCTCATTGCTTGCTAATGTTTATCTGCTTCCTGAGCAATTTACTGTGAGCCCAAAAATGAGCTTGGAAACATACGTAAATATGATGGCTCCCTTCTATCCAAGCTTCGATATGGAAGCAATGGAAGCACTTTATCCACAAGTGGGACTAGAAAAGGCCATGAAGCTCGGACAGCTTTCCATGGGAATGCAAAAGATGTTTCTGATAGCATTTGGCCTTTCCACCCGCTGTAAGATTTTGCTTTTTGATGAGCCAACCAATGGACTGGATATCCCAAATAAAATGCTTTTTAGAAAGCTACTGATAAAGAATAGCGATCCAGCTCAAACCATCCTCATTTCCACGCATCAAGTGAAAGATATTGAAGATGTAGTAGAGCATATTCTTATTCTACACGATGGTAAGTTCCTGCTGGATATGGACATGATTCAGCTTTCGGAAAACTATTCATTTGGCTTCTCCACTGCACTACCAAGCCAGGCATTTTACCACGAAAGACATGGAGGAGGGTTTCACTTTATAAGCCATGCATCGGAACAGCGTAATGGGCAGACGGCTGTGAATATCGAATTGCTTTTCAATGCCTGCACTCAGTATCAACTGCCTCATTTACAACTAAAAGACGAATACCATGGACAAGTTTAATTGGTCGCGCGTAGGATTATTGCTACGAATGGAATGGGTTAAAAACCAAAAATTCTTTGTGGCATTTTGGATATTGGTTTTTGTGGGGATAATTATCGGCACTGGATATATGAGAGGAACTATCGGCCGCTATTTGATAACAAGACCTTCAAATGATTTTCTAATGTATTTCTCTCAGTTTGGAGTTATTGCCTGGTTGATTTACGCAAGCTTTAGCTTCAAGGAATTTCACAAAAAGGAGAGCTCCATTGAATTCCTTTCTTTACCAGCAAATCAATCTGAGAAGTTTACATCAAAGCTGCTCATATACGTACTTCTATTTCCAATTCTTTATTCCATAGTTTTCTACTTCAGCATTAACACTTCTATCTACTTATGGGATAATTATACACTCTCTTATGTGAAAATGGAAGATTTTTATAATATAAACAACCCTAATGCAAAGCCATTTAATTACTTGACTTTCGAAGGCGTGTACAAGAGTTTAACAAGAGAAAATTTTTGGTTAATTGGCCTCACATTATATTCAGGAGTTTTACTTGTGACAGGCTGTTTCAGCCAACTCTCATCTCTTTCATTTGGTAAATTCAACCTCTTTTTAACAGTACTTTTTTCATTGGTTTACATTGGAATTTGTGCCATCGTGTTAGTGCTTTCATCGCATATTCTATTGCCTGAACAAACTATCGGCTTCGATTTGGCCTTCCAACAGGACTTTAGAATTTTGGATGATATTCCGATTAGTATAGTTACTCTATATGCTACCCTACTTATGAGCTCTGCGATATTCCTTACTGCTTCATTTTACAAGCTAAAAGAGAAGGAGGTTTAGTATGGAATTCAACGATAATAAAAACATTTTTATTCAAATAGGAGAATGGATTATGGATCAGATCATTCAGGGAAAATTAATTGCAGGAGAACGAGTTCCATCTGTAAGAGAACTTGCAGAAGAAATGGTGGTAAACCGGAATACAGTAAATAAAACCTTTACAAACCTTCAAGACCAAGGCATTCTCGAGAACCGTAGAGGTATGGGATATTTTGTGGCTCCTAATGCAGACAGCACCATTAGAGACATCAGAAAACAAATTTTCTTTAATGAGCAATT
>CAZRBW010000005.1:0-9531 GCA_964598395.1 uncultured Roseivirgaceae bacterium
GATAGAACAGCTGATGGTTATGTAGGATTTATTCACCAAGCCCTATTCGATAATTACTTGAAAACGCATCATGACCCTGAGGAAATTGAATATTATCTATGTGGCCCTCCAATGATGAATGCAGCAGTATTGAAAATGCTGGATGACATGGGAGTTCCGCCAGAGAATATCCGTTTTGATGATTTTGGTGGTTAATTTTTGATTAAACAAAACATAAAAGGGAGAAGCGATTCTCCCTTTTGTTTTTTAGAGTAATATGATTTTCCATGATCTATTTGGAAAAACCCAAAGCTCCCGCTGTTTTTCATAGTTTGACAGTGGATGGTTGCGATTTCGTAATCTTAGTATCAATTTTCATTAATTTTACTCAATGCTATAGCCATTAGAGTAAAGCTTCCCTTAAAAAATTGTAAATTGAATTTTTACCAATAATTATAATCTTATGGATCAAAAATCAGCTAATTTATTTGATGTTCCGCCAGAGTGGAATAAGTGGAAAAAGCACATTGGCAAGATTGTCATTGGCTTTGTGCTTCTGCTAGTGGTTTTTTCATCCGTCAAAACTGTAGGCCCAGAAGAAGAAGGCATCGTGCTTTTCTTCGGAAAATATAATCGCACAGTTTATCCAGGGTTGAATTTCATTGCTCCCTTGGGGATTGAAAGTATGCGAAAAATTCCTGTGCAGCGTCAGTTAAAGCAAGAGTTTGGTTTCAGAACAACTACCGCA
This sequence comes from uncultured Roseivirgaceae bacterium, assembly GCA_964598395.1. Taxonomy (GTDB): domain Bacteria; phylum Bacteroidota; class Bacteroidia; order Cytophagales; family Cyclobacteriaceae; genus CAXBDP01. The sequence goes on from CAZRBW010000005.1 coordinate 728, forward strand.
GGTCGTCAATCAGAATACTCCAAAGGTCCATACAGAGACGAATCGTTGATGCTTACTGGAGATTTGAATTTATCTGATGTAGAGTGGGTGGTTCAATACAGAATAAGCAACTCTTACAATTATCTATTCAAGGTACGTGATGCAGAAAAAACACTTCGTGATATGACTGAGGCGATAATGCGAAAAGTGGTGGGAGACCGTACCGTAAATGAAGTGCTTACCGTTGGTAGACAGGAAGTGGCGAGTACTGTAGAAGTATTGTTGCAAGAAATGTGTGAAGAATATGAAAATGGCATCCGCATCGATCAAGTGGTATTGCAAGATGTGAATCCTCCAGAGCCTGTAAAGCCATCATTCAACGAAGTGAACGAAGCGCAGCAAATGCGTGAAACTTTGCTTAACCAAGCCGAAGCGGAATACAACAGAGTAATACCAAGAGCAAGAGGTGAGGCACTCGAAACCATTCAATTGGCAGAGGCATATTTATTCAATAGAGTGAATATTGCAAAAGGTGAAGCAAATCGTTTTACTAGTGTATTCGAAGAATACATAAAAGCTCCTCAGGTCACACGGAAAAGACTTTATTTGGAAACCATGGAGAGGGTACTTCCTAAACTTGGAAACAAAATCATAGTAGATGAAAAAGGGCAAAATGTATTGCCGCTTTTGAATATCAATCAAATTAAAGAACAAGCGGGAGGAAATTGATCATGAAAACATCGACTATCATATTCATAATAGTAGGCTTTTTCATCTTTATAATTAGCGTTAATAGCTTTTTTATACTTGATGAAACTCAACAAGCAATCGTTACCCAGTTTGGTAAGCCTGTAGGTGAGCCACGCACAAGTCCAGGACCTAATTTTAAGGTACCTATCCTTCAAAAAGTGCAGTTTTTCGATAAGAGATATTTGGAGTGGGATGGAGATTCCAACCAAGTACCTACTAAGGACAAGAAATTCATCTTTGTAGATGCGTATGCCCGCTGGGTAATCACTGATCCTTTGCAGTTTTTTATTCGCTTGAGAGACGAACGCTCAGGCCAAACTCGTCTTGATGATATCCTCGACGGTGAGACAAGAAACGCCGTGGCAAGTAATGATTTGCTTGATATAGTTCGGTCAAGTAATCGTGATCCAGAAGTTGTAGATGATGTAATGCAAGAAATTGATAAGCTTGAAGATATTTCTGTAGGACGTGAAGCTATCGAGAAATTAATTTTGGAAAGATCCAACTTACGTACAGCTGATTTGGGAATTCGTATTTTGGATTTCAGGTTCAAGCGCATCAATTATGTAGATGAAGTACGTGAGAGTATTTATCAGCGTATGATAAGTGAGCGTAAGCGTATAGCAGATCAATTTAGATCCGAAGGTCAAGGTGAAGCAAGACGTATTGCAGGTAATAAGGAGCGTGATCTGGCGCAAATCCAGTCTGAGGCAATACGAGAATCTGAGGAAATTCGCGGTCGTGCCGATGCCGAAGCTACGGCGATTTATGCCGAAGCTTATAATAAGAATGCTCAAACACGTGACCTTTATGAGTTTTTGCGTAGTATGGAAAGTTTTGAAAAAGCCCTTGACGATAAGACCTATTTGATTTTATCGACTGATAGTGATTTCTATAAATTCCTTAAACGTGGAGCAAATTAACTTACATCCATAAGTTTACATCATTCTATCAAATGAACGATTCAAATGAAACACAAGAGCCTCTGTTCCCTTTTTCGTACAGAGGCTTTTTAGGTATGATTGGAGCCTGGCACCTAGCTTGGGGCTTTTTTATTAGACAGTTTTCAGGAGCTTTCAGTGCGTGGATTACCCGCGATAGAGAATTCACTGCCGATTTTCTCCCCGAAGCAGGCCTTATTTTGATGCTTTCTGGCTCCATATTATTTCTAGTTGCGGCATTTCCAATGCGCTACAGGGTGCTGCTAGTTTTTTGTGTACTGTCATTTCTGACCATTGGCGCCTTCCTATATACCGGTGCATTCGCAGGGCAAGCCACCAAGCAATTGTATTTTCACCTAATCAGCAATTATGTGCTTACATCCATTTTTCTGATTATCATCGGTATAAGAGCGCAAAAAGTAGCTAAAAGTATGAAGATGAGATAAGGGTGTTGGGTTTGGGTAGGAAAAGAAGGTGATGGGTTATGGGAGATGGGTTTTTGAACTTTAGCTCTATAGGAACGACCTTTAATTAGGAGGCTGGCTAATCGGATTACAAATCCTATTTATCCTTAATTCGACATTGCAAATGTCGAACAGTTGTTGAAGTAAAATTGACAAATTGATTGTAAAAAGATAATAATCAATAATTTAATCTGCGTGTTCTGTATCCTGTCCAAGCGGAGGCTTGAAAAAGTGGTTTTGAATTTTTGAAATTCATAACCCATCCACAAAATAGTTTATCCTTTCTGATAAATGGTTTCTCTCAACTATGCAGCACACCCTCCATATCCAATTCTGGGATATAGCGGATATTGGCTTCGGTGATCGTGTGGGCTAGGAAGACGAATTTCTTGTCAAATATTTTATCTAGAATATAATAGCTCACCCAATATTCATTATTGAGCTGAAACAAGGAAGGGTCTATACTTTCTACTAGGGCAATGCTCTGTTCTTGCAATTCCTTGATAGAATGTCTCAGCAAAGAGGTTTTCTTTTCTTCGCCATTTATGCTGCCATAACCTTTGCTAGTTATCAAAACAGTATTCAATTCGATGAGATTTTTATTGATGATATAAACGAACCAATCGAAGCTGCCTTCTAGGTTTTTCTTTCGCACTACCGCTAAGTGGACTCCCGTAACTGGCTCTATTTTCAGGTCTTTTTTCATTTCAATTACTCTCCCATTCCATTTCAAACAAATGGCCTATATGGTTTTTAAGTTTTTCTTCTACCTCTACCATATCGATTTCCTTACCCAATTCATTTTGCATGGAAGTCACAGCTTTGTCATCTATCCCGCAGGGAACGATATGGTTGAAATAGCTTAGATCTGTGTTCACATTAAAAGCAAATCCGTGCATAGTCACCCAGCGGCTACTTTTTACGCCCATAGCACAGATTTTACGTGGATTCCAAACTTGACCGTTTAGTGGATAGTTTTGGTCTATGTCTATCCACACTCCAGTAAGGCCATCAATCCTCCCGCTTTTTATACCATATTCGGATAAGGTGTGGATTACTGCTTCTTCAAGTAGCCGCAGATATTTATGAATATCAGTAAAGAAATTTTCCAAGTCTAATAACGGATAACCAACTATTTGGCCCGGCCCATGATAGGTAATATCTCCACCTCTATTTATTTTGTAATAGCGAGCATTATGCTTTTGGAGACCCTCCTCATTTAATAGCAAATGGCTCTCTTTGCCGCTTTTGCCCAATGTATATACGTGAGGGTGCTCTACAAAAAGAAGGTAATTTTCCGTAGGTAATTGCGCTTGTGGCTCCACCTTTCTGTTAGCAATTTTCAAGTCGACCGTTTCCTTAAACAGCACTTCTTGATAATCCCATGCTTCTTGATAGTCCATCCTGCCCAAGTGGCGGAATTGCACCTTCTTATTTATCAAATGATTCATAGGTTTTCAATTTAGCGAAAGATTTCCATTAGCATCTCTAAAGCCGCTGCACGAGTCTATAAAAATCGATCATGGTTTTTCTGAATATTTCTCGATCTTCATTTCGGCTGAATAATGGCCAAGATTCACCATCGGCATGAATTTTCATTGATTGCATATCGAGCAAATTTTGGTAGATCTTATCAGTAAATCGGGTGTGATTGTCCTTGTTGCCATATACAAAATCCGCTTTTTGCTCACCAAGCTTTTGATCATCCCAAGTCACTCTTATGGTATCTCCCACACTGTAAAATGAGTTTGGTTCTATGATGATATAAGCTTCGTCTTGCAACCAATTGTTGACCAATGCCAAATTAAGTACAGGATAATCCTCTGTGGAATTTCTGTTTTTCATTCGGTAAACATCGATTTTGGCTTCAGGTAGAGTTTGCTTGTCGTAATAACTTGCGCGCACATTCCGGAAAAATAGTTTGGAAGCATCGTTTGATTTGTAAACGAGATTCTCAGTATCTATCGATCTGGACTTGTCTGGATTACAAGCAAAACTGAAAAGGATAAGAAAGAAGAATAAGCAGCTTTTCCACATAATAGACATACCATGTTGGAGTAGAATAGTTTTGAAAAAGCGGGAGGAAATTATTTTACTTCTTCGTATTCGATATAATCACCACCTCTGAAGTTCTTTCCCTTTTTACCTTTTGGCGGCACGTAATCTACTTTCACATTTCCATCTGCCGGACGTGCACCAGTGGAATTATAATTGCCCGCTGAGCTTTGAAAATTCTTGTACAGTTTTTTCAAAACCCAACGGAACATAAAACCTAGGAGATAAAGTACTCCAAAGGTGATAAGTAAAAATTTTAGTAAAAAACCCATCTATTATCTACTCAAATACAGATTTCTCTCGGCGAATATTTTCAAGAAGTAATCGTCCATTAGGTCGTCAATAAAATAAATTGCTTCACCAGTCGATTTCATTTCTGGACCTAGTTCCTTATTTACATTTGGAAATTTGTCGAAAGAGAATACTGGAACTTTGATCGCATACCCTTTTTTGGTTGGGTTGAAGTCAAAGTCAGTCACCTTTTTCTCGCCAAGCATCACCTTCGTTGCATAATTTACATAAGGCTCATCGTAAGCTTTACAGATAAATGGAACGGTACGAGAGGCACGTGGGTTCGCTTCGATGATATAAACTTTATCGTTCTTTATAGCAAACTGAATATTGATCAGTCCAACTGTATTGAGAGCTAGAGCAATTTTGTGTGTGTATCGCTCGATTTGCTGAATCACAAAGTCGCCCAAATTGTATGGAGGCAACACTGCATAAGAATCGCCAGAGTGAATTCCAGCGGGCTCAATATGCTGCATTATGCCAATGATATATACATTTTCGCCATCGCAAATTGCATCTGCTTCGGCTTCAATAGCTCCTTCGAGGAAATGATCAAGCAATACTCTGTTGCCAGGAATATCACGCATTATTTCAATTACGTGGGTTTCGAGCTCCTGTTCGTTTATCACGATTTTCATGCTTTGGCCACCAAGTACATAAGATGGGCGCACAAGCAATGGAAATCCGAGCTCTTTGGACAAGGTAATTGCAGATTCTGCATCTTCAATTACACCAAAATTAGGATATGGGATATCGTTTTCTTTGAGTAATGTAGAGAACCTACCTCTATCTTCGGCCAAATCGAGCGAAGTAAAGTCAGTGCCTAATATCTTGATACCAAACTTGTGAAGCTTTTCAGCCAGCTTCAGGGCAGTTTGTCCTCCAAGCTGCACGATTACGCCTTCAGGCTTTTCATGCTTTATAATGTCGAAAATATGCTCCCAAAATACAGGCTCGAAGTAAAGTTTATCCGCAATATCGAAGTCTGTGGAAACCGTTTCAGGGTTGCAATTGATCATGATGGTTTCGTAACCACACTCTTTTGCAGCTAGGATTCCATGTACACACGAATAATCAAACTCAATACCTTGACCAATTCTGTTTGGTCCAGAACCTAGTACGACTACTTTTTTGCGATCCGTTACAATCGATTCATTTTCTTCTTCGAAAGAGGAATAGAAATAAGGAGTTTTTGCTTCAAATTCGGCAGCACAAGTATCCACCATTTTGAATACTCTGTTGATGCCCATATCAACTCTTTTCTGATGCAATTCGCTTTCAAGGCAATCTACCAAATGGGCGATTTGTCTATCGGCATATCCTTTTTTCTTTGCAGTAAGAAGCAATTCTCTTGGCATAGTTTCCAGCGAGAACTTCTCCATTTCCTTGTCTAAGGCTACCAATTCCTCTATTTGCATCAAAAACCATTTATCAATCTTAGTTAGATTTTGGATGGTTTTGAATGGAACTCCTAATTTGAAGGCATCATATATATGGAATAATCTATTCCAGCTTGGGTGTTTCAGGCTGTATAGTATAGCTTCTCTGTCGGTCAATTCTTTGCCATCCGCACCTAATCCGTTTCTCTTAATTTCTAGCGATTGACAGGCTTTTTGGAGCGCTTCTTGGAAATTGCGACCAATGCCCATCACTTCACCCACAGACTTCATCTGCAAGCCGAGTGATTTATCTACGCCTTTGAATTTATCGAAATTCCAGCGAGGGATTTTCACAATCACATAGTCAATGGCTGGCTCAAAATACGCCGATGTTGTCTTTGTGATTGAATTTTTCAGTTCGTCTAGATTATAGCCAATAGCAAGCTTGGCAGCCACTTTTGCAATTGGGTAGCCAGTAGCTTTGGATGCTAATGCTGATGATCTTGAAACTCTTGGATTGATCTCAATACCTACAATTTGGTCATCTTCTGGGTTTACCGCGAACTGCACGTTACATCCTCCCGCAAATTGACCAATGCCATTCATCATTTTGATGGCAAGGTTTCTCATATTTTGATAGACCGTATCTGGCAATGTCATAGCAGGAGCCACTGTGATGGAATCGCCTGTATGCACACCCATTGGGTCAAAATTTTCTATCGAACAGATAATGATGACATTACCTTTATTATCTCTTAAAAGCTCAAGTTCGTATTCCTTCCAACCCAAGATACTTTGCTCTACCAATACCTCATGTATTGGTGAAGCATGCAAGCCGCGTGTTAGGGCTTTTTCAAAATCTTCTGCTGAGTTTACAAAACCACCACCAGAACCACCTAATGTGTAGGATGGACGAATTACCAGTGGAAAACCTATTCTTTGAGCAATTTCATTTCCTTGCAAAAAGGATGTGGCAGTTTCTCCTTCGCATACATTCACATCCAATCTCTTCATCAGCAATCTGAATTTCTCACGATCTTCAGTGGTTTCGATAGCTTTGATATCCACACCAATTATCCTGACATTATATTTTTTCCAGATTCCGGCATTTTCACAATCGATGGCTAGATTCAGAGCCGTTTGGCCGCCCATGGTTGGAAGTACCGCATCAATTTGATGTTTTTCTAGAATCTCAATGATGGATTTTTTATCGAGAGGTTTCAGGTAAACATGATCTGCGGTAACCTTATCAGTCATGATGGTGGCTGGGTTACTATTGATAAGGATTACTTCAATTCCTTCTTCTCTGAGGGATCTGGCAGCTTGACTACCAGCGTAGTCGAATTCGCATGCTTGGCCAATAACTATGGGGCCACTACCGATAATTAGGATGGATTTGAGACTTTTGTCTTTAGGCATTTTTTAAGAGTAGGTATAGGTATTGATAAATTGGTCCAAAGTTATGGTTTAATGCCCATTATTAAAACCCAAAATTTGAAGTATTGCTCATTCATTTCAAGATAATTGTTTTACTTTGGCCTAAACAATATAATTCTCATGAAATCTATTAAATCATTAATTTTCATTGCCTTTCTTGTGGCGATGTTCGTTGGCTGTGCTGGCACAAAATCAACTACTTCTGCAGTCGAATTCAGTCCTGCAGGTTCTTGGACTACAACAATTGCAGGAACGCCATTAGGAAATTTGAATGGTAACATGCAATTGAATTCAGCTGGTGAAGCTTGGAGTGGTGATTTGGAAGCAACAGGTTATGGTACTTTCAAACTGAATAACATCAAGATTGCAGAACGCAAAATGACGGCAACTTTTAATTTTCAAGGTTTTGATGTAGAGGTAGAAGGTGATTTTGTTGATGATGATAATTTGAAGGGGAATGTTTATGCAATGGGTGATAGCTTCCCATTCACTGCCAAACGCCAATAAAAACAAAGCTGGCTCAAATCAATGAGCCAGCTTTTATATTCTATTATAAACTGATTGGAGCTTACATATGTAATGCTCTATTATCAGTAGCTGCCATTGCAGCTTCTTTAAATGCTTCTGTAAAAGTAGGGTGAGCATGTGAGATTCGAGCAATATCCTCTGCTGATGCACGGAATTCCATAGCAACAACGGCTTCGGCAATCATGTCGGCAGTTCTTGGGCCAATCATGTGTACACCAAGTATCTCATCTGTTTTCTTGTCTGCAAGCACTTTTACCAAGCCGTCCAAATCCATACTTGCACGCGCACGTCCTAAAGCACGGAACGGGAAACTACCTGTTTTGTATTCGATTCCCTTTTCTTTCAATTGCTCTTCGGTGTATCCTACACCAGCTACCTCTGGCCAAGTATAAACAACATTTGGGATAAGTAGATAATTGATATGTGGTTTTTGTCCAGCAATAGTTTCTGCTACAAACATCCCTTCTTCTTCAGCTTTGTGGGCAAGCATTGCACCTTTTACCACATCGCCAATTGCATAAATATTGTCGACGTTTGTGCGGAGGTGTTCATCCACTTCCACACGGCCTCTATCGTCCATTTTTACACCAGCTTTATCAAGGCCAAGTTTATCTGTGAAAGGTTTTCTGCCAATAGATACTAAGCAGATGTCTGCTTTCACTTCTATGGTTTCGCCTTTTTTATTTTCAGCTTTTACAATTACCTCTTTGCCTTTGTTGGTTACTTCTACCACCTTGTGGCCAAGGTAAAATTCGAAATCAAGCTTTTTGAGTGCTTTTTTCAGTTCTCTACCCATGGCACCATCCATTGTAGGAATGATGCTGTCCATGTATTCGATCACAGAAACTTTAGCCCCAAGTCTGGCAAATACAGAACCCATCTCCATGCCGATAACACCACCACCAATCACGATCATGTGCTTCGGTACTTCTTTCAGATTGAGTGCTTCAGTACTGGTGATTACTCTCTTTTTGTCTAGT
>CAZRBW010000005.1:9631-87533 GCA_964598395.1 uncultured Roseivirgaceae bacterium
TGCTCTTTGAAAGTGTGCTCAGCATTGTGAAAATGTTCTGAGGAATCTAATAGCGCTTTAGATGGGATACAGCCTACGTTGAGGCACGTACCACCTAGGGTATTATATTTCTCGATTAATGCGGTCTTCAACCCAAGTTGTGCAGCCCTGATCGCAGCAACATATCCACCTGGTCCTGATCCGATTATTATTAATTGATAATCCATAATTTTAGCGTAATGGTCAATTGCCAAATAGCATTGACTTTATGAAAATTGAATTTTATTGCAAAAAGGGTCGATTGATATTTCGACCCTTTTCAGATTTATTTTAAACTCCCAAAAGTAATCTAGCAGGGTCTTCAAGAAGCTGCTTCACGCGCACAAGGAAACTAACAGATTCTCTGCCGTCGATAATGCGGTGATCGTAGCTCAAGGCCACATACATCATTGGGCGCACTACAACTTGGCCGTCAACTACCATTGCGCGCTCTACTATATTGTGCATACCCAAAATCGCAGCCTGTGGAGCGTTGATAATTGGAGTAGAAAGAAGTGAGCCAAATACACCACCATTGGTTATTGTAAACGTGCCTCCAGTCATTTCTTCGATGCTCAATTTGCCATCCCTGGCTTTTCCCGCCAATCGAAGAATTTCTTTCTCAATTTGTTCGAAGCTCATTTTCTCAGCATTTCTGATTACTGGCACTACCAAGCCACGTGGTGTTGATACGGCAATAGATACGTCGCAGAATTCATTGTAAACGATTTCTTCACCATCGATTTGAGCGTTCACTGCCGGCCACTCTAATAATGCCTGGCATACTGCCTTGGTGAAGAATGACATAAAGCCCAAATTCACTTCGTATTTCTCTTTGAAGCTGTCTTTGTACTTTTTGCGAATATCCATGATTGGCTTCATATCCACTTCATTGAAAGTGGTAAGCATAGCCGTTTCATTTTTCACTGATACCAATCTACGAGCGATAGTTTTTCTCAAATTCGTCATTTTCTGACGGTTCTGATTTCTGTCCCCAGTAGGAGCCGGTGCAGAAGTTTCTTTTGAAGCAGGCTTACTTTCTTCTTTCTTAGCAGTAGAATCAGCCTTTGACTTTTCAGCATTCAGTGCATCTTCTTTAGTGATTCTTCCGCCAGGTCCAGTTCCTTTTACAGCTTCTGGAGAAATACCTTTCTCAGCTAATATTTTAGCAGCAGCAGGAGAAGGATGACCATCCGCATGACTAGATTTATTGTCTTCTGTCGATTCCTTTTCAGATGACTCCTTGCTTGAGCCATCAGATTTGCTACTCGAGGCATCATCAGCGCCTTCAGTAACTTCGATTTTACAGATTAGTCCGCCTACTTCTAAAGTGTCACCTTCTTGGGCAATTATTTGAAGTTTCCCTGTAGCTTCTGCTGGCAATTCGAAGGTAGCTTTGTCTGAGTCCACTTCAGCAATGATCTCGTCTAACTTCACAGTGTCGCCATCAGCTTTGAGCCATGTAGATATTACCACCTCGGTAATAGATTCGCCTACAGTTGGCACGCGCATTTCAATGATTTCGGATTTACCTCCCGCTGATTTTTTCACCTCAGTATCGGCAGATCCTTCTTTTTTATCTGTAGAAGCTTCTTTGTTTTCAGGCTTTCTTTCTTCTTTCTTAGCTTCACCTTCTTCTATTACGCAAAGTGTGGCACCTATTTCTACCGTTTCTCCCTCTTCCACCTTAATTTTAAGCACACCAGATGCCTCAGCAGTAAGCTCAAAAGTGGCTTTGTCTGATTCTAATTCAGCTATTACTTCGTCCATTTTCACCTGTTCGCCGTCTTTTTTCAACCAAGAGGCTATGGTTACTTCTGTGATGGATTCGCCTACTTGAGGCACTTTCATTTCTACACTCATGATGATATTGTTAGTGTGTTGATTTTAAATTAGGAAAAAGCTTGTTGGATAATAGACGCCTGCTCTTTTGCGTGAGCGCTGCCATATCCTGTGGCAGGAGAAGCACTTGGCTTACGAGAAATTACGCCCATTTCGATATGGCGGAATACTCTATTAATATAGCCGTATGCACCCATATTTTCTGGTTCTTCTTGCACCCAGAATACTTTCGCATTTTTATATTCCTTCAGCAAGTTTTCAATCTTCGTTTTAGGGTAAGGATGCAATTGTTCTATTCTCACGATGGCTACATCTTTACGTTCTTGCTTCTCTTGTTCTTCTTGCAAATCGTAGAAAATCTTACCAGAACAAAGTAATACTTTTTTCACCTTTTTCTTATCTGCATATGCATCGTCGATGATCTCACGGAAACCACCTTTAGTAAATTCCTCAACGGGAGAAACCACTTTTGGATGACGAAGCAATGACTTAGGCGACATGACAACGCATGGCTTGCGGAATGGCCATGTAAGCTGGCGACGTAGTAAGTGAAAGAAATTAGAAGGCTCAGTAATATTTGCTACTACCATATTGTATTCGGCAGATAACTGTAAGAAACGCTCCGGCCTTGCATTGGAGTGTTCTGGTCCTTGACCTTCGTATCCATGCGGGAGGAGAAGTACGAGACCATTCATTCTTTGCCATTTCGTTTCCGAGCAGCTTATGAATTGGTCTATCATTACCTGAGCTCCGTTGGCAAAGTCGCCAAATTGCGCTTCCCAAATTGTAAGTGCATTTGGATTTGCCATCGCATAGCCAAACTCAAAACCCATTACGCCAAACTCCGAAAGCAATGAATTGTAAATATGGAATTTGCCTTGGCCTTCGCCAAGATTGGCAAGATTTGTATAAGCTTTGCTAGTTTCTGCATCTCTGATAACTGCGTGGCGATGCGAGAATGTGCCTCTCAAACAATCCTGACCGGAAAGTCTTACTATTTTTCCTTCGTCGAGAATAGAGCCATAGGCCAACAATTCCGCAGCAGCCCAGTTTAGGCTCTTGTCTTTGCCGAACATATCCTTACGCTGCTTTAACAGTTTTTCGATTTGTTTTAGCGGCTTAAATCCTTTTGGGATAGTAGTGATGCATTTGGCTACTTTATCGATCACCTCTTGGGATATGCCTGTGTCAGGCGAAGATTCGAAATCTTGTGGCTCGGATCTGCGTAGATTTTGCCATTCTTTTTCCAAAGGTTGGTATTGATATGGAAGTGGATTCTGCTTCACCAAATTGAGCCTATCCTGTAACAGCTGGCGGAATTCGGAATCCATTGTTTCTGCTAATTGGGCATCCACATCACCACGTTGGATTAGCTTTTTATTATAAACCTCCCGCGGATTTGGATGCTTTGAGATGATATTATAAAGGGCAGGTTGGGTGAATTTTGGCTCGTCACTTTCATTGTGGCCATGTCTGCGGTAGCAAAGCATGTCAATGAATATATCCTGATTAAATTTTTGACGATATTCTACAGCCATTTCCACGCAGAAAACTACAGCTTCGGGATCATCACCATTTACGTGTAGCACTGGAGCATCAATTACTTTGGCTACATCAGTACAATAAATGGATGACCTTGCGTCGTCATAATCAGTAGTAAAGCCTACCTGATTGTTGATCACAAAGTGAATAGTACCACCTGTATGGTAGCCTGGTAATTTCGACATTTGAGCTACTTCGTACACGATACCTTGACCGGCTGCAGCAGCATCGCCATGTATTAGTATAGGCAATACCTTGTCGTAGTCGTTACCATACATTGCATCTGCTTTTGCGCGCAAGAAGCCTTCCACGACAGGATTTACCGCTTCTAAGTGAGATGGATTAGGTGCGAGCTTCAAATTTACTTTATTGCCAGAAGGTGTTGTGATTTCAGAGCTATAGCCCATGTGGTATTTTACATCACCATCACCCATAGTTAAGTCTGGAACTGCCGTGCCTTCAAATTCATTAAAAATTTGCTCGTAGGTTTTACCCATAATGTTAGCAAGCACATTTAACCTGCCTCTGTGCGCCATGCCAATCATTGCTTCTTTCACGCCTAGTTCGCCAGCTTTATTGATGATAGCATCCAAGGCAGGGATGGTGCTTTCGCCACCTTCTAGTGAGAACCTTTTCTGGCCTAGATATTTGGTGTGTAGGAAGTTCTCGAATGTCGCGGCTTCATTCAGTTTTGAAAGAATTCGTTTCTTTTGATTTAATGAAGGGTTAAAAGCTAATGCTTCTTTTTCCGTTTTTTGCTTAAACCACTCCAGCATTTCTGGATTGCGCATATACATATACTCAAAGCCAACAGTGCCTTCGTATATATACTTGAGTGATTCTACAATTTTCTTGAGTGGCGCTCTGCCAATGCCGATTTCTTCACCTGCATTGAACTCCACATCCAAATCAGCATCCGTCAGCCCGAAATCCTTAGGGTCGAGTAGCGCTTTGTGGTCTCTTCTTTCCCTTACTGGATTGGTTTTCGACTTTAGGTGCCCTCTAGTTCGGTAGGCATGAATTAAGTTTCTTACCTTTAATTCTCTGTCGTCTGATCCAGAAATAGCTGCTTGTCCATTTTCCTCCGCATAAGTTTGCGAGAATTCGAAGCCCTCAAAAAACTTCTGCCATGAAGCATCAAGTGATTCAGGGTTGGACTGATATGTTTTATACAGCTCTTCGATATAATTACCGTGAGCGTTTGCGATATATGAGTAACGATCCATTTGTAAATTGTTTCAATGCAAAGATAAAGAGATCATTTGTTTATAAAAAATTGTGTATTCGGATAAACAAATATGATTTGATTTTCAACTATTTGAATGGAAGATAAATCCTTGGATTTCATTTTTTTGAGTGAAATCGATGGATCTTAAACAGAATGTAGATTTAGCTAAAATGAGTAATACTTCTATCGTAAATTAACCTAATAGCCAGTATTTTGTGAAAATGCGGGAGGATTGAAAAAAGTAATTAAGTCATCTGTTATGATTATCAGATATTTCAGTATCTTTGCAGTCCAAAATTTTGAACAGCGGACGAGCTCCGCACCTTACAAAAACAAAAATGGCAGTAAAAATCAGATTGGCCCGTAGAGGTCGCAAGAAACAAGCAATGTACGATGTAGTCGTTGCTGACGCTAGAGCACCACGTGATGGTCGCTTTATCGAGAAATTGGGTACTTACAATCCAAACACTAATCCAGCTACTATTGTGCTTGACGAAAATAAAGCATTTAAATGGGTTATGAATGGCGCCCAGCCAACAGATACCGTGAAAGCGATGCTTTCTTATCGTGGTGTCCTTTTGAAAAAACACCTTCAAATTGGTGTAATCAAAGGAGCGCTTACACAAGAGCAAGCTGACGCTAAGTATGATGCTTGGAAAGAAGGTAAAGACTCTGCTATTACAGGAAAAGTGGAAACATTAGCTGCTGAGAAAGCTGCTCGTGAAAAATCAAGACTTGAAGCTGAGGCTAAAGTGAAAGAAGCTCGTGCTGAGGCAATCAGAGCGAAAAATGTAGTAGTTGAAGAAGTAGTTGAAGAAGCTGCAACTGAAGAAGCTCCAGCAAATGATGTGGAAGCAAATGATGCTCCTGCTGCTGAGGGTGAAGCTACAGAAGAGCCAAAAGCTGAATAATATTTGAGGGATGAGGAAGGATGATTGTTTTGAATTAGGGCACATCCTTAAGCCTCATGGTCTGCAAGGCGAGCTTTGGATTATGCTCGATGTCGACTTCCCAGAAGATTACGTAGAATTGGAATCAGTTTTCCTTGATCAATCTGGAAACCTGATTCCTTTTTTTATAGCGGATCTTCAAATTAAGGGACAGAGGGCTTTGGTGAAATTCGAAGATGTAGAAAGTTATGATGATGCTGCGGAGCTTACGGGTTCCAAGTTGTATTTACCACTTTCTATCCTCCCGCCATTACCAGATGACCAATATTATTTTCACGAGCTTGTAGGAATGCAAGTAGAAGATAGCGTAAGTGGTCATATTGGAATTGCTAGGGAGATAGCATCTAGAGCTGGACAGGACCTACTTATTGTAGATAAGGATGGAAAAGAAATTCTTATTCCAATGGTAGATTCAATTCTTACCAAAGTTGACAAGAAATCCAAAGTGATCTATGTCTCTCTTCCAGACGGACTATTAGACCTTTACCTTTCTGAGGAAAATTGATTGATTCATGAGAATTGATATCATCACATGCTTACCACGCTTATTGGATAGCCCTTTTTCGCATTCCATTTTAAAGCGCGCCCAAGACAAAGGTCTTGTGCAGGTAATTGTGCATGACTTGCGAGACTATGCAACCAAAAAGAATAAGAATGTAGATGATTATGCATTTGGTGGTGGAGCAGGCATGGTAATGATGATAGAGCCAATTGATAGGTGTATTTCGGCATTAAAGGCGGAAAGAATCTATGATGAGGTAATCTATATGAGTCCAGATGGCGAATTACTCGATCAGCCAATGGCTAACGGCCTTACCTTGTGTAATAATCTCATCATATTATGTGGGCATTATAAAGGAGTGGACGAAAGAGTGAGACAACATCTGATTACCAAAGAAATTAGTATCGGTGATTATGTATTGTCGGGAGGCGAGTTAGCAGCAGCTGTGTTGGCAGATTCTATCATTAGGCTATTGCCGGGTGTGTTATCTGACGAGACATCGGCTTTAACAGACTCTTTTCAGGATGGATTAGTTGCTGCGCCAGTATTTACTCGGCCAGCGGAATACAAAGGTTGGATCGTTCCCGAAGTATTACTTTCTGGCCATGAGGCAAAGATAAATGCTTGGCGATTCGAACAAGCCGTGGAAAGAACAAAGGCTCGGAGACCTAAATTAGGCGAGGACTCATAATTTTTCCATTACATTTAGAAAATTAGAAAATTTACGTATATTTGCAATCCCATTTTCAACGGGCTATAATCTTTTGCTAAAATGAGCGACCTGATTAAATTAATCGAACAGGAATATCAACCAAAAAGAGAAGGTTTTCCAACTTTCAAATCTGGTGATACAGTAAACGTACACGTGCGTATTACAGAAGGTAACAAGGAGCGTGTACAGCAGTTCCAAGGAACCGTAATCCAACGTAAGAACAAAAGTACTAATGGTGAAACATTTACCGTGAGAAAAATCTCTAACGGTGTAGGTGTGGAAAGAATTTTCCCATTGTTATCACCAAGTATCGACAAAATCGAAGTATTAAGAAGAGGTTCTGTGAAAAGAGCTAAACTTTATTATCTAAGAGGGCGCCAAGGAAAAGCGGCAAGAATCAAGGAAAAAATTACTTCATCAAGATCATAAAAGAAAGAGGCTTAGGCCTCTTTTTTATTTCCCTACATTGTGATTACGGCTTGATTTTGGATAATTTTGAATTATCTCAAACTGATAGCATGACAATCCCTTTTTACAAGTATCACGGCACAGGAAATGACTTTGTAATGATTGATAATCGAGAAGGGCTCCTTGGGCCAGCTTTTCGCAATCAAGTTCCAACCCTTTGTCACAGACATTTTGGCATAGGTGCCGATGGTGTCATCCTCATACAACTTCATAGAGATTATGATTTCGAAATGGTCTATTACAACCCTGATGGCAGCCAAAGCCTATGTGGAAATGGTAGTAGATGTGCGGTAGCTTTTGCGCGAGATTTGAAAATGATAAATGATAAAGCCATCTTCTTGGCCTACGATGGAGAGCATTCGGCTTTTATCGAAAATGATCAGATTCATTTGAGTATGTCCAATATCGAAAAGGTAGATACCATAGCGGATGATTACTTTGTTAATACAGGATCTCCTCATTATATTAAGTTAGTACAATCCATTCAGAATTTTGATGTTGTAAGTGGTGGTCGAAAAATCCGATATTCTGAAGCTTTCGAGCCAAACGGAACCAACGTAAATTTTGTTGAATTGCATGTTGATGACAATGCTCTTAACATAAGGACTTATGAGCGAGGGGTTGAAAATGAAACTATGTCCTGCGGCACTGGAGTTACGGCTGCAGCACTAACCGCTGCGAAATTAGGATTTCAAAGTCCTGTTACCGTACATGCTTTAGGAGGTGATTTGCAAGTCTCCTTCCACAGAGATGCGGGAGGAAGTTATTCCAAGATCTATTTAATTGGCCCTGCTGTTAAGGTTTTTCAAGGTGCTATCGAATTATAGCTAAGACTGTTTGCAGATAATTAGCTGTTTCTAACAAAAAGAAATTAATTTTACCTTCTTATAAATAATATTACTGATGTTCGATTTCTTGACGAAAGGTTTAACCAAATTATTTGGTACAAAATCAGACAGAGACGTAAAGGAGTTATTGCCTTACGTACAAAAGGTAAATGACGAATATGCAAAGTTGCCTAAAATAAGCGATGATGAATTAAGAGCCGCAGCGCAGGCAATTCGTGATGAAATAGATGCGTATCTAAAATATATAGATGATCAAATCGCGGATCAAAAAGAAAAGGCGGAGAATACTCCAGATGCTGATCTTGATGCCAAAGAAGATATATTCAAAGAGGTAGATCGTCTTGAACTTGAGCGTAATAAAAAGCTCGAAGAAGTTTTAGAAATTGTCCTTCCGCGTGCCTTTGCAATTATCCGAGATACTGCACGTAGGTTAAAAGAAAATGGCAAACTTGAAGTCACGGCATTAGAATATGATCGTGCTTTTGCTATCAAACATAAGCATGTTCAAATTCAAGGTGACAAAGCCATTTGGGCAAACAAATGGGTAGTCGCTGGCAATGATCTAGAATGGGATATGCTCCATTACGATGTTCAGATTATAGGTGGGGTAGTATTGCACCAAGGCAAAGTTGCCGAAATGGCGACGGGTGAAGGTAAAACTCTTGTGGCTACCTTCCCTGCTTTCCTTAATGCGCTAGCTCGAAGAGGTGTGCATATTGTTACGGTAAATGATTACCTGGCAAAAAGGGATAGCGAGTGGATGGCTCCACTTTTCCAATTCTATGGTATGAATGTGGACTGTATAGATAAGCATCAGCCAAACTCAGAAATGCGCCGTCAGGCTTATCTGGCCGACATCACTTATGGCACAAACAACGAATTTGGTTTCGATTACCTAAGAGATAATATGTCTCGCGAGGTGAAAGATCTGGTTCAAAGAGGGCATCATTTTGCAATGATTGATGAGGTCGATTCAGTTTTGATTGATGAGGCAAGAACGCCATTGATTATATCTGGGCCTGTTCCTAAAGGAGATCAGCATGAGTTCTACGAAATGAAGCCAAGAATTGCCAAGTTGGTAGAGGCTCAAAAGAAATTGATCGGCCAATACTTAAATGAAGCTAAAAAACTCATTGCTGATGGTAATGAAGCGGATGGAGGCACAGCTCTGTTTAGAGTTTTTAGAGGTTTCCCGAAATACAAACCACTCATTAAATACCTAAGTGAGCCTGGAATTCGCTCAATCCTTCAGAAAACTGAAAATTATTACATGGCTGATAACTCGCGTTTGATGCCTGAGGCTGATGAACCACTCTACTTCACTATTGAAGAAAAGAGCAATCAGGTACAAATGACTGAGAAGGGGACTGAACTTATTACAGGGGAAGGCGAAGATCCAAACTTTTTTATCCTTCCTGATATTGGATTCGAAACTCACCAAATTGATAAAGCTGAAGGTTTAAGCCCTGAAGAAAAGAAGGAACAAAAAGATAAGCTTATCCAAGATTATTCGATAAAGGGACAAAGGATTCATACTATCAACCAATTGTTGAAGGCCTATACACTTTTTGAGAAAGACACTGAGTATATTTTAGCGGATAACAAAGTAAAAATTGTAGATGAGCAAACCGGTCGTGTGCTAGATGGCAGACGTTATTCGGATGGATTGCACCAAGCGATTGAAGCTAAGGAAAATGTGAAAGTAGAAGATGCTACGCAAACTTATGCGACCATCACTTTACAAAACTACTTCAGAATGTACCATAAGTTAGGTGGTATGACAGGTACTGCCGAAACTGAGGCTGGTGAGTTTTGGGAGATCTACAAGTTAGATGTGGTGGTTATTCCAACCAACAGGCCAATTGTTAGAGATGACCGTCAAGACTTTGTATTCAAGACAACGCGTGAGAAATTCAATGCAGTAGCAAACGAAATCCAAGAACTTACCTCAAAGGGAAGACCCGTACTAGTAGGTACTACATCGGTGGAGATTTCAGAATTGCTAAGTAGAATGCTTACCATTAAGAAAATTTCACATCAGGTGTTGAATGCTAAGCAGCACCAGAGAGAAGCTGAAATTGTGGCAGGAGCAGGACAACCAGGTGCCGTAACTATTGCGACCAACATGGCGGGTAGAGGTACCGATATCAAATTGAGTGCTGATTCTAAGAAAGCGGGAGGTTTGGCAATTATAGGTACCGAGCGCCACGAATCAAGACGAGTTGATAGGCAGCTTAGAGGTAGATCTGGTCGTCAGGGCGATCCTGGTTCTACGCAATTCTTTGTGTCTCTAGAGGATAGTTTAATGAGATTATTTGGCTCTGAACGAATTGCCAAATTGATGGATCGATTAGGATTAGAAGACGGTGAGGTAATCCAACATTCGATGATTACTAAATCAATAGAAAGAGCCCAGAAGAAAGTAGAAGAAAACAACTTTGGAATAAGAAAGCGATTACTGGAATACGATGATGTAATGAACTCTCAGCGTGAGGTTATTTACAAAAAGCGTCGAAATGCGCTTTTTGGTGAGCGACTTTCATTGGACATCGTGAATATGATGTTCGACACTTGTGAGAGCATCGTTAACAGAGCAAAGGCTTCTGAAGATGTGGAGGCTTTCCAATTAGAAGCGATTAGCTTATTGGGTATTTCCTTCGAAATTGATGAGGCTGAATTGAAAGCAATTAATCCTAGTGACTTAGCTTACAAGCTATTCGATGCTACATACAAGGGATACCAAGACAAAAACGCAAAAGTTTCACAAATGGCAGTGCCAGTCCTTCGGAGTGTGTTAGAGAAGCGTGGTGCTACTGTGACTGAAATTCTTGTTCCATTCTCCGATGGTAAAAAGCAGATTGGGGTCGTAGCGAACTTGAAGAAATCGGTAGATTCTAACGGTGAAGAGCTAATGAGAAGTATGGAGAAAGCATCTACTTTAGCCATTATTGATAATGTTTGGAAGGAGCATTTGAGAGATATGGATGATTTGAAGCAATCCGTACAGAATGCTGTGTATGAGCAAAAAGATCCACTTCTTATTTACAAATTTGAAGCTTTTGAGCTATTCAAGAAGTTATCTGAAAGAATAAATGAGGAAGCGGTTACTTTCTTGAGTAAAGCCATCCTCCCGCTTACTCCAAACGATGATGTGAAAGAAGCAAGGTCTGCAAAACAAAGGGAGCAAAGTTACAAAGAGAGTAAAGAGGATTCGCAATCATTGCTTTCACGAGGAGGAGCCTCAAGTCAAACTAATCGTCCTCCAGCAGAAAAGACAATGCCTATCAAATCAGAAAAGATTATGGGCAGAAATGATAAGGTAACTGTACAATATCCTGATGGAACCGTGAAAAAAGATGTAAAATTCAAAACCGTAGAGCAAGATGTAATGAGTAATCGTTGCGTTATAATCGACTCTTAATATTTATATGAAAAGGATTAATGGCATAGTAATTTTATTGATGATTGTTGCATTTGCTAGCTGTGGGCCAGCGAAAAGCAGCAAATCTCCAAACCTTCCTAGCAGCTATTCTGAAGATTTGTCGGGATTACGTGATAAAGGTAAGCCAGTAACAGAAACAAAGGAGGTAGTAGAAATTACTAAGCCACCATTTGTAAATCCTACTAGTGATGTTACAAGAGAAGTCAATATAGTTTTGGATTCTTTAACTTCTAAAAATAAGAGCAGAGGGTTCATAGAAGGATATTCAGTTCAAGTTTATTCTGGCGGCAGCAGAACTCTTGCTACAGAAACCAGACTTAGAATAATGGAATCGAATGAGGAGATTAACCCAGAAATCACCTATGAGCAACCAAACTATAAAGTGAAAATTGGGTTTTATGCTGAAAGAGTAGAGGCCCTGAAAATTTACCAATTATTGAAGCCTACCTATCCTAGTACCTTGATTGTACCTGAAAGAAGAAGTTTGCGTAATGAATAATTTAAAAAGTAAAGTTCAAGAATTAGCAAAGGAATTGAAGCCTTCAGTAATCGCAATGCGAAGACATTTACATGCTAATCCAGAACTTTCATTTCAAGAATTTGAGACAGCGTCCTTTGTAGAGGCCGAGTTAATAAAAATTGGATTAAACCCAACTATTGGGATTGCAGGTACAGGATTATCTGCTTTAATAGAAGGAAAAAATCCATCAAAGAAAGTGGTTGCCTTAAGAGCGGATATGGATGCATTGCCAATTATTGAAGCGAATGATGTTTCCTATCGATCTAAAAAGCCAGGTATAATGCATGCTTGCGGTCATGATGCGCACACATCATCCTTGCTTGGAGCTGCTCAGATTTTACACAGCCTTCGAAATGATTTTGAAGGAAGTATAAAGCTAATATTTCAGCCAGGTGAGGAGGTGGCTCCAGGAGGCGCTTCTTTGATGATAAAAGATGGTGTTTTGGAAAACCCTTCGCCAACGGCCATATTGGGTCAACATGTAATGCCCTTAATTCCAGTTGGTAAGGTAGGTTTTCGATCTGGCTTATATATGGCAAGTGCTGATGAAATTTACATTACAGTAAAAGGCAAAGGCGGCCATGCTGCAATGCCAGACAATACAATAGATCCGATCTTAATAAGTGCTCATTTGATTGTAGCCTTACAGCAGATTGTTAGTAGAAATGCAAATCCAAAGATTCCTTCAGTGCTTTCCTTTGGGCACATTGAAGGACTTGGGGCTACCAATGTGATTCCTAATGAAGTGATGATTAAGGGCACATTTAGAACCTTAAATGAGGAGTGGAGAGTAGAAGCAAAGTTGCGTATTCGCAAACTTGCTGAAGGGCTAGTGCAAAGCATGGGTGGCCAATGCGAAGTGAATATAGTAGATGGATACCCATATTTAGAAAACGAACCCGAACTAACCAATCGTGCGCAGAGAGCAGCAATTGAATATCTCGGTGCTGAGAATGTACTCGATTTGGATATATGGATGGCCTCCGAAGATTTCTCGTATTATTCACAAGAAATAGACGCCTGCTTTTATCGATTAGGTACCCGAAACGAGCAAAAAGGAATCATTTCAGGTGTTCACACTCCTACATTTGACATCGATGAGGACTCTTTAGAAATTGGAGCAGGTTTGATGGCTTGGTTGGCCATTTCAGAGTTGAATTAATTCTTGGCTTTAATTTAATCTGGCCAAATTAATTCTATCATTTCGGCACGCATTGCATCATTTATAGAGAAGGCTAGTATGATAGAAACTAAGAGCCCAATACCAGCATATAATGCGTCCTTCCGAACTAGCATTAATGCTCTTTGAATTCCTTTTACTCTTCTTGCAGGGTTTGTTTTCATCATATTGATGGCAATTTCTCTTCCGCCAAGCAAGCCTAGGAAAACCCAAGTAGTACTAATTGGTATAGTACTTATCACTTTTAAGTAGAATAACAAAGCAGCATAAACAATATCTACAATAGTAGCAGCTCTTACATCTGTTACATCTGCTTTCTCATTTACAATTCCTTGAATTTTATCCCCTTTTAAGTAAAACAAAACACCAAGACCTGCGAATAGGTACCCTGTCATAATTCCAAATTCCCACATCTCTAATTGCCTTGGTAATACTACTGCGATGTTGGAGACATCTTGCATGATCCAAACGGCCCATAAAGTACCACTGGTAACCCATTGAAAAGGAGTCCACCATTTCCCAGCTGCTTTATTTTTAACCTTACGCTCTATCCATCTAGAAACTAGAGCCCAAACAATAATCCCTACAAAAAAGGCTAGAATGTATCCTGTGAAGCTTTTCATTAGGATGCTCCCAATGGAACTGCTTTTTGTGGAGAAGGCGCTTAATAGTAAAATTGACGTTGATACTGGCATTCTCAGCCTTGTAAGAATCAAAAGGATGATCGGTGCGGCAACTTGCAGAAACTCAAATGTTGCTGGAGCTATATCTAAACCAGGAGTGTTTAACCTTTGATAGGATACATCGCCATCATTTACTACGAAACTGTATGATAGTGTAATTACCAGTATGGTTCCCATAAATAGCCACAACCAATACCATGGTTTGTTCCCATTCGAAGAGATAAAGGTTCCAATAGTTTGTATACTATCATTGGCAATTGCAGAGTAGCCAGCAAGTAAAAATGCCAACCACATTGCCAATGTTGGGTTTTTAAAAACCAATCCACTCAAAATGAGTAAACCTATTATGATGATGAGAAACCCTCTTTCCTTCCTTACATTAGTATTCAGCCTCGACAATGCACTTGTTCCTTCGGACGACGGTGTTGATTGTTTTGATGACATCTATAAGGAAAGATTTACAAAGGTTGGTGAATAATTGTTAGTCAAAATTTACATTGCAAAAGTAGAAATTGTTTTCTGATTTAATGTTACCAAATTGTTAACCGCATTATTCTCTGTAGTTTAATATAATAATTTTCGTGCCTCAGGTATTAAATTTCTATTGAGTAATTATTTCACTAACTTTGATTATGTTTAAAGAGAAGTCTTAACCTTTAAATTAAATGAAATTGTTTGGATTGCCGAAATTTGATAAACTTCTTGAAAACTTATTCGGGTTTCTTGAAACCCGCATAGCTCTTTTTAAAATTGAGGCCAAGGAAGAACTCGTGAAAGGGATAGCGCGCTTCTTATTATTTACATTCTTCCTTCTCTTTTTTAGTCTTTCTGTAATTTTTGCGAGTATTACACTTTCTCTATATCTTAATGAAATTCTAAGTAGTACTTTTTTAGGGTTTGGCGCAGTCACTTTGATTTACTTAACATTTTTTATCATTTTAGTTAATACCCGTAATTCAATTTTTTGGCAAAAGCTTATTTATAAATTGATCAATTATTCCGAAGATTCAAGCAAAAAAGAAAATGGAAGATCTAGAGATGAAAAAGGAGATCCTCAGTCGGAAGAGTAAGGATTATCTTTCGCTGATGGATTCACAAGTAGGCGATATCAAGAGCGATCTTAATAGGTGGGGGAAAGTACTTGCTGTAGCTGGTGGTGCAATGATTGTTTCCTACTGGCTATTTAGTGGTAAAAAGGAGAAGTTTAAAAAAAAGACTACTCCTAAGGGGGTTGATCAACAATGTTATTACCCAGAGCCATATCAGCAGGAGTCTGGCTTATTGAGAGAAATAAAGCACCAGGCAGCTTATATGATTGTAGCTTTTGCAAAGCAAAAATTAGTTGACTATTTGTCGTCGCTCAACAATAATTCCACTAGTGAACAAGAAAATTCTTAGTAATCTACAGCAATTGAGGCGGGAGGGTAGGAAAGCCTTCGCTGTACTTATCGATCCCGACAAAGTATTAGATACAAATACTTTACAGCGATTAGCTCATATGAGCGTAGAGAATAAAATTGATTATTTCTTGGTAGGTGGGAGCTTACTCACGCACAATAATCTTTATCAAGTAGTACAATGGCTCAAGGAGCATACTGATATTCCGGTAGTTTTATTTCCAGGGAATAGCATGCAAATAGACTTACGAGCTGATGGTATCTTATTTATTTCCTTGATATCGGGAAGAAATCCAGAGCTACTTATTGGCCAGCATGTAATTGCTGCTCCTTTACTAAAGAAAAGTCAGCTAGAAATTGTTCCTACAGGGTACATGTTGATCGACTCTGGGCATCCCACTAGTGCTTCGTATATGAGTCACACTTTACCTATTCCTGCAGATAAGCCTTCGTTAGCCGCATGTACAGCCATGGCTGGCGAGATGTTAGGCATGCAATTGATGTATATGGATGCAGGTAGTGGCGCCAAGAGGCCGATCGATGCCAAAATGATATCTACTGTGCAAAGAGCTGTAAATGTTCCATTAATTATTGGAGGTGGGATTACATCTGCTGAGAAAGCACAAATAGCTATGGAAGCTGGAGCTGATGTGATAGTTGTAGGTAATGGTATAGAAAAAAACCTCAATCTATTGATTGAGGTTTCTGAAAAAGTGAATTTGTTTAATTCTTTACTAAACGTTCATAAGTGATTCTCTACGACGCATTTTACCTGCAGGTATACCAAACATCATTTTAAATCTCCTACAGAAATAGGCCGTATCTTTATAGCCAACTTCATGTCCAATATCGCGAATACTCTTTTTAGTCGTCCTAAGTAAATTTACAGCTTCCTCCATACGTTGGTACTCAATATAGTCCTGCGGGTTGATTCCCGTTAGCATTTTAAAGTATTGACCAACATAATCTTCGGAAACATTGGCAACTTTAGCCAATACCTTGTTTGACAAATCTCCACCAAGTTGTTCTTTGATGTAATTGAAAATATCAATTAGACGTGGATCCTTGAAATAAGTAGAGTTTGTAGTCAGCTGCTCAACAAACATTCTATTATCTAAAATATGGCGAACTACTTCTACCACAATTTGTTCCATCAGTAGACTTACAATTCTGTCTTTACCAGCCTTATGTGAGTGTTTTTCACTGATAAGTTTCTCCATTAAGTCAACAATTTTTTGATTGTTGCGAATTACAAAAGGAGGTATATCTAAAGAAGCAAAGAAGTTGACAGAGTTGAACACTTTTGTTTCAAATGTAATTGAACTAAAGTACTCTGCATCCTTATCTTTCTTATCTTCAGAATTGACTGTTCCAAGATATTTTTTCTTGGTTGATAGAAACTCGTCGTTTGATAATCTAACAGATGGGCCAGTGCCGAAAGTAACAGAAGTCATTCTGCCGCCAGGCATAAATAGGATTTCTCCTGCCATTGCTACTTCATCATATTTCCCGAATCTTACCCCGCATTTATTAAGAAGAAAGATATTGTTCTCTACATCGTAATAGTTATCAACGGTAATCGGGTGTATTACTTTTGTTTTAGAAGCCTTGAGAAATTTAATCCCCAAAGATTCAAGAATTTTGTTATAATCTTCCATGACATTTTCCGTAGTAAAGTGGAATTTGATTTATAGGGTTTTTGTTAAATATTGTATAAACCTAATCACAATATTTGAAAGTTGCAAATACCATTAGAAGGTTATACGATAATAAAAATTAAATGACTGAAAATCAAAAGTCTATAATTAAGATGTGTATGACTATTTTAAGACATGTCTGGAGATCACAAGCTTTTGAATTTCGGATGTTCCTTCGTAGATCTGGGTGATTTTAGCATCTCTCATAAGTCTTTCTACATGGTATTCTTTTACATATCCGTATCCACCATGTACTTGTACTGCCTCTGATGCAACTTCATTAGCTACTTTAGACGCATAAAGTTTGGCCATAGCAGAGTACATAGAGAAGTCTTGTTTAAGATCCTTCATTTTGGCTGCCTTTAGGCATAGTAATCTGGCTGCTTCGATTTCGGTAGCCATATCGGCTAATTTAAACGCTATCGCTTGATGTTGATTAATGGCTTTTCCAAAGGCTTTTCTTTCTTTAGAATATTGTAGAGCAAGCTCGTATGCGCCTGATGCGATTCCTAGTGCTTGAGCAGCAATTCCAATCCTCCCGCCATTTAGCGTTTCCATTGCGAAGCTGAACCCGAAGCCATCTTCACCAATTCTATTTTCCTTTGGAACTTTTACATCTTGGAACATCAGCGAATGCGTATCAGAGCCTCTGATTCCCATTTTTTGCTCTTTTTTGCCTACTACGAAACCATCCCATTCTCTTTCGACAATTAATGCATTGATGCCTTTGTGGCCTTTTTCTCTATCGGTTTGAGCAATTACAATATAAATGGAAGCACTGTTTCCATTGGTAATCCAGTTTTTGGTTCCATTCAGTAAGTAATGATCACCTTTGTCTAGCGCTTCTGTTCTTTGTGAGGTTGCATCTGATCCTGCTTCAGGTTCGGAAAGACAGAATGCGCCAATCTTCTTGCCCGATGCCAAATCTGGCAAGTATTTTAGTTTTTGTTCTTCACTACCATAGGTCTCAATACCCCAACATACCAGTGAATTATTCACAGACATGACAACTGAAGCAGAAGAATCTATTTTGGATATTTCTTCCATTGCTAAGACGTAGGATACTGTGTCCATCCCGCCTCCACCATATTTTGGATCCACCATCATGCCCATGAATCCTAGCTCTCCCATTTTTGCAACTTGGGCTGCTGGGAATGTCTGGGTTTCGTCTCTCTCAATTACACCTGGTAGTAATTCTGTTTGTGCAAATTCTCTCGCCGCGTCTCTTACCGCTAATTGTTCTTCTGTCAATGAAAAATCCATAATAAAATTATCTTTTGTGTATTGCCCAAATTATCAAAATAAAGGTCGAATTAAACGAATTTAATCTCTTCCTCCAAAGAACATTGTGGCGTAGTACAATAATGTTACGATAGAGGCAAGAGCTGCTACGATATAAGTCATCGCTGCCCATTTTAGAGCGTCTTTGGCCATATCGTATTCTGTGCTTGTTACAATTCCTCTTTTATCAATCCATGCCAAAGCTCTTTTACTTGCATCGAATTCCACAGGTAATGTTACTACTGAAAACAAAGTTAAAACAGAGTATGTACCTACTATTAGAATCCCTATGAATTCGTAAGGAAGGTTTGCCAACAAAGCTCCTCCAAAAATACTTAGTAGAACAACAATGTTTAAAATTTTACCACTAGCATTCTGAACTGGAACCATTGCGGAGCGAAACTCCAGCATACTATATGCAGTTGCATGTTGAACTGCGTGACCACATTCGTGGGCTGCAACCGCAACAGCTGCAGCACTTCTGCCATGGTATACATCTGGGCTTAAGTTCACAGTACGATCCGCAGGATTGTAATGGTCGGTAAGACGACCTTCCACAGAAACTACTCTAGCATCTGTAATGCCGTGATCCCGAAGCATAGCTTCAGCTACTTGTGCTCCTGTGAGGTTAGCTGTAAGAGGTATTTGAGAATACTTCTTGAATTTTGATTTTAGTTTTGAACTTACCGCATAGCTGATAATCATGAAACCAATGAAAATGATCCAAATCATATTAAGTGTTTTTTATTTTTTCGATAATTTTTGTTGTGGAGTAGCCAGAGACTAATTGTATTGTTTCTACTTTTCCACCGTTTCTCATTACGATATCGGAACCTACGATGTTCTCAATTTCATAATCATTTCCTTTAATTAATACCGCTGGCAATAATTGATTTATTATTTGCTGAGGTGTTTCTTCATTGAAAAAGGTAACTGCATCTACAAAACTTAAGGCGGCAAGCATTCTTGCTCTTGCGTACTCTGGTTGTATGGGTCGGTTAGGTCCTTTGATTTTGCCCACCGACTGATCGGTATTGATTGCTACAATGAGCTTTGTGCCTTTTTGGGCGGCTTTTTCTAGGTAATCTATATGCCCAAGATGAAGAATATCAAAACAGCCATTGGTAAAAACAATTTTTTCTCCTCCCGCTTTCCATTGAGATACAATTGGAAGCAATTGTTCTAATGTTGAAATTTTATTTTCTGTCATTGGCAATTTTGTCTTCTTTTGTTTTTTTCCCTGAAATCAATGCTACAAGAATTAAGGAAATCCCTCCGCCCACTACAATAAATAGGGCTTGCGAAGTGTGAAGGATGGTGGCAAACAAAATGCCATCGGTCTCTTCTATGCCATAAAGTACCAAAACACTGCCAACCAATAGGTGAAATGCTCCAACTCCACCTTGTACTGGAGCTGCCATCCCGATGCTACCCATTGCCAACAATGATAAACCTGCGCTTAATCCTAGCCCACTTGTTTCTTCTAAAGAAAAAACTACAATATAGCCCATGAAGAAATAACAGAGCCAAATGAGAAAAGTAGAGAACCAAAAGGCCTTTTTCTTCTTCAAATGACGAATACTGGTTATTCCTTGCACCATTTGGCCCAAGAATCCTCGTATTTTTATAAAAAGTGGGTGCATTCTAAGCCTAGAGCTACTCGCGCTTCTTAAATAAAAATAAGCAACTAAAATTAGAATGGGTATTGCAATGGCGACTATTATCAACACATTCAATTGGCTTTCATAGCCTGCCAGTTTGTCTTGGATCAAATCCAAGAAGAAGTTTTTAAGCCTTCCAAATTCAATTAGGAATGTAAGGGCTAAAACGAATATTAAGCTTAGCAAATCTATAATGCGCTCTGCGACTACAGTGCCTAATGAAGTGGTAAGAGGTATTTTGTCGGTTTTCACTAATACTCCACATTTTGAGACCTCTCCCATCCGAGGAAATACAAGGTTGGCAATGTAACCAACCATTACTGCTAAGAAGGTTCTAAACGTACTGAGGCCAGTAAAGCCAATTGGTTCTAATAGGAGGTTCCATCTGTAAGCTCTTGCAATATGGCTTACAGTACCTATGGCTAAAGACAGCACTATAAATCTATAGTCAATGTCCTTAAGCTTCGAAAGCATGTATTGTAAATCGATATTCCGAAATACAAGCCATAACAGACCTCCCGCCACTAGTAGGGAAATCACATACCGAAGGGCAAAGCGAAGGGAGTTTTTTAATGCCATTAATTGATACGATTACTTTCGTCAGGAAAAACCAATCTTGGTTGATGAGAGGAACTCTCATTTTTGTCCAAAATACAGTAAGAAATGATAATAACAATGTCGCCAACTTGAGCTTTTCTTGCGGCTGGGCCATTTAAGCAAACTTCTCCGGAGCCTCTTTCGCCTTTAATCACGTAAGTCTCAAGTCTTTCGCCATTATTAATATTTACAATTTGGACTTTTTCATTGGCCACTAAATCAGCAGCATCCATCAAATCTTCGTCTATTGTAATGCTTCCTACATAATGTAGTTCCGCTTGCGTAATTTTTACTCTATGAATTTTAGATTTTAATAATTCAATTTGCATGAAAATCTTCTTTTAAATTAAGGTCTTACCAAAATGTTGTCAATTAATCGGACACCTTCGATATTTGCGGCAATGCAAATAACCAGTTCATTGTCTTGATTATTTTCTTCCACTTCTTGTAAGGTTATTGAATTTGCGATAGCCAAATACTCAAGGTTTATAAATAAATCCTCCCGCATTTTTTCAATCAAATATTGCTTTGTTTGAATTGGTGATTTACCGTCTTGAAGCATCTGCTTGCCCAACGTAAGAATTTGGAAAAGGCGGGAGGCATTTAGCCGGCCTTGTTTACTAAGCCTTTGATTGCGTGAAGAAAGTGCCAACCCATTTTCATCTCTTTTGGTCTCTACTATTTTGAGTTCAATTGGAAAATTTAAGTCTCTAATTAAGCAATTGATAATTTGCACTTGCTGCCAGTCCTTTTGGCCAAAATAGGCTATATCTGGCTGCACTAGGTTGAATAACTTAGAAACAATCAATCCTACTCCACTGAAATGTCCTGGTCTGAAGGTGCCTTCCATTACTCTTTCTAAGGAGCCAAATTGGAATGAAATGGAAGTATGCTTAGGATACATTATATCCACAGATGGCACAAAAAGCCCATGACATCCTGCTTTTTCCAACATTTTTTTATCCGCCGCAATAGTTCTGGGATATTTTTCTAAATCCTCTGCATTGTTGAATTGAGCAGGGTTTACAAAGATTGAGCAGATTACAAAATCACATTCTTTTATGGCCTCTTGCACTAGAGCAATATGCCCGCTATGTAGCGCACCCATTGTGGGAACAAAGCCAATTGTTTGCTTGCTAGTTTTGAGGTCTGTAATTTTTTCTCGTAAAGAAGTTAGGGACTCTATTAATTCCATTCCTTGTTATGTAATCGAGGCAAAGCTACGTTTTAGCTAGTAATAAATGGAATTATGGGTAATTTTTAGTATTTTTGTGCGCAATTTAATTTTCCACTCTAATTTATAGCTAATATGTCCAAGCTCCGCATTCTTTACGTCGCTAGTGAAATCAATCCTTTTTTGCAAACTTCAGAAGTGGCCGAATTTGTAAGAAAGCTGCCTCAAGGCATGCAAGAGAGAGGGATGGAAATCAGAATCCTAGTTCCAAGATTTGGCTTGATCAACGAGCGCAAAAACAGATTGCACGAAGTTGTTAGATTGTCTGGGATAAATATTTCCGTAGGCGAAGAAGAGAAGCCATTAGTTATTAAAGTAGCTTCTATTCCTAATGCCAAACTACAAGTTTACTTCATCGATAATGAAGATTACTTTCACCGTAAGTCAGTTTTCTTTGATAAAGAAAATAAGTTTTACGATGACAATGACGAAAGGGCAATATTCTTTTGTAAAGGCGTTATCGAGACAGTAAAAAAACTTGGTTGGGCACCAGATATTGTACATTGCAACGATTGGATGACAAGTCTTGTACCTATGTATTTGAAAACGACCTACAAAAAAGATCCGTTGTTCAAAAACACAAAATCAATTTTTACCATTTACGACAATTTCTTTGCGGATAAATTTAGTCCAGATCTGATTAGTAAAGCCAAAATGCTAGATATCGATGATAAAGCATTAGATCAATTGAAGTCTGCTGATTTGAGAGGTTTCCTCAAAATTGGCATCCAATATGCGGACGCATCTATCAAAGCAGAAGAACAAAATAGCGAAAGTTTAAATGCAATTTTTGAAGAATTATCAAACTCAGACAAAAAAATTGATACAATCGAGCAGAATGAAAACTTCCTCGATTCGTATTATAATTTATACAATGATCTTGTCAGCTAAAAATTTTGGGTCGGTTTTGATACTGGCCCTTTTTCTATTTTCCTCATGTGAGGAGCCGGGAAATATTGACCTAGGCATGAATCAGGACGGTAGGCTTGAGCTTAAACGCCAATCTTTTACACTTGAAGGATCTCAAACACTATTTGATTCTATCAACTCTAGGAATCAGACCGTGATCATGTCTGGGAGGTATCACGATGGTACGTTTGGTCAGGCAGAAGCAAAAGGGTATGCCCAGTTGGGATTAGTGAATTTAAATAGGTTTTTGCCAGAATCTGCAGTATTTGACTCAGCTAGACTTGAGCTTGTCATCGATTTCTTCCATGGAAACGATTTTAGCTCTCCACAATCATTTTCAATTCATAGACTTGCTGAACCAATATATGACTCATTGCCATATTTCACTTCTTCATCAACGAATTTTGAAACATTTCCACTAGGTCAAATTAATAAAACTTTTATTCCAGGTATTGACTCAATGGTCATTGTTAGGCTCGATCAAGCTTTTGGACAAGATTTGTTTACTAAGGCAAAGTCAGGAGCCACAGAATTGAGCACTAATAATGAATTTAAAAGCTTTTTTAAAGGGATTGCTGTGGTGCCAGGCATTAATAATGACAAGTCAGTATTAGGATTAAGCGTGCAAAATGAGCGTTCAAGAGTTGTTTTATTTTACAGGACAGAAACCGATACGCTTGAATATGATTTTACTTTTTCAGGTCATAGTCATTACAGTCAAGTAGTATTTTCTCCTCAGGGGAGTGTATTACAAAATATTTCTCAACCTTATGAGGAAGTTGAATTAGGTACTGGAAAACTATATTCGCAATCAGGCACTGGCGTAGTAACTAAAATCAATTTAAGTCAAATAAAAGGGCTACTTGATACACTTGACAACTATAAAATAAATCTAGCAGAGTTAGAATTGACAGTTGATCAATCTAGCGAGTTTCTTAGGCCGCCTAATTCAATCTTATTTTATTATGTTGGTTCTGATGGTAGAATAGTAAATGTAGGTGGCTCGGTAGGAGCAATTCAAGTAGATGGAGGAAACCAATTGATAGGCTCCACGCCCGCTCAATTATTCTACGATAATTCGAGTAGACGATTTAAAGGTTCCATTACAGGATATGTACAAGCAATTGCCGATGGTCGAGTTCCCTATCTAGAGGTTTTTGTACTGCCAGGAAGATTTGGTTCGAGTTTAAATCGAATGGTAATAGACCAGTCAGCAATGAAACTGAATGTCTATTATACCGTCGTCAACGACTAAAAAAAGCATTATATGTGTGGAATAGTAGCGTATATTGGCCACAGAGAAGCTGCGCCAATTATAATAAAAGGCTTAAAGAGGTTAGAGTACAGAGGCTATGATAGTGCTGGTATTGCCTTGATGCAAGATCAATTAACTATTTATAAGAAAAAAGGTAAGGTTAGTGAACTTGAGGATTTTATTAAAGATAAGAACCTTAAGGCAACGGTTGGAATGGGTCATACACGCTGGGCTACTCATGGTGAACCGAACGATACAAATGCCCACCCGCATTATTCCTCCACTGAAAATTTAGCCATTATCCACAATGGTATAATCGAAAACTACAGTTCATTAAAGACAGATTTAATGAATCGTGGCCATGTTTTCAAAAGTGAGACTGATTCAGAAGTTTTTATTCATTTTATAGAAGAAGTACAAACGCAAAACAATTGTAGTTTGGCGGAGGCAGTTCGCTTAGCTCTTTCTAAAGTGATTGGTGCGTATGCAATAGTATTGTTGAATAAGGATGAGCCAAATAACCTGATTGCGGCACGTAAGGGAAGTCCTTTGGTGATTGGTGTTGGCAAAGGCGAATATTTCTTAGCATCGGATGCAACTCCGATTATAGAATATACCAATGAGGTGATTTATCTTGACGATTACCAAATTGCCGAGATTAAGGATGGCGAACTTGAATTGAAAGATATACAAGACGTGAAATCTACTCCTTATATTCATCTTTTGAATATGGAATTAGAAGCTATAGAAAAAGGTGGTTTCGAGCATTTCATGTTGAAAGAAATTTTTGAACAGCCAAAATCCATCATGGATTGTATGCGCGGGAGATTGGATGCAAATGCTGGCCGTTTGGTGCTTGGAGGGTTGCGCGAGTATATTAATACCCTAGTAAAGGCAGATCGTATTATTATTATTGCTTGTGGCACAAGTTGGCATGCAGGCATGGTAGCTGAATATATGATCGAGGAATTTTGTAGAATTCCAGTTGAGGTTGAATACGCTTCAGAATTTAGATATAGAAACCCTATTATCCACGAAGGTGATGTTGTAATTGCCATCTCGCAATCTGGCGAAACTGCCGATACACTTGCCGCAATTGAATTAGCAAAATCAAAGGGAGCTATTATATTCGGTGTTTGTAATGTAGTAGGGTCCTCAATTGCACGCGCTACACACGAAGGCTCCTACACGCACGCAGGCCCTGAAATTGGGGTGGCAAGTACAAAGGCTTTCACTGCACAAATTACTGTGCTCAACATGATTGCCCTGTTGGTAGCGCAGAAGCGCGGAACAATATCCGAAACAAGGTTTAGAGAAATGCTTGTCGAAATGGAGCAAATCCCAAGTAAAGTGGAAAGAATCCTTGAGCATAATGAAGAGATCAAAGCTATCGGAGCGCTATATCAACATGCCCGCAATTTCCTTTATTTAGGGAGAGGATACAATTTCCCAGTAGCATTAGAAGGCGCTCTTAAATTAAAAGAAATTTCCTACATACATGCCGAGGGCTACCCAGCAGCTGAAATGAAGCATGGCCCAATTGCCCTTATTGATGAGGAAATGCCTGTTGTTTTCATCGCACTTAAAGACAGTTCTTATGAGAAAATTGTTAGCAACATTCAAGAAGTAAAAGCTCGCAAAGGAAAGGTAATTGCAATTGTTTCCGAAGGCGATACTTTAATTCCAACTATGGCAGATCACGTTATTGAAGTCCCAGCTACACAAGAAGCGCTGACTCCAATGCTATCAGTAGTGCCATTACAGCTGCTTTCATATCATATTGCAGTAATGAGAGGCGCCAACGTAGATCAACCTCGAAACTTAGCAAAATCAGTAACGGTAGAGTAAATTACTATTTAACTGAATTGAGCCTCTTTTTTCAAGAGCGGGCAAATCTTGTATCGCTCTTCTTTCGTGTCTTCCCAAAGGGCATTGAGTAATTGATATACATTCTTAATCCCAATTTTTTCCGCCCATTCAAATGGTCCCAGCGGGTAATTAGTGCCTAGCTTCATGCCTTTGTCAATGTCAGCCTTATTAGCTGTGCCTTCTTGCAAGGTATAATATGCTTCATTTATAATCATACAAACTACACGAGCACTTACCATTCCCACTCTATCGTCTATAAACTCTGCTTCTGTTTTCAGTTCCTGAATTATCTCCTTTACAAAGGCTTTTTCATTTTCTTTCAATAAACTTAATTCCAAAAGAGGTCTATTAAAAAAGGTTTGAAGCCCATTGAAGGCCACAAGTACAATCTCAGGTTGGCTGTATTTCGTAAGAAGGTTATGCAATCCCATTTTAACTAAATTAGCAAAAAGGATACATTCGCCAATCTCATATTTTTTATAGAGTTTTAATCTCTCAGGAGCGTCATCCATACTAAAATCCCATATTACAACGGGATTTTCATTTGTATCAGGTAATGGATCATTGTTGCTCAGAAATCGCGCATCTATATGCGGAAATTTCTGAGCAAACTCTTCTCTATTCTTTGCGTTTCCAATTACAATCGTATGCATAATTCTTATCTTCAAGGCTAAATTACATATAGAATCAGTTTTAAAAAATTGAGTTCTATTTGAGAGGTTTTTATTTATCGAATTATTAATCAACAATACTATGTCGAAACAAGTTATCATGTCACAAAACGCACCTGCTCCTATTGGCCCATATAGCCAAGCGGTAAAAGCAGGTTCCACTTTATATGTGTCCGGTCAAATTGCTCTAGATCCTAAAACTGGGGAATTGCATATGACAGATATCGAATCCGAAACAAAATGGGTGATGAACAACCTATTAGCAATATTGGAAGAAGCGGGAGGTAACTTTAGCAATGTGGTAAAGTGTAGTATTTTTGTGAAAGACATGAACAACTTTGCTAAAATTAACGGTGTTTATGGAAGCTATTTCGCTGACAATCCTCCCGCAAGAGAGACGGTAGAAGTGGCTCGCCTGCCCAAAGATGTAAATGTGGAAATTTCTTGTATTGCAATAATCTAAAATGAATCTCTGGCCTGTTTACACGGAAACAATCGTACTTTCTTACGATCGCTCAACTTTATTACTAAAGTTGGACGAAGTAATTAAGCATGTATCCGAGGGGCCAAGAATGGACAATCCTAAAGAAGACAAGGAAAAATTATTTAATGGAGCCCTAAATAAAAATGGATTCAAAATCTCCAAAAGAATAAAGCATGCCGAAAATTTCCTTCCGCTAATTAGTGGCGAAATTGAATCTACAAAGTCAGGATGCATTTTATTTCTCACCTATAAATGCTTTTTCAGCACATTGATGTTTTTGGGCTTTTGGTCAGTTATCTCCATTTTCGCAGGGTTTATTTTTATTTTTCCAGGAGAGGATCTTTCCACAGGGCTTTCTTTAGTGGCATTTGGTATAGGTCAGTACATTTTATCAATGTTCTTTTTCTACCGACAGGTGAACAAAAGTCGGAAAGTACTTTTCGATATTTTGGAGATCGAAGTGGTGAATATTATTTAATGGAGCATCAAAGGCTAATATTTTGTACTTTTGCAGCCGAAATAGGAAATTATGCAAAGAGAAGTAAGAGTTAGATTTGCTCCATCGCCAACTGGAGCTCTACATATCGGTGGTGTTAGAACCGCCCTTTACAATTATTTATTCGCCAAAAAGCATGGCGGTAAGTTTATTCTTAGAATAGAAGATACAGACCAAACCCGCTTTGTGCCTGGAGCAGAGGAATACATTAAGGAGTCATTGGCTTGGTGTGGAATTTCACCGGATGAAGATCCTTGGCAAGGCGGACCAAATAGCCCATACCGACAGTCTGAGCGCAAGCCCTCTTACATGCAATATGCTATGCAATTGGTAGAGGCAGGGCATGCATACTATGCATTTGATACAGAGGAAGAATTGAATGATATGCGCGAAAGATTAAAAGCTGCTCGCGTGGTAACACCACAATACAATAGCATTACAAGGACAACCATGAAAAATTCTTTGACTTTGCCCGAAGATGAGGTAAAAGCAAGATTGGCATCGGGTGATCCATTTGTTATTCGTATCAAAATACCAAGAAAAGAAGAAGTTCGACTGAACGACTTGATCCGTGGTTGGGTAATGGTTCATTCCTCAACTTTGGATGATAAAGTGTTGATGAAATCGGACGGAATGCCGACATATCATTTGGCCAATATCGTTGACGATCATTTGATGGGAATTACGCATGTGATTCGTGGTGAAGAATGGTTGCCATCTGCTCCTTTACATGTGTTGCTTTACAGATTTCTTGGTTGGGAAGATACAATGCCTGAGTTTTCACACCTTCCGCTTTTGCTAAAACCTGATGGAAATGGTAAACTAAGCAAGCGTGACGCGGAAAAGCATGGTTTTCCTATTTTTCCACTCGAATGGACTGATCCTGCAACAAATGAAAAAGTAGCGGGTTTTAGAGAAGAAGGTTATTTGCCAGAAGCAATGATCAATTTTCTAGCTTTCCTTGGCTGGAATCCTGGTACAAATCAAGAGATGTTCACAAAGGAAGAACTTGTAGAGGCATTTACAATTGAGCGAATAGGAAAGTCAGGAACCAAATTCGACATCAATAAAGCAAAATGGTATAATCAGCAATACATCAGGTTGATGTCTGACGCGGAATTGGCTAAATCGCTAAATGAAGCATTGAAGGCAAGAAATCTAACTGTGCCTGCTCCAACTGTAGAAAAAATTAGTGGTTTATTGAAAGAGCGGATTACTTTCACTCACGAACTTTGGGCAGAAAGTCAATACTTTTTTGAAGTACCTTCCGAATATGATGAGAATGTAGCTACTAAAAAGTGGAATGCAGATGTGCTAAATGTACTTGAGAGATTTGTGGCTGAAGTTGGCGCTCCTAATGAAATTACAGCAGAGGAAGCCAAAGAAACGTTAACCAAAATTTTGGAAGAACTAGGAATTGGTTTAGGCAAAGTGATGCAAGGAATTCGTCTCGCCTTGACAGGTGTTGGTGCTGGGCCAGATTTGATGGAATTGATCTCCGTGCTTGGCCCGAAAGAGATCGATTCTCGTGTAGAGTTGGCCAAAACGAAATTAAATACGTATCTTAATTGAGATATGGCAAAGAAATCAGAAAAAGACAAAAAAGATAAAAAACCAAGAGTCAATCCTGAGTTGGAAGGCTTCGAATTGAATATTGACTCCTTCGGAGAGCTAACATCTACATTTGATATTGACAGGATCAATGATTTTCTGAATAGAAATGTCGAAGATAAAAAGCTGAAGGATCGAGAAGATATCGATGAAATAAAAGGTGAAGAAAAGAAGAAAGAGGACAATTAGTCCTCTTTTTTTATTTTAAGCTGGGCAGCAACATAGGGACTTGTGCTTTATAGGATAAATACTCCTCGCCATACTCATAAACCAATTTCCTTTCTTCGAAATATATCCCGATAAGAATATATGTAAACACAGAAATGAAATTAACCAGATTTGCTACTGTTGGAAAATAAAAAACCACACCCATAAATAATAATATAGTGCCACAGTACAATGGGTGTCTCACATAAGCTAATAATCCGCTTCTCTTAAGTTTTTTGAATGAAACTGGAGCATCGTTAAAGTCAATGCCTAAAAACTCCCTTATTCCATAGCTCTTCATGGCTATTCGACTAATGAGTAAACCATATGTTGCGAACATCAACCCAATAAATTCCCACACCACCGACGCCTCAAAAAGGGTCGAGCTTGGCAGAAACATACTGTAGATCATTACTCCTCCAAGAGAAATAAATGCAAAAACATTGTATGAAAACCTGTAAAACCTTTTAAAATTAGGAATGGCTTCAGTTAATTTATCTTTTACTAGCTTGTTGGCAAATAAGGAGTGACTCAAACCAAATAATGCCCAAGCTAAAAGTAACAGAGATAAACTACTATCAATTGTAATGGTAGAGTTCATTTTGATAGATATTAAATTGTTTTTCGGAATCCCAAGCAAATACGTCCAAAATTTCTACAAAATCAAGCAATGAATTACATTAAATTAGCTATCATAAGAGAAGATAAAGTTCCTATCGACAAAAGATGTGCAATTATCCCTTCCCAAGCCAAGGAAATCCAAGAGAAACACCCGAATACCAATGTGGTGTTTCAGCCTAGTAAGGTGAGAGCTTTCACAGCTGAGGAGTATCAGATGGAAGGAATAAATTATCAGGAGGATATAAGAGATTGCGATATCATGATTGGCGTGAAGGAGGTGCCTATAGCTAATTTAATTGCCGATAAAACTTATTTTTTCTTTAGTCACACTATTAAAAAGCAGCCTTACAATCAGCCTCTACTAAGAGCTATAGTAGATAAAAATATTCGATTGATTGACTACGAATGTTTGGTCAATTCGGATGGCCAACGAATAATTGCTTTTGGTAGATATGCAGGAATCGTTGGTGCTTACAATGCTATTTGGACTTATGGGAAACGGACGATGCTTTTTGACTTAAAAAGAGCAAAAGATTGCTTTGATTTAGCAGCGCTGACGCAAGAATTCGCTAAGGTGCGTCTTCCTCCCGCCAAAATCATCCTTACTGGTGGAGGTAGAGTTGCTAAAGGTGCCATGGAAGTTTTAGATGGAATGAATGTGAAGAAAGTCTCACCTGCTGATTTTCTCAATAAATCATACTCATACCCAGTCTACGCTCAATTGGATAACCATGATTATCATTTTAGAAAGGATGGTAATACATTTGACCTTCAAGATTTTTATGTTCACCCTGAAAATTATGAAGGTGATTTTCTGAAATATGCTCGAAAGGCAGATATCTTGATAGCTGCGGCTTATTGGCATCCAAAAGCACCTGTTTTATTTAGTAAAGCTCAAATGCGCGGAAAAGATTTTAATATTAAGGTGATTGCCGACATCACTTGCGACATAGAAGGATCCATCCCAAGCACCAAAAGGCCAAGCACTATAGATGAGCCTGTATATGATTATTGTCCAGAAAAGGAAACGCTAGAAAATGCCTTTTCGAGCGACAAGCATATAAATGTAATGGCCATCGATAATTTGCCTTGTGAACTGCCTAGAGATTCGTCTCGAGATTTTGGCCGAATGTTTATTGATGGTGTTTTACCTGCATTGTTGGGAGATGATACCGAGAAAATAATCGAAAATGCGACCATTTGTAAAAATGGGCAACTGACTCAAAAATTTGCTTACCTTCAAGAATACTTAGAGGGCAATTAAGTCCTTTTCGGAGCCTTGTAACATAAACTTCTCATGGAAAATATCTGTAGCTACATAGAACAAACTAATTTGAAACCCACATTTACTGATGCGGATGTTTATCAGTTGGTAGAGGATGCAGCTGAATATAAATTTCACGGTATATGCCTCCCACCATTTTGGGTGAAAAAGGCAAAGCGTGAAATCAGCGG
This sequence comes from uncultured Roseivirgaceae bacterium, assembly GCA_964598395.1. Taxonomy (GTDB): domain Bacteria; phylum Bacteroidota; class Bacteroidia; order Cytophagales; family Cyclobacteriaceae; genus CAXBDP01. Next base: position 41,012 of record CAZRBW010000005.1, read on the forward strand.
GAGGGATATTAAATTGGTAACTGTGATTGGCTTTCCACTAGGCTACAATATGACTGAGACTAAACTTGAAGAAGCAAAAGTTGCCTTAAATGATGGTGCTGATGAGTTGGATATGGTCATGAATATTTCGGCTTTTAAATCGGGAATGTCTTGGGTGAAAATTGAGATGGCAAAATTGGCAAACTTATCCCACCAAAAGGAAGCACTGTTAAAAGTAATAATTGAAACCGCCTATTTGTCTGATGAAGAAATAGTAAAGGCTTGTTTGCTTTGTAGAGACGCTGGTGTCGATTTTGTGAAAACTTCTACAGGCTTTGCATCTGATGGGGCTAAGCTGGAACATATAAAAATTATGCGTGAGAACCTTCCAGATAGTGTGGGCATCAAAGCTTCTGGAGGAATAAAAGATTATAAATTTGCTGTAGAGCTTATTAAGTCTGGAGCAAATAGAATCGGCACTTCATCTGGCGTAGCTATTGTAAAAGCAGGATCTCCTAGCAACTTATGAAATCAATAAATATATCCGTATACGGCAAAGTGCAAGGTGTATTTTTCCGAATGACTGCTTTGACAAAAGCTATTGAGCTCAACGTAACAGGATCAGTTCAAAACAAAGTTGACGGCAGTGTTTACATTGAAGCCGAGGGAGACAGTGAAAATATTGCAACCTTTGTAAAGTGGTGTGAAATTGGGCCTGAAAGGGCAATTATTTCAAGAATAAATGTACAAGAAAAGACCTTAAGAAATTTTTCGGCTTTTCTGCTGAAGCAATAAAAAACGCTACTTATTTTAATATAAGTAGCGTTTTCACTGTCTATTAGTCGTTTAAGTTATCTCTCTGTTGTACTACCACTGATAGTGTGGCCAAAGAAAATTCCATTCATTATCAGTTTATTGGTGCCAAACCAAAACGCTCTAAATGCATGATTGTCTGTAAAAGAAATTACTGTGCCTCGACCCACACTCGATACAATTACAGCCGGTGTATCACCTAAAGTTTTCAAATTCTCTTTTGAGATAAATCCACTTATAAGCGGGTTTGCCGTGTATTTGATTGGGCTTGCATATGGATTACTTGGTTTTTCTAGGAACATTGTGGTATTACGGAAAACAGGCAAATTCTCATTCACATAGCCATAAGCAATTGGGTGAGTTAAGTCCATTTTTGTCTCGAAAATAGCACCGCCAATTACTTGTGCTCCAGAATAGTTGCTTTGCAATTCGTATGGACGACCTTCTGGATTTTCTACTTCACTTCTTTTGAATTTGTAAGTGCCTAGGCTATTTCTACTAAACCAGTTGATGGCTCCTTTTGCAGCAACTACAACCCCGCCTTTGCCTAGCCATTCTTGCATCTTTTCCTTATTCATGCTACTGTAGCTACCATTTACCATTATTATCACATTGTATCTGCTTAAGTCAGCTGAATTGAATGAACCCACTGAAAGTTTTGTGATTGGCATGTCAAAACGCTGATCCAACATAAACCATACTTCACCAGCATCAGTACTTGTTGTTCCATCATCTACCATTAAGGCTATTTTCGGCTCTACCATGGCAGAGAAACTTGGGCTGCCTAGATTTATTCCTTCGGTGAGTCCCACATTTATTGCATGAACATCAACACCATCATTTTCAATAATTTCCTGAATAATAGCATCAATTTCTGCTTTTGAAACATCTTGGGTTCCAAGAGGTACAACCACCGTTCCATAGTCGTATTTCTTGCCTCGCTCATCCGTGAATGGCGCGTGCGCTACTCTCATTCTAATTCCTTTTGATAATAAACGGTAAGCAGCGCGCGGAGCATAATAGCCATGCCATTCAAATGCATAAGCATAGGTAGATGATCCTCCTATCAATTCTCCTTTCGGGAAATCGGTAAAGTCGAAGGCAGTACCTAACATATTATTGTTGAAGGCACCTGCATTCAATTCTTCATAGTTCAAGTTAAATGCAAGCAAGTAGCTCCACGCAGAGATATCATAGAATAAACTATCAGGAAACTGAGTCCTTTTTTCAAACATTCCTTTTAGTACTCTATATTCTTTTTGATTCATCGGTATGATATAGCTATCGTCGGACTTAAAGGTTTTGCCATTGCGAGTGATTTCATTAGCAGGTTTGTGAACTGTTATTTTGTGTCTTTTGAGCATTTCAGCTAAATGATAGGCTCTAGCTGGATCTTTTGGCGCTCCAAACACTATCGCTTTTACAGGGTCTGCAGCAGCTAACCTGCTCGACTCATTGTAAAAGTCTCTCATGTAAGTGTTCAATTCCTCCCGCATTTCAAAGCCAGCTTGCCATGTAGAAAGGGTAGTTGTAAATTGGTTGCGGATAGTAAATGGAAATGTAAGAACACCATTTTCACTTTCTTGAGCATGACCTCTAGATGAAGCTTGCTCAAAAAGGATCCCTATCCCGCCATTGATATCTGGAAATGTGGATCCTTTGCCATAATAGAAATCATCAAAACTTTCTTGTGTGAAATATAAAGACTGGATCTTATCCAAGAATTTGCCATGATAAGTGGCAATTTTAGCTGTGAGATCTTGGTTTTTCTGTGGAGTGATCGGGTGCGTTCGAGAAGGTACTCCTGGCTGAAAGAAGAAAGTACTATTGGTGCCCATTTCGTGGTGATCTGTGAGAATATTTGGCTTCCAGTCATGGTATGCTTTTATCCTAGATTGAGATTCCAAAAGTTGAAGAGGCATCCAATCTCTGTTCAGATCAAACCAATAATGATTGCTACGTCCACCAGGGTAGGGCTCTCTGTATTCACGATCCTGTGGATCAGAAGATATGTTTTTCGATTTATGTGAATTTACCCAAGTGGAAAATCTATGCAAACCATCTGGATTGAAAGAAGGATCAAATAAAATAACTGTATTGCGCAGCTTGTCGTCAACTTCTGCCCCTTGAGCAGCAGCCAAATAATATATGGTTACGAGCGCTGCATTCGTTCCGCTAGGTTCATTCCCATGTACACTGAATCCCATATGAATTACAGCAGGCATATTGGCGATATTCAAATTGCCAGATTCAGACGGCACTGTTAGCTTCAAATGTTCTTCTCTTATTTGCTCGATTTTACCATGATTTTCGGGGTGAGTAACGGTAAGCAATAATTGCGGACGGCCTTCGTATGTTTTACCCTGCACTGAAAGGGTAATTCTATCAGAAACGTTTGCAATTGCTCGCATATAAGCTAAGACCTGATCGTGACTTACATGCCATTCCCCCGGATGGTAGCCTAGCACATCGTGCGGAGTCGGGATGGCGGCATTATAAGTTACATCTTTTGGCAAATAATAAGATAAATCTACTTGAGCAATGCTGCCAAATGAAAGACAGATTGCAAAAGCAAAGAGTAAAATATGTTTCATAATTTTTGGATGTATAGATGTCTAAGATTCAGAAGGACAATATGTGCTTTGAATACCTATTTTCAAAATACTTCTCTTTGGCTGGTCAATACCTGATTTAGAATTTTACTTCCTACAATTAATGAGCCTTCCGAATCTAATTCGGCGGAGAGGAAGAAAGCGGGAGGATTGTTTTTTTAATTAGATTGCAAAATTTTTAATTGCAACCACAAGCATTGAAGTTGAACCTAATAATCATTCGTTCATTTATACTACTAAAGGCCTTGAAATTGGTGGAATTAAGACTCCAGCTCTCACAAAAAGTCAAAAAAATCATTTTGTCTATTGTATTGTGTTTCAGAAAACTTAATCTGTTTTATTTGGTTACTTTCCCATAAAACCAAACAGAGTATTGCTTTAAAAATTGTTTTGTCAGAATTAGGCAAAATAGGTTAAAAAATTGTTAATTTTGACCCATAAATGGGTAAACAAATGTTAATGTTCTCTTCACACAACGACCCTTTAAATGACTTAATTTTGCATTACAAATCTTTGAGTACTTACAAATTCGTTATACTATTTGTTTTTGAATAAACCGACTTGATTAAAAATGTCAAACCAATCCCAATTTATTATGAAGCTAAAATTTTTACTATCAGTATTGATGGTAGTTGGTGTTGTTTTCATGAGTAGCGATTTGCTAGCTCAGGGTATTACAACATCTTCTATGACAGGTTATGTGACTGACCAGAATGGCGAAGGCCTACCTGGGGCAAATGTATTAGCAGTTCATGTTCCATCAGGAACAAGATATGTTAGTTCAACCATGGTGGATGGTAAATATACTATTCCTGGCATGAGAGTGGGTGGCCCTTACACGGTAACTGTTTCTTACATAGGCTATGAACCTCAAGTGAAAGAAAATATCAATCTTTCTCTAGGTGTGGCCGCGAACGTTTCATTTAAAATGCTAGATGAGGGAACGCTATTGCAAGAAGTCGTTGTCTCTGGAAAACAAGATGCAACATTTAGTTCTGATAGAACTGGTGCAGCGACTAACGTTGATGAAGAGAGAATCAATTCATTGCCAACATTGAGCAGAAGTATATCTGATTATGCAAGACTGACTCCTCAAGCAAATACACGTGGAGGAGGAATTTCATTTGCAGGTGCTAATAACAGATACAACCAATTCGCAATTGATGGTACTGTAAATAACGACGTATTTGGTCTTGCAGCCTCAGGTACAAATGGTGGACAGACTGGAACTCAGCCAATTTCACTTGATGCAATCCAAGAAATTAGCGTTGAACTAGCTCCATTCGATGTACGTATGGGTGGTTTCACTGGTGGTGGTATCAATGCTATTACGCGTTCTGGTACTAACAGCATTAATGGTTCAGCCTATTATTTTGTGAATAATCAGAATCTTACAGGCAAAGGCGTTATACCTGGCTCTAACACTGAAGGTGAAAAAGTAACTGATTACTCAGAAAGACAATATGGCTTTAGACTAGGTGGTCCAATCATTAAGGACAAACTTTTCTTCTTCGTAAACGGTGAATTAACAGAACGTACTCAACCTAAGTTGTTTGGTATTGGTGAAGGTTCTAACATTACACAAAACGAAATTGACCAAGTATTAAGTGTAATCGACAGAATTGCTCCAAATGCTAACGTTGGTGATGCTTCACCTTTCAATGAAGTAGATGAAACACAAAAAGTGTTCGCTAGAATTGACTGGAGTATCAACGATAGACACAAATTCTCAATCCGTCATAACTATGTGAATTCTGAATCATTGGGTATTTTCAGAAATGCTAATACATTTGTTCTTTCAGGTGGCGCATTATTCTTCCCAAGTAAGACAAATACAACTGTTGCTGAATTGTCTTCAAGATTTTCAAACACACTTTCAAATGAATTGAGAGTTGGTTTCACTTCAGTTCGTGATAACAGAACTTACGAAGGTGACCCTTTCCCATATGTGAGAGTAGATTTAGACGGTGGTAGAAGTATCCAATTAGGTTCTGAGCAGTTCTCAACTGTAAACAGACTATTCCAAGATGTACTTACTATCACTGATAACTTAACTTTTTATAAAGGTAAGAACATTATCACAGTTGGTACACACAACGAATTTTATCAAATTGAGAATGCATTTATCAGACAGGCATTTGGTTCATACCGATATGCATCTTTAAATGATTGGTTAACTGTAGGTACAGGAAACGAAGCATTCCCAATTAGCTATGATCTTTCATTCTCAAATGTGCCTAATGAGCCAAACTGGGCTGCTACTTTTGGTGCTGCTCAATTAGGTTTCTATGCTCAAAATGAATACCAAGCTAATGATAAATTGAAATTGACATTCGGTATTAGAGCTGATATTCCTTTATTGAATGACGAACCAACTGCAAACCCAGACTTTAACAATTCAGATATTGCAAGAGAAAATGGTTTAGCAACAAATCAAGTAGCAAGTGGTAATTTGCTTTGGTCTCCTAGAGTAGGTTTCAACTATGATGTAAATGGTGATAGAAGTTTACAAGTAAGAGGTGGTGCTGGTATCTTTACTGGTAGAATGCCATTCGTTTGGTTGTCTAACCAATACTCTAACACGGGTATCCAAATTGGTAGATTGCAAGCACAAAGTAGATTCAACGAATTTCCTGATGGCTTCGAATTCAATCCAAATCCAAATACACAGCCAGATGCTGAAGACTTAGGTCTTTCTACTTTCACATCTGAAATTAATGTTTTGGATCCTGACTTTAAGTATCCACAAATTTTCAGAGCCAACTTAGGTTTAGATTACAACTTTGGTGATGGTTTCGTATTTACTTTTGATGGTATTTACTCTAAAAACATCAACAACATTCTTTACCAAAACTTCAATGTAAGAGGCTTAGAAGATGGTACAGCCACAACTACTCCTGGCGTTGACAACAGACCAAGATTTGGTGGTAGCTTTATCAACTCTGGCTACACAGATATAATCTACTTGACTAACACAAACAAAGGTCATACAGCTAATTTCACTGGTCAAATAAGCAAAACTTTTGTAGGTGGTCTTTATGCAAACGTAGGTTATACTTACGGTATATCTAAAGATATTAACCCAGGCACTTCAAGCCAAGCGGTCTCTAACTGGAGAGGTGTACCAACATCCACTAACCCTAATGATCCTGAGCTTTCTTTCTCAAACTTCATGGTGCCTCATAGAATTGTTGCTGCCTTGACTTACAGAAAAGAATACCTTGGTAACTTAGCTACTTCTATAGGTGTATTCTACAACGGTCAGTCTGGTTCTCCAATCTCATTCACATACAATGGTGATGTGAACAGAGATAGAGTATTTGGCAATGATTTGATTTACGTTCCTGCTAATCGCGGTGAAATCGAACTTGTTGATATCGTGAGCCGTGGCCAATTAGTGAAAACAGCTGATCAACAGTGGACTGAATTAGACGAATACATTAGCAATAACTCTTACCTAGACTCTAGAAGAGGTGATTATGCTGAACGTAACGGTGCTTTCGCTCCATTCGAGCACAGATTCGATGTGAGAATTGCACAAGAAGTATTCACTGAGAATGCTGGAAAACTTGAATTCACTTTTGATGTGTTCAATGCAGGGAACTTATTGAACAAAGAGTGGGGTAGAAGCTACAGTACTACAGGTACTCAAATTTTAAGAGTGGCTGGCACTAGAACAGATGGTACTCCTACTTTCACTTCAAACCTGAGTGGCTCTGAACCATGGGTAGAAAATGATTTCTTCTCTAGATGGAGAGCTCAGTTTGGTGTTCGTTATACTTTCTAACCAAGAATAATAGATATTTTACAAATAAGACCAGCTCACAATGTGGGCTGGTTTTTTTATGTCTTAGGAAATTCGATTGTGATCTTGGTGCCATGATTGATTTCGCTCTGAATAATCAGGTTGCCATCATTCATTTCGACAAATTCCTTGCTTATGAGGAGACCTATGCCGGTGCCACTTTCGCTTCGTGTACCTGTCTGCGATTGCAATATATAACCTTTCAGAACTTCATTAATTTGTTCTTGGCTCATGCCAATTCCTTCATCTTCGATGACAATCAAATCTTTTAATGCATTCTGCTGAGTTTTAATAGAGATTGATGATCCTTCCTTTGAAAATTTAATAGCATTACTCACCAAATTCCTGATGACTACTTCAAGCAAGTTTTTATCAGCAATAATTGTTGAGTCCTTGGCAATTTCTAATTGGAAGCTAATTCCTTTTTCTTTAGCTGAGTTTGTGAAAATAGAAATAGTACTAGCTATGAACACATCTACTTTTAGTGGTTCTTTTTCTATTTTAAAGCCTTCCATTTGTGCTTTGGACCACCTTAGCAGGTTGTCTAAGGTTACAAACACTCCATCAACCTCCCGCTTCATTTGCCCAAGATGTTTATCAAGTTCATTCTTAGTCATAAAGTCTGAGTGGAGCAGCTCCAAGGCACTTTTCACATGGCCAACAGGAGCCCTTAGATCATGACCTACAATTGAGAAAATTCTATTTTTTACTTTATTTACTTCCTCTAATTCGTTTGCTCTTTTCTCTAATATTTCATTTTGTTCATTTATAAGTGCAGTTGTTTCCTCAAGCTGTTTATTGATCATTTTGGTTCTTCTGTTTATGGCAATCAGCCAAATTAGCAAACCTGCGATAGTGATGATGCCAACAATTCCTACTGAAATTAGCTTTGCTTTTTCATTAATTTCATGCTGTTGAAGATCATTTTTTGCTTGTAAGAGCTTCAGTTCTGCTTCTTTTTTTTCAGCTTCAAACATGCCTTGTGTTATTGCCAGTCTACTTTTTGCCGCTTCATTGTTTATGCTGTCATTTAACTGTATGTAGGATTTTTGTGCTTGGAATGCAGGGTTAATATTTCCTTGATTCTCATGCGCAATGGCTAATAGTTTGTAGCTATTTACAAGTTCATCCATGTATCCATATTCTTTGGATACTTTTTCAGCTGTTTCTAGGGTTTTTATGGCTTCAGTATAATTTCCTTTTTGAATTAATGCTTTGCCCAATCTATGGAGAATTGATGCTTCGAACGACCGAAAACTAATTTCCTGCGAAAGCCCAAGGGCTTCTCTAAATTCAGCAATTGCTTCATCTATTTGCCCTCTTTCTAAATATACATCCCCAATCACTCGCTGTGCGAAGCTAGTTAAGTACAGCGATCCATTTTGCCTATTGAATTCGATAGATTTGTTAGCATAATGCATTGCCGAATCTAGCCAGCCGGCTTTCACATAATTAAAGGCAATATTATTAAGGCTTCGAATGGTAGTGTTGGTGTCTTCCAAATTCAGACTAATTTCATAGGCCTGCTGGAATTGCTGAATGGCGCCTAAATAATTTTGCTGTTGATAATAAATCGAACCTAGATTATTCAGTGATCGCGAAGCCTCCTCCATGTCGCCAATGCTATTACTGATTTGAAAGCCTTCCTTGGATTGCCTAAATGATTCCTCCCAATTCCCCAGGCGATAATTTATCCAGCCGAGGTTTCCCTTAGCTCTAGCTAATCCAAGACTATCCTTTAATGCCAAAGCTAATTTTTCTGCCTCCTGTGCATACAATTTAGCCTCTTGCAATTCAATTTCTCTAGATTGTAAAGCAAGTTTATTTAATATTTCAATTCTATCTTTTGGCTCGGTAGTTTGGCTTTCCAGCTGCTTAAGGCTGTCAATATTAAGATTTTGGCCAAAACAAATGCTTGGCAAAAGAAGAGTAGTAAACCAGAGGTATCGGATGAGTTTCTTCATTTTCCACTTAATGTTAAATCTTTTTTTTTCGTTTAGCGAATTTTTTGGATTAAAATATTGAAGATTTCTTTAAGGTTACTTTAAATTTCTACAGATTTATGGTGGACACAGTGATAGTGCACGAAGGCATACTATTTTCCCTGAAAAGTATTTTTGCTTGGTGAACTAATTTAAGTGTAATTTTGTCAAGCAATCAATCCGGGGCCGACCGGTTTTGACAGTATGTGTGGTTGAGTGTAAGCATGCCGGGAGTTGGAGGTATTTCCCGTACAAACAAACTTCAAACATTTCAAACGGCGAATCTAATTACGCCCTTGCTGCCTAATCTAAGTATTAGCTAGCATGTGTCCTGATCATCCTTCGTTCTGCCGGGTGGTCGTCTGGGCATCATCACGCAGAACTGGCTTTCGTAGGTTTGTGATACGATGGCAAGACTAATTGCAAATAAGGTTTGAGTTAAGGTTTGTTTTGCACCCGACTCGGCTCGAAAACCCAAGTAAAACTAAGCATGTAGAAAGCGCTACAAGCGCCTTATCTGGACGAGAGTTCGAATCTCTCCGGCTCCACAAAAACACAAAACCCAAAGCAATTGCTTTGGGTTTTGTGTTTTATTAGTTTCTTTACTTTAGCCTATTTCTTGGTTTTTTTCTCTTCCTCAAGCATTTCAATAAGTAAACTTAGTTTTGCTTTTAGGTTTCTGCGATCAACGATGAAATCGAGGAAGCCATGATCCAGTACAAACTCTGAACTTTGAAAGCCTTTAGGCAAATCCTTGCCAATGGTTTCGCGGATTACACGTGGGCCAGCAAAGCCAATTAAAGCACCTGGTTCGGAAATATTGAAATCTCCTAGCATTGCATAGCTTGCGGTAACTCCACCTGTAGTTGGGTCTGTAAGCAATGAGATATATGGAATACCAGCATTATCCAAAAGAGCAAGCTTTGCTGAAGTCTTGGCCATTTGCATTAGAGAAAAACCAGCTTCCATCATTCTTGCACCACCAGAGCGGCTTATCATTAAGAAGGGCTTTTTATTTTTTAATGCATGGTCAATAGCTCTTGCGATTTTTTCACCTACTACCGATCCCATGGAGCCACCAATAAATGAAAAATCCATACAAGCAATCACAATGTCTTTGCCATTGATTTTGCCATAAGCACTTCGAACAGCATCTTTCAATCCTGATTTAGATTGTGTTTCTTTTATCCTTTTTGGATAGGGCTTGCTGTCTTCAAATTGCAATGGGTCGCCTGAACTTAATTCTGCATCAAGCTCAGTGAATTTATTACCGTCAAATAAAATCTCAAAGTATTCTTTTGAACCAATGCGAACGTGGTAGCCATCGTCTGGGCATACATAGCTGTTTGCTTTGAGCTCACGGGTGTGAATAATAGTGCCCGAAGGCGATTTGTACCACAGTCCATCGGGTGCATCCTTCTTTTCTGTAGTAGGTGTAAGTATTCCTTTATCTTTTCTTTTAAACCAAGCCATAGGAATTTTTTAAAATTCAAAAATTAAGCGATTGTAATGTCCTTATTAAGGTACACATCTTGTATTGCATTTAGCAATTTTGCACCCTCGTCCATTGGGCGCTGGAAGGCCTTTCTGCCAGAAATCAAACCCATACCTCCCGCTCTTTTATTTATAACTGCTGTTTTCACTGCATCGGCAAAATCTGAAGCGCCTTTAGACTCACCTCCAGAATTTATCAAACCTGCTCTACCCATATAGCAATTGGCTACTTGATAGCGACAAAGATCTATCAAATGATCTGTAGCCAATTCAGTGTACATTCTATCATCAATTTTACCATAGCTAGAATTTCCCATGTTCAAGGCCTTATATCCGCCATTATTCATTGGAAGCTTTTGCTTTATAATATCTGCTTGTATTGTTACACCCAAATGATTGGCTTGCGCGGTAAGGTCAGCAGCAACATGGTAATCTACGCCATCTTTTTTGAATGCATTGTTTCTTACATAGCACCATAGAATAGTAGCCATACCTAACTCATGAGCTCTTTCGAAAGCTTGGGCTACTTCTACAATTTGGCGGGAGGATTCATCTGAACCAAAGTAGATGGTTGCACCCACTGCCACCGCTCCCAAATTCCAAGCTTCCTCTACTGACCCAAACATTATCTGGTCAAATTTATTCGGGTATGTAAGCAATTCATTGTGGTTGATTTTCACAATGAAAGGAATCTTATGAGCGTATTTTCTAGACATCATTGCCAAGTTGCCAAAGGTCGTTGCAACTGCATTACAGCCACCTTCCATTGCCAATTTAATGATGTTTTCAGGATCAAAATATATTGGATTTTTAGCAAAAGAAGCGCCACCGCTATGCTCTATTCCCTGATCTACAGGAAGTATAGATACATATCCAGTATTTGCCAATCGGCCAGTGTTGAATAATTGAGCCAAGCTTCTTAATACTTGTGGACTACGATTGGAATTTGCAAAAACTTGGTTTACAAAATTTGGCCCTGGCAAATGAAGGAGATCCTTATTGATGGTTTTACACTCATGGCTAAGCAGGTTTTCTGCGCCCTCTCCTAATAATTCTTGAATTTTATCTAAGGTCATGACGAGTGAATATGAATGATTCATTAATGGACTTCAAAGATATAGTTTTTTTGGCAAAGGAATATGTGTTCATCCTGTACAATTGATAAGTTGCTTATATATCTCGCTCATCCGCATTGATTTAATTGTTGCAAAATACACTTTTTTATCAACGGTATTTGAAAAGAAAAAAATGAAAAGAATTGATTGTATATTGAAACTCAAAAAATAACCCATGAATGATATGAGAAATTCTGCTTGGCTTTTCATTTTCGCTTTTGTATTTATTTTTTCATCCTGTGCGGATGAAAATTACTTGGATAAAAAGCTTGCAGATGAAGCCGTATCTGCATTAGTTGAGAAAGAACGTGTGCCTGGGTTGGCTATTTCTGTTTGGCAAAAAGGCAAAATCGTATGGTCAAAAGGCTATGGTTTTGCAGATTTAGAGCAGCAAGTGCCCGTAGATCCTTTTCAAACTAGATTCCGTATTGGAAGCATTTCAAAGCCGATTGCCGCTGCTGCAATGGCAAAAGTATATGAAAGAGGCCAAATAGATTTGGACGCATCTATCTATAAGTATCTCCCTCAATTTCCTAAAAAAGAGTATGATTTTACCACCCGTCAGCTAGCTGGTCATATTGCAGGTATTCGTCATTATAACGGAACTGAATTTTTGAGTGATGATAGATACCAAACTGTGTGGGAAGGCTTAGCTATTTTTAAAGATGACTCCTTGTTATTCGAGCCAGGATCAAAGTATAATTACTCTACCTACGGCTGGAATTTGCTGAGCGCGGTTGCTGAAATAGCATCTGGAAAAGAATTTTTGAATTTAGTTCAAACAGAGGTTCTTAATCCATTGGGATTGGAAAAAACGCATGCTGATTGGAACCAAGAAATAATCCCTTGGCGTACTAGATTCTATCAACTCACGCCTACAGAAGTGCAACACGCCCCGCATGTAGATCAAAGCATAAAATGGGCGGGTGGAGGTTTCCTCTCTACTACAGATGACCTGATCAAATTTGGCCAAGGCTTTATGAAGCCTGGTTATTTAAAGCAGGAAACATTGGATATTTGGTTGACTAGCCAAAAGCTGAATGATGGTACTGAAACAGGCTATGGTATTGGCTGGAGAGTTGGTACTCTCGCTGGCAAATATAAGTGGTTTGGCCATTCAGGAGGTTCTATTGGCGGCACCAGTTGGCTGATCGTTTTTCCTGAAGAGGAAGTGATTGTAGCTGTATTGTCTAATATTGGTGGCCTGAGCTATGGACAGGTTCCTTTCCAAGTTGGGCAGTTTTTTATAGAATAACTGCCTATTAGAGATGAACTAGAAGTAAATCCAATTGGCTAATTTTAGTTAGGTTTTTATTGGATGAACACATTGGTATTTGCTTTTCAATGGCAGACGCTGCTTTAATAGCTTCATCTAGGTTTACACCAAACTCATGACCCAAAATAATCGCACGTTCTTTTACTGAATCGGTAAGGGCAATTACCGTAAACTCACGTATTATCCGCTTCAAAAGCACTATTTTCTTTGTATCAAGGCTCGCTGTCCCAAGCAATTCCATTTCGGTAATTATTGAAATGTAGACGTCCTTACCTTGAAGAAAGGAGCTTATTTCATTATTACCATCTAATAAGGCAGCTAATATTCTGGTGTCTATTAATATTTTATTACTATGCATGATGAATTATTTTAAAAGACCACTAATTTTTCCTTTATACTTTTTAGCATTAAAACCTGCCATTTTCTTGCTGTGGCTAGCTTTGTTTAAATCTTCAAAGGCTTGATTGAGCTTGTCAAGCGAAATGGGCTTTTTTACTTCTATTGTCATATCACTTTTATTTTTTAATCCATCCAATATAGTTAATTCTTAGCAGATTGTGAAGCATTTTAAAGAGTATTGCATCTTTAATGGCTCTTTAGGGCAATTTAAACCCACTTTTCCATGTTGACCAATGGTGAGTGGTATTTCAAATTATTTTGATGTTGATCGGGTCTATTAATTTTAAAGCCTTCTAACTGCGCAATTTCTGGAATCCAAGTTCTCACGTATTCACCTTGTGGATCGTATCTTTTGGCTTGAGTTAAAATATTGAAATAGCGATTTTCTCTTGGGTCGTTGCCAACACCTGCCACATAGGCCCAGTTGCCCCAATTGCTGCATGGGTCGTAGTCGATCAGACAGTGCTCGAACCAAGCCGCTCCCCAGCGCCAGTCAATTTGTAAATCTTTGGTAAGAAAACTCGCTACATTTTGGCGACCACGATTGCTCATAAATCCCGTAAGTTTCAATTCTCGCATATTGGCGTCGATAAATGGAATGCCCGTTTCACCCTCCCGCCATTTTATAAACTTTGCTATGTCATTCCTCCACCTTATAGATTTATTGTCTTTTAGCCCTCCCTCTGCAAATAGCTTATTCCCAAATTTCCTTGCTATAAACCGAAAGTAATCTCTCCAAATAAGCTCAAAAATCAACCAATAAGTAGATTGATTTTTCTTGCGCTCCTTTTCATAATTAGCGATTTCAAAATAAATATATCTTGGACTTATGCAGCCCAATGAGAGCCATGGAGATAATTTGCTTGAGTAATCCGTACCGATAAGACCATTTCTAGTCTCTTTGTATTCTATAATCAAATTACTTTCCCACAGATAATAATTTAATCTCTCAAGCGCCGTTTTTTCTCCTCCCGAAAATGGAAAGGCAGAATTTGCTTGTTTTGGCGGCAAGGCAAAACCGAAGGACGCTAAGCTTGGAATTTCGCCAGCTTCCAATCCTTTTGGATATTGGATTTCGGTAGGAGCAGGAAATAATCTCCTCACTTTCGTAGTCTTTTCAGTATCTTTTCGGAACTCAGTGAATATATCAGGAATATGCTGTGCGGAAAAGGAAATATCATCGGCATGGAATAATGTGCTTTGCCAGAAATATTCGATACTTATTCCCTGCGCAAAGAGTTTGTTCTCCAATTTTTTTTCTACCAATAGTTCTTCTTGGGTAACTTCTTGGCTAGTGTAAACAATAGTAGCTTTGAGATTTTGAGCCAAGTCAGGAAGAATATCTTCTGGCTTACCTACCTTAACAAGCAAATCACCACCTATATTTTTTAATGAGGATCGCAAATCTGCTAGTGCCTCCAATAAAAATTTGAGTCTGTGAGCACCTGTTTTTGAGAATCCAAGATCGCCTTGAGCAAAGCTTCTTTGATCTATGATATATACTGGAATTTGATATTCAGTCTTTTGAATTGCCGAGCTGAGCACCTCATTATCATGCAGTCTCAGATCATTTCTCAACCACACAATTGCTGTCCCTTTTTTCATGTAGGAATAACAGCCTGTGCAGAAATTGGTTATTTAATTTCTAAGAAATTATGGGTTTGTGGTGTTACCAAATACCCTTTTTAGGATTGCTGTGGTTCGCTCTGCAGGGTTTGTTCTTATGGCTAATTCTTCTTGAGCTACCATAGTAAATAAGCCTTCCAAAGCCTTATGAGTTACATAAGCATCCAAATCTACCTGCACGGGTCTCACCAGCGGAATTCGATTGTATCGAGTAAATATATCTGCCCATAAACGAGTGGCATTAGTATTTTCTAAATGCACTCGGATAATAGGGCTGAATGCAGCAGTTAGTTTAGCATGGGTATTTCTTTGTAAAAAGCGGGTGGCTTCATCATTCTCACCTTTTACTATTGCCAGTGCTTCAGTAATTGTTAATTGCCTTAAAGCATCTCTAAAAATTGGGCCGGCCTCCTTTGAGGCGTCTTCTGCGGCTCTATTCATGGCTGTGATTGCTTTTTGAATTTCGCCATCTAAACCAATGCTTCTAAGTGCATCAGCAACAGTTTGCGCTTCGGGAGGTATGGGTATTCTAATCAGCGAATTTCCCAAGAAACCATCCACAACAGAGGCTTTGGTTACTCCATTATTAATTCCTTTGAGCAAGGCTTCGTTTATTCCCAAACGAGCCTCACTTTCGGTTAGTGGGCCAAGTCCTAGACTGCTGAGATCAATAACTGAACATGAAGATGCCGAGAAGACAATGAATAAACCTGTTAAAGCAAAAAGTTTGAAGGATGATTTCATTTAAAATATTATTAGATAAAAAATAGAAAAGCTTTTCTAAATTTAGAGGTTAGATGTCGAAATAAAAATAAACTCAAACCTACATAGATTATGATTACGAAAATAAAAAGAATTGGTCTTCTTTTGCTTAGCGTGATGATGGTAATGCCGGCTTTTTCTCAGGAGAAACTTGGCTATCAAAAACCTCCCGCCGAAATAGCTAAGCTTGTAGAAGCACCATCAACACCTTCGGTTAGCTTTACCGAAAATGCAGATTGGATGCTATTGATGGAGCGCCCAGGGTATGGATCAATCGAAGATCTAGCTCAGGATGAATTAAGAATTGCTGGAATGCGCATTAATCCTGCAACCTCTGGCCCTAGTCGTTCTTCAGGAATGAATGGACTCATATTAAAAAATACCGCAACAGGAACAGAATATCCAATTACAGGCCTACCCGCAAATCCAAAAATCAGTAATGTAAGCTGGTCGCCTGATGAAACTAAAATAGCATTTACACATACCACAGATTCAGAAATCCAACTTTGGGTAGCAGATGTAGCTACGCGTAGCGCGTCTAGAGTGGGCCAATTCAAATTGGTAGATGTGATGGGTTCTACGATCACTTGGTTGCCAGACAGCAAAAACATGATTGTGATGACGGTGCCAGCAGATAGAGGGTCATATCCTCAAGCACCAAAGGTTCCAGCTGGCCCAATTATCCAAGCGACTTCTGGTGATGCGGCTCCTAGCCGTACTTACCAAGATTTGCTTCAAAATAGCTATGACGAAACATTATTCGCATATTTTGCAACATCAAGCTTGATGAAAATAAGCGTAGATGGAAATGCAACTAGCCTCAATATGAAAGGGCTATACAAGAGTTATTCTGTTTCTCCAGATGGCAATTACATCAAGGTAGAAACTATTCAAAGACCATTTTCCTACTTAGTACCAGCGTATAGTTTTCCTTACGACGTGGATATCCACGACATCAATGGTAAGCATATCAAAAAGATCGCATCGCTTCCTTTAGATGAAAATCGCCCAACAGGCTTTGATGCTACTGTCGATAAGCCAAGAAGCTTTAACTGGAGAGCAGATGCCGATGCACTATTGTATTGGGTGGAAGCCCAAGATGGCGGAGATCCTAGAAAAGAAGTTGCGATAAGAGATATTGTATTTGCATTAGAAGCGCCTTTTAATGGTGAGAAAAAAGCGATAGCCAAAACCTCTTTACGCTATGGTGGGATTTCTTGGGGCGACAATAATTTTGCGCTTTTAAGTGAAAGATGGAGAGCAACTAGAATGGAGCTAACCAGTATTTTCGATCCGTCTGATCCAAATAAGCCTTTGAAGGAATTGATTAGACGTTCTTACGATGATATCTATAACGATCCAGGCTCTCCGCTTACGGTCAGGAATGCAGCAGGTCGCAGAGTGTTAATGCGGGAGGGTAACAAACTCTTTATGACATCTACAGGTGGTTCCCCAGAAGGAGATATGCCATTCTTTAGCAGCTTTGATGTAAATACTAAGCAGCAAGAGATATTGTGGAGATGCGAAGCCCCTTATTACGAACGCCTTACCAAAGTTGTGGATCTGGATAAAATGCAAATCATCACTATTAGAGAATCTGAGAAGGATGTGCCTAATTATCAGTTTAGAGACTTGAAAGCTAATACCATAAAGCCTATTACTGCATTCCCGCATCCAACACCAGAGCTTTTGGGTATTCAAAAGGAGCTAATTAAGTATAAGAGAGCCGATGGCATTGACCTATCTGCTGTACTTTATACTCCAGAAGGATATGATAAGGACAAAGACGGCCCATTACCAGTACTTATGTGGGCATATCCAAGAGAATACAAGTCTGCAGATGTAGCTAGCCAGGTAAGAGGTAGCCAATATACCTTTACACGCTTAAGCTGGGGATCTCCGCTTTACTGGGTGCTACGTGGCTATGCAATTATGGATGGTACCGAAATGCCAATTGTAGGCGAAGGCGATACTGAGCCAAATGATGGATTCGTGCAGCAATTAGTAGCAAATGCAGAGGCTGCTATCAATAAGGTAGTAGAAATGGGAGTAGGAGACAGAAATAGAATAGGAGTGGGTGGTCACTCTTATGGGGCATTTATGACGGCCAATCTTTTAGCCCATACGGATTTGTTCGCCGCTGGTATTGCCAGAAGTGGTGCGTATAATAGAACCTTGACTCCTTTTGGATTCCAAGCTGAGGAGCGTACCTATTGGGAGGCTCCAGATGTGTATAATACGATGTCTCCATTTATGAATGCCAATAAAGTGGATCAGCCATTGTTATTGATTCATGGTGAGGCTGATAATAATTCTGGCACTTTCCCTATCCAAAGTGAGCGTTTCTATAATGCGCTGAAAGGCCACGGAGCAACGACTAGATTGGTAATGTTGCCTCACGAGAGTCATGGCTATGCAGCGAAAGAATCTATTCTTCATACATTATATGAAATGGATGCGTGGTTGGAAGAGCACGTGAAGAATGCGCCAACAAAACCAAATCAGGCTACTTTGCCAAATAGATAAATAATAGATTACTAAATAAAAATTCCCAAGCCGATTTCCATCAGCTAGGGAATTTTTATTTCAGCTTTTTGTGGAGCTTAGTTTTGCATTAACCTTTCAAAAGTTGGAGGCTCTGGCTTGCGAAATGGAATCCGATACATAATGGAATAGCCAAACCCAAACCCCCCGCTTTCTGCGTTTCCGTAGCCTGGAATCTCAAATCCTTGCAGTTTCGCAGATTTTGTGTCCACATTGGCGCCTAATCTATATCTTATGGTATATCCCACAAATAAATTATTTCTTACTCTTACTCTTAATCCAGCTGCCACTTCCATCCAATTGGCATTTACACCTGATGTCCCTACAACATCTTGCAATATATCCCATGTTGGCACTTGAAAAATATGGCTCAACTCTTCATCGAATTTAGCCGCGCCATAGCGAAGTCCTATAAAAACGGCATTGCCAAAAGGATTACGATGGAGAATGTTATAATCAGCGCCTATACGTAGGTAGTTTCCATTATTCAAATAAGTATAATTACTGCCAACACCATCTACTTTGGCCCATCCTGCATCGGCAGCTATTAGGAACTTATTTAGGGCCAAATCAGCATTCAATTCGAATGCCGACCGTTGCGGGTCAATAATGTTGGTAGCCAACTTCATAGCATCGAAGCCAACTCTCAAGCCCAAAGGCTTAAAGTCATTTTGAGCTTGCAACGTATTGCCAAGCAACAGGAAAGCTGATATGAGACTAAAGTATAATTTCAAAATTGACCTCTGTTAGACGTGTCATTATTGGTGTAACCACCGTGATACTGTCGAAACTAGAATACACAATATTTAAGTCTTTGTAGATAAGCTCAACGCCACAAAGCTCAGAAATTATTCGATACTGTACATTGTAAGAAACTTCTAGCGTATCTCTTAAATTATTTTCTCCCTCGAAAATAAATGTTGTCGTATTGTTAAGCGGATTTACTGGTAACTCATATACGTTGCCATAAAAAGTTGATCCAGTCGAAGCATTTTCATCAGCGCCAATTGCATAAATCCGCTCATACGGCAATGGAGGTGGCGGACTAGTTAAAGCCCTAAAACGCACTTTCACTTCGCTGCGAGTGCTACTACTACAGTCTGTATTGTCCTCACATGCAACAAAGGCAAATAAAAAAATCAGAAAAGCAGGAATCAGTCGGTTTTTCAAGGACATGCGAATTAGTCTTCAAATTTAGGGAATTATTCTGTTAGACAGAGAGTTTATCCTCCATGCTTAAGCATCCCAGTTTATTTTTCTAATTTTGTGCCAAATTATCGGGAAGGAACACATTGAAGACAAAAGGATTAAAAAAAGATAAAGTAAATATTGTAACCCTAGGTTGCTCTAAAAACCTTGTAGATAGTGAAGTACTTTTTACACAGCTTAAGGGAAATGGAATCAAAGCTACACATGAGTCAAAAAAGGATGATGCCAATATTGTGGTCATCAACACCTGTGGATTTATTGATAACGCAAAGCAAGAGAGTAT
Organism: uncultured Roseivirgaceae bacterium; assembly: GCA_964598395.1. Lineage (GTDB taxonomy): Bacteria > Bacteroidota > Bacteroidia > Cytophagales > Cyclobacteriaceae > CAXBDP01. The sequence continues at coordinate 60,911 of CAZRBW010000005.1, forward strand.
AGATACTATTCTTCGCTATGTGGATGCAAAGGAAGCTGGGACAATAGACAAGGTATATGTAACAGGCTGCTTGAGCCACCGCTACAAGGATGATCTCGAAAGAGAAATTCCACAAGTGGATGCTTTTTTTGGAACGAATGAACTGCCAGCCCTTCTCAAAAAATTCAAAGTAAATTATAAGCATGAGCTTTTAGGTGAGCGAATTATCACCACTTCCAAGCATTATGCATATTTGAAAATAGCTGAAGGCTGTGATCGTCCTTGCTCTTTTTGTGCAATACCATTGATGCGCGGTGGACACAAATCTCGTCCTATGGAAGAACTTGTCGCTGAAGCAACTCATTTGGCGGCTAAAGGCGTAAAGGAACTTTTGCTTATTGCACAAGACTCCACTTACTATGGTTTAGACCTTTATCGCAAACGTAATTTGGCCGAACTCATGAGCCGCTTGAGTGACGTCCCAGGCATCGACTGGATTCGATTGCATTATGCATTCCCAGCGGGCTTCCCTATGGATGTATTGGATGTGATGGCAGAGCGAGAGAATATCTGTAATTACCTAGACATGCCACTACAGCATGGCAGCAGCAGTCAGCTCAAATTGATGCGAAGAGGAATTACCAGACCAAAAACCGAAGAGCTGATAACAAACATAAGAGAAAAGGTGCCTGGCATTGCTCTGCGAACAACTCTTATTGCGGGGCATCCTGGCGAAACTGAGCAGGATTTCCAAGAAATGCTCGATTTTGTACAGTGGGCTCGCTTCGAGCGATTAGGTATTTTCACCTATTCACATGAAGAAAATACCCATTCACATAATTTTGAAGATGATGTTCCTGCCGAGGTAAAACAATCGCGCGCCAATGAAGTAATGGAATTGCAAGAGCATATTTCGTCGGAGCTGAACGATGCCAAAGTTGGCAAAACATTTAAAGTTCTGATCGATAAAAAGGAGAGTGGATATTTTGTAGGCCGCACCGAGCATGATTCGCCAGAAGTAGATAATGAAGTATTAATTCCCGTGACCGAAGGCTATTTGAGAATTGGTGATTTTTGTAATATCACCATTACCGAAGCTACAGCTTTTGATCTGTACGGAAAAATAGCTGAAGTCTAAACCCTATATAAAAAGGATAATGCAAGTAGAAAAAATTGCCCTAAAGGATACCCATAGTTTTTCTAGTATTTTGCTCAATTACCTTAACCAAAACGAGGATTTGAAGCCGTTTTACAGCTTTGCTCCAACGATGGATGGTATAATTGAAGCTACGCACACGCATCAATTAGGCACTAATGAAAGGGCGATTTTAAGAGATGCATTATTGCAACAATACCAAGATGTAGCATTGAGCGATTCCTCCCGCGCCAATATTCAAAGTCTTGCAAACACAAACACATTTACGATTACTACCGGTCATCAGCTTAATATTTTCACAGGCCCTTTGTATTTCATTTACAAGATAGTATCTGTGATCAATGCCTGTAAAAGCCTGAATAATAAGCATCCAGAGCTTCATTTTGTGCCTGTATATTGGATGGCAACCGAAGATCATGATTTGGAGGAAATCAATCATTTCCAGCTATTTGGAAAAACCTTCACTTGGGAGACAGATCAGAAGGGTCCCGTTGGGCAAATGCTCACCGATGGACTTGCTGAGCTTGCGCAGAGTTTGCCAGAAGCCGCTCCGCTATTCGAAGAAGCCTATAAAAATGGAAAGGACTTGGCACATGCCACACGCATTTTTGTTAATGAGCTTTTCAAAGAACAAGGCTTGGTAATATTGGATGGAAACGATGCGAATTTGAAGCGCTTGTTTACTCCGATAATGAGGGAAGAATTGACTCAACAGAAAGCAAATGTGGAGGTAGAAAAATCCTCTGCAAAGCTTGAGTCCTTAGGCTACAAAGGGCAAGTTTTTTCTAGAGAAATCAACCTTTTCTACATGGAAAAGGGATTGCGAGAAAGGATTGTTGAAGAAAATGGAAGCTATAAAGTGCTCAACACTGAGTTGGAGTTTTCGCGGGAGGATATCCTAGATTTACTGCAATCCAATCCAGAGAAATTCAGCCCTAACGTAATTCTCAGGCCTTTATTTCAAGAAACCATAATGCCGAATGTGGCCTATTTTGGTGGCCCAGCTGAGGTTGCTTATTGGTTGCAAATAAAGGGCGTTTTCGATTTATACAAAGTAGCTTTTCCAGTGGTGATGCCTAGAAATTTTGCTCTTTGGGTAAACAAAGGAATAGCCAAAAAGTTGAACCAACTTGGAATTGAAACTCAAGATATTTTCTTAAAAAATGATGATCTGAAAGCTAAATTTCTTGATAGCCAAGGATTTGAAGCTCCTGATATTCAGGCTGAGGAAGAAATGGTACGCAATGCCTATGAACAGATTGTGAAGATTGCTGTAGAGTTTGACGGCTCGCTCAAAGGATTTATCGAAGCGGAAGAAAGTCGAGCGTTGAAGTCATTGGAAAGTATTGGAAAGCGAATGGTGAAAGCGGCAGAATCGAGAATGGATGTATCGCTACGTCAGCTTCAAAATAGCAAAGATCGTCTATTTCCAAATGGTAAGCCTCAAGAGCGGGTGGACAATTACCTGAGCATTGCGCTTAATCAACCTCAATTTATCGATACGCTTTTACAGCATTTGGATGCATTTGATACGCAATTTTATGTGTTTATAGAGGATGAATAAATCAGTACTTCGTAAGCTACTTTCATTCCGTCGGGCGAGTTTAAGCTCCACGGAGTTTGATGAGAGAAATTCGGTGATGATTGATAAGCTAATCGAAGTATTGCAGCAAAAGACCTTTAAATACATCCATGTTTTTTTGTCGATTCCACATAAGAATGAACCTCATACACAGCCACTAATCGACTGGCTAGTTGAGCATAGACCAGAATCAAAGATTGTGGTTTCCAAATCTGATTTTCGGCACAAAAGGATGCTGAGTTATCAGTACATTGGGCAAGATCAATTACAACCAAATAAATTAGGTATTCCTGAGCCAATTGATGGTGAAGTTGTAGATTCCAAGCTGCTAGATATAGTTCTAGTTCCTATGTTGGGTTTCGATACCAGCGGCCATCGGCTTGGTTACGGACAAGGATTTTACGATCGGTTTCTGGCTAATGATTGTAAAGCAGATGTATTGAAAATTGGTCTATCCATCCTCCCGCCCATTGCCAATTTGCAATTGGCAGAAGTACATGATGTTCCGCTAGATATGTGCATTACTCCATTTGGAGTGTTTGATTTTCAATAACAGTTCACTCTGGAAAGGAATTAGCTCTTCTTTACTTTGCTGGTTCAAAAGTCAATCAATTGCATGACTTTACTCATTCTTTGCCAAGACAAGTATTTTTAGCTTTGGTACAGAAAAGATAGAGCAATGGAAAAGATCGAAAAGGACTTTGTAAGTACCATAATGACCCCTGATGTGTATGTGGTTCAAGAAAATACGTCGTTACATGATGTGGTAAGGCTATTTAGAAAACTTAAAGTGCGACATGTGCCAGTAGTGTCTGGCGTAAAGGTGATTGGCATTTTAAGCAGGACGGATATCAATAGACTTACTTTTGGTGCACTAATTGAAAATCAGGAAGATGCTGATGAGGCCATTTTGGAAATGCTGAGTGTAACTCAAGTAATGACATCTAATCCCAAATCGATAAGTCCTGATGCAAGCATAAAATCCTTGGCTGAGGTTTTCGTGAAGGAAGACTATCATGCCTTGCCAGTGATCGAGAATGGAGAATTAGTAGGAATTGTTACTACGACGGATGTAATTAAATATCTCTTGACGAAAATTTGAGGTTTTTTTTCTTGGAGTATACGGGCTCTTTGTTGTTTGCTCTTTTGATTATTTAGTGAATGTAACATCAATAAAGATATTGGGTCATTCAAAAAGTAACGAATTGATGGACTCAGCAAATAAGGAAGAATTATTTTCTTTCCACCAGTTTGCCATCTGCAAATGTGCCTTTGGTAGAGCTTCCATTTGGTGAGATAATTTCACCTTCACCACTCATTAGGTCATTTTTCCAGTAGCCTTTATAGATTTCTCCTGTGTTATAATTATATACTCCGTATCCCTCCCTTTTATCGTTCACAAAGTTCCCCTCATAGTTTGAACCATCTTTAAAAAAGTGATGTCCCTTTCCATGTCGTAAGTTACCTTGCCACTCGCCTATGTAGTATCCTTTTCCTTGATAAAAGCCTATACCAAAACCATTAGGATAATTATTGTTTAGTGATCCAAAATAGAATATTTTATCTCCATTTGGTGATAATAAGTTTAAAGAGTCGAAATTTTGCTTAGGCTCTTCCTCTTTCAGTTTTACTAGCTCTGTCGATATCGAATCTAATGCCTCATTTTGACTTTCTATTGCCGATCGAAGAGCCAGCAATTCTAATCGAGGTTCAACATATTTTTGTACTAAAGTGTCTATTTTATCATCTAAGAGCTTGAGCAAATTTTGTTGCCTAAGTGCTTTACTGTTTAAGTTATCATTCTCATTAATGATTTTTTCCAAAATCAAATCTAGATATTCAGAAGTAGATAAGTGATCTCGTTTGCTAATATTAAATCTATTGTATTTGCTGATTATTTCAGAAATAGACTCGTCTTTTTCTTTATAATCGTCTATCAGCTGATTTTTTTCTGAAGCTTCATTTTTTAAAATAGCCAACTCGTCTTTTAGATGATTGGGATCATAAGAGTTTCTGCCAATAAAAAATGAGAATAGAATTAAAATGACTACGACTACTGTTCCTGCAATATATCTTTTTTTCAGTTTTCTCATTAATACCCTAGGTTTAGGCGAGGTAATTTGGTTTCGATCTTTCTGAAATCTAGCCCAATAAATGCGTTGAAGCGAAGAATATGGCTTGTTCTATATTCAAAGCCAGAAGGTTTTTGCCCGAAAGTCCACATGTGACCTACGAAAAATGTGACGTTATTGTTATAGACATAGCCAAAACCATTGTAAGTCCTGAAGTCTTCAAATGGATGATAAGTTATAGATTTACCACTATGCATGAAAATTTCGGCACTTGGTGAAAAGAACAGTGTTTTCGCTTCAATCTTTGCCTTATTTAACGGGATGTAAGAAAACAGTTTATACCTATATCTATTTGTGTAATCGAATTCAGCTCCAATATCATTATCTCTTTTCCATCGATGTTCGAAGCGGAACTGATGATAAATTTTGAATCTTCCCATTTGTGGCATCATAAAAAGCCATTGATGCCAAATTCTTGGCTCTAATACTACTTTTTCTAAGTTACTATTATTAGGATCAGGAGTAAAGTTAAATACGAGGGTTGGCCCAATGACAGCTTCAAAATAATCATTAAAAAAAATATTAATTCCAGCTCTATTATAAACCTGTCTTGTTCTTCCAACAAATGAGTTCAGGTTATCAATATCATTTCGTAATCTATAATGATGCTCACCGTAATAGCCAATTTTATTATTAATTCTAGTTTTTATATATACACCATTCCAAATACCTGTTTCTTCAAGTTTGGTGGTAGAGCTTGATTGAGAAAAAGAATATTCTGAAAATCCAAAATTTAATATAATTAAAAGAATGCTAAACTTTGTTACTCTCATTTATAGTTAACGTAAATTGAAACTTATTTTTACTGCAAAATTGAGGTGATTCAGCTTCATTTCCAATATCTTCGTTTTATTTATTCCAGATCTGAAGTACCTTCAGTTAAAGATGAGAAATTCAACTTTTATCTTTAACTAGTGAATGCGTTGTGGTGGGACACACCCTCAACATAGGATAAAATTATTTTATAAGAACACATTAAATTGTTATTTAACGTAAGGTGATACCAAGGGAGGTGTTATTTTGTTTTGGTGGTCTATTAGTAGTTTCGGAGGCAATGATTAGCCCAAAAGTGGACTTAGTAAGTCATTAGAGATAAATTTATAGTCAAATCAATTATTTAATTTACTATTGCGATTTTTAGGGCTAGTTGGAATTGATAGGAGAATTTGGGAATGATTCGAGAGCTTAAAACCTCTTCGTATAAAAATGGCAATACGGAGTGCTTCCATTGTTTTTGTAGTAATCCTGATGGTAGTTTTCTGCTGTGTAAAACTCAGTAGCGGCTGATATTTTAGTGGCTATTTTTAAACCCTTTTCCTCCAGAGCGGTGATTAGCTTTTCTGTGATTTGTTTTTGTTCTTGATTCAGGTAAAAAACTTCTGATCTATACTGAGTGCCAATATCTGGTCCTTGTCTATTTACTTGTGTAGGATCATGCGTTTCGAAAAACAGTCTAGCTAGGGTTTCGAAATCGGTTTTGCTGGGATCATAAAAAACTTCGGTAGCTTCTGCGTGTCCGGTTGTGCCTGTACATACTTCCCGGTATGTTGGGTTTGATACATGACCACCAATGTAACCAACCGTAGTGCTGATGACACCTGGCGCTTTTTGGAAATAAAACTCAGTTCCCCAAAAACATCCCGAAGCAAAAATGGCTCTTTCCATAAAATCTAATCTAAATTGGTGATTACTTCTGGTTAACTTCAAAATAGGAAATTTGGTTTGTTATTCACTGGCTGTTTTCCCTCCCGCCTCCTTTAGATTCATTTTAGTTTTGAATTCATTTAAAATTCCAATTAACTTAATGAAAATTTGATTTATGACGAATAAGGAAGATGCATTTTGGAATGGAGAAATTTCCCGCAGTACTGTTGCGTGGAAGAGTAAAGCATTTAACATAATTTACAAGTCAGATACGTATTGGGGTAAATTTTTCGATGTTGGATTATTGATTGTCATTTTACTCAGTATTTTGGTTGTAATGCTAGATAGTATTCCTACGGTTCGGGAGGGTTATGGTAATTATTTAACTATCCTAGAGTGGGTCTTTACTGGATTATTTACCATCGAATATTTGTTGCGAATTATAATTATAAAAAAGCCCAAAAAATACATTTTCAGTTTTCTGGGTGTCATTGATTTGCTCTCAATTTTACCAACATTTATAAGCTTGTTCTTTGCCGGCAGCCAATATCTTATGGTTATCAGATCTCTTCGTTTTCTGAGGATTTTTAGGATTTTCAAAATGGTACATTTCCTAAGCGAAATTCAAACCTTAGGGGCGGCGTTAATTCTTTCCTTGCGGAAAATCAGTGTATTTATCCTTTTTGTGGTTTTATTGGTGATTCTAATGGGGTCGGTGATGTATTTGGTGGAAGGTGGGGAGAACGGCTTCGATTCGATTCCATCCAGCATTTATTGGGCGGTAATTACCCTTACTACAGTCGGGTATGGAGATATTGTACCTATTACCTTATTTGGGAAAATGATTGCATCGCTTATGATGCTTTTAGGATATGGAATTATCGCTGTTCCTACTGGTATAGTAACTGTTGAATTGGCTAAATCATCAAGAAGAGCAAAAGAAGATTTATCCCAAGTGTGCCCTCATTGTGGATACGAAGGCCATAAAATTGGAGCCAATTACTGCTTCCATTGTGGCTACGATTTTGATAAAGGCAAAAAAACGAAAAAGGCCGAGCAATAAATTGAACGGCCTTTTTCCTCGTTTCTTAATTTGTTTTTAACGATTCAATAATCGCTCATCCATTTTAGTATCGAGCATTGGTTTTCTGCTTCTATTAGCCAAATCCCACGATGTGTAAAATACTAATCTAGATCTAGTTTCGAATACGTCCCACTCAATTTTGTCGATAGTATCAGTTGGTCTATGGTAATCCGCATGCACACCGTTGAAAAAGAATATCACTGGAATATTATTCTTTGCAAAGTTGTAGTGATCAGAACGGAAGTAAAAACGATTTGTATCTTCTGGATCGTCATAACGATAATCAAGATCCATATTTGTGTACATCACATTATTGTAATCCAAAATCACTTTCAATTCAGAAGAAAGAACCTCAGAACCAATTGGATACACATAGTTTCTGTGTCCTGATTCTTCGTGCTCAGTATCCAATCTGCCAATCATGTCGATATTGATGTTGGCTATCGTTTGGCTATGAGGGAAAATTGGATCAAAATCAGTGTAATATCTTGAGCCAAGTAAGCCTTTTTCTTCGCCAGTCACTAATAGGAATACCATTGTTCTACGTGGCCCATTTCCTTCGTTAGCAGCAGTTTTGAACGCGCGAGCAATATCAATTATTGCTGATGTTCCTGATCCATCATCATCTGCACCATTATTTATTTGGCCATCAGCTGTTACCCCTACGTGATCGTAATGAGCCGTTAAGACTACATACTCATCTTTCAAATCAGTACCTTCTACTACTCCAATTACATTTGATGTTGGCACTTTTTCTACTACTCTTTCGATATTGTAGGTATATCTTATAGGCTTTATGCTTTTGTGAGAGCCATCGGCAACCATAGCAACCATTTGCTCTTGCGTTTTGCCGATGATGCTAGCAGCATGCGCTGGAGATACTAACCATAGCAAATTATCAGTCAAGTTAGGGTTTGGTAAGCCTAATCTGCGTGCTGTTGCAAAGTTTCTAAATCGTCTAGTTACATTTTCATATTGCTCAGCTGTTTCAGCATTTACTACCATTACGGCATTTGCACCTTTTGCTTTAAGAGCTTCAACTTTAGCTTCGTATCCAGGGCCTGGAGCATAAAGCAAAGCAGTTTTTTGCGTCAAGTCAATGCCTTCCAAAGAAGCGGCATCGCCATTACCAACAAATACGATCTCAGATCTTCCTGATTTACTTTGTATTACACTTCCAAAGAAAATCACATCGCCGTTTACAAAGGTATTGCGACCAACTTTGAACTCTACTTTACCCCATCCAGTGCTTTCTAAGTCGAAATTCTGTAGATAGCCCATTTGGCTTCCATTGGCTGCCACAGGCTTCAACCCCAACTCTGCAAACTGGCCAGCAATGTAAGCCGCAGCTTTGTGCTGACCTGCCTTGCCTGTGTCACGACCTTCCATGTCATCGGCAGCCAATATTTCCAGATGCTTTCTCAAACTCGATTCGGTAATACTGTTACCATGCTTCAAGGCAACTGCATCTTGGGCGTTCACATTCGCTGCTAATACCAAGCAAGCGATGCCCATCCATATTCTTTTAATCATATTCAATTTTAGGTTTTTTAATGCCTCCAAAACTAAGGAAAATCCACTAACATTAAAACAGAGATTTATACATCGAAGAATTACCAGCAAAATTGTTTAAGAATAATAAAAAATGCTCAAACATTACCCCTAAACATTTGTCTTTGAACTATGCGATTGCAAGTCTTGTATCATAATCTATGAAAGGCGTAATGGTGATAAATAATGCTTTGATTACACAAATTATTGCAGGCAATTCTTCTTACATTTGCAGCTCCAAACAGGAGTTTAAATTCAGGCTATTTTAGATAAGGAAAAATGAAAATTAAGCTATCAACCACAGATCTATTTGAAAGAAGACATAACAGTCCCGATCAAGAACAGCGGGAGGAAATGTTGGCCGCTATTGGCGTTGAATCACTCGACCAGCTAATTGACGAAACTGTTCCGGCAGGTATTAGGCTCAAAAAAGCCATGAACTTGCCAGAACCCTTGTCTGAATATGAATTTCTAAACCAACTGAAAAAGGTTGCAGCCAAAAATAAGCTTTTTAAAAACCACATTGGTTTAGGCTATTACGGCACGATAACGCCAGGTGTTATCCAGCGAAATATCCTTGAAAATCCAGGTTGGTACACTGCCTATACTCCTTATCAAGCAGAAATAGCCCAAGGTCGTTTAGAAGCTCTCATCAACTACCAAACGATGGTGATGGAGCTTACTGGAATGGAAATAGCCAATGCTTCCCTTTTAGATGAAGGCACTGCTGCTTCAGAAGCCATGACGATGCTTGCGGGACTTCGCAAAGGAAATAAGAAATCAGCCTCCCGCTTTTTTGTGGACGAGCGAGTATTCCCACAAACAATCGATGTATTAATCACAAGAGCAATTCCTGTTGGTATCGATTTGCAAATTGGTAGAATAGAGGACTTAGACCTTACAGATGAAAATCTATTTGGTGTCCTTTTACAATATCCTGATGCCAATGGCCGTATTTACGATCCATCTAATTTTATAGCTTCTGCCAAGGAGCAAAATGTGTTTGTAGCAGTAGCTGCTGATCTACTTTCTTTAACACTCGTAACACCTCCAGGTGAAATGGGAGCCGATGTGGTTGTGGGTACTACACAGCGTTTCGGTATTCCAATGGGCTATGGCGGCCCACATGCGGCTTACTTTGCCACTCTCGATGCGCACAAGCGATCTATTCCAGGGCGCATTATCGGTGTGTCAATTGATAGCAATGGAAATAAAGGCTACAGAATGGCGCTACAAACCAGAGAGCAGCATATCCGTAGAGAAAAAGCTACTTCAAATATTTGTACCGCCCAAGTTTTGCTTGCAGTAATGGCAGGAATGTACGGTGTATATCATGGTGCGGAAGGACTTAAAAATATAGCAGCAAAAATCAATGGCTTAGCTAGGACTCTGGAAGAAGGTCTTGGTAAATTAGGTTTTAGCCAATTGAATGATGTGTATTTCGATACATTGAGAATAAATCTTGATGTAAATCAAAGCTTGCAACTGAAGAGCATTTCAGAAGCTGCCGAAATTAATTTCAGATACTATGAAGCGGGAGGAGTGAGTATCTCCTTAGATGAAACAAGTACGCTAGCTGATGTAAAAAATATATTAGCCGTATTTGCTGAGCTGAAAGGCGAAAAATACATCAGCGAATCGGAGAAGAACCTGATTTCTGATGAAGTTGAAATTACTTTCCCAGAGTCGCTCACTCGTAAGTCTGCCTATTTGCAGCATCCTGTATTCAAGCTCTACCACTCCGAGCACGAAATGCTTAGATATATTAAGCGATTAGAAACAAAAGATTTGTCTTTAGTGCACTCAATGATTTCCTTAGGTTCTTGCACGATGAAACTGAATGCCACTACTGAAATGGCGCCAGTTACTTGGCCTGAATTCGGAAATCTTCACCCATTTGCTCCACTTGAGCAAACTGAAGGTTATCAGCATATTTTCAACAATCTTGAAAATTGGTTAGCAGAAATCACTGGATTTGATGCGGTATCCTTACAGCCAAATTCAGGTGCACAAGGAGAATATGCCGGACTTATGGTAATTCGTGCTTTCCACCTCGAGAATGGAGACGATCATCGTAATATTGCTCTTATTCCATCTTCTGCGCATGGTACCAACCCAGCTTCTGCGGTGATGGCAGGCATGAATGTGGTAATCGTGAAATGCGACGAAAGAGGCAATATCGATGTAGAAGACCTTCGAACTAAAGCGGAGCAATACAAGGATGTGCTAGCGGCTTTGATGGTGACATATCCATCCACTCACGGAGTATTTGAAGAAAGTATCAAAGAAATTTGTGATATAATCCATCAGCATGGTGGCCAAGTATATATGGATGGCGCCAATATGAACGCGCAAGTTGGTCTTACTAGTCCAGCGATGATTGGTGCTGATGTTTGCCATTTGAATTTGCACAAAACATTCTGTATTCCTCATGGTGGTGGTGGTCCAGGTATGGGTCCAATATGTGTGGCGAAGCATTTAGCGCCGTTTCTTCCAGGTCACGCTTTGGTTAAAACTGGTGGAGATTCTGGAATTACTGCCATCTCGGCTGCACCTTATGGAAGCGCAAGTATTCTGCTAATCTCCTACACTTACATTGCCTTAATGGGTGCAGAGGGATTGACAAATGCTACTAAAATCGCGATCCTCAATGCCAATTACATCAAGAAGCGTTTGGAAGGAAGTTACGATGTGTTGTACACAGGTAGCAAAGGCCGTAGCGCTCACGAAATGATTATTGATTGCCGTAACTTCAAACGTTCTGGCGTAGAAGTGGAAGATATCGCTAAGCGCTTAATGGATTATGGTTTTCATGCACCTACAGTATCATTCCCAGTTGGTGGAACTATGATGATAGAGCCAACTGAAAGCGAAACCAAAGCTGAACTAGATCGCTTCTGTGATGCTATGGTAAGTATCCGCAAAGAGATTATTGAAATTGCTGAAGGAGCGGAGGATAAAATAGATAATGTACTGAAGAATGCGCCACATACTGCTGCGGTAATCACAGCTAATGAATGGAAGCATGCATATAGTCGCGAAAAAGCAGCCTTCCCGCTAGAATATACTCGTAGTAACAAATTCTGGCCTACTGTAGGGCGGGTGGATTCTGCTTATGGCGATCGCAACCTAGTTTGTAGCTGTATCCCAATCGATGAATACGTAGAAAGCGAAGAAAGCTTAGCTTAATTTTTGTCCGATAAATATTTAATAAAAAAGGTCAACTCGAGATGGGTTGACCTTTTTTTATTCCGCTTCAATCACAGTTTTCCGCACTGCAAATGTGATGATATTTTAATTCCTAAAATTGCTCTTCCTTACTAAATTCAAGTAAGTCGCCAGGTTGGCAATCCAAGGCCTTGCATATTGCTTCCAGTGTACTGAAACGGATCGCTTTTGCTTTGCTAGTTTTGAGAATAGATAGATTGGATAAGGTAAGATCCACTTTCTCGGAAAGCTCGTTTAGTGACATCTTTCTTTTTGCCATCATTACATCTAGATTTACTATAATTGGCATGGCTATATTGTTAGTTCGTTTTCTGCTTGAATCTCAAGCCCTCTATTGAAAATTTGTGCAATCACAAAGATAATTCCACCCAATAGCAAAAACTCAGATGCTCCGCCAAGATAATCGTGCAAGCTCGGAATGATTACCTCCCGCTTTACTAGCCATTTTATATATCCATTGGTGATAATATGAAGTATGGCAATTTGAAGAGCTGTAAAACTTATATTAGTTATCAGTTTTGCGATCTCTTTACTAAATGGCTGCACCAAATTTAGCTTCATAAATATCTTTATCAGCAAGTAAAAAATGTAAGCCTGCAAGCCCGAAATGAAAATGACTAATGAAATGAGCGAGCCGTAATACCATTTGTCATAATCGAATAAATTGGATAAGTCTAGTCCTAAGTATAGGTCGCTTGCTCCTACGGGGTTGACGACAAAACTTACAAATGCAGAATAAATTAGCGCGCCTGTCTTTATACAGAAGCCAATAAATATGACCCAAGCGATTACATGCATGATGATCATAATGGTGGTAGTGTTTTGTTTCATGTTGTGGTTTTGAATATTATATTGCAAATAAAAATAAATAATTATTGATAAACAATAAAAATGTATTTTTTATCATTAAATAATTTTCGCCAATCAGGTTGCTACTATTAAAGAAAGCGGGAGGGAAGCTTTCGATTCAAAAATCACTAATCAGGAATTCACATGGTGCTTTTGGCTCTTTCTTTTAAAAATTTTTACCACTTCAAACCAAACTACAGAAATAGCTCCAATACCCATGCAAAGAATTATTTGCATCATGTCCAGTTGTTGAAATTCAAAAAAGCTAGTCAAAGGCTTCACAAATAAGATAAGCCCAACTACGGCCAGGGTAATGACTATGATTAAAGGCACAAGGTTGTTTTTGTATTTCAGAGTAGTGAAAATTGAGTAATAGAATGATCGATTGATTAAGGTGAGGAAAATGTTGGCTGCGATTAAAACTGTGAAAACCATTGTGCGTGTGAGTGCTTCGTTGTATCCATTTATTACTGAATACTGGTAGATAAACAAGGTGCCCACTGTTATAATTAAGCCTTGAACAATGCTGATAGAAAGTTCTTTGGTGTTGAAAAAGGAGGTTGTTAATGCTTTGGGTTGCTGAATCATTGTATTCTTTTCCATGGGTTCATTTTCGTAAATGATGGAGCATGTTGGCCCCATTATCAGTTCGAGGAAGATGATATGAATGGGTGAAAAAATATTTGGGTAGATCCACCCTAAAGCCAAGGGTATAAATACAGTGAGAATAATCGGAATATGAATGGAGATGATGTATTGAATGGCTTTTTTCAGATTTGTGTAAATCTTCCTTCCCATGGCAATTGCATCCACCATTTTGGACAGGTCATCTTCTAATAGAATTAAAGAGGCGGCTTGTTTGGCAATTTCACTTCCTTTTTTGCCCATTGCTATTCCGATATGTGCTGCTTTGAGGGCAGGGCCGTCGTTCACGCCATCGCCAGTCATAGCTACAATTTGATTATTAGATTTTAGGGCATTTATAATCTTCAATTTGGCTTCGGGAAACATCCGAGTAAATATGGCAGTGGAGGCTACGCAAGCTTTGAGCTCATCCTCCCGCATCTGCATCAATTCATTTCCAGAAATGGTTTTGTCATAATCTCTGAAATCGATTTCCTTCGCAATTGCTGCGGTTGTCAACGCATTATCGCCTGTGATTATTTTTACTGAAATACCTGCTGCGTAAAAATCCTGTAGCACTTTCTGAATGTTCTTTTTCGGCGGATCATATAGCGCGACGATTCCTTTAAATTGAAAGGGCAAATCTTGCTGTTTGGCAGGATAATCTTGGCCAGTAAGCGTAGAAATGCCCACGCCTAATACTCGAAATCCATCTGTAGCTAATTGGTTGATAGCAGTATGGATTTGTTCCTTTTGTATTTCAGATAAATCCGATACTTGGATAAGCGCTTCAGGTGCGCCCTTTGCCGCTATTATTCTATTCCCTTCTTTATCTGCAAATACATGGGTCATCATGGGTGGTTTCCCCCCAAGTGGATATTCATGTACAAGCTGGTAGTTTGGGCGCTGGTCTACTTCCACAGAATCACTATACGCCTGGTGCAATGAAATCTCCATCGGATCAAAAGGGATAGGTTCACTTGCCCACATGGCTAATTCAATCAGCTCTTTCTCGTCAGTTGTTAGTTCTTTCTCTGGCTCAAATAATTGGTTAGACGATAATAAAAATAGCTTAGCGAGACTCATTTTATTCTCGGTAATCGTCCCAGTTTTGTCGGTACAAATTACTGTAGCACTTCCTAGGGTTTCTACCGTTTTCATTTGCTTTACAACAATGCCCATTTTCATTAGTCGCCAAGCGCCTAATGCCATAAAAGTGACAAATGCCACAGGAATCTCCTCAGGCAAAATACTCATGGCAAGTGTAAGCGATTGCAATAAGCTTGTCAATAGGTCTTGGGAATTCATGTAATTGATGACCCATACAATGAGAAATACCACAGCTCCAGCAACGGCCATTTTCTTCACAAAATTTGCAATTTGCAGTTCCAGAGGTGTTTTTTCGGCGGTGATGTTCTCTAAGCTTGTTCCAATTTTGCCCAGCTTAGTTTCGTTGCCAATGGCAGTAACCGTGGCAATGGCCAAGCCACTTACCACCATCGTTCCGCTGTAAATGAATTTATCTTCTTTGGAGGCGTCCTTAAAAACTGAAAGCGACTCACCAGTAAGAATGGCTTCGCTCACTGAAAAGTCGTTGGATTGAATGATGGTACCATCTGCTGTTACAAGTGTACCTTCTTCTACCATAAGGGCGTCACCAATTACTACATCTTCACTTTTTACTTCTTGCACTTTCCCATCACGAATTACTTTGCACTGTGGCTGTGAAAAATATTTAAGCTTGTCAAGAGCATTTTTACTCCTTGAGTACTGATATAAGGAAATAGAAGCAATGAGTACAATGGCCGCTAAAAGAAACAAACCATCGCCTGTTTGTCCACTTACAAAATAGATAGTAGAAGCCACCAATAGTAATATGACCATTGGATCTTGGACGATCTGTTTAACAGCAGCTATGAATTCACTCTCCTGTTTAGAGGTGATTTTATTTAGCCCAAATTTCTCTCTTGATTTTATTACTTGCTCCTCGCTTAACCCTGATATATTGAAATTATTGGCAGGCATTTTAAAATTTGGTTTTGAGGGTTTGATTCCTTTTTGGCTAAGCGTAGAAAGCAAAATGCTTAGTTACATTTGATTTCAATATACCATATTTTTCAGGATGTTAAGCGATAGACAAGCTTGCGAAGAAGGATTGTTGAATTGCTTTTTCAGGAGTTGAGAAATACTTATCCTCCCGCTGATTTTTCTAGATCGCTTTGAATGGAAAAGCAATCGCAGTTTTCTCATCTTTTTGAATCGTCCTAGCCAAATCTTTTGCCCAAGTCTGATAAGTTAGTTTTGATGGATGCACACCATCGCTAAAAAAATCCGCTGCTTTTGCTTCCACATTTAGATGATCAAGCCAAGCTGTCAAGGTGATTTTCTTGCCATAATAGTAAACCTGTGGATCGTCCATAGTGACTTTATGTAGTTCTTTGCCTAATATTTCTACCAGATTGCCAATGGTAAACTTGATCAACGGCGTAAAGGCTGGGAACTCCTTGATAGGTGGCATATTACAAAAAACAAGGAATGCACTGGGGAATTTACTTTTTAGCTCAGCGATTATTTTGACAATATCCTGTCTCCATTTAGCAGGAGAATTAAGCCTAAAAGCGTCGTTTCCGCCCAAACCAATTACGATTAAGTCGATGTCTGTTTCAGTAATTTTTGGGATGATTTTGTTGGCGACACTTTCGGCAGTATATCCGCTTTTGGCATACACTTTCCAATTCACATTGCTTTGGTAAATAATGGAAAGCTCCTTTGCCAATGAGCCAGTGAATCCTTCTTCGTGACTTTGTACACCCACTCCAGCTATGGTGCTTTCGCCAATGGTTAGTAGATTGATGGTGGGTTTTGTGGTATTGTTAAAAATACTTTTTCCTTCAGTTCCTGTGGCTTCAGGCAGCGAAGGAATCTGTGCACGAATTTTCTTCCCTTGAAAATACATAATAGGTAAAAGCGGGAGGGAAATTATACAGCCCATCAAGTACTTTAAATTCATTTTTTCATTCAGGTTTTAGAAATTTTTCCTTTCAAAACGGCTTTCAATTAAAACCAGTAATGATAATACAAACTTACCAAGGGATATTGGTAAAGCGATTATTAGTTAGTCGAGACCTAATGTAGCACTTCTTTTTTCTAACAAATATGTATCAATCCACTTACCATTCAATTTGCCTATTTTCTCTCTATAGCCAACTATTCGAAATCCAGCACTTTCATGGAGCTTAATACTTGATATATTCTCTCTGAAAATCCCAGCTTGTAAAGTCCATATTCCATTTTCCTCACTAAGTGGTATCAGATTTTCCAATAATGCTTTTCCTATTCCAATACCTCGATGTTTCTCATCTACATATACACTTATTTCGGCAACGCCACCATACACACACCTATTGGAAACAGGACTTAGGGCTGCCCAGCCAACTAATTGGTTTTTGATGAGAGCTACAATTCTAGCGAATTTAAGATGGCTATTATCCCAGTTTTCCCATGAAGGTATTTGGGTTTCAAAAGTGGCATTGTTAGTGTCAATGCCACTTTTATAAATATTGGCTACTATTGACCAATCAGATGGCACTAATGGCCTAATTACGACATTTTTCATTTTCACATGATTTGGTGCTAGCTATTTCAATCATTGCATTTTTGCCATCATTGCCAGTCCATTTCTCCATTACTTCAGGTGCTGGTCTAGCGTTGATGCCCTCGCCATATACTGTGGCTGTGCCATGCGTGTAAAATGCTTCCCAGTCTATGCCTTGAGGGTCAGTAATCCAACTTTTTTGTGATTTTGAGTAGCAACAGGTGCATTCTCCTTCCTCTCTTACCTTTCCTTTTGCATTTTTAAAATTGGCATACACCTCTTGAAGCTCTGTTTCGGAATCCACCTGCAATCCCAAGTGCTCTATCCCAATTTCGCTATGGCCAGTCGAAATAGCATAATTGATTTTGGGATCGTCTAGCATCCATTTAGCATAGTCTTGCTTTAAGATGGTTGGTTGAGTATCAAAAAGTGCATTGTAGAATTCAATACTTTCATTAAGGTTTTTCACCCTTGCGTGAATGTGAAATCTTTTCATAATTGTAAATAATTTGCTTGTTACAAGGGCAAGACGTAGTGAGGTGCAAAAAGACGCAAATTATTTTTGGAATTCTTTTTTCATAGCTAACAAAGGCTCGCAATTTTCTTTTATATCGAATGAAATTATGTTGCCTTTCATATCTGTTTCAAAATGGCAACAAGTTATAAACTCAGCTTTTAATAAATCTCTTGCTCGTTGAATCCTAGATTTTGTTGTAGATAATTTTAAGTTAAGCTGCCTTGCAATATCAGCCTGTTTTAGATTGTCGATATCTGAAAGTTTCAATGGGACCGCGTATTTCTCTGGCAAAAAATTGAGCATTGTCAGAATGTAATTGGAGGCCTCGCTAAATGCCTCTTCCTCATTTTCAAAAGTTACTTCTGGTAAATTTTCTTCTGCAACAAATTTTGATTGTTTTCTATAATGATCAATGATGGTATTGTGAGCAATTTGAAATAGCCAACTTCGCAGATTATTAACTCCGGATTTTGCAGAGCAGAAAGCATACACTTTAAGCAGGACATCTTGTGAAATGTCTTTAGCGAGTTCTTTATCTTTTACGCGATTGAAAATAAAGCGAAATAGTTCGGACTTATGAATTTGCCAAAGCTCAGGGACGTTGCAATTCATTTTTGGAATTTCTTCCATATTCATGACAGTTTGAGTTTATCAATCTAGCAAAAATAAACATATTTTACTCTCAAAACTGGCCGAAATCTAAGTCCAAAATCTATTGCACTTTAAAAGAACTACAGATAATAAATGTATTGTTTAATGATTACTCATTACTTGCAATCATCTGTTTAAAAAATAATATGTTACTGTGCGGATTGAGGAATGATAAATCCATCTGTGAATTGTTCTTGAAGTGCTTTGGCTATTTCTAATAGTTTTTTGTCCTCCCATTTACGACCATGGATTGCTATGCCTACGGGTAATCCTGTTTTTGTAATACCTATTGGGATTACTACAATAGGATGCCCTCCAATGGCAGTATCAAAATTGAATCGCCCTATAGCATCTGTATATGCGATCTTTTTGCCGTTTACAAGAAATGCTTTTCCAGCTTTCTGATGCTTGAATGCCGAAATTGATGCAACTGGTGTGATCCAGATATCATACTGATTGAAAAACTCTATAAAACTATCTCCAATGATTTCTTTTTGTTCTAGGGTTTTTAAATGTGTACTTGGAGTCATTCGTATGCCTCTAAAGGCACTTCTAGCCCAATGGATATCCTTGTATTTGAAAAAAATGAATAAGAAAACAATAAAACTTGTGAGGAAAGGAGGCATGGGAGCTCCTGAGGCGACTTCATAACCAAACAAACGCCCATTTATTCGATATGCGAGATTTGCATCGTAAGCAGGTTGAGCTTCATTTATTAAATGTCCGCCTGATTTGATTTTATTCAGAAATTGAGATATCAATTGTGAGTAATCATTATCGATTTCTAATCCATATAAGCTTTTTGAAAATGCTATTTTCAATGGAGTTCCATCCCATTGGCTTCTATGGAAGTCTACTGGAGGGATTTCTGATATTTCACTTTGTTGAGTTAAAATGGACATTGCGAGGATCAAATCATCTACTGTTCTGGCCATAGGGCCAGGCATAGTTAAGTGCCGGTGTCCTTGGGGCTTTCCTGGCATGAGAAATTGTCCTCGATTAGATAGAGATTGCTCTGAGGGTCTAATACCACAAATCCCACAAAAATGAGCAGGAACTCTTATAGAACCGCCAGCATCTGAACCTAATTCTAATGGAGTAAAACCCATTGCTAATGCAGCAGCAGAACCACCAGAGCTTCCTCCCGCTACATAATCAGTATTGTAGGGATTATTAGTTTGGCCAAACCAAGAGTTGGTGCTTTGCCAATCAATAGAAAACAATGGTAAATTAGTTTTCCCAATGATTATCGCACCAGCTTCCTTCAATTTTTTTACGAGTACAGCATCTTCTTTGGCAATATAATTTTTTAGAAAAGGAGACCCCATAGAACTTATCAGCCCTCTTACATTAAAGCCATCCTTTACGGTCATTGGAAGCCCATGTAATGGCCCCATTTTTTGACCATTTTTCAGCATTAAATCCTTTTCTTCAGCTTCCTTTATTAACTCCTCGCTATTTCTTAAATCTGTGATGGCATTAATTTCTATCTGATACCTCTCAATCTGATCAAGAAATGCCAATAGAACATCTTTAGAACTCATTTGACCATTGTGTATCAAGGAAAGTATTTCCTTTGCTGGTTTGAAAACAATTTTATCCATTGGAGTTTGATCTAATTAGCTTATTTAAAAGTAATTAAATTTTTACTTCTTGCACTTTCCCATCACGAATTACTTTGCACTGTGGCTGTGAAAAATATTTAAGCTTGTCAAGAGCATTTTTACTCCTTGAGTACTGATATAAGGAAATAGAAGCAATGAGTACAATGGCCGCTAAAAGAAACAAACCATCGCCTGTTTGTCCACTTACAAAATAGATAGTAGAAGCCACCAATAGTAATATGACCATTGGATCTTGGACGATCTGTTTAACAGCAGCTATGAATTCACTCTCCTGTTTAGAGGTGATTTTATTTAGCCCAAATTTCTCTCTTGATTTTATTACTTGCTCCTCGCTTAACCCTGATATATTGAAATTATTGGCAGGCATTTTAAAATTTGGTTTTGAGGGTTTGATTCCTTTTTGGCTAAGCGTAGAAAGCAAAATGCTTAGTTACATTTGATTTCAATATACCATATTTTTCAGGATGTTAAGCGATAGACAAGCTTGCGAAGAAGGATTGTTGAATTGCTTTTTCAGGAGTTGAGAAATACTTATCCTCCCGCTGATTTTTCTAGATCGCTTTGAATGGAAAAGCAATCGCAGTTTTCTCATCTTTTTGAATCGTCCTAGCCAAATCTTTTGCCCAAGTCTGATAAGTTAGTTTTGATGGATGCACACCATCGCTAAAAAAATCCGCTGCTTTTGCTTCCACATTTAGATGATCAAGCCAAGCTGTCAAGGTGATTTTCTTGCCATAATAGTAAACCTGTGGATCGTCCATAGTGACTTTATGTAGTTCTTTGCCTAATATTTCTACCAGATTGCCAATGGTAAACTTGATCAACGGCGTAAAGGCTGGGAACTCCTTGATAGGTGGCATATTACAAAAAACAAGGAATGCACTGGGGAATTTACTTTTTAGCTCAGCGATTATTTTGACAATATCCTGTCTCCATTTAGCAGGAGAATTAAGCCTAAAAGCGTCGTTTCCGCCCAAACCAATTACGATTAAGTCGATGTCTGTTTCAGTAATTTTTGGGATGATTTTGTTGGCGACACTTTCGGCAGTATATCCGCTTTTGGCATACACTTTCCAATTCACATTGCTTTGGTAAATAATGGAAAGCTCCTTTGCCAATGAGCCAGTGAATCCTTCTTCGTGACTTTGTACACCCACTCCAGCTATGGTGCTTTCGCCAATGGTTAGTAGATTGATGGTGGGTTTTGTGGTATTGTTAAAAATACTTTTTCCTTCAGTTCCTGTGGCTTCAGGCAGCGAAGGAATCTGTGCACGAATTTTCTTCCCTTGAAAATACATAATAGGTAAAAGCGGGAGGGAAATTATACAGCCCATCAAGTACTTTAAATTCATTTTTTCATTCAGGTTTTAGAAATTTTTCCTTTCAAAACGGCTTTCAATTAAAACCAGTAATGATAATACAAACTTACCAAGGGATATTGGTAAAGCGATTATTAGTTAGTCGAGACCTAATGTAGCACTTCTTTTTTCTAACAAATATGTATCAATCCACTTACCATTCAATTTGCCTATTTTCTCTCTATAGCCAACTATTCGAAATCCAGCACTTTCATGGAGCTTAATACTTGATATATTCTCTCTGAAAATCCCAGCTTGTAAAGTCCATATTCCATTTTCCTCACTAAGTGGTATCAGATTTTCCAATAATGCTTTTCCTATTCCAATACCTCGATGTTTCTCATCTACATATACACTTATTTCGGCAACGCCACCATACACACACCTATTGGAAACAGGACTTAGGGCTGCCCAGCCAACTAATTGGTTTTTGATGAGAGCTACAATTCTAGCGAATTTAAGATGGCTATTATCCCAGTTTTCCCATGAAGGTATTTGGGTTTCAAAAGTGGCATTGTTAGTGTCAATGCCACTTTTATAAATATTGGCTACTATTGACCAATCAGATGGCACTAATGGCCTAATTACGACATTTTTCATTTTCACATGATTTGGTGCTAGCTATTTCAATCATTGCATTTTTGCCATCATTGCCAGTCCATTTCTCCATTACTTCAGGTGCTGGTCTAGCGTTGATGCCCTCGCCATATACTGTGGCTGTGCCATGCGTGTAAAATGCTTCCCAGTCTATGCCTTGAGGGTCAGTAATCCAACTTTTTTGTGATTTTGAGTAGCAACAGGTGCATTCTCCTTCCTCTCTTACCTTTCCTTTTGCATTTTTAAAATTGGCATACACCTCTTGAAGCTCTGTTTCGGAATCCACCTGCAATCCCAAGTGCTCTATCCCAATTTCGCTATGGCCAGTCGAAATAGCATAATTGATTTTGGGATCGTCTAGCATCCATTTAGCATAGTCTTGCTTTAAGATGGTTGGTTGAGTATCAAAAAGTGCATTGTAGAATTCAATACTTTCATTAAGGTTTTTCACCCTTGCGTGAATGTGAAATCTTTTCATAATTGTAAATAATTTGCTTGTTACAAGGGCAAGACGTAGTGAGGTGCAAAAAGACGCAAATTATTTTTGGAATTCTTTTTTCATAGCTAACAAAGGCTCGCAATTTTCTTTTATATCGAATGAAATTATGTTGCCTTTCATATCTGTTTCAAAATGGCAACAAGTTATAAACTCAGCTTTTAATAAATCTCTTGCTCGTTGAATCCTAGATTTTGTTGTAGATAATTTTAAGTTAAGCTGCCTTGCAATATCAGCCTGTTTTAGATTGTCGATATCTGAAAGTTTCAATGGGACCGCGTATTTCTCTGGCAAAAAATTGAGCATTGTCAGAATGTAATTGGAGGCCTCGCTAAATGCCTCTTCCTCATTTTCAAAAGTTACTTCTGGTAAATTTTCTTCTGCAACAAATTTTGATTGTTTTCTATAATGATCAATGATGGTATTGTGAGCAATTTGAAATAGCCAACTTCGCAGATTATTAACTCCGGATTTTGCAGAGCAGAAAGCATACACTTTAAGCAGGACATCTTGTGAAATGTCTTTAGCGAGTTCTTTATCTTTTACGCGATTGAAAATAAAGCGAAATAGTTCGGACTTATGAATTTGCCAAAGCTCAGGGACGTTGCAATTCATTTTTGGAATTTCTTCCATATTCATGACAGTTTGAGTTTATCAATCTAGCAAAAATAAACATATTTTACTCTCAAAACTGGCCGAAATCTAAGTCCAAAATCTATTGCACTTTAAAAGAACTACAGATAATAAATGTATTGTTTAATGATTACTCATTACTTGCAATCATCTGTTTAAAAAATAATATGTTACTGTGCGGATTGAGGAATGATAAATCCATCTGTGAATTGTTCTTGAAGTGCTTTGGCTATTTCTAATAGTTTTTTGTCCTCCCATTTACGACCATGGATTGCTATGCCTACGGGTAATCCTGTTTTTGTAATACCTATTGGGATTACTACAATAGGATGCCCTCCAATGGCAGTATCAAAATTGAATCGCCCTATAGCATCTGTATATGCGATCTTTTTGCCGTTTACAAGAAATGCTTTTCCAGCTTTCTGATGCTTGAATGCCGAAATTGATGCAACTGGTGTGATCCAGATATCATACTGATTGAAAAACTCTATAAAACTATCTCCAATGATTTCTTTTTGTTCTAGGGTTTTTAAATGTGTACTTGGAGTCATTCGTATGCCTCTAAAGGCACTTCTAGCCCAATGGATATCCTTGTATTTGAAAAAAATGAATAAGAAAACAATAAAACTTGTGAGGAAAGGAGGCATGGGAGCTCCTGAGGCGACTTCATAACCAAACAAACGCCCATTTATTCGATATGCGAGATTTGCATCGTAAGCAGGTTGAGCTTCATTTATTAAATGTCCGCCTGATTTGATTTTATTCAGAAATTGAGATATCAATTGTGAGTAATCATTATCGATTTCTAATCCATATAAGCTTTTTGAAAATGCTATTTTCAATGGAGTTCCATCCCATTGGCTTCTATGGAAGTCTACTGGAGGGATTTCTGATATTTCACTTTGTTGAGTTAAAATGGACATTGCGAGGATCAAATCATCTACTGTTCTGGCCATAGGGCCAGGCATAGTTAAGTGCCGGTGTCCTTGGGGCTTTCCTGGCATGAGAAATTGTCCTCGATTAGATAGAGATTGCTCTGAGGGTCTAATACCACAAATCCCACAAAAATGAGCAGGAACTCTTATAGAACCGCCAGCATCTGAACCTAATTCTAATGGAGTAAAACCCATTGCTAATGCAGCAGCAGAACCACCAGAGCTTCCTCCCGCTACATAATCAGTATTGTAGGGATTATTAGTTTGGCCAAACCAAGAGTTGGTGCTTTGCCAATCAATAGAAAACAATGGTAAATTAGTTTTCCCAATGATTATCGCACCAGCTTCCTTCAATTTTTTTACGAGTACAGCATCTTCTTTGGCAATATAATTTTTTAGAAAAGGAGACCCCATAGAACTTATCAGCCCTCTTACATTAAAGCCATCCTTTACGGTCATTGGAAGCCCATGTAATGGCCCCATTTTTTGACCATTTTTCAGCATTAAATCCTTTTCTTCAGCTTCCTTTATTAACTCCTCGCTATTTCTTAAATCTGTGATGGCATTAATTTCTATCTGATACCTCTCAATCTGATCAAGAAATGCCAATAGAACATCTTTAGAACTCATTTGACCATTGTGTATCAAGGAAAGTATTTCCTTTGCTGGTTTGAAAACAATTTTATCCATTGGAGTTTGATCTAATTAGCTTATTTAAAAGTAATTAAATTTTTACTACAACTTTGTCTGTCTCATAGCTAATATGATCTTCAGCTTTCCTGCCAAGGATGAATCATGTGTCTTTTAATAAAGCAAGATCATTGGGAATTAAAACAGTTCAATGAAATACTGAGCTTCTGAAAATATCAGTTTCTGATAGTTTGGTTAGAGGACAGATAAATGGATTGATAATCTACCTGCAGATTAACTTAGACCTCGTTTGAAGGTTAGCCATAAGAAGATAGAAAGTAGTGGTATGGCGGAAATAAGATTCTTGACTGGTTAAATAGCCACCAAATTTCTACTTTTTATTTGATTGTATGCTCCATTCCAAAGATCAATACGTTTTTGCAGAGCTTCTATGGTAGCTTCTTCAGCTTCAATCCAAGCTTTGTCGTCCGTGCCACAAAGATTTGATGTCATTTGTAAAGCCAAATGACTATGATGATCTCCGTCAACTTCAATATGCCTTTCTAGGTAATATTTGAAGATTGAAATACTGTCAGGAAATCTATTATGCATATCGTCAACGATTGAAATAAACATTCCTGGAATTAAATCCTCACGACCAAAAGTAAAAATCGCTGATTGCAAATAATCTTTGTTACTATTTATGATTTTAAAAGTAAAGTCCACAAAATCTTGAGCCTCTTTTGGCGTCTCTGAAGCATTATAGGAAGCTTGAAAGTCTCCTGTGTTTTTTAAAGATTCGGTAAATTTTTCGATTTGAGATGCATCTGCTCCGCATTGATTCATGGCATCAAGATATAATTCAAAGTGGCTCTTCTTATTGCCAAATAGGTCAATATCAGATTCTTCACCTGCAACTATCTCATTGATTAATTGCCGTGTTTCTGCAGAACCCTTTGGAAACCAAGGGATGCTTGTACAAGTTAGGTTGTTTTGTAAAGTCTTCAGTAAAGACATAAAGTCCCAAACAGCATATATATGAAACTGCATGAAAATTTTTAGATCTTCAATATCTTCTATTGCTGAATACACTTTATGGTTGATAATTTCCTGTCTTAATGGTTCTATTTTCTCCCGTATTCTCTGTAGTTGACTTGTCATTGCTTTTTTATTATATCAGTTTGAGGATATTGGTTCTGTCAGATTTTAAGGTTTCCCAAAATTTTGTCTAATAGTCAATACTTGTATTTTTCAATCCAGCCATTCAATATTTAACTATTTTGCTAATAACTGCATAGCCAATAATGAATGTGTTTGGTCGCAAGTAAACCACTACTTTTCGTTATTTGTTTTTGTAAGATTATTTTTTTGACGTTTTAATTGTCCGCTTTTTAAGGAATATAGCAAAGCCTTTCTTAATCGTTTTGTCAAATTTGTGAAAAATTGGAGTTGTATTGGTACAACAAACTTTAGGCAAGAACTCGCTTATTTTCTATTTTTCTTTTGGAAGTACTTGGAGTAGATTTTTTATAGATTCCTGCAACTTTTGACAATATTTATGCAACATTACCATCGCTTCAGAAGATATCTTTGCTCGTTAGATTTTAGTTTAAGAATCTTTCGATATTATGATAAATAGAATATGAATACTTCTTCTGAAAGTAAAGAAACTCATAGAGATCAATTTATACCAAGTTCAGAGTTTTATAGCCATATAATTGATAGTTTACAAGATTATGCAATTTTTACAGTTGATA
>CAZRBW010000006.1:0-58730 GCA_964598395.1 uncultured Roseivirgaceae bacterium
ATAAGTAATTATTCTTTCTTAGAATAATTAAAATTAAATAAATATAACTCAATTTCTATTTATTACGTTATTAAAACTGTAACTAAATTAAAAAATATACATTATGAATAACTTAAAAATTAAAGGTAACTGGAACGAATTGAAAGGAAAATTAAAGCAAGAATACGGTGAACTTACTGATAATGATTTAGTATATGCTGAAGGCCAAGAAGATGAATTACTTGGCAGACTTCAGAAAAAAACTGGAAAAGCTCAGGATGAATTGAAGAAGATGCTTTTTGAATAGTAAATTTAATTCCATAAAATTATAAAAATGGCTCTTGATAGTTCAAGAGCCATTTTTATTTAAGAGAAACAAATAATTGGTAAACAGGATTGAAATAAAAAGGAGGCCAACCCCTCAGCCCCCTTTTATATAAAATAATCCGGCTGACTATTTATTCTTTACCTCCAGAGTAAATTTTATTATATGCTGCTTTTTGCTCTTCAGTATACCGCTCGCGATAGCTCGCAGGCAAAGTTGTTTTTTCTGGCCAATCGATGGCTTTATCTACAATCTGCTTTTTCCCACCCGCTTTCTTTATCATCTGAAAAGAGTCATAAAGCTCGCCTGTAGCAGTATATGCATCAAAATGCAACTCATCGCCATCTATAGTAATCAATTGGTACAATTGTGTATTCGAAGCGGCTCTGTCCATCCACTTATCTGTAGTTAGGTCATACATTTTTGGCCCACTTACAGATACCACATACATTGTAGTAGCTTCCTCACTTTGAGCATTTACACCCATTGGGATATTGCTGCCTCTACCATAAGTATGATCATGGCCTTGAAGGACCAAATCAACGTTATACTTGTCGAAAATCGGCTTAAATACTTCTCTGAATTCAGGATTATCTCTACCCTCCTTCGATGAATATATTGGGTGGTGGAAAGTGATTATGATCCATTTCTTATCATTTTTAGCTAATACACCTTCAAGCCATTCAGCTTGCACCATTCTGGAATTCTCATCCAAGTTAATCATTTGTGAATTGAGCGATATGAATTTAGCATCCTGATAATCAGTATGAAAAACTGTCCCTTCATGACCGATCGGACCATTTGTAGGGAAATTGAATGTCGCATTCCAATGATAATCTACCGTAAGTTTTCCAGCATCATCCCTAAAATATTCGTGGTTCCCAGGTGTTGCAATACTTGGGATCATGGCGTGGATAAAACCTCCCGCATGATGCCACTCGCCCCATTCTTTATCATTATTTGGGCGATTAATAAGATCCCCGGCATGCAGCATAAAAGCAGCTTTTGGCAAATCCATAAATGCTTGACGGATAACTCTCGACCACATAGATTTCACGTCATTCTGAGCATCACCAAAATAGATAAATGAAAATGGTTCAACCTCTGCAGCAGCCGTTCTGAAATGAAACCACTCTGTCCATAATTCACCATGACCTACTCTGTAGGCATAGAGTTTTCCTGGCAACAAATCAGTGACGGTGAGATGATGGTAATTAGCTTGTACTGTACCATCATTGTTCAAAACAGTCTTTGCAGTAAGGCGCGTTGCATTTTTTGGGAATTCTGGTGACTCATCTGCAAGTACTATTTCTGCAAATGATTCATTCACTTCCGTACTAGTGCGCCACGTTACGGTTTGGGTAGTTCTGGGATCTTCGGCCCAAGTCAGCACCACTCTATCAGGATAGGCTTGTGGTAGAAATTCTTGCGCATTGACGAACTGAACACAGCCCAAAAATAAGATGAGTAATACTAGCTTTTTTAAATTCATAGTCAGTCTTGTTTTTAATAAAATCAATATAAAAAAATGTAAATGATTAAGAATTAATTCTTAATCATTTACATCATATTTTTTGTTAGTAAGCATTGAATCTCACACCAATATTACCCCAAGATGAGTAATACATATCATCGAAAGGTTTGCCATCTCCGAATACTTCAGAAATAGGTGCATTAGTCAAGTTGCTAATTCCCATATAGATACTAAGATTTTTAGATACTCGCTGAGAAGCAGAAAAATCAAGCTGACTCCTGCCCTTTTGTAAAATGTCATTTGCTTCAATATCGGCCAAATCAGTCGTGTAGGTATCGTAAAAATACAAAGATAATCTGCCAGAGAAACCAAACTTCTCATAAGATAGGGAAACATTCCCAACATGAGGTCTCATGTCAGGCAAGCGAACTGTGCGGGTGGAAGTAATACCTGGCACTTCGAACTCAGATTGCACATAAGTATAGTTAGCGTAGATACCTAAGCCATTGAGTACACCTGGCAAGAAGGTCAATTGCTGTTGCCATGCCACTTCAAAACCTTGCGCTGTAGCTGTTGCTCCATTCACAGTTTGGTCTACTCTCCAGCCATCATAAATTCCACCAACTTCTGTCGTCGATTGGCCATAAATGTAGTTTCTAATACTCTTATGGAAAACACCACCTGAAATCAAACCTACCGACTGGAAATAATGCTCAAATAGTAAATCGTAATTAACAGATGTTGCTTGATCCAAGGCTGGATTACCTCGGTTTACTCTTCTGTTTCTGTTTAACACTTCTTCCCATGGCACCAAATCATAGTAGCTAGGTCTTGCTAATGAACGAGTCACAGCCATCCTTACATTTGTATTGTCAGTTGGAGAATACTTTAAATTCAATGAAGGAAATAGCCCATCGAAGGTTTTGCTTGTATTCACTGGAATAGTACTAACATAATTACCATCCTGATCAAAATTCACTTGATTTCCTTGATAATCGAAACCTGTTTGCTCGTAACGAACTCCTGTAACTGCTTCGAATTTATTTAACTTCAATTTAGTCATTATATAAGCCGCACCTAAATACTCTGTTCCTTCGAATGAATCTGGATCAGTATTTTGTCGTGTATAATTTTCATTATCTCTGAATAAGTTTGAATTGCGATTCAAATAATCTTCCATCAACTTAGCCTCAGGAAAATTACCTAGTTGATAATTGTTGTTGAAGTGATCTAATTTCTTGTAATCAGATAGATAATCTGAAAGCACGAAGTTGCCAGAGACCAAATCGTGAAGGAAGTAGTTGCGACTTCTATCGTTATATTTATAACGGAATCTTCCTCCCGCTTTTACTTCGCCTATCGCATTTCCTATTTTATACCCTCGCTTAGCATTGAAAGTAAATTGACCATCATGGTCCAATGACATATCATGTCTGTTGATGTATCTGTTTGTGGTATATTTACTAGGATCAAATGGATCTTCTTGATCAAAATTGAATTGTGGCGCTCTCATGTTAGAGAAGTCCATTTGAGCAGATAGTCCGTTACGAACAAAATTTGCAGCATAGTAAATTGGCTGATCGTAATTACCTCTTGAATACGTCAAATCAAAATCTAAATCTACAGCTGACAATGAAGTTTTTCCTCCCGCAGATAATACTGTGACATCTCGATTATAATCTCTCCAGTTTCCTGCTTGTGTTATTCTTATGTTTTCTGCTTGAGTTGGACTGCTATAGGTTCCAATGCTATAAACTCTTTCTAATCTATTTTGGATTTCATAGTATATGTTACCAGTGGCACGAATATAAAATGAGGAAGTCGCATTGGGGAAATAATTCAACTCAGCATTTAAGCCTAAATTATCTCTTTTGATCATGTAACCATCTGTATCTAAACTGGAAAGCAACTGGTATTCTACACCATTAAAAGTGCGGGTTCGATAATTTTTCTCTACTTGATCTTCCCCTCTCCAGCTTCTCAAATAGCTAGCACCTACGAGAAAACCAATCTTATCATTTCGCTTTCCATAACTAAAACCTGCTTCATAATTCTGCTTATCTACCAAAGCATTATATCCAATCGAAGCTCTAGCGTCAAAAATCGTTTCGTTTTTTGCAGGTGATTTTGTGACAATATTTACCGTTCCGCCTGTACCGTCAGCATCCAAATCTGGAGTCAATGTTTTGATTACTTCAATGGACTCAATGGTACTAGACAATACGCCATTCAAATCAGTATTACGACCTCCCGCATTTGTGGAAGGCATCCTAGTTCCATTCACAGTAACAGAACTCAAATCTTGACTTAATCCTCTAATGATAATATCACGTGGTAAACCATAACTGTAACTAACAGCCACACCAGGTACTCTTTGTAGAGATTCACTGAGTGTCAAATCAGGAAAACGCTCCATCTGCTCTTGCGACATTACATACTTAATGTTATCAGCAGATCTCATTTTTGTAAGTGCCTTAGTTTCGCCTTTTCTGATACCCGTTACAGTAACGCCATCCAGCTCAGAAAATGTTGAAGCCATCTTAAATTCAACATTTACAGTACCATCCCCAATTACTTGTACTGTTTTCTCTTGGCTTTTGTAACCAACAAAATTCGCGACCAAAGTAATTTGACCTTCGTCAATACCAGAAATTCTGAACCTACCATTTATATCAGATACGGCTGCTTTGTTGGTACCTTTGATCCCAATTGTAGCAAATGCAAGAGCTTCATTAGATTGTTCATCGACTATGATGCCGTTGATAAAACCTTTGGCCTCGGAGGCTGGCTTTAATACTTTTACTTTTTCTACCTTACGAAGCATTATTTGATTTCCACGAATAGAATAACTCAATTCCAACGGAGTTAATATTTCTTCAAGAACCTCTTTTAGCGCCTTCTTTTCAGCTTTGTAGGAAATTAGTTTAGCATCATTCACATAGTTTGTAGAATAAACAAACATTATAGATGCTTGTGCTTCCAAATTATTTAGAGCCATTTTGAACGCAACATTCTTTAGCTCAAGATTACATTCTGTTGCTAGAACTTCTTGAGTAGTATTATTGGCAAAAGCCATATTATAGCTGCCAAAAAAAACTAACAATACCAGTAAATAGTGCTTTAACACCATTAATTTTGGTTTTAGTAAAACATTTTTCATAGTTTTAAGAGATTTTGATTGATTGGTTTTTTTAAGAATTATTTGATCATCAAGATTTGCCAAGGATGTTGCTGCATCCTTGGCTTTTTATTATTGTCCACATTTGTTTCCACTAAAAGTTATTGTTCTTCCTTTTACCTCATAGCTTAGATTTAAGATTGTTGAAATAGCGTCAAGAATTCCAGTAAGAGAATTATCCTTGAGCTTGCCTGAAAGTTGACAAGCGCCAATTGCAGGATCTGAAAACTGAACTTTAATTTCGAAGCGAGCTTCTAGCATCCGCGCAACTTCATTAAGTGTTTCATTTTCCAAGACCATAAAATTGTTGATCCATCCGAAGTGTTTTTCAGGATTGTGAAAGCTTGATTTTGATAAAACACCTTCTTCCTTATTGAATGTCCCTTTTTCATTGGGCAGCAATTCAAGTTTCACTGTAGGCGATGCAAAATTTTCGATCGAAACTTTACCAGTTCGTACGGTCACCTCAACTTCTTCCTGCTCATTATAAGACCGCACATTGAAGCTTGTGCCTAAAACTCTTGTAATCAATCCGTTAGACTCAATCACAAAAGGTTTCAACGAATCAGATTTAACTTCAAAAAATGCCTCTCCAGAAAGTATGATTACTCGCTCTGTTTCGGAAAATCTTTCGGGATATTGAATGGTGCTTTGCTCATTGAGCCAAACCTTCGAACCATCACTTAGCGTAATCAAAGACCGTTGCCATCTATGTGTAGATTTCGAAATTGTAGGAGTTGAAATCTCGCCAATACCAAACCAAACTGTAGAAACTGCCATCAACAAAATGAGTGAAACAATACCTAGTTGAATTCTCTTAGAAGAAAGAAGGCGCTTTTTTGATTGGCGATTCGCAAATCTCTCTTTGCTCAAAATATTTGAGTGTATTCGTGATCTAAGCCTACGTTCTAGTTTGTCTGAATCAATGTTTGGCAAGATGATATTGGCCTTATTCCAAACAGTCTTCAGGTCATTATATTGAGCTTGCTTTTGTGGATGCTGATTTAAAAAATCAATGAAAATGGATCTTTCAACTTCATCCATCTCATTCGAAAAATCTCTAATACAACTCCTAATGAAATTATCGTTCTCCGGCATTATCAAGGTCTTTGTTATAAGACCGATTTCTGTCGATTTGCACGGGTTGTCGCATATCAACAAATCGTTAACTAATTATGAACTCAATTAATAAGAAGATTTTTGACGCATGACCTTTTGAAGGAAAACCAAAGCATTTGAAATATGATCTTCAACAGTTCTTGTAGATATTTCAAGTAGATCTGCAATCTCTTTATGTTTTAAGCCATCTATTCTAGATAGTTTAAATACCAGTCTACGTCTTTCAGGTAAGAGATCGAGAATATCCTCTAATTCTTTAAACTCTTCTGCTTGTATAAAATCATCCAAAGCAGAAGTTTCTGTTCCACTAATATGAAAGGCCTTTTCGATATCCACGTGGTTGTAGCGGGAGGATTTTGCCAGTTCGTTTAGAGAAGCATTTTTTACTGCACGATACAAGTATGCTTTAGGTTTATCAATTTCTGAAAGCTTTGGATTTTGCCAGATGCGGAAAAAAACATCAGAAACAACTTCCTCAGCCAATGGTAAATCTTTTCGCAACAAAAAATATGAAAGTTCGATAAGTGACTTCGAATATCTTCTAAATAGCTGAAAATAAGCACTTTCATCCTTATCTTTTATTAGCTGAAACAGTTCACCATCTGATAATTGCCTTTCCATTGTTTAAAGCTATGGAGAGAATTCTAGCTTTAATTCGACATTAGATTATCAAAATATTAACCTATTGAAAAATTGTTCAATTCATACATTCAGTAGTTCAGAAACGTCCAAAACAGATTTAAAGAGTGTGAAAAGGTTAACATTCACTCAAAATATGAGTAAATTATCCGAAAAAGAATTGAATAGGAATATGCAGGAAAAGAAGAAGGAATGTCCGAATTGCGCGATGCAAATAGGTTCCAAAGCAAAACTTTGCCCTATCTGTGAGTATGAGTTTCCAAAGCAATCCATTTGGATTCAGGTTGTTGCCATTCTGTTGATAATTGCTTTTTTACTCGTTTACATATTATGAAAAAAGGCAATCTGAATACAAAATTCAGACTGCCTAAAATTATCCTCCAGCCAATTCCAAATGCCTTTGGAGTGAAATGGCAACTGTATCTATCACCAAATTATAGAAAGGCTCTGGATTGTTATTTACCTGAACATTTTCCAAGGCTTTATAATAGGTCATTCTAGAATTATAATCACCTTTCAAGTTGGCAATAGTATATCCGCTTTTTAGCAAAAGCATGTTCATTACCAAGCGAGATGTTCTACCATTTCCATCCACAAAAGGATGAATAGATACCAAGCGTTCGTGCATTTCGGCAGCTAACAAAACGGGATGCAAAATGTACTTTTGCTTCTGAAAATGGAAGAAATAATCTTCCATCAGCTTTTCGAGAATGTAAGGTTGAGGCGGAATATGCTCACTCCCAGAAATCCTTACTGGTACGCTACGAAACCTTCCAGCATTTTCTCTATCAATCCCTTTCAATACTAAATAGTGAATTTCCATCAAGCTTCTTTTGCTGAATGGCTCCTTATTGAAGGACAACTCATCGATAAACTGGATAGCATCATTATGATTGACCGCCTCCAAATGCTCGCGCATAGATTTGCCGGCGATTGTCAAACCTTCGTTTATCACCAAATGAGTTTCCTGCAAAGTCATGGTATTGCCTTCGATCCGATTGCTTTCATATGTGTACTCCACATTGAAAAACTCCTTCATTTTGCTCAATTGAGTTGCATTCAAAGGTTTCGCATCCTTCCAGCGAAGCTTCAATTCATCCAAAACATGAAGCTTATCTTCTATTTCAGTCGAAATTTTGGGCAAAACGAGTGCATTTTCGCTCATTAAGTATTCGGCTCTTGATTCAGCCAAGGCCAGTATTTCACCAGCGTCTTGCTCGTATTTTACCAAATTTACAATTTGTTCTTCAAGCCACTTTTTGCGCAGCACTTCAAAATCAATTTCTAATCCAATACTTAAAGACTTGATGTTGGCTTCAGTAGGCATTCTTTTTCCCTTCTCAAACTTTGAAATAAGAGCAGAATCTATCCCACTTATCGCAGACAGCTCTCTGATCACTAAGCCTTTTTTTAGCCGTAGTTCTTCCAAGAAGTTTCCAAGGGTTTTCATTATTTAATTGACTTTTTATTTGTTGACAAATTTAGTCATTTTTTTATGGATAAAAAAAATCATTCAGTAATCATTTTCCTTTTTTACATTTGATTATTGAAAATTTTAGCAATCATATGGTCTGTTTTTCTATTCGCGCTTGCAACATATCCTTGCTGTGAGGATCATGTCTGTCACGAATCAGAAACTAGTATAGAAATACCCTCTAACGAGACGCTACCTATAAATAGCCCTTGCTCGCCATTGCATAGCTGTCATGCCTGTTTTGGATTTATTTTCAATAATTCACCAATAGGGATAGAATCTAATTTTACTGAACTTTCCTCAACGGCTACTCCCAACACTGCAACGATCAACAATCCAGGCTTTTCAGTAGCGATTTGGCAGCCGCCACAATACTAAGGATTGCCTTAAAATCTCCATTGAGATTTAATCAATTCTTGTATCAACAAATCTTCTTTTAAATGAAATTCATACGAATATTCGCAATTTGCATATTGCTATTTTCAAATAGTTATGCGCAAAACAGTTTAGAAATTACTGTAAAAGATGCTGACAGTGGTGAAGCCCTCGTTGGTGCTTCTGTATTTATCCAAAGCTTAAATGCGGGAGGTAGCACCAATCCTGATGGCTATCTCAAACTTGTGAACCTTCCAGACGGTACACTTTCCATCAAAATAAATTACTTGGGCTACGAGAGTCAAACGGTAAAAGTAAGCTTACCGAGTCAAACTGCACTAACAATATTGATGGAACACGACCATGATGAAATGGAAGAAGTCGTAATATCCTCAACAAGAAGTTCAAGAACCATCCAAAATATCCCAACAAGAGTTGAATTCATTGGAGGCGAAGAACTTCAAGAAAAGGTAAACATGAAGCCTGGAGATATCCGTATGGTACTTAATGAAAGTACAGGTATTATCACCCAAATTACATCGGCAATGTCAGGCAATGCTAGTATTCGAATACAAGGTTTAGATGGGCGCTACACACAAATCTTGAAAGATGGACTGCCATTATTCTCTGGAGCTGCGGCTGGTTTAGGCTTACTGCAAATTCCACCTTTAGACTTAAAACAAGTAGAAGTGATCAAAGGATCTACCTCCACATTATATGGCGGTGGTGCAATTGCTGGGATGGTTAATCTTATTTCCAAAACGCCTGAAGAGGAAGCATCATTAGAACTGCTATTAAATGCCACAAGTGGTGGCGGGTTAGATGTCAGCGCCTTTTATGGCAAAATGGGAGACAAGATAGGTATTACAACCTACGCAGCTTTCAATCAAAATACAGCATATGACCCATCAGACTTAGGGCTTTCTGCAATACCTGAATTCCAAAGATTCACATTAAATCCACGCCTTTTTTTCAACCCTTCCACAAGCACAAAAATGAACTTTGGCATCAATAGCAGCATAGAAGAAAGAATTGGTGGTGATATGGCATATTTGAATGATAGAGAAAATAATACAGGGTATTTTGAGTCAAATAATTCTACCAGACTTAGCTCGCAGTTTGGAATGACTCATCGCTTCACGGACAATAAGCAATTAGAAATTAAAAATAGTTTAAATCATTTCGATCGAGAGCTATCTACTCCAGCCTATGTATTTGATGGAAAACAATTCTCAACATTCTCTGAAATAAATTACTCGATAGAGCAAAACGAATCAGAATGGATAGTAGGTGTCAATTTATGGACTGAAAAATTTAGGCAGGAACCGTTTTCAAATCAGCAAATCAAAGATTATGCTTTCAACACGTTGGGTATATTTGGACAAAATGTATGGGAAACTTCTGAGCTTCTGGCGCTTGAAACTGGGCTTAGAGCTGATTATGTGACAGATTATGGCTGGCTGTTATTGCCTAGATTATCTGCACTATTCCAAGTCCATCCAAAGTTGACTTCACGTTTGGGTGGAGGTTTAGGGTATAAAGCACCGACGCTTTTTACAGAAGACACCGAGAGGCGCCAATATCGAGACATCCTCCCGCTCAATTCCAACTTCAATAAGCTAGAGCGTAGCTATGGAGCGAATTGGGACATCAATTATACAACTTTGATCGGCACCAAGTTGACATTAAATCTAAATCAGCTCTTCTATTACACTTATCTGAGTGATCCTTTGATGTTAAAAGCAGTTGACAATTCACTATTTCAATTACAAAATATCGATGGCTACATAAATACAAAAGGTCTAGAATCAAATATGAAATTTGGCTATGACGATTTCAAGCTGTTTCTTGGATATACTTTTACAGACACAAAACTGACGGAAAATGATATTACAAGCGAAAATCCGCTAACGCCAAAACATCGAATCAATTCAGTATTGATGTATGAAAAACATGATGAAATAAGAATCGGATTAGAAGGCTATTACTATAGCACGCAGCAACTAGGAGATGGAAAAAGCGGGAGGGATTATTGGTTAATGGGCATTATGGTTGAAAAAATGTGGGAAGGATTTTCAGTGTTCATAAACTTTGAAAATATTCTTGATGCCCGACAAACTCGCTTCGACACCATTTACACAGGCTCAATTGGCAATCCGCAATTTAGAGACATTTATGCGCCACTCGAAGGGTTTGTAGTGAATGGAGGGTTCAAAATCAAATTACACTAAAATAAAAAGGCAGCTCAATTTGCCTTGAGCTGCCCATTTTTATCTTTTAAGAAATCTCTTATTGATCTTCACCCCAAGGGTTTCTTGGAAGCATTTCGTCTCTATTAGCTGTATGAATTACCATAGAAGCTACGATAGCTGCCATTTGCTTCATATCATCAAGTTGCAATCTTTCGTACAAATCCATGTTTGTGTGATAGCCACGGCCATAGTCAATTGGATCTTGTATAAACTGGAAACCTGGAACACCTACCGCATTGAAAGCAACGTGGTCAGTAGAACCAACACTACGAAGAGAAATTGTGCTAGCACCCAAATCTGCAAATGGCTCAAACCAAGCACTGAAAATTGGAGCTAAGGCTTCAATACCCTGCAGGTTGATACCACGGATTTTACCTGAACCATTATCTATATTATAGTAAGCAGAGATTTTATCCCATTGCTCTTTTTTCTCGAAAGATTGACGATCGGCTACATACTTGGAGATGTATCCTCTTGACCCGTACAAGCCTTGCTCCTCTTCACCCCATAGGGCAATACGAATAGTACGTCGAGGCTCAACACCCAATTCTTTCAAAATACGCATTGCTTCCATCATCACTACCACGCCAGCGCCATTATCATTTGCACCAGAGCCTGCATGCCAAGAGTCAATGTGAGCTCCCAAGATAACGATTTGATCTTTTAGAGCTGGATCTGTTCCTTCAATATCAGCTAATACATTATAGCCTTGGTAGTCATCATCCAACCATTCCACTTGAACTTCAGCCTCAAGTTTCACAGTCTTACCATTTTCGATTAAGCGTTGTATTCTTCCAAAATGCTCAATTGACATTTCTAGTTCTGGCATAGTAGCTTTCTTATCAGTAGAGTATGACCCTCCAGCAGAGTGAAATACAGTACCGAAATTACCTCTAGTACCAGTGATGCGTAATGCAGCACCTTCTGCTAAAAATAATTCATTTGCAGCTATCGCAATTTGACGCTGTAATTGCATTCTCTGCATAAATTCAGGGTCACGAGCTCCACCACCTCTTTGGCCTTCAGAAGGTTGTGGATTTGCAAATGCTTCAAGTTGCTCATCCGTCCATCTACGAGCATCAGGTTCAAAGCTAGTTGTAACGGCCAAAGTGGTTGGCATCATTACAATTTTGCCTTTCAATTTTCCTTTGTATTTATCCAAATCTTCAAGCGTTTCTGCTTGGATCATCACAACTTCAGACGAAACTGGACCATTTGTGCCATCTGTCCAAGCTTTGGGTGTCGCTATCAATTGCTGATAATAAGGCTCAGTCATAGCGATGTACTGCTTCTTTACATTCCAACCACGACCAAACTCACCATAAGGATCCTGCTTGATATTCGTAAGACCCCATTCGGCAAATTTCTCAGTCGTCCATGCGCGAGCCCTGCGCAAATTGGTAGATCCAGATAGGCGTGGACCGATGTAATCTGTTATGTTATGCGACAGATTCTCTACTTGAGATTTCTCTAAAGCAATTGTCCTGATTTGATTCACTAAATCGCGATCAACAGGTTCCTCCGCGTTTGGTATAAATGCGAATACCAACAAAATGGAGAGGAAAAGATAGTATTTACTTTTGATCATATGGGTTTGTTATTAGTTAATTTTAAACTCTGCTTCTGTATTAAAGGCCTTCAATGGGAAGGTTTTTTTCTTTTTGCCAATTGATACTGTGACAATATTTGTCTGATCCTCGAATAGCTCCATCAAATAGGTAGCTTCTACCTTCACAACATTGGGTGTTTTGGTAACCCCTTTAAGCTGGTACTCATAAATCAAAGCATCGAAATTCTTGCCTTTTTTTATAAAAACATAATCACTCTTTAACACACCATCAATTCGAATTTTCAAATTGTGCCAAATGTACTCGTCAACATATTTTTGAATATTGGGATTACTACCTTCTTTCACTATGTCAATCCCATGAGCAATCATAAGTATCTCTTGGATATCCGTTTCGAATATTTGCACTTTCACGCTCAGAAAATTTTTCCCTTCATCATATTGCATCAGTGTGTTAGACAAATACAAGGGATGGGAACCAGTTAAGAGTAGAGAAAAGTATAGAATAAAATTCAACATATAAGTTCAAATTTGAATAAAAACCAACAATCTAAAGAACCGCTTAAATAAATACTTAAAAAACTATTCCAGAGAATACCGTTTATCGAATAAATTTACTGAAAAAAAACTTCTATGGATCAATTTACATTGTTTTTAAAACTAGGTTTTGAACATATAGCCGATGTTAAAGGTTATGATCATATACTTTTCATAGTTGCACTTTGTGCAATTTACACCATTAAAGATTGGAAGGGTATTCTTTGGATGGTTACAGCTTTTACTGTAGGGCATAGTGTCACACTTGTAATGGCAACATTCGAACTAATCTACATAAAACAAGATATTGTAGAAATGTTAATTCCAATCACCATTTTTCTTACTTGCGTATTCAATATCGTAATCCATAGACCTGACTTCAATTTCAAAAATACAGCCAAAATCAAATATACCACAGCAGCTGTTTTTGGGTTGATTCACGGATTAGGTTTTTCTAGCTATCTGCGAAGTATATTGGCCATGCAAGATTCAGTTGTTTTGGAACTTTTTGCTTTTAATGTAGGCCTCGAACTTGGACAGATTCTTATCGTATTTATTACCCTTGGATTGGCTTTCATTACAGTAGATTTACTTAAAGCAAAAAAGAGAGAATGGAACTTGGTGCTGTCTGGCGCTGCTGCAGGCGTATCGTTTTTAATGATTTTTGGCTTAATTTAAATCAAACACTTAATGACACAAGAGAAAGCAATCCGATATCTAAGAATTACCGCAATACTGGAAGGCATCTCATACCTTGCTTTATTTTTCATAACAATGCCACTCAAATACTTCGCTGAGTTTACTTTACCAAATTACATTGTTG
The DNA here is from genome assembly GCA_964598395.1 of uncultured Roseivirgaceae bacterium. GTDB lineage: Bacteria > Bacteroidota > Bacteroidia > Cytophagales > Cyclobacteriaceae > CAXBDP01. The sequence continues at coordinate 13,743 of CAZRBW010000006.1, forward strand.
GTATTGCTCATGGCTACCTATTTTTGGCGTATTGTTTACTTACGGTAATGTGCTGGAGAAAATTCATGTGGAAGTTCCCTGATGTTCTCAAGTTATTTATTGCTTCACTTCTGCCCTTTGGCACATTTTACATGGACAGTAAATTTTTGAAGCATGAAGAAGCAGCTTTAAAGAAAGCCAAATATGGAAGCTGATATCCAGCTAATTAGTGTCTTTGGAAAAGAGAAACGAAACCTTTTGGGAAACGTATCAGCGGTAATTTGGCTTGAAAATGAGATTTCGGCCAATAAAATGCAGCAAATTGCCTCAGACTTAAACCAGCCGGCGACCACATTTTTGTGGGAAAATAATGATGAAATAAAAGTAAAATGGTTTGCTCCAGATGCCGAAATAGGACTATGTGGCCATGGCTCATTGGCCGCAATTGCTTTTTTGTCCAATAAAAATACTACTACATCAGAAATCACCCTGAACTATGCAGGAGGTGATATTAGCGGCTCAGCAATAGATGAAAATCATTGCCAAATTCAGATCAATGGCATTCCAATAATTGAAGAAACGAAAATTCCAGCCTATTTGTCAAAAGCCCTTAATGTACCAGTAATCGGCTATTTCAAGACATTAAATAAAGATATCGTTCTCCTAGAAAGTGAAGAAGTAGTCAAAAACATGAAACCCAATTTTGCATTACTTCGGGAATCAGAAGTTTTTGGTTATGCTGTAACGGCTGCTGCCAAAAACGTTGATTTTGTAAGTCGAACTATAGTGCCGCATGTGCAGCAATTAGAAGATCATGCTACAGGATCTTCACATGCTGCTCTAGTGCCTTTTTGGGCAAACAGATTAAAGCAACATGAGCTCTCTGCAATCCAACTTAGTCCAAGAGGTGGTTATTTTGATTGTAGCATCAAGAATGATATTGTGACCTTAAAAGGTGAATTCAGAACGATTTTCAAAGGTAAATTAACTCTCTGAATCCAATAAAAAACGTAGTTGGAATATGGAAAGAACAAAATCCTCCAGCTTTTCTATTTGTTTCGACTACTACAAAAACCCATTGATAAAAAAGATTTTCCCGAAAGTTTGAACTATTCAATTTCATTCATCGTAATATTGCAATATAATAAAAGGATAGGTGATGCATAGTTTCCAAATCAATTACTTGTCTATTTTAATTTAAAATCCTTATTTCAGTTAAAGTCAATAAAATCATGTCCAACGAAGAACAATTGAAACAAATCGTTCGCGAAAAATATAGCGAAATAGCCTTACAAGATAAGGCATTAAATGCTGCTTCATGTTGCGGCGCGGGAGGATTCTCCACCGAGGTATACAATATCATGACCGACGACTACGCCGACCTAAAAGGCTACCAAGCCGATGCGGATTTAGGTTTAGGCTGTGGATTACCAACAAAGTTTGCGCTAATCAAAGAAGGCGACACTGTGATAGACTTAGGGTCAGGTGCCGGAAATGACGCATTCATTGCAAGACATGAAACAGGCGAAAAAGGCAAAGTAATTGGCATTGACTTCACTGAAGCGATGATAAATAAGGCAAGAATCAATGCCGACAAATTGGGCTACAACAATGTGGAGTTTCGCTTTGGCGATATCGAAAATATGCCCGTGGCAGATAATATAGCAGATGTAATAGTGAGCAATTGTGTGCTTAACTTAGTGCCAAACAAGAAAGCTGTAATCGCGGATATATTTAGAACCTTGAAGCCTGGTGGTCATTTTAGTATTTCTGATATCGTACTTGTTGGGGATTTGCCAGATGCACTTAGACACGATGCAGAAATGTACGCTGGCTGCGTTTCCGGTGCTATTCAAAAAGATGAATACCTAGATTTTATCGAGAAGCAAGGCTTTCAAAATATCACGATTCAAAAAGAAAAGCCGATTGTCATTCCAAATGATATTTTGAGCAGATATTTGAGCGAAAGTGAAATAAAAGAATTTAATTCGGGTGCTACTGGTATCTTTAGCATTACAGTATTTGCTGCGAAACCGGGAGCAAAACAAAAAATAAACTTAAGTCAACTTTCAGCTTCTCAAACTGCACAGAATTGTGCACCAGGTTCGGGTTGCTGTTAGCAAACCAAACTAAAAATGATCAAGTCAAAACTAGCTCTATCAGTACTGTTCATTGTATTGATAGGGCTTTTTGCTTTTTTGAGCCGTGAGAAAACCTCTACCATTTTCCTGATAGGTGACTCTACCATGGCGGATTATGCAAATTATGGCGAAGACTATATGAAAACCCGTTACCCTATGACAGGGTGGGGTCAAGTATTTCAGGAATTTGTAAGCAAGCAAAACATAGTAGACGTTCCACTCCTATCTCATCTGGATTCGGTGAAAGTAGACAATAGAGCAAGAGGCGGGAGGAGCACGAGAACCTTTTTTGAAGAAGGCCGCTGGTCGGCAGTGTATCAAGAATTGAAAGAAGGAGATTTCGTGTTGATGCAATTTGGCCATAATGATGGATCTGAAAAAAACCCTGAAAGATATGTGAATACAGAAGGCTACAAAGAATATTTGCGGCTATTCGTGAATCAAAGTCGTGAGAAAAGTGCCATTCCAATCATAATAACTCCAGTGAGTAGAAATTACCCATGGGAAGATGATAAACTTGGAAATGTACATGGCGAATACTATACAGCAGCAATAGAAGTGGCCAATGAATTGAATGTATATCTAGTTGATTTGACTCAACTTTCCATGCAACATTTTACGGCTAAAGGCCGAGACTATGTAACCTATAATTACTTTATGAATATTGAAGCTGGATTGTATGAAGCCTATCCCGAAGGCAGTAATGACAATACGCATTTCCAACCAGATGGAGCCAAAGTAGTTGCCGAATTGGTTTATAACTCATTGAAAACTTTGCATTAGTCGTAATTTATCTTCTTACATTTTTTGTATTTTCCTAGCTATTTTCTTAAAATAGCAAACAATCAAAATGTTAATTTCTCTTTAAAATGACGACCAAAGCTTTACACATACTAAACAAAACATTTGGATTTCAATCATTTAGAGATCGACAGGAAGAAATTATCAATTCTGTAATTGGTGGAAGAGATTGCCTAACTATTATGCCTACTGGCGGAGGCAAATCAATTTGTTATCAAATTCCAGCCATGGTTTTTGATGGCCTTACAATTGTGATTTCACCGCTTATTGCTCTAATGAAAGATCAAGTAGACGCACTAAGGCTAAATGGAATAAATGCAGCTTTCATCAATTCAACCCAATCTGCAACGGAGCAAAGTCGAATATTAAATGAAGCCGAATCTGGCCAAATTAAATTACTCTACTGCGCACCAGAAAGACTTATTGGAGGAATAAATCCCTTAATTAATTGGCTTAAAAGATGTAATGTCAGCCTATTTGCAATTGACGAAGCGCATTGTATTTCGCAATGGGGTCACGATTTCAGGCCTGAATATTTGGCTCTGCATCAAATAACCACGGAATTTCCAACCGTGCCCGTAATGGCTCTTACAGCTACAGCCGACAAGCTTACCCGCAGAGATATTCTATCCAAATTAGGATTAAGAAATCCTGGCATTTTCATTTCCAGTTTCAATCGCAAAAATATCAGCTATACAGTAGAACAAAAATCACAAAGCTTTGGGCGGCTGATGGATTTCTTGCTTGAGCATAAAAATGATTCGGGCATAATCTATTGTCTATCAAGGAAATCGGTTGAAGATACCGCCGAAAGGCTCCAAAATGAAGGAATAAATGCACTACCCTATCATGCAGGATTAGATCAACAAACTAGACAGCAGAATCAAGAACTTTTCCAGAATGATAAGGTGCAAATTATGGTGGCAACTATTGCTTTTGGGATGGGAATAGATAAATCGAATGTGCGATTTGTGGTGCACATGGATTTGCCCAAAAACATTGAAAGCTATTATCAAGAAACTGGACGAGCTGGTAGAGATGGCCTCCCAAGTGAAGCTTTGCTGTTTTTCTCTTATGGCGATGTGCAGAAGCTCCAGTATTTTATTCAAATAGAGGATAACAAAGAGCAGACAAAAATACTGGATAAAAAGCTCAAGCAAATGGCTGAGTTTTGTCAAATAGATACTTGCAGAAGGCAGTATTTGATGAATTATTTCGATGAGGCTTTCCCAGACCATTGCGGGAATTGCGACGTATGTCTCACAAAATTCGAAGTAGAAGATGCTACAGAAAATGCACAAAAAGCATTATCGGCAGTTGTTCGGTTGGAACAGAACTTTGGAATGGGCTATGTCATAGACTTCTTAAAAGGGTCAAAATCTAAAAAAATTCACGCGCATCACCGTCAGTTAAAAACATTTGGTATTGGGGATGACATGACTAGAGAAGGCTGGCAGGCGTTCTTTAGACAATTATTGAAAGATGAAGTGCTGATCCAAAATGGCTATGAAATGCCTGTATTGGGATTGACAGAAAAAAGCTGGGAAATTTTGAAGGGACAAAAACCCTATCAAATTAAGAAAGCTAAGTCAATAATCAGTCAGAAAGTGGGAGGTGAAAATTTAGAAAAAGACCTTTTTGAGAAAATGCGCTACTTGCGAAGCATTCTGGCTGAAGGTGAAAAAGTACCTCCTTATGTGATATTATCGGATGCTAGTCTTATGGAAATGGCAACCTATCTCCCGCAAGATTCCAGTGAGCTATTGAGAATAAGTGGTTTTGGGAATATCAAGGTGGAAAAATATGGACAGGATTTTCTCAAAGTGATCCATAAATACTGTGAAGAGAATAATCTACAATCACGAATCCATTACAAAAAGAGAGTTACTGCCAAAAAGGTAAATAAAATAACAGACACAAAAACTGAAAGCTACGAGCTATTTAAGCAAGGAAAGAGTATTGAGGAAATTGCCGAAATTCGATCAATGGCCACTTCAACTATCGAAGGCCATTTAGCTGGATTTGTAGGCAATGGAATTATCCCTATTGAAAAGTTTGTGGATGTGAAAACCCAAGCGATGATCAATAAGGCTATTCAGCAATTTGGGTTAGGAAGCATGAAGATCCTTAAAGAAAACCTCCCGCCTACAATTAGTTATGGTCAGATAAAAATGGTGATGGCTCAAAAGCTAAAGTAAAGCAAAAACATTTGATGAACTTTTTAACCTAAAGTTCTTTTACATTTGTTGTTTATTGACTCCTTTAGATTCCTCAAAAATTTTATGTCCCAAATAAGAGATAAGCAAAAGCTGCTTATCATAAACGAAAATATGTGGCGGGTAATGTGGAAACTTTCGGTTCCTGCAATACTCGCTATGGTATTATTCGGGCTCAATGCTTTTTTGGATGCCGTTTTTGTTGGACAACTAATCAATGCCACAGCCTTAGCCGCTGTTTCTATTTCTTATCCACTTTCGCAGATTACATTTGGCTTAGGCTCACTTATTGGTATTGGTGCTGGCACAGTTTTAAGTATTGCTATCGGCGCAGGCGACACCAGTTCTCAGCAAAAAATATTGGGAAACTTAACCACGCTTTGCTTCATTATTTCAGTAGTATTTGCAATTCCATCATGGTTTTTTGCCGAGGAAATGGTTTCTCTGATGGGTGCTGAAGGTGAATTGCTTAGACTGGGGACTGAGTACTTCAAGGCTACACTACCAGGTGCATTCTTTTGGATTTTGGGATTGGCTATCAACATGCTTATTCGCGGGGAAGGCAAACTCAAAGAAGCAGCCTATATGATGGCTATTGGCTTAATTATCAATATCATTCTCAACCCAATTTTTATTTCAACATTTAAAATGGGCGTAGCAGGCGCGGCTTGGGCCACCAATATTGGGATGATTACGTATGCAATTGTAGGGTATTGGTATTTCATTCGCGGGAAAGCCTCATTCGATACAGATGTACGCTACCTAGGTATTGATAAAAAACTCTCAAAATCTATCCTTTCTCTTGGCTTTCCTTCCTTGATAATGTCACTGATGGGCTTGATACAAGCATTGGTGGTTTACAATGCCATCAATAATTATGGTACCCAATCTGACGTAGCCTTTTTCGCAGCATCTAATCGGACAGTCCTATTTCTGATTACTCCACTTTTTGGTTTGATGCGTGCTTTACAGCCAGTAATTGGAATGAATTATGGCGCAGGAAAAATGGATAGAGTGGAAAGTAGCTACAAAACATTCTCTCTAGCTGGTTTCCTTATCATATTTCCATTCTGGCTTTTGATGAATATTTTTCCTGAAAATTCGCTGAACCTAATGCTTCCTGGCTATGTCTACGGGCCAGAAGAAATATGGAATTTCAGGGTATATACATTCGTACTCCCATTCCTCCCGCTAGTTTTTATGGGATTAACGTTCTTTCCTTCTATTGAGCGAGGAAAAATCGCTAGCATCTTGAGTTTGCTTCGGCAATTGATATTCTACATTCCAATAATGCTGATCATACCAATGTACTTTGGTATACGTGGTGTATTCTTTGGTGCAACAGTCATTGATATTATAATGACCATTTTAATCGTCTATTATGTAAAAAGAGAATTTAAGAATATTAGAAATAAAAAGGCTGATAAGAATCTTGAGATGAGGGATGCCAGTATGCTTCCCAAACAAGTTTAACACCGCCTCAAACAAACCGGTTTGTGCCTAAGCTATCAGGAACTATATTTGCTAGTAAGGTGAAAGTTCCCCTTGAAAAATACATTGAATGGAGTGGTTTAATAGTTTTTCCACATTTGAAATAAGCGTTATAGGGCTTTTTGCCATTGCGTATATCTTATACTTTCGCAGATGGTATCAGGCTGGCAAGCTACTAAAGCAAAAAGGTGGAAACTGGTCTTATAAATTTATCATTAGAAGTATTTATTTTACCTTAATAATTGTGTCTTTACTCGGGCCTACATTTGGCGTGACACAAAAGGAAATAGAATCTAGTGGAAAAGATATTTATGTTTTGGTGGATTTATCCAAATCGATGGATGCCCATGATATCGCGCCAACGAGAATCGAAAAAGTGAAATTTGAGTTGAAAAAGCTTGCAAACACATTCGTTACGGATAGGTTGGGATTGATTATTTTTGGTTCAGAATCATTTGTTCAATGTCCGCTTACTTTCGATAATTCGGCACTTAATCTTTTTATTGAAACCCTCAATACAAATTTGGTTTCTTCAAGTGGGACTGATTTTGGACCTCCATTAAAGATGGCTTTAGAAAAACTTATACAAGAAGGTGACCAATCAGGGAAGCAATCTTCAAAAATAATTGTCCTTATTAGTGACGGGGAGGACTTTGGTGAAGAAACAGCGGATGCAATAAGAGAATTGCGTAGAGAAGGCGTAAAAGTTTTCACCATTGGTGTGGGAACTGAGGAAGGCAGCACAATAAGAGATGGAGTGGACGTGCGTAAAGACCAAAACGGCCAACCTGTCGTTACACGTTTGAACTCTAGAGCGCTTAAGGAAGTTGCAGTAGAGACAAGCGGAAAATACTTCGAAATAAATGAAAGTCTAAACGAAATCCCAAGACTCATCAGTGCTATTGATAGTGTGGAAGGAGAATTTAGACAAAGCCGACAAGTTGATGTGACGGCAAATAAGTATTATTATTTTCTTGCTGCTGGATTATTCTTAATGTTTATAGATGCTTTAGTAAGTGTAAGATTATTCAAACTATGATAAAATTCATTTTATTAATTTTCTTGATGGTTAATCCCATTACAGACTTCAATGATATAGCAAGAACCAATTCATTGAAGAGAGAGGCGAGGGAGGCATACAACAATAGTGACTATGAAAAAGCAATAAGTAAATACAACATTTTATTGCAGGAATATCAGCAAACTGATCCGAACATGTCACTGAATTTATCACATTCCTACTACAAAATGGGTAATATGGAAGAGGCAGAAAAGACTTACAAACCACTTATTGCTTCATCTGACATGAAAGTTCGATCAATTGCTAATCAACAATTGGGTAATATGGCATCTTCCAAAAAAGATTACAAAACTGCACTAAACTACTACAAAGCGGCCCTGAAAGCTGCTCCAGATAATGAGGAAGCTCGATACAATTACGAACTCACCAAAAAACTGCTAGACCAGCAAAAAGAACAGCAGGAAGATGAAGATAGTGAAGATGAACAAGAGCAGGAGCAGGAAAGCGAAGAAGAGAAAAAGGAACAAGAAGAGGGATCTGAAAGCGAAGAAAATCAAGAAAAAGGAGAAGAAACTGAGGAACAGTCTGAATCTGAAAAACAAGAAGGTGAAGCTGAAAAAGAAACTGAAGAGCAAAACAAAGACGCTGAGCAACAAGAGCAAAATGAGGAAGACCAGAGAATGGAAGATATGCAATCTCTAAAAGAAAAGCTTGAAGAACTCAACATGAATGAAGAAACGGCCAAGATGATATTGGAGGCTCTGAAAAACCAAGAAATTCAGTATATCCAACAGAAACGTCGTCAATCAACCCAACCAAAGAAATCAGGAAAGCCTGATTGGTGAAATCTGAAAATTATTATCAACCATATATTTGAAAATGAGAGAAGTATATATCGTATCCGTATCTAGAACACCTATAGGAAGTTTTGGTGGCGCGTTAGCAGGACTTACAGCTCCGCAACTTGGCGCTGAAGCAATCAAAGGTGCCTTAACAAAAATCAATTTAAACCCAGCTGAAGTAAACGAAGTATATATGGGAAATGTGCTTACAGCCAATGTAGGTCAAGCACCAGCAACACAAGCATCCATCTTCGCTGGGATCCCAAATAATACTCCTACAACTACTGTAAATAAAGTGTGTGCATCTGGCATGAAAACCATCATGCTTGGTGCCCAATCTATTATGTTGGGAACCAACGACGTGGTAGTAGCGGGAGGAATGGAATCCATGAGCAATGCTCCATTCTATCTTGAAAATAACCGCTGGGGAGCAAAACTGGGCCATGGTAAAGTAGTAGATGGTATTATTAGAGATGGCCTTTGGGATGTGTACAAAGATTACCATATGGGCAATGCTGCCGAACTTTGCGCAACGGACAAAAACATAAGCCGCGAAGATCAAGATGCCTATGCAATTGAATCTTACAAAAGATCTGCAGCAGCTAGCGAAGCTGGCAAATTCAAAGGTGAAATCACTCCTGTAAGTATTCCTCAGCGCAAAGGCGATCCTATCGTGGTTGATACAGACGAAGAATATTCGAATGTGAAATATGACAAAATTCCTTCTCTAAGACCTGTATTTGACAAAGCTGGAACAGTAACTGCGGCTAATGCATCTTCCATAAACGACGGTGCTGCGGTAGTAATATTGATGAGCAAAGAAAAAGCTGAGGCTTTAGGCATTAAGCCAATTGCCAAAATCAGAGGCTTTGCAGACGCACAACAAGCACCAGAGTGGTTTACAACTGCTCCTTCAGAAGCAATTCCAAAAGCGTTGGCAAATGCTGGCGTTAAAGCTGAGGAAGTAGATTTCTATGAAATAAACGAGGCCTTCTCAGTAGTATGTATTGCAAATAATCAAATCCTAAATCTTGACCCTAAAAAAGTGAATATTTATGGTGGCGCTGTTTCTCTTGGTCACCCAATCGGCTGCTCAGGTGCTAGAATTGTAGTAACCCTAAGCAGTATACTGAGCCAAGAAAATGGTAAAATCGGCGTGGCTGGTATTTGCAATGGTGGTGGCGGTGCCTCTGCAATTGTAATTGAGAAAATGTAATTTAACAATTAGTAATAAATTGAAATCCCTCTTTGCGAAATCATAGAGGGATTTTTTTTACTTACTATAGCCATTTTCATTAAGGGAAGCCCTGTGATAAAAGAAATTTCTTTTCTCTCACTAAATCAAAGCAAACTTCAACTCTAGTTCACTTGAAAGAGGTAGAGTGACAATCAGAAAATCAGTCTCTAATATTTATTTTCACCATTAACTGTCTAGCCGGGTAGCGTGGATCATTGGTAAAGAAAGTGAGATTTTTGTATTCCGTACCCACTCTTTTGTTAGTATCAAAATGTATTGCAATCTCTCCATTTTCACCTGGAGAAAAACTATCTTTCGCTAGTGTAAAAGTAACACATTCGCAATTGCTAATAACTTTACGTATTACTAAATCACTAGCGCCAGAATTGCTAAATTCGAAGGTTTTTGTTACTACTTTTCCTTTGTCTGCATTACCAAAATCTAAGAGTGTTTCTGTAATGCCCATCGATGGTGCTCTATCTAATTCCTCCCGAGTCATTGGAGGGAAATAATCCTCAATAGTTGATGTGATGATGAGTGGCTTTCTTGGCATCATTTCATCACTCGTTAAAATATTTACAGTGTCAGTAAAATAGCCAATGTCATTTCTATTTGTCCCAAAATATTTTACTTCCATTTCAGTGTGACTACTTCCCAAAATTGTATCTGCTAAAAATGAGAATTTCAAAAAATTAGCTTCTGTTTCAACTGCCAAAAAATGAACAGTTTCTGTAGATGCATTATAAATATCCACTATATAGGATATTGTGTCATTAGTGGTGAAATTACCCAAATTTACATATTTGGTTCTGAATCGTAGATTACCAACGGTATGTGGAAATTCTCTAGTTGGATTGATTATCGGCATTACCACGATGCCTTCTATAACCAAATTGATTGGTGCTTCCATGCCCTTCAAAAAAACTTGGGTAATTCGGCTGAATGCTCCTGGCCTATTTGTTGGGTCATACATTATTTGTACATAGCCCAATTCGCCTGGCTCAAGTGGATCTCCAGTATAGGCGGTGGTCGTACAGCCACAGTCCATTTGCAATCGTTCAATTTGCACCACTGTGTCAGTCACGTTTCTAAACGAAAAAGACACCTCCACCAAACCTGCTTGTTCCTTTACCCTACCTAAATCTTTTCGCTCTTGATCAAACTTCAACGGCAAAACATTTTGAGCTTGAAGCATTTGCGTGCATAGCACAAAGACAAGAATTGATAATAGGTTTTTTAATTTCATGTTTTTTGGATTAGATCCTTTTCTATTGAACAAAGTTACGGTCTCGCCACCGTTAATTTTATTAATTTGCATCCAAATTAAGAATTAACATGGCGAGGATTTTAACAGGAATACAAAGTTCGGGAAGACCCCATTTAGGAAATCTGCTAGGAGCAATCATTCCAGCAATCGAAATGTCCAAACAAAGTGGAAATGATTCACTTTTTTTCATAGCAGACCTTCATTCACTCACTACCATAAAGGATGCCGAAGTTCGCAGACAAAATGTAAATGCTATTGCTGCTGCCTGGCTAGCCTTCGGATTCGATACCAATACGAACATATTTTATCGTCAGTCGCGCATTAACGAGGTGTGTGAACTTACTTGGTATTTGAGCTGCTTCACTCCTTTTCCCATGCTCAACAATGCCCATGCGTTCAAAGACAAATCGGACAGATTAAGCGATGTGAATGCAGGCCTTTTCGTATATCCAGTATTAATGGCAGCTGATATCATTCTTTATAGCGCGGATTTTGTGCCTGTAGGCAAAGATCAACAGCAGCATTTGGAAATGACTCGCGACATTGCCAGCAGCTTCAACTTTCTGTACGGCGATACTTTCGTATTACCAGAGGCCAAAATCAATGAAGATTTGAAAACCATTCCAGGTACTGATGGCGAGAAAATGAGTAAATCCTATCAAAACACAATTGATATTTTTGATAATGAAAAGGATTTAAAAAAATCTGTGATGTCTATTTTGACAGATAGTACTCCATTAGAAGAGCCTAAAAATCCGGATACTTGTAATGTATTTAAGCTCTACAGCTTGGTAGCCGATGCAAAGCAAACAAGCGAATTGCGAACGAAATATGAGGCGGGAGGATTTGGCTATGGTCATGCTAAAAAAGAGTTACTTGGCTTATTTTTAGATAAATATGCCGAGCCAAGAAAAATCTTCAATTACTACATGGAGAATCCCCACGAACTAGAACAAAAACTAACCGAAGGCGAAAATAAAGCAAGAGCAATAGCCCAAGCAAAAATTGCTGAGGTTAGAAGCAAACTTGGCTTTGCTTAATTCTTGATTTAAGCATTAATGAATTTAAGAATTGATAACAATTAAACTGCTGAGCAGTTAACACTACTATACCAGAAAACTTAAATTTAAAAATAATATACAATGGCAAAAATTACATTAGGAGGAACGCCCTGCAATACCAATGGTGAATTACCTCAAAAAGGTGCATCTGCACCAAATTTCCAACTTACAAAAGCTGATTTATCAGAAGTAAACGACAATCAATTTTTAGGCAAAAACGTAATACTCAATATATTCCCTAGTGTGGATACGGCTGTATGTGCTACCTCAGTTCGTAAATTCAACGAAAAGGCTAGTAGCCTTCCGGACACAGTAGTACTTTCTGTTTCCAAAGATTTACCTTTTGCACTAAAGAGATTCTGTGCAGCTGAAGGATTGGAAAATGTGCATGCATTATCTGATTTCAAAAACCGTGGTTTCGATACAGACTACGGTGTGAAAATCGTAGATGGAGGATTTAGTGGTCTTATGGCTAGAGCAGTTGTTGTGCTAGATAAAGAAGGAAAAGTAACTCATAGCGAACTGGTTTCAGAAATAGGCAACGAGCCTAATTATGACGCTGCAATTGCTGCTTTGTAAGAGAAAATCATAAATTCAATATTCTAAAAACCGCAAATCTCTTTGCGGTTTTTTTATTCCTTCATATTGAAAATTTGGACAGAAAAAAACCTAACCAATTACTCAGTCAGGTTTTAGCCTTAATATTTTTCAACTTTTATTTAGCCTCTCCTTGTTTCCAAGCAACGATTCTTTCGCTATTTCCAATATTTAAAAATACGCGTAGGGGTTTGGGAGCAATTACCATCCGAACAGCCTTATTCGGAAAATCATCTGCTTCTACCAAGACACCTTCAGTTACGGCACAATTCCACCCGCCATCTATCTCCACGTACCTATTAGCTAAGTAAGCGATTGGGCTAAGTACATCCGTATCTGGACAATATTCATCATGTACAGAAGAAAGAATTTCTTCGAGATAAGAACCATAATCTTCAATCAAATCATCTTCTAAATCATGTAATTCCTCTTCCAAATCATCATACGTTTCATCATTATAATCAGTCTCTGCAAGAGCGTTTTTCTTTCTTACAATATTATCAAGTGCTTCTTCAAGTTTCTGTAAATCCATATCGTTATTGCTATCTGGGTTTATTTGCTACAAAACTCACAAGCCTTTTGTTAACTTCCAAAATTAAGGGCTCTTTTTGCTTAAGAGTCCATCAAATAATCAGTAAATTGCCTCAAAACAGATAAAATCCACCTAAACCTGTAACTCTAAATACTATGAGTCAAGATTTTTTGCCGATAAACGGCACAGATTACATCGAATTTTATGTTGGAAATGCCAAACAGTCTGCCTACTACTATATGGCGGCTTTTGGATACGAATTGATTGCCTACGCTGGTCCAGAAACAGGAGTTCGTGACAGAGCCTCTTATGTTTTAAAACAAGACAAAGTAAGGATAGTATTAACTACCAGTTTGAAAGAAGATTCGGAAATTACAGCCCATGTAGCCAAGCATGGTGATGGCGTAAAAGTACTTGCATTATGGGTAGATGATGCAACTTATTCATTTAATGAAACCCTAAAGCGTGGGGCAAAACCAGCGATGGAACCCAAAATAATAAAAGATGAAAATGGAGAAGTTTGTATGGCAAGCATCCATACTTATGGCGATACAATTCACACATTTGTAGAACGCAAAAATTATCAGGGCGTATTTCTACCAAAATTCCAAGCTAAGTCCTCTCCTTTTCCGATAAAACCTCTTGGACTAAAATATGTAGATCATTGCGTAGGAAACGTAGGCTGGGGCGAAATGAACACTTGGGTAGAATTTTACGAAAAAGTTATGGGATTTAGTTTACTCATCACCTTTGATGATAAGGACATCTCCACGGACTACACTGCCCTTATGTCTAAAGTAGTAAGTAATGGAAATGGCTATATCAAATTCCCAATTAACGAACCTGCTGAAGGCAAAAAGAAATCGCAAATTGAAGAATACATTGATTTCTACAAGGGAGCTGGCGTACAACATATTGCCATCGCAACGGATGATATTTTACACACAGTTTCTGAGCTTAGGCGCAGAGGTGTAGAATTTCTACAAGTCCCTGCCACCTATTATGATGACTTACTCGAAAGAGTTGGCGAAATTGATGAAGACATCAAACCTCTAAGAGATTTGAATATACTTGTAGATAGAGATGAGGAAGGATATTTATTGCAAATATTCACCAAACCAGTGCAAGATCGCCCAACAGTATTTTATGAAATTATCCAACGAAAAGGTGCCAAATCCTTTGGAAAAGGGAATTTCAAAGCATTATTCGAGGCAATAGAAAGAGAACAAGAACTAAGAGGAAACTTGTAAGCAAATATTTAAATAAAAAATAATCCAAGGCTCTTTGCTTATGGCAGAGAGCCTTTTATTTTTAGCAACTTATTTAGAAAATTATCGATGATGAAAGCGGAACAAGAAATACTAGAGCAAGCCCAATTATGGTTGGATAGTCCAATTGATGAAGAGAGTAAGGCAGAGATACGCAAAATGATGGCTAATGAAGACCAAAGTGAACTTATAGACGCATTTTATAAGGACATGGAATTTGGTACGGGTGGACTTCGTGGTATAATGGGAGTTGGGTCTAATCGTTTAAATATTTACACACTTGGGATGGCCACACAAGGCTTGAGTAATTACCTGCTTCGATGTTTCCCAAACCAGCAAGTGAAAGTGGCAATTTCTTATGATTCTAGAATCAATAGCCAGTATTTCGCTCAAAAGGTAGCTGATGTTTTTACAGCAAATGGTATAGAAGTTTATTTTTCAGATAAAGTACGCCCTACACCTATGGTATCTTATGCCATTAGGCATTTTGGTTGCCAAAGTGGTGTAATGCTCACTGCATCACATAATCCAAAAGAATACAATGGCTACAAAGCTTATTGGGAAGATGGTGCGCAAGTAGTAGCACCACACGATAAAAATATTATAGCAGAAGTTCAGAAAATCAGTTCAATCTCTGAAATCAAATTCGAAGGAAACTCGAGTCTCTTACATCACCTTGATGACAGTTTCGATAGAAGTTATCTGGCTGAGATAATGAATCTGAAGGAGAATACCGAATTGGTAAGTCGTCATTCAGGAATGGCAATTGTGTATTCTCCAATTCATGGCACAACTGGCGAAATTATTCCAAAAGCGTTAAAAAGCTATGGCTTCGAAAATGTGCATGTAGTTGAAGAGCAAAGACTACCCGACGGAAATTTCCCAACCGTTGTATCGCCAAATCCAGAAGAAGCCGCAGCTATGGATATGGCCATCAAATTGGCCGAAAAAGTAAGTGCACATATCGTACTTGCCTCCGATCCAGACGGAGATAGAGTAGGTGTGGCAGCAATTGGCAAATCTGGCAAGTATGAATTGCTCAATGGCAATCAAACTGCCGCTCTGTTGACCTGGTATCTACTCCGAAACCTACACGATAAAGGCAAGAAAAAAGGCAATGAATTTGTCGTTAAAACTATAGTAACCACAGATTTGGTCGAAAAAATCGCCAATTTCTTCGAAGTGAAGTGCTATCAAACTCTTACAGGCTTTAAATACATTGCTCAGCTTATTCGTGAGAAAGAAGGCCTTGAAAAGTTTATTGGTGGCGGTGAAGAAAGTTATGGCTATATGGTCGGAGATTTTGTGCGCGACAAAGACGCTGTATCGGCTTGTGTACTTTTAGCAGAAATTGGTGCTTGGACTAAAGCACGAGATCTAACACTTTTCGATTTGCTTGATCAACTTCATTTGAGAAATGGCTTTTACAAGGAGGCGCTAATCTCCATAACCAAAAAAGGCCAATCAGGAGAGGAAGAGATTAAAGCGATAATGCAGAAATTACGTAAAAATATGCCTGATAGAATTTTAGGCAAAAATGTAGTTCGAGTGGTTGACGTTTTGGCTGGGACTGATAAAGATTTAATAGGAAATACTACAGCCACATTAGCGTTAGAACCATCTAACGTATTACAGTTTTTCCTCGAAGACGGAAGTAAAATATCTGCAAGGCCATCGGGCACCGAACCTAAGATAAAATTCTATATTTCAGTCCATATGCCATTCCTTTCACAAGCGGATTATAATGAAGTGAATGGTAAATTAATTGAACGAATTGATAAGCTAAAAGCCTTTTTGGAAAGCTTCTCCTAATACTATTTGTAGAGCCAAATGAGCAGTAAATCAACCTCTGCTCATTTGGCTACTCTATCACACCAATGTGGAATAAAGCATCGCCATTATTAATCACTGGCATATTGTTATGGCCTATAATATATCCATTTCTTGGGCTTTTTACTGGCACTTTCACCGTCCCATATGGATCTGTAATTCTGGCAAGCACTTGCCCCTTTTTCACATAATCTCCATCCTGACAACTCGAGTTAAATACGCCAGAAATTCTAGCCCTTACCCAGGAACTGCTTGTAATATATTTCTGCTCTTTCACCACATGGTCACCCGAAAGCATTCCTAAATAACGCATCAAATTCAACACGCCATCCATTCCCTCTTTTATCGAAGGTTCGTCTAATCGTAAAGATTCTCCTGCTTCATATACCAAAATGGATTTGCCTTGTTTAAAGGCTTCTTTTCTGAACGACTTCTCAATCATCTTAGAATTTATTACGAATGGAGTACCAAAAGCTTTAGAGTATTCCATTCCCTTTTTATCCTTAGCATCGATTCTGATTTGTGGAATATTAGACAACTTTGAACCTCCTGTGTGAAAATCCACTCCAATATCCGTGATTGGCAGAATTTCAGTCATAATAATATGTGCAATCTGCGCCGCGAGGGAACCTCTCTTTGCACCTGGAAAACTCCTATTAAGATCCCTTCCGTCAGGAAAAGTTCTTGAATTATTCAAAAAACCATACACATTCACTACTGGAATTGCAATTACAGTTCCTCTTTCTACTTTTATGGACTCATCCATAATTAAGCGCTTTACAATGTCGATGCCGTTAATTTCATCGCCATGAACTCCGCCAGTTAGCAAAAGGTTGGGACCATCTTCCCTCCCGCGAAATACAAAAACAGGTAAATCTATCATCGTATGTGATGGAAGTCGCGCAATAGGAATATCTATTCGCACATTATTGCCTACCCTTACTCTAGTATTGTGTATTTGAAGTTCATTCATAAATTAAATCATTCCTGAAAATTAAATTTTTTATGTTACTTTTTAGCAAAATTTCTTTTACTCAATGAAAAAACTTAAGCCCGTAAAGGTAGCATTAGTACAGGTATCCCCAGTCTTTCAGAATTTAGAAAAGAGCATTATCAAATTAAAAGAGCTTTTGATTGAGGCAAAATCGAATGGAGCCGAGCTTATAGTCTTTGGTGAAACTTGGCTTTGTGGATATCCCAGCTGGCTCGATCACTGTTCAAATGTGGCTATTTGGGATGCCCCTGAAATAAAGGAAGCCTTTCTGGAGATGTACCATAATTGTATAGAAGCGGGAGGAAAAGAAATGCAAAGTATCCAAGAATTGGCAGCCAAACTTGGTGTATATGTAGTTTTAGGAGCCAACGAAAGTTCTTCTTCTGGTTTGGGAGGCAAAGGCACCATCTATAATAGCATGTTTATCATTGGCCCAGATGGCACTATCCAAAATCACCATCGCAAATTGATGCCCACTTTCACTGAAAAAATGCTTTATGGACATGGAGATGGCGCAGGACTTAAAAGTGTAAAGTCTCCATTCGGAAATATAACTGGCGCTATTTGCTGGGAACATTGGATGCCACTTACTAGGCAAGCTTTGCATCAAGCAGGCGAGCATATCCATGTGGCACTATGGCCAATGGTGCACGAGAGACATGAAATAGCTAGCAGACATTATGCATTTGAAGGTCGATGTTATGTTCTTGCAATTGGGCAAATTATGAAAGCAGCTGATTTTCCAAAAGGAATTGAATTGCCTCCACAATTACAAAATGACCCTCAAGTACAAACACTTAGAGGTGGCAGCTGCGTGATTGGACCAGATGGGAATTACATACTCCCGCCTGTTTTTGATAAAGAATTGATTATCTATGCAGAGCTTGATGCCAATGAAGTGATCAAAGAACGAATGACTTTGGATGTAACAGGCCATTACAATCGCAACGATATTTTTGATTTTAGCATAAATGATTCACGTAAATAAGCCCAGAATTGCCATACTCCTTTTCGACGAAGTAGAGGTGTTGGATTTTGCAGGACCTTTAGAAGTTTTCAATTGCGTAAAGGACGTCGCACCCGAAATTGACATTGATGCCTTTACCATTTCCTTTCGCCAAGGCCCAGTCTATTGTCGTAGCAATTTGGTCGTGATCCCAAATCAAGCCGCTGATTTCCAAGTGGATTTTAATATTCTTTTGATACCTGGAGGAATTGGAACAAGGAAAATTCTAGAAAACCCAAGCCAATTAAAGACCATTGAAAAGCTGATAAAAAAAGCTGAGTTGGTGCTCACAGTTTGCACTGGTTCCTTGGTATTGGCTAAGCTTGGCTTACTCAAAAACAAAGCCGCTACGACCCATCATACTTGCTTCGATTTTCTTGGACAATTAGAGCCAACTTCTCAAGTAATCCGAAATAAAAGATTTGTAGACGAAGGCAATATTGTGAGTGCGGCGGGAATTTCGGCAGGTATCGATATGGCTTTATTTGTGGTGAAGACTTATTATGGAGAGGAAATAATGCAAGCTGTAAAAAAGGAAATGGAATATGATGTAGATGAGAATTTTGCTAAATAAGCGAAATTGAGGCTTCAAATTTTCTCATATTTGTGCTCGTTATGCCAGAAATTAAGAAAAATTACTCGCTTAAAAACTTCAACACATTTGGGTTGGATGTCACTGCAAAAAGCTTTGTGGAAGTTCATTCAATTGAAGATTTGAAATCTTTGAAAAGCAATGGGCTTTTAAATAAAGATGAAATCCTTATTCTAGGAGGCGGCAGCAATGTACTTTTCACAAAAGACCCTGAAGAATTAATTATTCATATTGACATTCAAGGAATTGAAATTTTGCGGGAGGATAATGCAACTGTAACGGTGAAGGTGGGCGCAGGAGTTTCATGGCATTCCTTCGTGATGTGGAGTATAGAAAATAACCTTTCTGGCATTGAGAACCTTTCGTTGATTCCCGGCACCTGCGGTGCGGCACCTATGCAGAATATTGGAGCCTATGGCGCTGAGCTTGTCCAAGTGTTCGATCATTTGGAAGCTTTCCATATCGGAAGTAGCGAAATACACCGCTTCGATGCGAGTGATTGTGAGTTTGGTTACAGGGAGAGCGTATTCAAACATCGATACAAGAGAGATTATATCATTTGCTCAGTTTGTTTCCAGCTCAAAAAGCAACACTCATTCAATATCAGCTATGGAGATATTCAACAAGTAATTGACGAGCAATTTGAAGGAAAAATTACCCTAAGAAACGTAAGTGATGCAGTGATTTTTATTAGGCAAAGCAAACTTCCCGATCCTGCTAAAATTGGAAATTCAGGAAGTTTCTTCAAAAACCCAATCATCTCAGAAATCCAGTTCATAAAACTAAAAGAAAAATATCCAAATCTACCCTCCTATCCTGCTAGGGAAGCTTTGGTGAAAGTACCTGCTGGCTGGCTGATAGACCAAGCAGGTTGGAAAGGCTATCGGCGTGGTGAAATTGGCGTCCATGCCAAGCAGGCACTCGTTTTGGTAAATTATGGCGGAGGCAGCGGCAAAGATATTCTACAATTAGCTCAAGATATCCAAAATGACATCGCTCAGAAATTCGGAATTAGCTTGCAAACTGAGGTGAATATACTTTAAGTCTAATACGCTAACTCAAGGAAATAAAACAAAAAAAGCTCAGATCGCTAGACCTGAGCTTTATAATTTCAAGCTTTTCAGACTATTTACATTTTGTAGCCAAAAGCTCTACTGCTTCAGACTTGCCATATTTTATTGGCGATTCATCTGCTTCGTACATACTCAAAGATTGCTTTGCATATCCGCAAGCCTGTTGGGTTGGAGTACCCATCATAGCTGCCATCCCAAATTGCATCTGTGCAAGGAACAAATATGCACGTGGGTTTTTAGGATTCTCGTCAATCGCCTTTGTAAGACTTTGTACCACATCTTGTACCATAAACTGGCCACGTTCTTGAGGATTAGCCGCCAATTCTGCCATTGTTATAAAACCTCGTAATGCGTAGAGTTCAGATAAATCACCATTTCGACTTGCTGTCATATTGGTATATTTTTTTGCTTGAGCAAGTAACTCATCCTTAGCAGAAAGATTTTCGGCTTCAAAGCTAGATTCAGCCAAAAAAAGAGCTGTATAATAGCTACTGAACCAGTTTTCAGCATTTGCTTCTGTAAATTGCTCTAATTGCTGGATTACCTCCCGCTTTTTTGTATAATCATCTGCCAATTCATATTGACTAACAAATGATTGTAAAGGATCTTGCGCTTGTGCATTTACATTGAAAGAAATAAGGAAGTAGAATAAGATGATGAAGTTTTTCATAATTGAAATTGATTATTGGTTTAACTTTTATTTTGACAAATTGATTATCGAATTGATGGATCAAATATGCGGGAGGATAATTGGGACTAAAATTTAATCTAACCGAAGTAACAGAAGTACTTACCGAACTGTAGATTTATAGGAATAGCTCGATTAATTGAAAGGCATTTTGTAGTTTCAAGCTGAAATAAAAATAACTATGCAATACATAATCGTTACCCCAGAATATCAAAAACACATTGCGCTAATTCAGCTAAATAGACCCAAAGAATTGAATGCACTTAACCTAGAGCTGATGGGTGAAATTCGCGATGCATTGAAAGAGTTAGATCAAAATGATGCCGTAAGAGCCATTATAATCACAGGAAATGAACGTGCTTTTGCCGCAGGTGCGGATATAAAGCAAATGGCTGGAAAAGGCACCATTGATATGTGGAAGACAGATCAATTCAGCACTTGGGATCAGATAAATAAAACACGCAAGCCTATCATTGCTGCTGTGTCTGGTTTTGCACTTGGAGGTGGCTGCGAACTTGCCATGAGCTGCGATATGATTGTAGCATCGGAAACGGCACAATTTGGGCAGCCTGAAATCAAAATTGGAGTAATGCCTGGTGCTGGAGGAACACAAAGACTTACAAGAGCAATAGGCAAAGCCCGAGCGATGGAAATGGTGTTGACAGGCAATTTCATTTCTGGAGAAGAAGCAAAATCTTACGGACTCGTGAACAAAGTAGTACCTGTAGAATTGTATTTGGAAGAAGCGGTGAAGCTTGCTAAAAGCGTAGCTTCAATGTCGCCAATTGCTACCCAAATGGCGAAAGAAAGTGTGAAAAGAGCATTTGAAACACATTTGGAGGAAGGTTTACAATTTGAGCGTAAAAACTTCTATATGCTATTTGCTGCGGAAGATCAAAAGGAAGGGATGAACGCCTTTGTGGAAAAAAGGAAACCTGATTTTAAAGGAAAATAAAAACAAACTTGATTGAGTAAAAGAGCCATAAATTCCAAATCTGGCTCTTTTATTTTCATCTAGTGGTCGCTTATAATTAACCAAACCTTAACTTACCCTTAACCGAAGAGAAAGACTAAATTCTGACTTTTGGTAAACAAAATCAGCAGCCTTGTTTATCAGCTCTTCAAAGCCAACTCGCCCCGCTTCAAATCAGGATTTCATTCCTGAGATTCTCCTCCAAAAAGGTGGGAAACAGATTCAATTTGAAGCCAATCAGACAATAGATGCTGATTTAATGGATAGCGGCTTGATATTCATTACTTACGGAATTGTAAAATCTTACGCAACTGAGCAAAACGGAAATGAGATTTTTATAGATTTGCTTAAGCGAGGAGATATTTTCGGCTCCACACAACAGCCAAATATTGAATACCAAATTGCAGCTAAGGCAATGACAAAGTGTATGGCTATCTTCATTCATCAAGAAGAACTACAATTTCAATACGATAGCGATCAAAATGTTAGCTTATTTGTCAATAATATTTTCAAAGAAAAAGCCCAAAAGCTAGAAACTAGATATTTGAATAATATCTCCAAGGACATTAAGACAAAGCTACAAGCTTTCTTTAAAAATTATGCTCTTGAGTTTGGCTCAAAAAAAACAGATGACTTTGTAATTCAAAATCATCTGTCGCATCAAGAAATCGCTCAATTGCTAAACTCCTCCCGACAAACTATCTCGGTTATCCTCAACCAATGGCGAGATCAGAATTTATTGAGCTATTCAAGAAAAGTTATTCGCTTACATGACCTCTCATTTTTCGAGCTCAATAATTGAAAAATAGAGTTTGAAATCCATTCAAATCAAGCACCTAATTGAGTATTATAAAGTACCTTTTGTAGAAGGAAGTACATTTGCCAAATCCTTGTCCCGCTTTACTGCCATCCGAATAGCACGAGCCCAGCCTTTGAATATAGCTTCAATTTTGTGATGTTCGTTTTCACCTTCTACTTTGATATTGAGGTTGCTCAATGAGGTATCGCTAAAGGATTTAAAGAAATGCTTAAACATCTCTGTTGGCATATCTCCTACTTTCTCACGCTTGAATTCAGCATCCCAAACAAGCCAAGGTCTTCCGCCAAAATCAATTGCAACTTGAGCTAAAGCCTCGTCCATCGGAAGTAAAAAACCATATCTATAAATGCCCATCTTATTACCCAATGCTTTGAGGATTACCTCACCCAAAGCCAGTGCTGTATCTTCAATAGTATGATGCTCATCTACGTGTAGGTCGCCCTTTACCTCAATCTCCAAATCGATTCCTCCATGCTTTGCCAGCTGATCGAGCATATGATCAAAGAAATGTAGGCCAGTAGAAATTTTGCCAATACCAGTGCCATCCAAATTGAGAAGAATTTTGATATCGGTCTCCTTAGTCTTGCGGTGTATACTTGCCTTACGAGCTGGATTCTTGAGGAAATCATATATTTCATCCCAACTCCAAGTGCTTATTGCAGCTTCAGAATTTGCATCGCCAATAAATATGGCTTTACAACCTAGATTTTGCGCTAATTGCACATCAGTGGTTCTATCGCCAATTACATAACTATTTGCTAAATCTACAGATCCGTCCAAATATTCCTGCAAAAGGCCAGTTCTTGGCTTTCGAGTTGGCGCGTTCTCATGCTCAAAGGTGCGATCTACATGGATATTGGTAAAAACTATTCCTTCGCCTTTTAGAGTATCCAACATCTTATTTTGGGCTGGCCAAAAGGTTTCTTCTGGAAAAGAATCAGTTCCCAATCCATCTTGATTTGTCACCATTACCAATTCAAAATCAAGCTCTTCAGCAATTTTACGAAGATTTGAAATGGCACCTGGGTAAAACTCCAGCTTTTCTAATGAATCTACTTGGAAGTCAATCGGTGGCTCTATGATTATAGTACCATCTCTATCGATAAATAAAATTTTGCGCATGAGTTTAAAGATTTTTTAGGGCATCCAATAGTTTGTGATTTTCCTCAGCGGTGCCAATGGAAATACGAAGTGCATTATCGCACAAAACCACTTTGGAGCGGTCTCTCACAATAATCAACTTATGAAGCAATTTCTCATATACCTGACGAGCATTCTCCATTTTCACCAATATGAAATTAGCGTCCGAAGGAAATACTTTCTCAACGAAATCAAGATTAGCCAGCTTGGTTGCAAGCTTTTCTCTTTCGAGAATTAAGGTTTCCACCCAGTCTTTAACTTGCTCAGCATTTTTGAGGCCTTCGATAGCTGCTTGCTGGCTGAGTAAATTGATATTGTAAGGTGGTTTGATTTTGTTGAGAAGAGAGATCATCTCCACCGAAGCGAAAGCCAAACCTAAGCGCAAGCCAGCGAACCCCCAAGCTTTGCTTAGTGTTTGCATCACGATCATATTGGGAAAATTGCCCAGTTCGCCAACCAAACTAGTACCCTCAGCGGCAAAATCTATATAAGCCTCATCAATTGCAATGATGCCCTCAAATCCTCCCGCTAGTTCCAAAATATCTGCTCTGTTCAGTAAATTTCCAGATGGATTATTGGGCGAACAGATAAATAGAATTTTGTCCTTTTTATCTACTTGAGATAAAATTGATTTTACATCTACTTGAAAATCAGATGTTAATTGAATTTTTTTTATCCCTATATTATGTATGGATGCCGAAACCTCATACATACCATATGTGGGCGGGAGGATAATGATACTATCCTCGCCAGGTTCGCAAAATGCCCTAATGAGCAAGTCTATAACTTCATCGCTCCCATTGCCAAGAAAGATCTGCTGAATCGGCACATTTTTCAAATTAGAAAGTAGTGCTTTCACATCATATTGGTACGGATCTGGATAGCGATTGACTCCAGGATAATTTTCTCGTTCGAATGGATTTTCATTGGCATCTAAGAAAACACCAACTTTACCCGAATACTCATCTCTTGCCGATGAATATGGCTTAATGTCTAACAAGTGTGGACGGACGAGACTTTTTATATCAGCCATTTTTCTTCAAGTATTTTAATCGAATACTTACAGCTTCTTTGTGAGCTTGAAGCATTTCTGCTTTTGCCATCACTTCTATGGTCGGGCCTAAGGTTTTTAAACCCTCAGCCGTAATTTTCTGGTAGGTTACTTTCTTTACAAATGAGTCGAGTGAAACACCACTCCAAGCTTTTGCAAAACCATTAGTAGGCAAAGTGTGATTGGTTCCAGAAGCGTAATCACCTGCTGATTCAGGTGTGAAATTACCCAAAAATATAGAGCCTGCACTTTCAATTTTTAATGCAACTTCCTCGGCATTTAGCACAGACAAAATCAAGTGTTCTGCTGCATATTCATTCAAGATATTGATAGCAGTTTGCTCATCCTTCACTAAAATAAATCTACTGGAAGCCAAGGCAATTTCAGCGATTTCCTTTCTTGGGAGTTTTTCTAACTGCTTTTCTACTTCAAGGATAGTAGAATTGATCATTGCTTCCGATGTGGAAACTAAAATCACTTGACTATCCCTACCATGCTCTGCTTGAGAAAGTAAATCTGAAGCTACAAAAGCAGGAATTGCCGTATCATCGGCCATTACGGCTACTTCTGATGGGCCAGCTGGCATATCGATAGCCATACCACGCTCACTCACCAATTGCTTAGCCATTGTTACATACTGATTTCCCGGACCAAAGATTTTATCCACTTTAGGGATTGTTTCTGTTCCAAAAGCCAAAGCTGCTATAGCTTGCGCACCACCAACTTTGAATATCCTTTGCACACCCACTTGGGAAGCAGCATATAATATAGCTGGATGAATATTTCCTTTTCTGTCTGGTGGAGTACACATTACCACTTGCTTGCATCCAGCAATACGAGCCGGAATTGCCAACATCAACACAGTGGAGAAAAGCGGAGCTGTACCTCCTGGAATATACAAACCGACACTAGGGATTGGCAAAGATTTCCTGCGACACTCTACACCAGGCATCGTATCCATAATGAGCTCTTCTTGAATTTGAGCTTTGTGAAAACTTTCAATATTTGCAATGGCTACCGCAATTGCTTGCTTCAATTTGGTGTCTACCTTTTTACTTGCATCCGCAATCTCTTCAGCAGTTACTTCCAATGCCTCTAATTCTACATGGTCGTATTCTGCTGCAAATTTGAAAATTGCCTTATCGCCTTTTTCCAAAACCTTATTTAGAATCGGTTTCACGATTTTGCGAATTTGCTTGAAATCTATCACTGGTCGAGCTAGAATACTTTCCCAGGTGTGTTTTGGAGGATTTTTAAATACTTTCATTTTGATTAGCGGATCATCTTTTCGATTGGTACTACTAAAATTCCTTGTGCGCCTGCTTCTTTGAGATTTTCGATTACTCCCCAGAAGTCATCTTCATTGATAACTGAATGCAAACTGCTCCAACCTTCCTCAGCCAATGGCAATATGGTTGGGCTTTTCATGCCTGGCAACAATGAAATGATCTTATCAATTGCATTGTTTGGCGCATTTAACAAAATATATTTCTTGTTAACAGCTTCTAATACTGAATCAATTCTGAAAAGCCATTTCCTTAATGTTTGTTGCTTTTCATCAGACAAATCGTTGTTGGCAATAAGAACAGCCTCTGACGGAAAAATTACTTCTACTTCTTTCAAACCATTGGTAAACAATGTGCTTCCTGAGCTCACAATATCGCAAATACCATCTGCCAAGCCAATACCAGGAGCAATTTCTACCGAACCACTAATTTCATGTATCTCTGATTGTATCGATTTGCTGTTCAGATAATTCTGTAAAATCACAGGATATGAAGTAGCGATTTTCTTACCGCTGAAATACTCTACTCCCTTGTAGTCGATACCTTTAGGAACTGCCAAAGACAGTCTGCATTTGGAGAAGCCTAGTTTCTTTTCAAGCCTTACCTCCCGCTTTTTCTCCACAAGTACATTTTCGCCAACAATACCAATATCTGCCACGCCATCTGCTACATAGCCTGGAATATCATCATCTCTCAAAAAGAGAAATTCCATAGGAAAATTTGTTGATATTGATTTTAATTTACCTGTGCCATTATTGAATTTGATTCCACATTCTTTGATAAGTTTTAAAGAATCATCACTCAATCTGCCGGACTTTTGGATAGCTACTCTTAATATATTAGACATAACAAAGGTTTATTTGCTCTTTTGAAAAATCGAAAAAAGAAAGGTTGTATTTGGGTAATATGGTGCGCTTATTCCTCGGAAGAGGAATGATGAATGTGATGCTGTGGAGTATAGAAACTAGCGTAGCGCATATTTTTAATCTTGCAAAGATATATCTTTTAGCGTAGGAGAAAAGAATTTTGCAAGCACAATTATTATCAAATTATTATCAAAGGGAAATTCACCCTCCTACTGGCAAATATCAGAACAATGAACCTTAAATTGAGGTACTATGTTCGTGGTTTAAAAAATTATTAAATGGCGAAGTTTAAAATATATTATGCTTACGATGCCCTTTGCGGGTGGTGTTACGGATTTTCTCCTGTTATTCAGAAGTTTGCGAAAGAAAACTCGGATAAATTTACTTTTGAAGTACTTTCAGGAGGGATGGTTCGTGGTGCGAGAGTTGGGCAGATTGCACAAGTGGCACCATATATAAAGGAAGCCTACAAGCAAGTAGAGCAGACTTCGGGAGTAACATTTGGCGAGCCATTTCTCAAAAATCTTAATAGCGAAGAAAGTCCGATTTTCGATTCTATTCCTGCCGCTAAGGCAATGGCAATATTAAAAAGGATGCAACCTGAGCGACAAATTGAATTTGCGGCAGCATTGCAAAAAGCCATTTATTTCGATGGAATGGCCCCACAGGATATTGAAGGAATGGCAAATGTCATTGGCAGATTTGGCATCGAGCCAAGCTATTTTAAGGATGCTATGCAAGCGGATGAATCGGCGCATAAAGCTTCAGAGGAGTTTCAATTAATAGAGAATTGGGGGATTAATGGATTCCCAGCGGTAATTTTAGATCGAGGCGATCAATTATTTTTGGCAGCTCGTGGGTATACCGACTATGAAAGATTCAGCCAGACGGTAGAAGGTATTTTGGCCGAAACACCTAAAAGCTAAATCATCCTCCCACTTTTTTGGCTTTGTATCCTTTGGCATGTAGGAGTTCTAGTACTTTGTCACGGAAATCTCCCTGTATGAGAATTTCACCGTCCTTTGCACTTCCTCCTACTCCACAGGCTGATTTCAACTCTTTGGCCAAAATTTGCAATTCCATCGGATTCCCTACGTAACCGGTGATAAGTGTTACCTTTTTGCCTCCACGAGACTTTTTGTCCAACTGCACACGCAAATCTTGCTTCGAGCCAGCAAGCGCCGCAAATGGTGAGTCATTTTCAGCTTGATATTCAAAATCTGGATTGGTAGAAAAAACTACTCCTTCCCGCTTTTTCCAGTCGTTCTTTTTTGCCATAGGCAAATATTGAAGCAAATACGCTAAAAGTCAAAAGGGATTCTCAATATAAAAAGAAATATCTTGCTTGGATTGTTTGCTAATAAGCGGGAGGATTAAATTATCTATTCTATTTTTATCAAAACCTGCCATTACCACAAGTGGCATTTGTGATTTCTTTATTAGGTCGGAAGCTACCTTTTCAAAGGGCTCATTAGGAGTCAACATAATTCCAACATTCCTAAAATATTGCTTCAAAAAGTCCATTAGCCTTTTCTCATCTTGAAACTCTTCTTCTTCATTTGGCACTTTACCAATTAAAGACACTTCTGCATTTCTCAAACTTTGCGTTAAAGTGCTTTTCAAAGATTTAACTGCCTTCACTACTTTTTCCTCTGGATCTTTAAGAATTATAATTTCATGGAAATCCTGAAAATTAGAAGGAATTACCAAAAGTGGGCATTGCGATTTTTCAAAAACTCCTCTCAAATACTGAAATCGATCTTTCTCCAATAAATAATCAGCAAACGTATTACAATCTATAATTAGGAGATCGGCAAAGGCAGTTTCTTTTACAATCTCCTTAGTATTGAGACATTCACCAAAACACACTTTGGTAGCTATGCCTTCATTTAAGAAATCATTTTGGAAGGAATTACCCAAAAATATTGTCTTTTCATCACTTTCAGAAAAACTTGGATTTGAAGACATTATCGATTCACTCTGCTTTACTGCTGAGTTTTGAAATTGGTTGATTAACAAACCTACATATAAATGTTCACGGCCTTCCTTGATTCCATTCACTGCTAAACGAAGTACATTCGCCGACATTTCTTGGCTATCAACAATAATTAAAACCCGACCCATTTTATTAAGATTTTGACTTTTTGATTGGGAAAGCCCAAACTGGAAGGTTTACATGATTAATTACATCTTCGGCAATGCTACCAGTGAGCAAATGAAGAAGTCCTTTTCGTCCTGCCGTTCCCATCAGAATCATGTCCATATTATTATCCTTGGCAAAATTTCGAATACCCTCTTCCTCTAGGTAGTCATTATAAATATGAATTGCTGCAGGTGCTTTTTTTAGATTAGCTGAAAACTCCTCCATTTTCTTCATTGTTTCTCTAGTTGGCCGGAAGCTATTTGGAGTATTCACATTTAATAAATGAATCTTTGCTCTACATAATTTAGATAGTACATCTAACTGACTTGCCATTTTAGATTGATCTCCTTCGAAGTTACTTGCCACCACAATGTTTTTCATCTGAGAAAGGTGTGTAGCTTCTTTTATGGTGACGACTGGGCATTCGCTATAGCGTACTACTTTTTCCGCATTGGAACCTATTACAATTTCATCTATACCATCTACACCTTTAGTACCCATTACTACTAGGTCAGCATTTTTGGAGGAAATTAATCTTGAAATATGTGTGTATGGGTTTCCTATGACTACTTCGGCGCTAAGTTTATTTTTTCTGAAATGAGGGTCTTTGTCGAATTTACTAAGCATAGCCTTAGCTGTTTCTATCCTCTTCCTCATAAATTGATTATTGTAATACTCATCACTAATCACTTCACCCATTGTGTTGAATGAGTGAGCAACAGGAGCCTCGATAACATGAAGCAAATGGACAATACCATTCGTACGCCGAGCAATCTGAGTAGCAAAGTGCAAAGCAAAATTTGCTTGGTTCGAAAAATCTGTGGGGACTATTATATTGTACATAACCTGTTGTTAGGAATTAATATTCAATTATAGTAAAGGGGTCGAATTGGACTAACATCATCACAAAAATGAATTTAATTTACCTCAAAGGTTATGATGGCTATCAACGGATTATATGATTATAGTCAGGAAAATCGCTGGCTCTACTATTACTATTTATAGAAATCAGCTTCTCGTACAAGCCCTTTAGGATCAAGAACCCTGATTTTTTTTCCTTCGAAAGCAATGAGATTGCTGCTTTTGAAATCAGAAAGAAGTCTGATAACTGTTTCAGTGGCTGTACCTACAATATTGGCAATATCTTCGCGTGAAAGAGCAATATCTATTAGCATGCTTTCATCTCCTTCGATGCCGTATGATTCTTTCAGCATTATTAAAGTAGTTGCTAATCTTTCTCTAACTGATTTTTGCGCAAGCATGGCCATCTGCTCCTCCATTACTCCTAATTCATGGCAAATACTTTTGGTCAAACTGCTAAAAAAGGCTGGATTGGTTCGGAGGAGTTCTAAAAAATTACTTTTAGGTATAAAACAAATTGCAGCGTCTTCTAAAACTGTAGCTGATGCGCTATAAAACTCTTCTCCAAGCAAGGCTCTATATCCCAAAAAATCTCCAGAACTGGAAAGTCTAACAATTTGCTCCCTGCCTTGAGAACCCATTTTATAAACTTTAACTTTCCCACTATTTATACAAAACAAACCCATTGGTCTTGTTCCTTCATAAAAAAGTGTTTGTCCCTTTTTATATGTAACGCATGATTTTCCATCACTTAGAGATTCTAAATCTTCAACACACAAATTCCCAAACAAGGAATCCTTACGACTCCCGCATGTTACACATGCTATATTTACGGATGATTTTTTAGCTGCCATGTAATAATTTTTAAAAAAATAAATCTAAAGAGATATCAACAATTGCATAATAAATTATTTAATCTTTTAGTTCATAATAATTTAATACACGACCATAATTTATACAATTAAATTCCAGATAGCAAGGCAAAGCCAAAGAGAATTACAAAAATTAAGGTGCTAATTGCCAATTGTTTAAGATAAGGATCAAGCTTTTCAGCTACTTTTAAATTCTGAACAGCCATGACATTTCGAAAGAAAAGAGGAATTACCAAAACGAATACGAATTGAAATACTGATTGATAATTAATTATCATGAAACCCAAAGCGCACACAACACCTAAAACTATCAAAATTTTATGATATTTCACGGCGGCTTCTCTCCCGATTCTTACAGGTATTGATTTCTTTCCCGCTTTCATGTCAGACTCAATATCTCTAATATTATTAAGGTTAAGAACTGCGGTTGAGAAAAACCCACAAGAAATTGCCGGAAGCATATTGGTTGGATTGAAACCACCTGTAAAAAGATAAGCACTACCTAAAACACCTAAAAGACCAAAAAACAAGAAAACTGAAATATCCCCTAAACCAATATATCCATATGGATTCTTTCCCGCTGTATAGGTAATGGCGGCATAAATTGCCAAAACTCCAAAACCTAAAAAGACATAAAAGCCTACTTGCTGAAAACCAACAGAATAATAAAGCAGTAATAAACCTGAAATAAAAGACAAAATGGAGAAAAGGACGATGGCATTCTTCATTGATTTAGCACTTATATCGCCTGATTGTACCAGTCTAGGAGGACCAGTTCTTTCATTGTTATCAGCACCATTTACGAAATCACCATAATCATTGGCGAAATTGGAAAGTACTTGCAGCAATATCGTAGTTAGCACTAAAAAGGAAAATATCAGCCAATCAAAAAAGCCCTCAAATTTCGCTAAAATTGCACCCATTCCCACGCAGGCCAAAGCAAGCGGGAGGGTCCGCAATCTGGCTGCTTGTATCCATTTTTTCATATTAGGGCAAAGATACATTCTCAATAGATTTTATTTCCTACATTGTATTTAAGAATTAAACCTCCAACCATATGAATACCCAGAATTCAAAAAATAGATTTGCCATTCATATCCTTTGCATTATCGGTTTTATAGGAATGGTTGCTATAAATGCATTAGCTAATGGACTTCCAATAAATGGCTACAATACAGGTGAGCTTTCTGCTTTTTATCCCAATATGTTTGTACCTGCTGGAATTACTTTTTCTATATGGGGATTAATTTATCTTAGTTTGATTGCCTATTTGATTTTCCAAAGCACGGTAATTCGCAAACCACAAGGGGTATTTATACAAAAAATGGGATTTCTATTTTGCCTCACTTGTTTAGCAAATGCAACGTGGATTTTCGCATGGCACTATCAAATGCCATTGCTCTCACTGGCGATTATGCTTATTTTATTATTATTGCTCCTCAAAATTACTATCGCCATTAATGTAGGCATTCCTCAAGGGAATCTTACTCTAAAATGGTTTTTACATGTTCCTTTTAGTATGTATTTGGGCTGGATTTCAATAGCAACCATTGCAAATGCAACAGCCGTTCTAGTTGATCGTGGATGGGAAGGCGCAGGAATCTCAGAAGCACTTTGGGCTAAAATCTTGATAGTTATTGGTGCTGCCCTAGCTCTTGCAATGCTTCAGATGAGGAAAGATGCTATTTTCAGCCTGGTAGTGATTTGGGCTTTCATTGGCATTATCATAAAAAGAAGTATTGAAGGTGAAATGATTTACGAAAACATCTCCTTAATTGCTCTTATATCAATTGTGGTAATTGTAACTGATATTCTAAGAAAATGGAGCCGTATTAGTAAAATCTATTTTGCATAAAAAAGCCAGAAACTAGTCTGGCTCAATCTAAATTGGATTTGTGAATATTAGCTTGTAATATCTTTAATTATTTTTTCGTTAGTAGGATTCACAGACGAAGGATAGAACTTAACAAGTTCACCGTTTTCATTAATAAGATATTTGCAAAAGTTCCAAGTTGGCTCTTGATCGTTCCAGCCATTTTGTGATTTGTCCGACAACCATCTGTATAGTGGGTGTTTGTCAACTCCTTTTACAGAAACTTTTTCGAACATCCGAAAAGAAACACCAAAATTCGTTTCGCAAAACTCAGCGATTTCCTCATTGCTACCTGGCTCTTGCCCACCGAAATTATTGGCAGGAAAACCTAGTACAACAACCTTATCGCCGTATTCCTTATGAAGTTTCTGAAGATCCGAATACTGTGGCGTGTATCCACATTTGGAAGCAACATTAACTATTAAAACCTTCTTGCCTTCAAATTCGGTGAAATCAATTTCCTCACCATTAATTGAACGCATTTTAAAATCGTAAAAGGAGGTCATTGGCTTAATATTATCTTTATTTTCAATCACTTTGGAAGTTAGCATTGGTCTAGCTACTAATATGGCAACTGCGAGCAATACTCCCGTAAATAATAATAGCACCTTTTTCATAGCTCCAGATTTTTGGTTTGTGCGAAAAATGAATAATACATTTCGTAATATCTTAAATATAAGGAATCTAACCCTCTTATCAAAACAAAGAACTACATACGTTCAGGTACCTCAATACCTAGCAACAACATAGCACTCTCAATTGTTTTGGCTGCCTGGCTCGATAGTGCAATTCGCATCGCCATTACAGCAGTATCTTCTTCTTTGAATATAGAATGTACCGTATAAAAGCGGTTGTATTCTTTCGCCAAATCATACGCGTACTGTGCTATCACAGCTGGATCCATATTTTCACCTGCCAGAGCAATTTTGGTTGGATAGTCTGAAATCACTTTAATCAAGTCAATTTCTTCAGCTGCCAAATGCTGTTGGGTCTTTACTATTTCAGAACCTGTTTCTATTTCCAACTGTTTTGCTCTTCTCAGGATAGAAGAAATCCTTGCATAAGTATATTGAATAAATGGAGCTGTAAATCCTTGAAATTCAACAGATTCTTGAGGATTGAATAGTATTCTCTTTTTAGGATCTACTCTGAGTAAATAGAATTTGACTGCGCCCAACCCTAACTTTCTATATAGCTCTTTTGCCTCTGTTTCATCAAAACCTTCCACTTTGCCCAGTTCTTTGGTATGCTGTTCTGCGGTATCCAACATCTCTTGCATTAGATCATCCGCATCCACTACAGTTCCCTCCCGCGATTTCATTTTACCAGATGGCAAGTCTACCATTCCGTATGACAAATGGTACAATCCATCCGCATAGCTTCTTCCCAATTTTTTTAGAATGGAAAACAAAACCTTAAAATGATAATCTTGCTCATTACCAACTACATATACTGATTTTTCAAACTTAAAATCTCCATACTTCAAATCAGCAGTACCCATATCTTGGGTGATGTATACCGAAGTACCATCTGCTCGAAGAACTAATTTCTCGTCCATCCCCTCGTCCGTAAGATCCACCCAAACCGAGCCGTCATCCTTCTTGAAAAAGACTCCTTTTTCTAGCCCTTCTTCTACAATATCTTTCCCAAGTAAATACGTTTCCGATTCGTAATAATACTTATCGAAATGAATTCCCATGGTTTCATAACTCTTGTTGAACCCATCGTAAACCCAGCCATTCATTTTTTTCCAAAGTGAAATTACTTCCGGATCGTTTGCTTCCCATTTCTGTAGCATCTCTTGAGCCTCGAGTAAGATTGGAGCTTTCTTTTTGGCTTGTTCGGCCTCCATTCCATTGGTAACTAACTTCTCAATTTCCTTTTTATACTCTTGATCAAATTTCACATAATACTTACCTGCCAAATGATCTCCCTTGAGTTGGCTTGATTCTGGTGTCTCGCCGTTTCCATAGCGAATATAGGCTAGCATTGATTTGCAAATATGAATTCCACGGTCGTTCACAAGATTACTCATACTTACATCATAGCCATTGGCTACTAGAATTTGAGAAATGCTATGGCCTAAAAAGTTATTGCGTAAATGCCCTAAATGGAGTGGCTTGTTGGTGTTGGGAGATGAAAACTCAACTAGCACCTTTTTATTAGCGGGAGGATGAATGCCATAATGAGGCGTGTCCAGAATCTCCGCAATAAGACTGAGCCAAACAGTATCGCTCAATTCAATATTTAGAAAGCCTTTTACTACATTGAAGCTTTTTATTTCATCAATATTTTCAACAAGATATTCACCCAGAATCTTACCAGTTTCTTCTGGGTTCTTCTTTGATAGTCTTGCGTAGGGAAAAGTTACAAAGGTATGACTTCCAACAAACTCCTTTCGAGTTTCCTGAAGTCCAATTTCAGATATATCTAGCTCAGCGTCAAAGGCAGCTTTGAATGCGTCAGAAATACTTTTTTTAAGTAAAGAATCTATATTCATCAGATTAATTTTAATAGGTCAAATGCTTCAATTATGATGCTTAATATCACATTATTGATACTAGAAATTGCTAACTAGCGATTTGGTGGTTTCTTCAAGAATATCAAAAGCAGCTTCGGCTGTTACGTTTTCATGATCGAAAGTTGGGTTTACTTCCACTATTTCCCAGCAGCAAACTCGCTTGTCCTTTATCAACTCTTTATTCATTTCCATAGCTTGATCAATACTCAATCCATTTTCTACAGGCGTACCAGTACCCGATGAAATATGAGAATCTAGGCTATCGACATCAAAGGATATGTATATTTGTTCGCAATCATTTAGGTATTCAAGGGCTTCTCTACAAACCGTTGAAATTCCTCTATTATTTATATCACGGATGGAAAAGTTCGGAATTTTGTATTTTTCAATCAGAAAATCTTCTGGAGCCTCGGTAGATCTTACGCTCATGAAAACAATATCAGAAGGATTAATTTTTCGGCCTGAAATTCCAATCTCCTTTATGTTTTCCCAATGCTTTTTAGTTACTTCATCAATATCATTCACTTTGCAATCCAAATTATCTAAGCCACAAACCATGGCAAGTGGCATTCCGTGCATATTGCCAGACGGTGTTGTGTATGGCGAATGCATATCAGCGTGTGCATCAATCCAGATCACTCCTAATCTTTTATCAGGTGCAGCAGCTTTCAAACCGCAAATAGTCCCAGCAGCAGTTGAATGATCTCCAGCAAGAATGATAGGAAATTTGCCTTTTAGTCTTTCTTTTTTTACTGTCGCAGAAACTCTATCGAGCATTGTAAATACGCCATCTATGTATTTTGCAAAAGGAAAAATATTCCCTTTGTAGAGCATATCATTTTCATCTTTTACACTAATAGGGTCATATTCAGCGAAAAAGGTAGATTTTTTATCCAAGCTAGCTATTTTCAAAGCATCTACACCTAAACTTGCTCCTCTGGTGCCTGCCGCTATTTCTGACTTAACTTCTATTAATTTTATGGGTCTCATTTTGCAAAGATGTTAAAAATTGGCCATTATTGCAGTCTTTTTCAATTTTGGAATATACGTAAAGGATGAAAAGTTACATTGATTTGATTGAGCAAACCTTCGATTTTCCTACACAGGAATTTAGAGTCGAAGAGAACGAGTTATTTTTTAATGATGTCCCGCTAATGGACGTCATAAAAGAGTATGGAACTCCACTAAAACTAACCTACCTTCCGCGTATATCGCAGAATATCCAAAATTCGAAACGGTTCTTTAGAAACGCCATCAAGAAAAGGAAGTACGAAGGCACATATACCTATTGTTATTGTACCAAATCATCCCATTTTTCCTTTGTAATGGAGGAAGCTCTCAAAAATGATATTCATATCGAAACCTCAAGTGCTTTTGATATTCCAATCATCCGGAGATTGCATGAGGAAGGCAAAATCAGTAAAAATATTTTCATCCTTTGTAATGGTTTTAAAAGACCATTGTACACAGAGTATATAAGCGGCCTGTTGAATGATGGTTTTTCTCGTTGTATTCCGATTTTAGATAACCTGAAAGAACTTGATTACTACGAGAAAAATGTAAAAGGAAATTACCAAGTTGGGATAAGGATGGCTGCAGATGAAGAGCCAAACTTTGAGTTTTATACCTCCCGCCTTGGCATCCGCTACAATGATGTTGTGCAACATTATCAAGAGAAAATAAAGCCTAGCAAAAAAGCGAAGCTTAAGTTATTGCACTTTTTTATAAATACAGGAATTAAAGACACCGCTTATTACTGGAGTGAGCTAAGCAGATTTATGTACAAATACTGCGAGCTTAAGAAAATTTGCCCTGATTTGGACACAATTGACATTGGAGGAGGTTTCCCAATCAAAACCAGCTTAACATTTGAATACGATTATCAATATATGGTAGATCAAATCATTGAAAATATTCAGTGGATTTGCCAGAAAAATGCTGTGCCAGTTCCAAATATCATGACGGAATTTGGCAGCTATACTGTAGGCGAAAGCGGTGCGGTGTTGTATTCAGTTCTAGATCAAAAACTCCAAAATGATAAGGAACTTTGGTATATGATCGACGGCTCATTTATTACACATTTACCAGATGCTTGGGGGCTCAACCAGAAATACATAATGCTGGCTGTCAATAAATGGGAAGATCCTTTCCATAGAGTGAACTTGGGTGGCTTAACTTGTGATAGCATGGATTACTACAACTCAGAGGCCCATACTTCTGAGGTGTTTATGCCAAAAATTCAAGACTCAGAACAATTGTATCTAGGCTTTTTCCATACTGGTGCTTATCAGGAATCACTTGGTGGTTATGGTGGAATTCAGCATTGCTTAATTCCCGCTCCTAAGCATGTGATCATTGATAGAGACAAAGATGGAAAATTCAATTACAAACTTTTTGCTCCTGAGCAGGTAAGTGAGTCTATGTTGAAAACACTAGGCTACGCACCTAAAAGTTCAGAATAAAATTTGTCGCATCAGTCAATGATTTAGCTGAAAAGTAAGGTAGGGAATTAAGTTTATCATTTATTAAGATTCCTTTGATGCCGAGTTTTTCAGCAGGTTGTAGATCTCTTAATTGATCGCCAATCATCCAAGATTTGGCTGGATCTATTTTGTATTTGCCCATAGCACGTTCAAAAAGCAATGTTCCTGGCTTGCGCCCCAAAGAATTGGTGTAATCGGGATGGTATGGACTATAATATATAGCATCGATTAGTCCTCCCGCTTCTCTTTGGAGTTTAAGATGGCAATTGTAAATATCAGATTTTGTGTAAATCCCTTTTGCAATTCCTCCTTGGTTGGTTATTACAATTAATTGAAAGCCTGCATTTTTGAGTTTTTGCAAGCAAGGAAACACTTCTTCTGGAACAATAAAATCATCGACTTTATAAGTATATTCGCCACGCTCTTGATTAAGCACTCCATCACGATCAAGAAAAACACAAGGATTATTCAATCTGTTTCAAGGTTTGTTTTGCCGTATCAAGTAAGCGAAATATCTTGTGAAAGAAAATTGGCAACAGCATTGAAAAAATGAATATTTTTGGAAATGGAGTTTACACACTCAAAATAGTCTAATGAGCGATTCCCTAGTTCTGATACCCACATACAACGAAAAAGAAAATATTGAGGCCATTATCAGAAAGGTAATGTCCTTGCCTAAACTCTTTCATGTATTGATTATAGATGATGGATCGCCAGATGGAACCGCTGAAATCGTCAAAAAACTACAAACTGAGTTTTCGGATAAGCTTTTTATCCTTGAAAGAAAAGGAAAACAAGGTTTAGGTACAGCCTATATTGCTGGTTTTAGATATGGACTTGATAATGGCTATCAATTTATATTTGAAATGGACGCTGATTTTTCGCACAATCCTGAAGACCTTATTCACTTACATAATGCTTGTGCTGTTGAAGGTTTTGATATGAGTGTGGGTTCGCGCTATATAAATGGAGTAAATGTGGTCAATTGGCCAATGGGCAGGGTATTGATGTCGTACTTCGCAAGTTATTATGTTCGCTTTGTAACTGGATTAGATATACAAGACACCACTGCTGGATTCAAGTGCTATAAGCGGGAGGTTTTGGAAACTATTGACCTAGATAAAATTAAGTTTGTAGGTTATGCTTTTCAAATCGAAATGAAATTCACCACTTGGAAATATGGTTTCAAAATAAAAGAAGTACCTATCATATTTACAGATCGCACAAAAGGCCAATCAAAGATGTCGACAGGAATTTTCAAGGAAGCCTTTATGGGTGTTATCCAAATGAAGATCAGAAGTTTGTTTAGAGATTATCAGACAACTAGTCAAAGCGAATTGACTGAACAGGCTGAACTTGGGTAACCCTGCGAAGCGGAAGGAATAAGGAGAACAGCACTAGGAGGATCGTAACTACATTGATCAAAATAATAGGCAATAGGCTCCACTGAATAGGAACAAACTCCATAAAATAGTTTTCAGGATCTAGCTTAATCACTTGCCATTTGTATTGTATAAAGGCTAGGCTACAGCCGATCAAATTGCCAATTAATATTCCTTTGAATAAAATCCGAGAACCCAATACCCAAAAAACTCTGCGGATAAGTTGATCTTCCCCTCCCATTGCCTTCAATATACCAATCATATTGGTGCGCTCCATAATCATAATAAAGAGAACCGAAACCATGTTGAAACAAGCAACAAATAGAATTAGTCCTAAGAATATATTTACATTATTAGTTATAATCTGAAGCCAATCGAAAGTTTCTAAATATTTTCGCTTGATGCTTTCGAAGTAAAATTCGTATCCAGCCCAATCTTCCAAGTGAGCAATTACTGAGGGAATGTCCTCTTCGGAATTGAGGTAAATTTCCATTCCTCCAGCTTCATCTTCAGTCCAGTCATTCAATCTCCTGATCATCCCGATATCGCCAATGATAATTTGCTTATCAAAATCCTCAAAGCCAGTAGAATAAATTCCTACAATCTCCAACCTGCGAGCTCTTGGTGGATCTTGAAAGAAAAATGCATTTACATTCATACCTAACTCAAGCCTCATTCGGCGAGCTAAAATCTCGCTAATGAGCACTTGCATGGTGTAACCAGTCGAATCGAATTGAATGAAGTTTCCTTGTTTAATATACTTCTGAAAATTTTCCACCTTATAATGGGCGGGCAAACCTTTGATTACAATCCCTTCTACTTCGTCATCCACCCGCAATAAGGCAGGTTTGGAAGCAACTTCAATTACCTGATTTACAGCAGGCAAATCTTCCAGCTCTTGCCATTTATCTAAATTATTTATGGGATTTTCCTCAAAAGAACCCGATAAGGTGAATTTACTTACATGTACATGACCAGAGAAATCGAAAATCTTTTGCTTGATTTCATTTCGAAAACCATCTAAAATTAAAAAAGAAACGAGCATAATGGCAACTCCCATTGCTATACCTGCAACGGCGATACGGTAAACAAGAGCAGAAAATTTACCGCTCCCCTTAATGCTTATTTTCTGCGCTATAAAAAATGCTAAATTCAATTTTTGAATATATTAGGAATCAAAATTGCTAAATTTCACAAAAACTACCCCATGATTAAGTCATTCCTTGGAATAATAATTTCGCTACTCATTACTTTTCAAGTAAACGCACAGCAAATTCAAACTGGAGCGGAGCAAATGAACGAATATTTACCCATGCTTCAAGGTAAAAATGTAGGAATGATTGTGAATCATACTTCAACCATTGGCCAAACGCACTTGGTAGATTCATTGCTAACAAGAGGCATTAGAATACGGAAAATATTTGCGCCAGAACATGGCTTTAGAGGAGATGCTGATGCAGGTGAATCGGTGAAATCAGGCACTGATACAAAGACTGGCCTGCCCATAATCTCACTTTATGGCTCCAACAAAAAACCAAGCAAGGCACAACTTGAAGGAATTGACATTTTGATTTTTGATATTCAAGACGTTGGTGTTCGTTTTTATACCTATATAAGCACTATGCATTATGCGATGGAAGCAGCTGCTGAGCAAAATATTCCATTTATGGTATTAGATCGACCAAACCCTTTGGGAGATTATGTGGATGGTCCAGTCTTGGAAATGCAGCATTCATCATTTGTAGGAATGCATCCGATTCCTGTGGTACATGGACTTACGGTCGGCGAACTTGCCAAAATGATAAATGGAGAGGGATGGCTGGCAAAAAGTGTGAAAACAGACCTAACTATTATTAAAGCCAAAAATTACACCCACCAAAGTAAATATGAGCTGCCTATAAAGCCCAGTCCTAATTTACCAAATTACCAATCTGTTAGACTTTATCCCTCCTTATGTTTCTTTGAAGGAACAGATATTTCGGTTGGAAGAGGAACAATGGAGCCTTTTCAAATAATAGGCTTCCCTGATAAAAAATATGGTCAGTTTTCTTTTAAACCTGTAAGCATTGAGGGCATGTCGAAAAACCCACCTCACGAGAATAAAATTTGTTATGGCTTGGATCTGCGGGAGGTTAATCCACCCGCCAAATTAGATTTGGAGTATCTCATCAGCTTTTACAATAAATCAGGTAAAGGTGAAGCTTTCTTCAACAATTTCTTTGTGAATCTTGCCGGCACCAAGGTATTAAAACAACAGATTATTGACGGTAAGTCTGCAGAGGAGATCCGAAACAGCTGGTCACCAGACTTAAAAACCTATCAAAATTTGAGAAGCAAATATTTACTGTATCCTTAATTGCCTAAAGCTGTGATTACCATTTGACGAATTTACATATTGTTTAATGTCTTTTCTTAGTACATTAGGGAAATAACCACAACCCTAAACTATTATGAAAAGAGCAATTATTTCCACCCTTGTTTTATGCTTTATTGCATTTGTTGGACATTCACAGCCGATTCCTCAAAAAAAATATGCCCTAATAAATGGTCATGTAGTAGATGCTGTGAATGAACGAATCTCGAACAATACAATGGTGCTTGTTTCCAATGGTAAAATCGAACGACTAGTGCCCAACAACAATTCAGCTCCTACCGGATATGAAGTCATAGATTTAGAAGGACGTTATATTTTACCGGGCATGATGGATGCCCATACACATTTGAATTCCCTTGCCGCTGCCAGAAGAGCATTGCATTCAGGTGTAACAACTGTAAGAAGTTCAAGCGTGCCATTTTTTCAAGATGTGAGCATAAAACGACTTGCCGATGAAGGACGCATTGCTGGGCCAGACATGGTGCCTTGCGGTGTATTTGTTTCTCCAGATTTGGGCGATACTGTATTGGCCGACCCAGAACTTGCTGCCCTTTTCGATGGAGTTACAACCGAGGAAGCATTAAAACTTTTGGTGAATGTAAACATTGATCGTGGAGTACAAGTGATTAAAACGAGAGGTACCGAGCGAGCTGGACTTCCCGATACTGACCCAAGAAAACAAACCTACACAGAGGCTCAATTAAAAATTGTAATTGACGAAGCGGCTAAAAGAAACGTGCCCGTACAAATACATGCTCATGGCGATGAAGGTGCTTATGCCGCTGTAAAAGCTGGAGCGTTGAGTATTGAACATGGTACCTATTTGAGTGAAAGAACCTTGAGACTTATGAAAGAAAAGGGCTGTTATTTAGTTCCTACATTTAGTACAGTATATGATTTGACCCAACCAGGTGGCGATTATGATGATCCTATATTAAGAAATCGTGGCAGACATATGCTACCCGCATTAAAAGAAACTGTATTAAAAGCACGTGAATTGGGCGTAACAATAGTAACCGGAGCCGATACTGGATATGGACCATACAGCTTAACAAGAGTAAGTCATGAAATCACTTTCTACGTAGAAATGGGGTTTTCTCCTTATGAAGCAATTCGGACATCTACTGTAAATGCTGCCAAACTACTTGGTATTGCTGACAAAACAGGTAAACTTGAAGCAGGCTTCGAAGCAGATTTGATCGTTGTGAATTCAAATCCAATAGAAAACATATTGGCTATTCAAGATGTATTGCTTGTATTGAGCAATGGCAGAATGGGCATGAATAGAATGCCATTTGGTATAGAATAAATTTTTGTTGGAATAAGGTATCTGCAAAACCTACCTTTGTGCTGTATGAATAAAGATTTGAAAATAGTTTTTTACGGCACACCAGAATTTGCAGTTCCAAGTTTGCAAATACTAGTAGAAAATGGTTGGCAAGTAGCTGGCGTCGTTACGGCGCCAGACAAGCCTCAAGGACGCGGGAGGAAGGTCAACTACTCTCCTATCAAGGAATATGCATTGCAGGCAGGACTGCGAATTCTACAACCAACAAATCTGAAAAGTGCAGAATTCCAAAACGAATTACAAGAAATAAATCCTGATTTACAGATCATTGTAGCCTTTAGAATGCTGCCTGAAAGCGTTTGGAGTTGTCCAAAAATGGGAACATTTAACCTGCATGCCTCCTTGCTTCCGGCCTATCGCGGAGCTGCACCTATTAATTGGGCAATTATCAATGGTGAGAAACAAACTGGATTGACAACATTTTTTCTGCAACATGAAATCGATACTGGAGAAGTAATTTATCAAGAAGTAGAACCAATCTCAGAA
Organism: uncultured Roseivirgaceae bacterium; assembly: GCA_964598395.1. Lineage (GTDB taxonomy): Bacteria > Bacteroidota > Bacteroidia > Cytophagales > Cyclobacteriaceae > CAXBDP01. Next base: position 56,858 of record CAZRBW010000006.1, read on the forward strand.
GATGATGATGCAGGAAGCCTTTATGAAAGATTGATGCACAAAGGAGGTACTTTGGTTCTTAAAACTGTAGAAGCAATTGCTGAAGATAGAGTTGAAAGCAAGCCGCAAGTGTATACTGAGAATTTACCAAAAGCCCCTAAAATATTCAAAGAAACGTGTGAAATTGACTGGACAAAATCGGCTGAGGAAATTTATAATTTCATTAGAGGCTTAAGCCCTTACCCAACAGCATGGACAAGAGTCAAAGATGTCGTTTATAAAATCTATAAGGCATCATTTGAGGTAGTTAATCAACACAACCCTCCCGCATATATTGAAACAGACAACAAAAACTATATCAAAATTGCTTGTAAAGATGGATGGGTAATTCTAGAAGAAATACAAATGGAGGGGAGGAAGAAAATGAATGTTAAAGAGTTCCTAAATGGTTATAATTTATGAAAAAGACGATAGTGGTTGCGTGTTCACTTAATAATGTAATTGGGAAAGACAATCAATTGATTTGGCATATGCCCGCCGATTTGAAATTTTTCAAAGCCACAACTATGGGGCACTATTTACTTTTAGGTCGCAAAACCTTCGAATCTATGGGAGGTGCTTTACCAGGTCGCACTTCCATTGTAATCACAAGCAACAAAGACTATGTCGTTCCAGAAGGTCACTTTGTAGCCAATAGTATCGAGGAAGGAATTTCTATTGCAGCGTCACTCAATTTAGCACAATTGATGATATTAGGAGGCGCTCTAGTGTATGAACAAACCATAGATATTGCAGACGAAATAATCCTTACAGAAATAAAAGCGGAGTTCGATGGGGACGCATTCTTCCCTAAAATAGATAGTAATAAATGGGAGCTTACTTGGCATGAACAACATGAAAAGGATCAAAAAAATGCTTATGATTACGAATTCAAAAAATATTTGAAAAAAAATTGAAAATATTTTCTTCAGCACCGCTGCATCAACGACAATAAAAAGGCCTTTAGGATATCCCTAAAGGCCTTTTATATTTAATAGAGCGATTTATTGACACAAACGACAATTTTAAGGCGCGAACGACATTTTTTTTGTCACAAACGTTTGCGTAATCGAAATGAACCTACTATATTTGAATCATAAATCAGAAAGAAATGAAAAACATCTTCACATCCGCTCTAGTAATCGCTTCTCTAATCACTTTCAGTGCTACAGCTCAGTTCTCAGGATTGAATGCTACAACTGCAATTACTAAAGTGAACAGCGAAACAATCGCTACTGCTTCTGGTGCTACTAGCATCACTATGGATGTTGAGATCAACGAAGAGTCTAACTGGTTTACAGCTTTCTTAAATGATTACACTGCTTTAGGCGAAGTAGATGGAAACGCTAAAATTCAAGGTGTCGTAATCACAATGGAAAAAGCTAGCAGTTCTGACGAAGTGATTTATGACGATGTTGTTAAATTGTTCGTCCCTGCTTCTTTATCTTTTGACGGAGCGAAAAATCAAACTGCTGATAGATCTGATTTAGTATCTGCTAATAAAGCATCAATCGCTCCTTGGGCTACAGGTTCTCATAAAGTTGCCTACGGTACTGCTTATGACAACTGGGGTTTAGACAACGTTTCTCTTAATGATCTTAAGGAATTTGGTTTAGGCATTGAGTTCAAAGCAGACTCTAACTCTACAATCAATATCTCAAATATCAAAGCAACAATCTTCTTCTCGAATGGTACTTCAACCCAAGTTGCTGTGAACAGCTTCAGATAACATCAATTTAAAATACTTAATAACTAACCGACATTCGTCGGTTTTTTTTTGCCCAAAAGCTACTCTTTGCTCTTAATTCGCTGTTTACAACTAGTCAGAAAGTTATTAATCTCAAGCTCTTAATAG